>CAZCZO010000022.1:0-14365 GCA_964503275.1 uncultured Gemmatimonadaceae bacterium | reverse complement strand
GTTGGGATGTGTGAAGCGATGATCGCCGTTCGGTGTGCCGAAGTACACGACATAGCCCAACGGCGTCCGCATGCGCCGCCCCATCAGTTCGGGGAACAGCGTTCGGAGCCACGGGCCGCAGGCGAACACATAGGCATCGCCGCGGATCACCTCGTTGCCATCGACCGTGACGCCATCCAACGCGCCGTTCGCCGCCGCACCCAGCGCGGCCTTGCCCAGCACGATGCGTCCGCCGAGCCGTTCGACGACGTCGGCCACGGCCTGCACCGAGCGACGCGCCCGCACCACGCCGGCGTCCGGCTCGGTGAGCGCGACCTTGATGTCATCGACGTTGATGACGGGCCACCGATACCGCACTTCGTCGGGCGTCAACACCTCGTGCGGAATCCCGAGCTGCGTCCACAGCTCGCGGGTGCGCGTGGTGAACGGTTCGTCCTGCGCCCGCAGGATCAGGTCGCCCGTCTTGAAGAACAGGTTCAGGCGCTGGTCCCGGCTCCACTCGTCATCCCAGGCCTGCCAGCGGGTCATCGCCTCACGCGCCCAGCGCATCCACAGCTCGCCGACGGCCATGTTGCCGTAGCTCGATCGGATGCCGCGGGTCTCGTCGCCGCTCGTCGAGCGGGAGTTGCCCGGGCCCAGGGCATCGATGAGCGTGACCCGCGCGCCGCGTCGGAGCAATTCATAGGCGGTCCACGTGCCCCACGAGCCCGCTCCGATGATCACGATGTGCCCGCGGTCGCCGCCGAGCAGTGGTGGCCGCGGGGCCGGCAGGACGCCGGGAACGACTTCGGTGGCGGGAGCGCCGTCGCCGCAGCCTGCCGCGACGAGCGCCGTGACCCCGAGGCCCGCACTCTGTTTGAGGAAGTTGCGACGATCGACCGCAGTGGGCACCGGAGGCGAGTCGTGTGGCACGGTGAGCTGGGGTGTGAGGGAGCCGAGGGACTGGCCAATATTCGCTGAGGGGAACGCGGACCGCAAATCACCCGCGGCCCGCCGGCGACGGTTGCGGTGGCTCGGCGCGCGGGGCAATTTTGGACCAGTCACCTCACGTCCAACGTCTCGCTATGGCCCGGCTGCTCTCGATCGCGCTTCCGTCGCTTCTCCTCACCGCCTCCGCCTCCGTCGTGGCAGCGCAGACGGCGAGCACGTCCGGGCGCTACACATTGGATCAAGCGACGCGCGGTGAGGCGGTGTACAAGCGCGAGTGCGGTGAGTGCCACTCCGTGAAGGACCACAGCAACGAGGACTTCCGCTTCTCGTGGAACGGGCGCTCGGCGCTGGAGCTGTTCGAGAGCATCCGCAACACCATGCCCGAGGAGAATCCCGGTTCGCTGACCCGGCAGCAGTACGCCGACATCGTCGCGTACCTGATGAAAGCGAACGGCATGCCGAGCGGCCCGCGCCCGCTGGCCCCGGATTCCGCCGCGCTGCGAGCCGCACGCCTCGAGGTCAAAGAGGCGCGGCAGCGCTGAGTCGTACGCCCCTGTTCACTCTCTCACCGACGACGCCGATGACCCGCACGTTCATCCTCTCCGCCCTGCTCGCGACCTCGGCCGCGTCACTCGCTGCGCAGGCCTCCAACCGCGTGCCCGTCATCCCGCCCGGGCAGTCCGCGTCGGCGACGCTCACGCCGGGCATCCGCGTCGGGGACATCGTGTACGCCTCCGGCCAGCTCGGTACGTCGCGCGAGAATCCGAACGCCACGATCCAAGAGCAGACCACGCGGGCTCTCGAGAACACCGCCAAGGTCTTCGAGGCCGCCGGCACGAGCATGGCGAATGCCATCAAGTGCACGGTGTTCCTCACCGAGGTCGCCGACTTCGGCGGGATGAACCAGGCGTATCGTGCGTTCTTCCCGGACTCGCCGCCGGCCCGCTCCACGGTCGTCGTGAAGGCCTTGGTGGTCCCGAACGCGACCGTCGAGATCGAGTGTCTCGCGGTCATCCCGAAGGGCTGATCACCGCGCGGCGGCAGCGTCCGCGCGCATCACCGAACGGTGCGCGCGGACTGGTGATGCCGACCGCAGTTCGGTCTCAGCGCTTCGCGCGCGAGATGGTGAACACGTAGGACGCCACCGCCTGGACCTGCGCATCGCTGAGGTTCGCCGGGCCGCCGCGGGCACCCATCGCTCGCGTGCGGCCTTCGCCCTTCAGCGCCTCCCGCGGGACGCCCGACACGATGATCGCCGCGATCGACGTCAGCGAGCCGTCCGCGTGCAGCCATGGGCCGCTCACCAAGCTCGGCCCGGTCTCGGATCCCTCGCCCGTCGCACCGTGACAGCGCGCGCACGAGATCGCTTTGAAGATCGAGTCACCCTGCGCGACGAGCCGTGCGTCGGGCGCGGCGGCGCTGCCCGACGCGCGGGCAGTCGCCGGACTCGGCGAGGCGGTGGTCGATGGCGTGGCACTGCGCTGACACGCCGCGGCGACGAGGGCGGTCGCCAGCAGGGCAGGGAGGGGCAGGAGTCGGGACACGGGGCGCTCTGACGTGGGAGATGTTCAAATACCTCCGCGGGACCGTCGATGGGCAAGGGTGCCCTCAGCCGCGGGCCGCACGTTGGATCCGGTCCCACAGCGCGGCGGGGAGTTCCGACGCCTCCGCCACGACCGCGATCGCCGGACGCGACTCGTCCTCCGCCCGACGGAACGAGGCGTAGAGCGATGCGGAGTCCACGAGCACCACGTCGGCATGGTCGAAGCTGGCGGCGTGCCGCTCGGTCGTGAGGACCAGTGTTCCGGCGGGCAAGGCACCCGCCGCGGGCGGCGCCGGGAAGATCCGCACCGGGACACTGGGTGCGTAATGACGGTACTTGAGGCCCGGCGCGCGCGGGCGCTCCGCGTCCTCGGGGGCGGCCCCCACGCTCGCGTCGATCACATCGGCGTCGAGGATCCCCCGCAGGGTGGCGGCGTCCATGGCGCCCGGTCGCAGGATGCGCGCCACGGGCCCGGAGAGGTCCAGGACCGTCGACTCGATGCCGACGCGACAGGGACCGCCATCGAGCACCATCGCCACGGAGGTCCCGAGCTCAGCAGAGACCGCCTGCGCCGTGGTGGGACTCGGCCGCCCCGACCGGTTCGCACTGGGTGCCACCAGCGGCCCCGCCTGCTCGAGGAGCGCCAGTGCGACCGGGTGGTCCGGCACCCGCACAGCGACCGTCGGCAGGCCAGCGCGGACCAGCGACGACACGCCCGGCTGCGCGGGAAGGACCAGCGTCAACGGACCGGGCCAGCAGGTCGCGGCCAGGCGGCGCGCGCGGGCATCGAACACGGCGATGGGCTCGAGCGCTGCGAGGGTCGCGCCATGCACGATCAGCGGATTGTCGCTCGGGCGCCCCTTCGCGTCGAAGACCGCACGGATCGCGTCGTCACGGGACGCATCGGCCCCGAGGCCGTACACGGTCTCGGTCGGGAACGCGACGAGTCGTCCCGCACGCAGCGCAGCGACGGCGTCGGCGAGCGACGGCGCTGGCGACATCAGAGCCGCGACAGCCGTTCGGCGGCGCGTTCCAGCGTGGCCATCGACTTGCAGAAGGCGAAGCGCACATAGCGCTGGCCCTCCACCGCGCCGGGGCGGTAGAAGCTCGATCCCGGCACGGTCGCCACGCCGATGTCGGTGACCAGGCGCTCCGCGAATCGCACGTCCGTCTCCTGACTGATGGCCGAGAAGTCCGCGAAGAAGTAGTACGCGCCCTCGGGGTCCTCGCAGCGGAACCCGGCTGCGCGCAACGCGGCGCCGAGGAACGCCCGCTTCTCGGCGTATTCCTGGGCGAGGCCATCGAAGTAGCGCTCGGGGAACGCGTAGCCGACCGCCGCGGCCTGCTGCAACGGCGCCGGCGCGCCGACGGTCAGGAAGTCGTGCACCGCGCGGATCGCGCGCGTGCGCGCCGCCGGCGCGATCGCGTACCCGAGGCGCCACCCGGTGCAGGAGAAGGTCTTCGACAGCGACGAGATCGTCACCGTGCGCTCAGCCATGCCTGGCAGCGTGGCGATGGGGATGTGCGTGCCCGTGTAGCGGATGTACTCGTAGGGATCGTCCGTGAAGACGAGCAGGTCGTGCGCGATCGCGAGTGCCGCGATCTGCTGCAGTTCTTCGCGCGTCAGGACCCGGCCGGTGGGGTTGTGCGGCGAGTTGACGATGATCGCGCGCGTGCGCGGGGTGACCGCGCGCGCGAGGGCGTCGGGGTCAAAGGTCCACGCGGGGGCGACGAGCGGCACGAACACCGGGACGGCGTCGCAGAGGATCGCGTCGGGGCCGTAGTTCTCGTAGAACGGTTCGAAGATGATGACCTCGTCACCCGGGTCGAGCAGCGCGAGGACCACGGAGGCCATCGCCTCGGTCGCCCCGCAGGTGACCGTGATCTCCGTCTCGGGATCGACGGGCATGCCATAGTGCGCGGCATAGCGCGCACAGATCGCGTCGCGCAACGGCTTGGCGCCCCAGGTGATCGCGTACTGATTGACATCGTCCTCGATGGCGCCGATCGCCGCGGCCTTCATCGCGGCCGGCATCGCAAAGTCGGGGAACCCTTGGGCGAGGTTGACCGCCCCGTGCTGCGCGGCCAGGCGGGACATCCCGCGGATCACGGACTCGGTGAAGCGCGCCGTGCGCACCGCGTTCGGCCGCACGCTCAACTCACCCCGACGAGGCGGCGGGCCGCACGCAAGGCCCCCCGTGCGGCATCCACGGACTCGTGGCGGACCTGCGCGCCGGGGACCGCCGACCGCAGGCGATGTTCGACCAAGCGCTTCAACAGCGAGCCACGGTCCATGAGGCCCCCCGTGAGGGCGACCGGGATGGCCGCGCGTTCATCGCCGAACAGCCGTCGCGCGAGCGTGCGTACGTGGAGGACCAATTCCTCACTCGCGAAGGTCGAGAGCGTGTTGGCGCGCAGATCCCCCGCCTCGGCCGTACGCAGGACCACCGCAGCGAGGGCCGCGATCTCGTCCGTCGAGGCCGCGGCCGCCCACGGGATGAGGTCGGCGGCGTCGTCGCAGCCGGTGACGGTCATCAGCGCCCCGAGCAAGGCGGTCTCCCCTTCGCGGCCATCGGCCGCAGCGGTCGCCGCACTCAGCGCGCGGCGCGCGAGCCACAGTCCGCTGCCTTCGTCGCCCAGCACCGCCCCCCAGCCGCCGCAGCGATCCGCCGAGCCCGTCGGGCCACGCCCGAAGGCGACTGAGCCCGTCCCCGCGATCAGGAGGATGCCCGGGCCGTCGCCGAACGCGTCGTCCAGCGCGATCCCGGCGTCGGTGGTCACGAACACATCCTCCGCGATGTCGGCTTCGACCAAGGCCTGCCACAGGGCGTGGCGCGCGGTCTCGCGGCCGGCACCGGCGACACCGACGCAGAGCATCCGCGGCGCGACGTTCGGCAGGCCGGCCGACACCAGTGCGGCGCGGACGCCCTCGGCGATCACGGTGGCGCTGTCGCCGATGCCGTCGGGATGCACCGCGCTCGGGCCGACCACCGCGGTCGACAAGGTGTGCCCTTCGTCGTCCCCGATCAGGATCCGGGTCTTGCTGCCGCCGCCGTCCACACCGGCGATGATCGTGCGTTCTGTCATGACGGGGATGTCCCGGGCCGCGCGGCCACCGGAAGAAGGGAGAGCACCATACCGGACAGCAAGGTAATCGTCGTGCCGATCAGCACGAACCACGGCCAGGCGATCCCGGTCAGCGGCGCCAGCGGCGCGGAGAGGGCGGGCACCCACCCCGAGAGCGGGCGCGCGAAGACGACCAGCGCCATCGCGACCAGCCCGATCGTCATCCCCCCGATCGCGTCCCGCTGCATGGCCCGAGGCCACAGCAGCCCGAGGAAGAAGCCGCCCAGCAAGGCGCCGTACGTGAACGATGCCACGCTGAGCGCGATCACCACCACCGGTGTGCCCTCCGTGCGATACAGCAAGGCCCCGCCGACGAGCACGACGGCCCACAGCAACGTGAAGCGCCGCGCCATGCGGAGGACCGTGTCATCGGACGGGCGTTGCCGCGCGAGCGGCAACCAGAGGTCGTGCGTCGTCGAGGCCGCGAGGGCGTTCAGCGAGCTCGAGATCGTGCTCATCGCGGCCGCGAGCAGGGCGGCCACCACCAGCCCGGTCAGGCCGGGCGGCAGCATCGTCACGATGAACTCGGGGAAGATGCGGTCCGGCTGCGCGAAGGGCCGACCCTCGTAGAACGTCCAGAGCCCCAGACCGATCACCAGGAAGAGGGCGAACTGCGCGATGACCACGACCCCGCTGACGATCAACGCCCGACGCGCCTGCGCCAGCGTCCCCGCGCCGAGCAGGCGCTGCACGATCATCTGGTCGGCGCCGTGCGACGCCATCGAGAGGAACGCGCCCCCGATCACCCCGGCCCAGAGCGTGTGCGGACGGTCCAAGACCAACGCCGTGTCGAACAGCTGTGTCTTGCCGGCTGCCGCGGCCTCCTGCCACACCGACGCCCATCCGCCGGAGATCGCGCCGCTGAGGACGGCCACCGCCGCGAGCCCGCCCACGAGATACACCGACATCTGGATGACATCGGTCCACACGACCGCGCGCATGCCGCCGTACCAGGTGTACAGCACGGTGCAGGCCCCCAGGATCAGGATGGCCAAGGGCGTGCCCCAGCCCGCGGGGAGCCACGCACCGAGGATCACCGCGAGCGGGATCGAGGTCGCGAACACGCGCACGGAGTCCCCCAACGCACGCGTACCCATGAAGGTCAGCGACGCGAAGCGGCGCGTGCGGTCGCCGAAACGCGCGCCGAGCAGGGCATACGCGGTCATGAGCTGGCCATCGATGTACCGCGGCAGCAGCACGAAGGCGACGATGATGCGCCCCACTAGGTAGCCGAGCGCGATCTGCAGGAAGCCGAGGTTCCCGCCGTACGCCAAGGCCGGGATCGAGATGAAGGTCAGCGCACTGGTCTCGGTCGCCACCACCGAGAAGCAGATGGCCCACCAGGGCAGCCGGTCGCCGCCGACGAAGTAGTCCCGAGCGTCCCGCTGGCCCCGGCCGAGCCGCACGCCGAGCCAGGTGGTGCCGACGAGGTAGCAGACCAGGACGAGCGCGTCGAGCGCGGTGAATCCGGAGGACATCGGCGGGGGCGGATGGGGGGGGGTACGCAACAGGGGGAGCGCAGCGCGCTCCCCCTGTGGGTCGTCGGACGATCTCGTGAGGACTACGCGGAGAACGAGCTGCCGCAGCCGCAGCCGCCGGTCGCGTTGGGGTTCTTGAACGTGAATCCCGACCCCTGCATCGACGTCACGTAGTCGACCATCACGCCGCCCAGATACTGCATCGAGAACGGGTCCACGAACACGCGGAAGCCGTCCATCGGGAGCACCGTGTCGTCTTCGGCCATGGCGTCCTCGATCAGCAGCGAATACTTGAAGCCGCTGCAGCCACCCGGCTGGACGGCCACACGCAGCCCGCCGACATCGGGCTGGACGTTCTCGGCGACCATGAACTTCTGCACTTCCGCACAGGCGGCGGGCGTGAGCGTCAGCACGGTCTCGGGTGCGTTGACTGCGGTCATCGGACAATCTCCAAGAGGGTCTATCGGAATACTACATGATTCCGGTCGCGAGGTAAAGCCGTTGGGGCAGCGCGGTGCAGAGTGTACCATCTTGTGGTATGCGAACGTTCCCCCGTCTGGCCCTGCTCCTGTGGCTCGCGGCCTGCAGCCGCCCCGTCACCTCGGCCCCCGCGCAGGCGGGCCGTGGCAGCGACGTCCGGCCCGGGGTCACCGTCTTCCTGCGGGACTCCCTGTCGTTGATCCGAGGCCTTCGGGTCGGGCTGATCACCAACCAGACTGGCGTCGACGAGAACGGGCGATCGACGGTCGACCTGCTGCATGCGGCCGCGCCCACCGTACGGGCCGAGCTCGTCGCGCTGTTCTCGCCGGAGCATGGCATCCGCGGGACCGAGGACCGGCAGTTCGTCGAGAGCGGGCGGGACACGCGCACGGGACTGCCGGTGCACTCGCTGTACACCTCGGCCGCCATCCCGCCACCGGACTCCCTCTTGGCCGGGATCGAGGTGCTGGTGA
Source organism: uncultured Gemmatimonadaceae bacterium (assembly GCA_964503275.1). Lineage (GTDB taxonomy): Bacteria > Gemmatimonadota > Gemmatimonadetes > Gemmatimonadales > Gemmatimonadaceae > DASRAP01. Next base: position 6,335 of record CAZCZO010000022.1, on the reverse strand, counting down.
TCGATCTCTTCGACATCGGCACCCGGACCTGGACCTACGTAGGGACCACGCTGTACGCGATCCGCGCCGCCGCCCGACTCGGCATGCGTGTGGTGGTGCTGGACCGCCCCAATCCGCTCACCGGGGCACGGGCCGAAGGGCCGCTCCTCGACAGCGTCCTGGCCAATCCCCTCGATCCGGCGCCGGGTCGGCCCGGTCGGGCCTACGCGCTGTACCCGATGCCGCTCCGGCACGGCCTCACGATGGGGGAGCTCGCCCGCTGGCTCGACGCGGAGCTCGCGCTCGGGGCGGACTTGCACGTCGTCGGTGTCCAAGGCTGGACGCGCTCCATGTGGTGGGACGAGACACCCATCCCCTGGGTCCGGCCGTCGCCGAACATTCCGACCCTGACCAGCGCATTGTTGTATCCCGCCTTGGTGGCCTTCGAGGGGTCCAACGTGTCGGTCGGGCGGGGGACGGACGCGGCGTTCACCCGCTTCGGGGCGCCGTGGCTCGACGCGAAGGCGGTCGCCGAGGCGCTGGAGGACCGCGGCTTGGCCGGGGTGCGCTTCGTCGCCGAGCACTTCACCCCGGATCGGCCCGGCGACAATAAGTACCCTGGGCGGCGTCTGCCTGGGGTGCGGATGGATGTGCTGGATCGCGACCGGCTCCAGGTGGCCCGGGTCGGGGCGGCCATCCTCGGCGTGCTGGGTCAGACGCATGGCGATTCCCTGCGGCTGACCGACGCCTCCTTCGACCTGCGGTGGGGTGCTCCGGCGGACCGCGTCCGGCTGCTCGCGGGCGATGATCCGGACGCGGTGATCGACCGCTGGCTCGGTGAGGTGGTGCGCTGGCAGCAACGGGTCCGGCCCTACTTGCTGTACCGCTGAGCGCGGCCGCATTGCTCGACGCCGTCACTTTCGCGTAACTTTCAAGATTGGCGTTGTTCCGCCCTCCACGCGAATCCCCCCGAATGCGTCGCAGTCGTTGATGAAGGTGCTCTGGGACCGATTGCAGCAGGCTTATGTCCAGCTCGCGGATCCGCTCGCGCGCTGGCTCATTCGCCACGGCGTGAGCCCGAACACCATCACCACGGTGGGCACCGTGTGCACGGTGCTGGCCGGGGGGTTGTTCGCGTTCGGGCACATCCGGGCGGGCGCCTGGGTGTTCGGGCTCACCGCGGTCTTCGATGTGCTGGATGGCATGGTGGCGCGGCGCTCGGGCCGAGCCACCCGCTTCGGCGCCTTCTACGACTCGACCCTGGACCGGGTGGCCGACGGCGCGATCCTGGGCGGTATCGCCATCTTCTACGCGATGGATCCGCTGCATCGCAGCCCGGCAATGGTCGCCGTGACCGTGGCCGGGGTGATCGGCGCGTTCGTCACCTCGTACACCCGGGCGCGCGCCGAGGCGCTCGGCGTGGATGCCAAGGTCGGTCTGCTGCAGCGGCCCGAGCGCGTCGTGCTCCTCTCCGCGCCGCAGGCCTTCTTCGGCTTGGCGCTGGACGGGCTCGTGTTGCGCGTGGTGATGGTCGTGCTGACCGTCACCGCCTGGGTGACCGTGTACCAGCGTATGCAGTTCGTGTATCAGTCCACCACCACCGACAGCCTTCCGACCTCCCCCGAGCCGCCGACCCTGGTGGCGTCGGTCATTCTTCCTGGAGAACACACCGTTGCCCCCTAGCACCCCTCCCGCGCCGCCCTCGACCATCCGTCCCGCGACCGGCAAGCTTGGCATCCTGACCCCCGGGATGGGGGCGGTCGCCACGACGTTCATCGCGGGCGTCGAGAGCATCCGCCGCGGCCTGACGGCGCCGGTCGGTTCGCTGACGCAGATGGCGACGATCCGCCTCGGCAAGCGCACCGAGCAGCGGTCGCCGCTGATCAAGGATTTCGTGCCGCTCGCGGGCCTCGACGACATCGTCTTCGGCGGCTGGGATCCCATCCCCGACGACGCCTACACCGCGGCGAAGAAGGCGGGCGTCCTCGAGGACAAGCACTTGGAGCCGCTCAAGGACTTCCTCTCGGGCATCCGACCGATGCCCGCGGTCTTCGATCAGCGCTACGTCACGCGCCTGCAGGGCAGCAACGTCAAGACGGGGCGCAACAAGCGGGACCTCGCGGAGCAGCTGCGGCAGGACATCCGCGACTTCAAGGCGGCGCACGGCTGCGATCGTCTCGTCGCCGTGTGGTGCGGCTCCACCGAGGTGTTCATCAAGCTGTCGGCGGTGCACGAGACCATCGCGGCGTTCGAGCAGGCCATGGAGGAGGATCATGATGACATCGCCCCGTCGATGCTCTACGCCTGGGCCTGCCTGATGGAGGACGTGCCGTTCAACAACGGCGCGCCGAACCTGGCCGTCGACACGCCGGCGCTGATCGCGCTGGCGAACCAGCGCGGCGTCCCGATCTCGGGCAAGGATTTCAAGACGGGACAGACGTGGATGAAGACCGTCATCGCACCGGGCCTCAAGGCGCGCATGCTCGGGCTCGCCGGGTGGTACTCCACGAACATCCTCGGCAATCGCGACGGCGAGGTGCTCGACGACCCCGCCTCGTTCAAGACCAAGGAGGAGTCCAAGCTCTCCGTCCTCCACACCATCCTGCAGCCGGAGCGCTACCCCGAGCTGTACAAGGACTTCTCGCACGTGGTGCGGATCAACTACTATCCTCCGCGCGGCGACAATAAGGAAGGCTGGGACAACATCGACATCGTCGGGTGGATGGGCTACCCGATGCAGATCAAGGTCAACTTCCTCTGCCGCGACTCGATCCTCGCTGCCCCGATCGTGCTCGACCTCGCCCTGTTCAGCGATTTCGCCCACCGGGCCGGCATGAAGGGCATCCAGGAGTGGCTGTCGTTCTACTACAAGAGCCCGATGGCCGCGCCCGGCCTGCAGCCCGAGCACGATCTGTTCATCCAGCAGACCAAGCTGAAGAACACGCTGCGGCACCTGATGGGCGAGGAGCAGATCACGCACCTCGGCTTGGAGTATTATTCCTAGCATGCGACGCGCGTCGATCGTCTCGCTGGCCGTGCTCGGCGCGGCGGCCTGTGGCCCCGCGCAGGGCAGTGCGACGGACATGCGCATCTGGACGGACGACTTCCAGATGCGCATCTCCACGGATCCCTCGCCGCCGACGGCCCGCGAGGCCGTGATCTACAAGGTGGTGGTCCGCGACAAGAAGACCGGGGAGCCGATCGAACAGGGGGAGGGGCGGGTGTTCGCGACCAGCCGGGACGGCGCGAACACCTGGGACTCGCTCGAACCGACCGCTGAGTCGGGCGCCTACACCGCCAAGTTGCGGTTCATCACGTCGGGGGACTGGGCGGTCGCCATCCAGTTCCGTCGGGATTCGACCTCCCGGCTGCAGCGACAGGACTGGATGCAGACCATCCACAACGAACGGCAGTGATCCAGTGAAGCATTTCCATCGCTGTCACGGACATCCCGACGCGGTCCTCGCCGAGGCCGATGCGTTCTTCCCGACGCTCGGTCTCGCCTCGACGGCTCAGGCGCCGCGGGGGCGCACCTTCGCCGGCGCGCTCGGCACCGTGCGCCTCACGGTGCGGATGGAGGGGGGGCATTACACCTTGGTCGAGGCGCACACCGACCAGATGGGCGAGAGTCGGCTCGACCGCAACGTGAAGCAGTACTTCGTCCGGTTGCATCAGGCCGACGATCCGCAGCACGTATTCAGCGCGTCGTACTGAGCCGGTCCATGACGACTCCCTTGTCACGCGACCAGCGCGTGGCGCTGTACCGCTGGATGCGCCTCACGCGCACCCTCGAAGAGCGCCTCGTCGTCCTGTATCGTCAGTCGAAGCTCGTGGGCGGGTTGTTCCGCTCGCTGGGCCAGGAAGCCGATGCGGTCGGCAGCGCGTTCGCGTTGCGCCCCGAGGACGTCCTGTCCCCGCTGATCCGCAATCTGGGGTCGATGCTGGTCAAAGGGGCCACGCCGACCGAGGTCATCCGACAGTACCGGGCGACGGCGCAGTCGCCCACGCGCGGCCGGGAGCTGAACATCCACTTCGGCGACCTCGAGCGGGGCTTCATCGGTCAGATCTCGCATTTGGGCGACATGATCCCCGTCATGGCGGGCGTCGCGCTGTCGTTCAAACTGCGGCAGCAGCCGCGGGTGGTCCTCGTGTACCTCGGCGACGGCGCGACCTCGACGGGGGCGTTCCACGAGGGACTCAACTTCGCGGCGGTGCAGCGGTTGCCGCTCGTGTGCATCATCGAGAACAACGGGTACGCCTACTCGACCCCGACGCGCTCGCAGACGGCCGCGGCGTCCTTCGTGGACAAGGCCATCGGCTACGGCATCCCCGGGGTGCAGGCCGACGGCAACGATGTGCTCGCCGTGCACGACGTGACCCGCACCGCGGTGGAGCGGGCGCGGCGCGGTGAGGGCGTCACGTTGATCGAGCTGCTCACGTACCGACGCACCGGCCACGCGCAGCACGACAACATGTCCTACGTCCCCGACGGCGAGGCCGAGCGTTGGGCGGCCACGAATGACCCCATCGACCGCTACATGGCGGTGTTGCGCGCGGAGGACGGCGTGAGCGACGCGGAGTTCGCCGCGATCGATGCCGCCTGTCAGGCCGAGGTCGAGGCCGCGAGTGACGCCGTGGAACACGAGTCCTTCCCGGAGGCCCACGAGGCGCTGCACGGGGTGTATGCCGACCCGCCACAGGTGGCCCCCCACTGGTACAAGGAGGGCGTATGAGCGCCGAGATCACGTATCTCGAAGCGATCCGCGAGGCGCTCGACGAGGAGCTCGCGCGCGACGCGAACGTGTTCCTGTTGGGCGAGGACATCGGGGCCTACGGCGGGGCCTTCAAGGTCACCGAAGGCCTGCACGCCAAGTACGGCCCCACGCGCGTCATCGATACGCCGATCGCCGAGGCCGCGATCATCGGGGCGGCCGCGGGGGCCGCCCATTACGGGATGCGACCGGTCTGCGAGATGCAGTTCATCGACTTCATCTCCTGCGGCTACGACATGCTGACGAACTACGTGGCCACGGCGCGGTACCGTGCCTTCCTGCCGTGCCCGATGGTCGTGCGCGGACCGGCCGGTGGCTATGTGCGCGGCGGCCCCTTCCATTCGCAGAACCCCGAGGCGGCCTTCCTGCACACGCCCGGCCTCAAGATCGTCTATCCCGCGACCGCGGCCGATGCCAAGGGCCTGCTGAAGGCGGCCATCCGCGACGAGGACTGCGTGCTGTTCTTCGAGCACAAGTACCTCTATCGCCGCATCAAGGAGGTCATGCCGCCGGGCGATCATCTCGTGCCGATCGGCAAGGCCCGGGTGGCGCGGTCGGGACGCGATGTCTCGATCATCACCTATGCGGCCACGGTGTGGAAGTCGCTCGAGGCCGCTGAGGTCCTGGCGGCGGAGGGCATCGACGTCGAGGTCATCGACCTCCGCTCGCTGTCGCCGATGGACGACGAGGCGATCGTCGAGACGGTGCGCCGTACCAATCGCGTCCTCGTCGTGCACGAGGATACGCGCACGGGGGGGATCGCGGGCGAGATCGCGGCGCGGATCAACGAACTCTGCTTCGAGTGGCTGGATGCCCCGGTGCTCCGCGTGACCGCGCACGACGTGCCGCTCCCGTTCGCGCCCACGCTCGAAGACTACGTGCTGCCGCAGGTCGCCGACATCGTGACGGCCGTGCGGCGGCTCGCCCGGTACTGAGCATGGCGACGGACGACGAACTCGCGGCGGTCGACCACAAGGCGCGCCTCGCTGGCCTGGGGTGCTTCTCCTTCGTGGTCGGGGGATTCTCGATGGCGATGGTCGGGGCGTTGGTGTCGCTGGCGGTGCAGCGCATCACCCGCGGACCCGTCTGCCAAGACATCCCGGCGTGCGACTGGTACATTTATGCAGCATGGGGCGCGGCCATCGGGGCCGTGACCCTGCCGGTGTTGGTCCTGAATCGGGTGCGGCAGTCAGCGAAGGATCGCGACGCGGCGCGCCCCAACTCATAGCAGAGAGGTCCCGTCCGTGGCTTTCGAGGACGTGTTGATGCCCCAGATGGGGGAGTCGATCGCAGAGGGTACCCTGTCGCGCTGGCTCAAGAAGCTGGGCGACACGGTCAAGCGCGACGAACCCATGTTCGAGATCTCGACCGACAAGGTCGACGCGGAGATCCCGGCCCCCAGTGCGGGCGTGATCGCGGAGATCCTGGTCACGGAAGGGCAGACGGTGCCGGTGGGGGCCCTCGTGGCGCGCCTCCAGGTCGGAGGGGGCGCTGCGGCGGCGCCGACGCCGGTGGCCGCGGCCCCGGTCGCCGCGCCGCCAGCCGCGACGCCGGTCGTCGCCGCGCCGCCCGTGAGCTCGGCCC
>CAZCZO010000021.1:0-46431 GCA_964503275.1 uncultured Gemmatimonadaceae bacterium | reverse complement strand
ATCGTCGGCCCCAATGGCTGCGGCAAGTCGAACGTGTCCGACGCCGTGCGCTGGGTCCTGGGCGAACAGCGCGCCCGGGCGCTGCGCGGGGCGAAGATGGAAGAGGTGATCTTCCAGGGCTCCACGGCGCGGCGGCCCGTGAACGTCGCGGAGGTCTCGCTGCATTTCGACAACAGCGCGGGTGAACTCCCCATCCCGTTCGGCGAGGTGGTGATCACGCGGCGATTGTCGCGCTCGGGCGAGAGCGAGTACCTGCTGAACAATCAGCCCTGCCGACTGCGCGACATCCACGACCTCCTGCGCGGCACGGGGCTGGGCACGGACGCAGGCGTCGTGATCGAGTCGCGGATGATCGACGCGCTGTTGTCCGACCGGCCGGATGAGCGGCGTGAGCTGTTCGAAGAAGCGGCCGGCGTCAGTCTGTACCGCGACCGGCGACGCACCACCGCGCGGCGGCTTGAGGAGACCGCGCACGATCTGCAACGGATCGACGACCTGTTGGTGGAGAAGTCCACCCTGGTGCGGTCGCTGGCACGGCAGCGCAAGCGGGCCGAGCAGCACGCGGACCTCATGCGGCGGCGGCTGGCGCTCGAGCTGACGCTTGCCGAGGCCGAGATGGCGGACACCGCCGATCGCCTCGCACAGCTCGAGACGACCTTGGCCGCGCTCCGGGCCGACGCGCCCGAGTCGTCGCAGCGGGTGGAAGCGGCCGAAGCGGCCCGCCATGCGGCGCACGAGGCGCGTGAGGCCGCCGACGCGCAGCGCAACACGCTGGCCCGGGTGCTGAGCGAGCAGCGGCAAGCGGTGGCGGACATCGAACGGCAGCTGGCCGTGGCCGACGCCGAGCAACGCAGTGCGATGGAGCGCCGCCGACGCGCGGAGGCCGAGCGCGAGACGGGTAGCCTGCAGCGCGATCGCGTCGCCGAGCAAGCGGCCACGGTCGCCGCCGAGCGCAGCGCCGCCGAGGAGGCCGTGGCCGGCGCGGCCGAGACACTGGCGGAGCGCGAAGCGGTCGCCGAGCAGACGCGCGCCGCGCTGATGAGCGCACGGGAGCGCTTGCTGGCGGTGGACCGGGCCATCCGTCAGCGTGAGGATGCGGTCCGCCGCTTGGAGCTCGATCACGAAGGCGCCGAGCGCGAGCGGGAGGAACTCGCCGAGCGGCTGTCGCGCCTCGACGACGAGTTGCCACCGTTGCGCGATGCACTCGCGCAGGCCGAGCAGGCGCAGGCCGCGGCCCGGCACGCCGCCGACGCGGCACGGGCGGCGCACGAAGCCGCGGAGGCGTCGTTCGCGGCCGCCCGCACCGCGGCCGTGACCGCACGCGACGACGAAGCCGCCGCGCGGGGGGCGATGCGCGATGCCGAGTCGCGTGCGACCGCCTTGCGCGGCCGCGTCCAAGCGCTCGACCAACTGGACCGCGAACGGGTCGGCCTCGCGCCGGCCGCCGCGCGCCTGCTGGCGGAACGCGAGCGCTTCGGCGCCGGGGCGATCGTGGGGCCGCTGTCGGACTACGTCTCGGCCGACACCGCCGCCGCCTCACTGGTCGAGCGTTTCCTCGGCGCGACCATCCACGCCGTGGTGGTGCGCGATGCCGAGACCGCGGCGGCCGTGCGGGACTGGCATCGCGACGCGCGTCCCGGTGCCCTGTTGCTCCTGCCCCTCGACGCCGCCCCGGAGCTCGCCGCGGGGATCGACGACCTCGCCGCCCGCGTGCAGTCCGAGGGCAGCGTCGGACGCTGGGTGCGAGCCCTGCTGGGCGATGTCCGGGTGTTCGGCGCCGACGGATTCCGCGATGCCCGTGGCGCGGTGTGGCTGCCGGCCTCGAACGACACGGCCGGTCCGCTGCAGCGGCGTGCCGAGCTGACGCAGCTGCGCCAGGATCTCGAGCAGGCCGAGCGTGAGCAGACGGCAGCGGTGACGAACGCGGAGGCCGCGACCTTGGCGCGCGCGGCCGCCGAAGCGGCCCTGCGTGAGGCGCAGCAGCACAGTGAGCTGGCGACGCGTGAGCGGGCCGCGGCAGAGGCGCGGGCGGCGGGCGCCGAGGCGGCGGTCGGCCGCGCCGCCCGCCTATTGGCAGAAGCGGAAGGCCAGTACGCGAAGTTCGCCGAGCGTCGCGAGGCGCTCGCGAGCCGCCTGCAGGACATCGAGGCCTCGGTCGCGACCGAACGCGAGGCGCTCCTGCTGGCGCACACGGGCGCGGAGGAGGCGCGCGGCGAGGTCGCCGCGGCCGAGCACACCGTCGAAGAGGCGCGTGAGGCCCGGATGGCCGCGAATGTGGCGCACGCCGCCGCGCGGGCCCAGCAACAGGTGATCCTCGAGCGTGAGCAGCGCCTCGCAGCCGAGGGCGAGACCTACGCGCATCGCCTCGAGTCGCTGGCCGCCGAGCTGGCCCAGCTGGCGGAGGTCGACGCGACCTTGGCACGTCAGCTCGCGGAGTCGCAGCTCACCATCGCGTCGCGTCGGGCCTCGCTGGTGGACGTCGAGCAACAGCTCGCCCTCGCGGAGCAGGCGGTCCGGGACGCCGGTGAGCAGGTGGTCGAGGCGGACCACGCCCTCGATGCCGCACGGCATGCGGCCACGGCGGTCGCGGCCAGCACCCACGAGGCCGAACTCGAGCACCGGGACCTCTCGGCGCGGCGCTCGCTCATCCGGGAGCGCCTCGAGGCGGAGTGGCGGCGCCCCTTGGCCGAGCTCTACGAGGGGTACGAGGCCGTCGAGGGCGACCTCGTCACCCTGCGTGCTGAGGCCGAGGATGTGCGGGGGCGGCTGGACGCGCTCGGACTCGTGAATCCGTTGGCGGTCGAGGAGCACGCCGAAGAACAACAGCGGCTGGATTTCCTGCAGGGCCAGCGGGCCGACCTCGCCGAGGCCCAGCGCACGCTGCAGCAGGCGATCCGCGAGATCGACACGACGGCACGCGAGCTCTTCCTCGCGACGTTCCACAACGTGCGCGAGAACTTCCGGCAGATCTTCCTGACCTTGTTCGGGGGCGGCGAGTGCGACCTGCGGCTCTCCGATCCGTCGGCGCCACTCGAGTGCGACATCGAGGTGCACGCCTCGCCGCGCGGCAAGAAGACGCAGCGCATCCACCTGCTGTCGAGCGGTGAGCGGGCGCTGGTCGCGCTGTCGCTGCTGTTCGGCATCTTCCTCACCAAGCCGAGCCCGTTCTGCCTGCTCGACGAGGTCGACGCTCCGCTGGACGATGCGAACATCGGCCGCTTCGTGCGGATGATCAACGAGTTCAAGCAGCGCACCCAGTTCATCGTCATCACGCACAACCCGCGGACCACGACCGAGGCGGCGGATGCCGTGTACGGTGTGACGATGCAGGAGCCCGGCGTATCCTCGCTGGTCTCAGTGCGCATGCGCGGCGGTCCGGCCGTGGACGGACCGGCAGCGGCGTGATCCGCCGCGCGGTACGGGGACTCTGCGCTGCCCTGGCGCTGAGTTCGGCGCTGGGCGCGCAGGCGCCCACGGTCACGATCGACGGACCGACCGGCAACCCGCTGAGCGTGGCGGCGCCGGTGTTCACCGTGCGGGCGCAGAATTTCCAGGCGGTCGATCTGCCCATCCGGCTGCAGATCCAGCTGGCCACGATGGCCGATTTCAATGACGGGGCGATCCTGGCCGACACCACCGTGGACGGCACCGTCGCGACCGTCGCCATTCCGCGCCTGCTGCCCGTCGGTGTACCGCTGTATTGGCGGGCGGTGGCGCTCACGGCACGGGTCGGCGTCTTTCCGTCGCAGACCGTGGGCCCGCGCTTCGCGGGTCCACATCTGACCCTGCTCGCGCCGAACAACCCGGTCGGACAGTCGCTCGAGACGCAGTTCCCGACGTTCTCGTGGCGTGCCTCGACGATCCCGGCCCCCCTCCCCGGCTGGGAGTTCGAACTGACGGTCGAAGCCGCCCCACTGTCGGCGCCCGTCGTCGTCGCACGAACGCCCGAGCAGTCCTTCACCACGGTCGAGCCACTCGAAGCCAACGCATCGTATCGGTGGAGGATCCTCGCGCGGTTTCCCGCGACCGGTGAGGAACTGGTCGTGAGCAGCGCGGCCTCCTTCGTGATCCGCAGCGAGGACGCGCCCCTCGCGACCCTGTTGTATCAGAACTTCCCCAATCCGTTCCCGACGGCGATGGTCGACCGCACTTGCTTGTGGTTCGACCTCGCCCGCGCGGGGCGTGTTGAGCTGGACATCCTCGACCTGCGCGGCCAGCCCGTCCGTCGGCTCCTGCCGAGCGCCCGGGTGCCGTCACCGATGCCGCCCGGTCGCTACGGCCGCCCGCCGAGCGGCGCGGCCGGTGGCTGCGACGAGGATTTCACCTGGGATGGCCGCACCGACGACGGGCGCACCGTGCCCCCGGGGATCTACCTGGTGCGCTTCCGCGCCGACGGCGAGCAAGAACTGCGGCGCATCGTGTTCCGGGGGCGCTGAGTGCAGCTGACCGTGGTCGGGAGCGGCTGTGCGGCGCCGAGCGCGACCCGCGCCGCACCCGGTCACTGGGTGCGCGCCGGCGAGGTCCGGCTCTTGCTGGACTGTGGTCACGGCGTGCTCACCCGCATGTGCCACCTGGGCCTGCCGTGGGGCGACGTCACCCACGTCGCCCTGACCCACTTCCACTACGACCACGTCGGGGAGCTGCCGGCCCTGCTCGTGGCGCTGCGCTGGGGCCAATTGCCGCCGCGGAGCACGCCGCTGGTGCTCATCGGTCCGGTCGGGACCGACGCGTGGCTACAGCGCGTGGCAGCGGCACACGGCGACGGCCTGCTCGCGCCAGGGTTCCCACTGCAGGTCATCGAGCTCGGGCCGGACCTGTCCATGGACCTGGGCGACGGCGTGTCGTTGCACGCGCACCCAGTACCGCATACCCCCGAGAGCGTGGCATATTGTGTGACGCGGGGACGCGCACGGCTCGTCTATACCGGCGATACGGACCTGGACGCGGCGTTCGCCGCGTGGGCGAAGGGGTGCACCGTCCTGCTCTCGGAGTGTTCGCTGCCCGAGACGATGGCGATCCCCGGCCACCTCACGCCAGAGCGCGCCGCGACCCTGGCGACCATGGTGCAGCCGGGCACCCTGGTCCTGACGCACTTGTACCCTCCTGTCCTGGCCGAGGACATCCCGGCCCGCGTGCATGCACGCTGGCCCGGGCCCTGCATCGTCGCCGACGATGGGAGCACGTTCGAACTCGAGGAGTGATCGATGCTGGTCGTGATGCAACAGGGCGCCACGGAGGCGCAGATCGACGCGGTCTGCGCGGCCATCAAGGCGATGGGGTACGAGGCGGTCCCGATGCCCGGTGCGCAACGCACCGCCATCGGCTTGATCGGCAACGATGGGCGCGTCGACGGCGCTCACATCGAGGCGATGGACGGCGTCGGCCAGGTCCTGCATGTCAGCAAGCCGTTCAAGCAGGTCTCGCGTGAGTGGAAGCACGAGAACAGCGAGATCACGATCGCACCCGGGGTCGTGTTCGGGGGCGGGACCGTCCCGGTGATCGCGGGGCCCTGCTCCGTCGAGAGCGAGGAGCAGATCATCGAGACCGCCCGCGCGGTGAAGGCGGCGGGCGCCAAGGCCCTCCGCGGCGGGGCCTTCAAGCCGCGCTCATCCCCCTACTCGTTCCAGGGTCTGGGGGAGCAGGGCCTGCAGTTCCTGGCAGCGGCACGCCAGGAGACCGGTCTGGCGATCGTCACCGAGGCGATGGACGAGGCCCAAGCGGAGATGGTGGCCGAGTATGCCGACTGCATCCAACTCGGCGCGCGCAACATGCAGAACTACTCGCTGCTCAAGGCGGTGGGTCGGCTCAATAAGCCCGTGCTGCTCAAGCGCGGGCTCGCGGCGACCATCACTGAGTTCCTCCTGAGTGCCGAGTACATCCTCGCGGCGGGGAACCCCAACGTGATCCTCTGCGAGCGCGGGATCCGCTCCTTCGACACGCTGGTGCGCAACGTCTTCGACCTGAGTGCGATCCCGGTGGTGAAGTCCCTGTCGCACTTGCCCATCGTCGCGGACCCGAGCCACGGCACCGGCGTCCGGGCCCATGTGCCCGCGATGGCGCGCGCCGCCGTGGCAGCCGGCGCCGATGGGGTGCTCATCGAAGTGCACCCGACCCCCGACCGCGCGCGGTCCGACGGGGCCCAGACCTTGTCGACCGAGCAGTTCGCGAAGCTGATGCCGGAGTTGCGTGCGATCGCCGGCGCGATCGGACGCGGCCTGTGACCTGACTAGTGGCGTGCGGTGAGTCCGAGGATGTCGCCGGACTCTCGCAGCCGCTGACGCGCCAGCGCCACGACCGGGTCGCGCGTCACGATCCGCCGCGTCTCCTCGGCCCGTCCGAGCGCATAGCGCACGGCCTCATTGCCGAGCATGCGCTCGACCCACTCCGCCCCCGCGTCCCAGGCCGCATCGTCCACGCGCACCCCGCGCGCGGCGAGCCGCTGACGGACGGACGCACGATGCTGGCCGGTGATGGACATGTCGTAGGCGGGGACCTGCCCCTGCGCGGTGAGCGCCATCGCCTCGGCGGTGATCGCGTCGCGGAGCTTGGGCAGCGCCGCGCCCAGCGCGCCGAACAGGATCCGTGGCCCCTGCGGTGCCACACTGTCGCCGGCGAGCACATCGGGCACGATCCCCCCGCCGCCGAGCACCTCACGGCCCGCGTCGGTCCGGAACACCGGCCGGGCCGGCGGCTCGTCGTCGATCGCGAAGTTGCCATCGTCCGATGGCAGGGGCTCCAGGCTGCGCCCGGACGGGGTGAACCAGCGCGCCGTGGTGAGCTTGACGCCCCCTTCCTCGCCGTTGAACGAGAACACGGACTGCGCGCTGCCCTTGCCGTAGGTGGGCCGACCGATGAGCAGCGCACGGTCGTGGTCCTGGAGCGCCCCGGCGACGATCTCGGACGCGCTGGCACTGGCGTGGTCGATCAGCACCACCATGCGCAGATCGGGCCACTGCTGCGGACGCTCGTCCGTCACCACGCGCGCGCCGTCCGCCCCGCGGCCGCGCAGCGCCACGATCTCCTGGCCGGGGTCGAGGAACAACTCCGCCACCGCCGCGCCCTGCTGCAGGAGACCGCCGGGATTGCCGCGCAGGTCGAGGACCAGCGAGCGCATGCCCGCGCGATGCAGTGAGTCCACCGCGTGCGCCAATTCGATGGCCGCCGAATCGGAGAACGAGCGCACCGACACATAGCCGACGCCGGCGTCCAGGAGCATGGTGCGCTGCACGGGTCGCACCAGCACGTGCTGGCGTTGCACGGTGTACGATTGCCGCCCGGCGACCCCCGGCCGCTCGATCACCAACTGCACCGTCGAACCCGGCGTGCCCCGCAGCGCCCGCCGTGCCTCGTCCATCGTCCAGCCCCGGGTGGAGCGGGCGTCCATCTCGACCAGTCGGTCACCCGGACGCAAGCCGATGGCCTCGGCCGGGGAGTTCGGCAACGCGGCGACCACCGTGACCCAGCCTTCGCGCACGTCCATCTCCAGGCCAAGGCCGCCGTAGAGGCCCGTCGTGCTCTGCTGCACGCGTGCCAAGCGGACCGAGTCGAGGTACACGCTGTAGGGATCGCGCAGTTCGCGGATGAGCCCCGCGGCCGCCCGTTCGTAGAGCAGGCCGGCATCGAGCGAATCCACATAACGCTCGCGCACGTAGCTGAAGACCTGTTCGAACAAGCGCGTGCCCTCGACGCGCGGCGTGGGCCGAAAGCCCTCGCGCAGCAGCCCCGCGCCCCCGATGAGCGCGCCGCTGATCACCGCAGCGACGACGACCAACGCGGCGGGGCCCCGCGTCATGCGCGCGAGCCCTCGACCGCGCCCCGCAGGGCCGGGATCGCCTCCGCCAAGGCCCCGGCGATGCGCTGCTCGACCTCGTCGGCCGATCCATCCGCATCGATCGGCAGGATGGGGCCGGTCTCGGGGTGCGCCTCCTGCCACAGCGGATGCTCGAAGCGCGTGAACGCGTCCGACACCCGCGCATGGAACGCCGCACCCGCTTGCTCCATCCGATCCGGCGCCCCGCGCTGCAGCGCGCGGGCCACCCCGTCCTCCGCGCTGACGCGCAGCAGCAACGTCAGTTGCGGCACGACCCCGGCCGTGGCCGTCATGTTCGCGGCGCGCACCTCTCGCTCGTCGAGTCCGCGACCGAAGATCTGGTACGCATAGGTGCTCAGGAAGAAGCGATCCAGGAGCACGATCCGACCGGCCGCCAACGCGGGCTTCAGCCGTCGCTCGACGAGTTCCGCGCGCGACGCCATGAACAGCAGGGCCTCCGCCCGCGGCGTGAGCTCGCGCGCCGGGTCGAGCAACAGGCGCCGGATCTCGTCGCCCAACGCCGTCCCACCCGGCTCGCGGAAGGTCTCGCAGGGCACCCCGGCCGCGGCCAAGCGCGCGGCCAGCCGGTGGAGTTGGGTGGTCTTCCCCGCCCCCTCCACGCCTTCGAAGACGATGAGCGTGCCCCCCACGGTCGTCATCCGAGCGTGATGATCCGACTCTCCGCGCCCTTCTTGATCCCCTCGAGGATCCATTCGTTCACGCGGAGCATCGTCTTGTCGAAGTTCTCCTGCGCCGCGATCGCGTGCTGATAGGTGATGTTCGACTGCACGGTGCCGAGCAAGGTGTCGAGCTCCTGCTCCATCTCGGGCGTCGGGCGCTCGCCGCGCTGCATCATCTGCTGCGCGCTCACGCGGAGCTCCTCCATGCGCTTGAGGGCCCCCACGGCGGACGCGTCCCCGTTGAGCGCCTCGCTGGTGCGCTTGACCGCCTGGTACTCCGTGCTCTGGCCGATCAGCCGACCGAGTTCCTTCGCCTTGTCCTCGAGCATCTACTCCTCCACACGACGCGCGAGCACGAAGCGCGCACGCCCGGTCAGATCCGGCCGGATCACCACGTCACGCCAGGCATTCGCTGCCGTGACCACCTCCGCGGCGCGTCCCGCCCGCCGCGCGTCCACTTCGAGCGCCAGCAGGGCGCCGGGCAGCGCGATCGCGCCGGCCTCCATCGCCAGCTGCGCGATCATCGCCATCCCCTCGTCGTCCGCGAACAGCGCGAGATGCGGCTCCCAGTCGCGGACCAGCGCCGGAAGGGCGTCCGCTTCCCCGGGCGAAATATACGGTGGGTTCGACACCACGACCGACGCCCGGATCCCGGCGGCGCGCAGCGGTGCCACCGCATCGCCGTGCAGGAACGACACCGTGGCGGCGCGGTCGGCCGCCAGGCGATCGCGATTCAACTCGGCGACCTCCAGGGCGTCGGCCGAGATATCCGTGGCGATGACCCGCTCGAAGCGGCCCTCGGCGGCGAGCGCGAGCGCGATCGCACCGGACCCGGTCCCGATGTCCACGGCGATGCCGCTGCCCCCGCGCGTCGCGTCGAGGATGAGCTCCACCAGGAGCTCGGTCTCCGGGCGCGGGATCAGCACGCGCTCATCGACGCGCAGCGAGAGCGTCCTGAAGGCCGCCCGGCGCGCCGCATAGGCCAGGGGCATCCCGCGCTGCCGCCGGGCCAGCGCCTCCGCGATCGCCTCCTGCTCGGCCGCCGTGAGCGGGCGCGAGGGGTGCGCCGACGGCCAGAAACGCGGGACGTCGAGGACCGCGGCGATCAGGTCGCGCGCTTCGCTGCGAGCCGGCGGCGCGAGCGGTCCGGCCAGGGCGATCGCGAGCGCCGCGTGCGCGTCCCCGATCGTGGTCCACGCGGCGGTGCCGGCGGCCTCCGCGCCGAGCGGGTGGTCACCCGGAGGGGTCGTCACCCCTCGTGACCGGTCGCCATGCGCTCCGCGTCGGCCGCGAGGCGGAGCGCGGTGATCAGCTCCTCGAGATCGCCGTCCATCACCGCCGGCAGATTGTGCGTCGTGAAGCCGATCCGGTGATCGGTGACGCGGCTCTGCGGGTAGTTGTACGTGCGCACCTTGGCCGAGCGGTCGCCGGTGCCCACCTGGGTCTTGCGCTGCCGGGCCCGTTCGGCCTCCTGCTGCGCCAGCATGTGATCGAACAGACGGGCCCGCAGCACTTCCATGGCCTTCATCTTGTTCTGGAGCTGGGACTTCTGGTCCTGCTGGCTCACGACCATGCCCGAGGGGATGTGCGTGATGCGCACCGCCGAATCCGTGGTGTTCACGGACTGTCCCCCGGGCCCTGAGGAGCGGAACACATCGATGCGCAGGTCCTTGTCCTCGATCTTGAGATCGATCTCTTCGGGCTCGGGCAGCACCGCGACGGTCGCCGCCGAGGTGTGGATGCGCCCCTGGGCCTCGGTGGCCGGCACACGCTGCACGCGGTGCACGCCGGACTCCCAGCGCATCTCGCCGTACGCGTTCTCCCCGAGGATCTTGAAGACCGACTCCTTCACTCCGCCCAGCGTGCCCTCGGTGTACGACATGGTCTCGATCCGCCAGCCGGGCCGCCGTTCCGCATAGCGCGTGTACATGCGATGAAGGTCGGCCGCGAACAGGGCGGCTTCGTCGCCCCCGGTGCCCGCCCGGATCTCGACGATGGCGGGCCGGTCGTCGAAGGGGTCGCGCGGCACCAGGGCCGGAACGAGCTCGGCTTCGAGCCGCACGATCTCGGGCTCGAGCCGCGCGATGTCGTCGTGCGCCATGGATTCGAGCTCGGCGTCCCCGCTGCCGAGGAGTTCGCGGGCACCCGCCAACTCGCCCTCAGCGCGATGGAGCGCCGCGGCGAGCTGTACGATACCGCTGAGCCGTCGGTGCTCCTTGCCGAGGGACGCGAGTTGGGCGGCGTCCCGGGCGGTGGCGGGGTCGGCGAGGAGCTGCTCGACCTCCGCCGCGCGCGCGAGCGCCTCGGAGAGACGCTCGCGGAGACTCAGGCCGTCTTCCCGGCGTACTTCTGACGGAAGCGCTCGACGCGGCCGGCCGTGTCGATGAGCTTCTGCTTGCCCGTGAAGTACGGATGGCACTCGGCACAGATATCGAGCGAGATCTCAGCGCGCGTCGAGCGCGTCTGGAACGTCGAGCCGCACGCGCACTTGACCGTGGCGACGGCGTACAGCGGATGGATGTCGGTCTTCACAGGCACCTCGCCCGCAGGGGGCGTCAGATTGGGACTAGCCTCGAAAATTACCCTGGACGCGCCCCGAACTCAAGCGGGGCCACCAACGCGACGGGCCGCCGGGAGGTACCCCGGCGGCCCGTCCCGGCCCCCACCCGCGGACCGGGTCAGAACACGACCACCCCTTCGATCACGAAGCCCTTGAACTTGCCCCCGTGGAAGATCGAGGTCGCGGGATAGTCCTTGTACTCCTGGCTCACGTACTCGCCCTTCATCAGCAGACTCGGGGTGATGAACCAGCCGGCCCCGAAGGCCACCCGGTCGACGGTCACGTCCTCCGTCAGCCCGCGTGGACGACCGCTCACCGAGTTCACCCGGCCTGCGACATAGGTCCGCTCCGTCTGCCCGAAGCGGTAGATCACATCGGCCGCCGTCTGCTTGAAGGTCCGGGTCTCGGTCTCGGCGGCCGTCCGGCCCTCGGCCTGCTCGACCACCCCGAAGACCTCCAGCCCGCGGAACTTCACGAAGGGGTTGAACATGGTGGCCGTGTTCTTGTCCGAGAACTCGGGGTTCACGAGCCCGGACCGGAAGGCGCTGGCCTCCGTGGTCGCCGCGACCCCGTTCTCCATCACCCAGTAGTACCGCGACCCCGCACGATCCCCGGCATAGAGCGTCGCGCTGTTCGCACTCGCGTGATCGCGATGCGAGGCGCTGACCCGCACCCGGAGGTCCTCGTTCAGCTGCTTGTCGTAGCCGGCCTTGAACATGAAGGCCTCACCCCGGTTCCGCGGAGTCACCACGGTGCCACGGATCTCGCCATTGGTCATCGCGATCATCCCGAAGACGCCGCTCGGGTGGCGGAGCAGGACATCGCCGCCGACCTCGGTGGTGAAGGCGTCGAGGATGAGGTTCCCGACGAAGGGATTGACCATCGCGTTGCCGTTGTCCGTGCGCCGGAAGTGCGCGTCGCCATAGTTGACCTCGAAGTGCCCGAAGCGCACGGTGGCGTACTCCATGAGCTTGTTCAGGATCGGCACATCGACCGGCGACTCGTCGACCTGCAGGAAGCCGTCCTTCACCCAGGTCTCGTTGTGACGCCGCGACGAGAGGTAGGAGGTCAACTGCACGCGGATGCCCTTGGCGAGCTGCGCGCCCATGTAGAGGTTCGCGGTCGCGTTGTTGAAGCCGTTGCCGATCACCTTCAGCGTGGTCGCTTCGGTGCGCGGGGTGGTCGCGTTCTCGTGGTGCAGGCTCTGGAACTGCTGCGTGAACGCGGCCCCCCAGTTGAGCGCGAAGCCCGTGTATTCGACGCCCGCGACCTTCGGCTGTTCGAACACGTTGATGCCACCCTGATCGCGGGGGGCCATGTACTGCAGGTTGACCGGATTCCGCGACGAGGAGGCCTCCGGGCCTCGCTGCGCTGCGGCGGGCACGGCGGCGAGGACGGCCGCGGCCAGCGTGAGGGTGGAGATGGTCGAGCGCATGAGAGGAAGCTCCGAAGGGGTGGGGATGGTGGGGATCACGGGACTACGGCTTGAGCACGAGGTC
Source organism: uncultured Gemmatimonadaceae bacterium (assembly GCA_964503275.1). Taxonomy (GTDB): domain Bacteria; phylum Gemmatimonadota; class Gemmatimonadetes; order Gemmatimonadales; family Gemmatimonadaceae; genus DASRAP01. The sequence continues at coordinate 33,882 of CAZCZO010000021.1, read as the reverse complement.
GAAGGACACGGTCACGGCAGGCCCGACCTTCATGGTGCCCAGCATCAGGGTCGGCGGGGCGACCCCGTAGTCGGTCATGGTGAGGACATGGCTGCCCTGGACGCGGAGCGCGCCCCCGCCGGCGTCGGCGAACTTCACCGGGAGACTCACGGGCTGGGCGGCGCCCTTGATGCGCAGGGTCCCGGTCAGGGTGCCGGTGCGCGCCTCCGCGGCGCCGGCCAGCTCGTAGCCGCTGAGCGAGAACTCGATGGTCTGGTGCTGGTCCTTGCCCAGCGCCTTCCACATGTGGCCGTTCATCGTGCCGTTCTTGCAATCGAGCGACGCGACCGGGATCGTCAGCGCGACGCTGCGCACCGCCTTCTCGCCGCTGAGGATCGCCGAGGCCGCGTCCCGCGAGGCGGCGTCGACGGTCGCGGTCATGACGGGGGCCGCGCAGGACCAACTGCGCACCGTCGAGGTGCCGGCGAAGGTGAGCGTGCTGGCGGAGGCGAGGCTCAGCGCGACCTGCGCCTGCCGCCACGCGGAGACCGAGACTACGAGGGCCGCGAGCCCACTGAGAACCATGATGCGGCGTGTCACGTGTCGTCGTCCTGTTGGCTGAAGGAACGGAGGAGGGTGGGACCAGTACTGGTGACGAGTATCGACCGCGTCCCGCCGGACTCAAGGGGACCGGCGGCTCATCGATCGCAGGGGGCGAGCGGTGGGGCATGGGCCGGACGAGCGTCCAGCTGCAGCACCGTCGTGCCGAAGACCGGCATCTGACTCTCGATTCGGACAGGCACCCGACACGCGTCGTCGGTCAGATGCAGTGTGAGGGTCCCGACGCCCTGATACCGCCGCGCATCGAGCACCCGCATCTCGAGCACGATGCTCGCGAAGCGGCCGGCCGCGACGGTCACGGTGTCGCGGCCCAGGAAGCGGATGGTCGTCGGTCGCCGCGCCGCATCGTAGTGGCGATCGTACGCCACGGTGCCGACGGTGTCGACTTCGACGGTGCGCAGGAAGTAGATGAACGAGAGCTCGTCGAGCGGCGCCGCGGCCGCCGTCGGGCCTTCGGCGAGCGGCGCGCCCACGGCGCGCCAGCGCCACTCATCGGGGAAGACGTCCACGGTCTCGCGGAATCGACTGCTCAGGTGCTTCTCGACCTTGTCGAAGCGGAGCGTCGCGAATCGCACCGGGTCCAGCCACGACGTGCTCTCGTCGGTCCCGGTGAACGGGCCCAGCCCGGCGCGCACGCGCATCCGCAACACGAACACGTTGGTCCCGCGGAGCGCCGTCGGCCCCTCCACCCACATCTCCCCCGTCCCGACGCGGCCGAAGCGGGAAGACTGCGCGCGGTAGAACAAGCGCTCACCCGCGGTGAACGGGACGCGCACGCCGGGGACCTGCGCGGCGGCGCGTGCGGGCGGCAGCCACAGCCCGAGGCTCACGAGGAGCACGAAGAGGCCGACAGAGCGACCGCGGGGCGGCACGCTCGGGGTGCCGCAGGTCACCGACGGTGCGCCGCCGAACGGATGGGACGAGCTGAGGATCATGCGCCGAGAGTATCGGTCCGGTCCACGCACATTTGACACCCCCCCTCGCCGGGACGTAACTTCGCGGCGGATCCCCTGCCTGCCCAGCCCCCCTCCGCCCACGCCGCGATGTCGATTGCTCAGTTCCTCGGGACCATCCCCTTGTTTCGCGGACTGGGGCCGACGGAGCTGTCTCAGTTCGCGGATGTCACGCGCGAGAAGGAGTACCCGCGCGGCAGCGTGATCCTCTTCGAGGACGACCCGGGGGACTCGCTGTTCATCGTGCGCGATGGGCGCGTGAAGGTGGTGCTGGTCGGGGAGGACGGCCGGGAGGTGATCCTCGGCGTGCTGGGGATCGGTGAGCACTTCGGCGAGTTGTCGCTGATCGACGACCAGCCGCGCTCGGCGCACGTGATCGCGATGGAGGACAGCACGCTCCTGGTGCTGCGCCGCGACGACTTCCGGCGTCGCGTGGAAGCGGCGCCCTCGGTGGCGTGGGCGATGCTGCAGGAGTTGTCGCGACGGCTGCGTCGGGCCGACGACAAGATCGGTGGCTTGGTGTTGCTGGACGTGCCGGGCCGGATCGCGCGCTTGCTCCTCGAGACCGCCGACAACGCGCGGAGCAGCACCATCGAGACGCCGCTGACGCATCAGACCATCGCGCAGATGATCGGGGCGAGCCGCGAGACGGTATCGCGCACGATGAAGGAGTTCCAGGACACTCAGCTGATCCGCGTCGAGCAGCGCCGTATCTCGATCGCCGACCGCCCTGCGCTGGAACGTCGTGCGTCCGCCCGACTGTGACCCTCGTCACACTCGTCGCGTGATCGGTTTCCTTTCATTCGCGACCCCGGTCCCGGTACATTTCATCATGCTGGTCCGCGGAGGTCGGTCGTGAGTCTGCGCGTTCGCTTCTGGGGTACGCGTGGGTCCATCCCGACACCTGGCCCCCGCACGATCCGTTTCGGTGGGAACACGCCGTGTGTCGAGGTCCGCACGGCGACGGGTTGGTTGGTCGTGCTCGATGCGGGGACGGGGATCCGTGAGTTGGGGCGCGCGTTGCTCGAGGCGGGCAACGGCGCGCCGGTGCGGGGCGACATCTTCCTGACGCATGCGCACTGGGATCACATCCAGGGCTTGCCGTTCTTCGCGCCGCTGTTCGGGCGCGGGAATCATTTCACGATCCGCGGGCCGGCGGTGCTGGAGACCGGGATCGATCGGGTGGTGCGGGACCAGATGTCGCCGGTGGTGTTCCCGGTGTCGTTCGAGCAATTGGACGCGACGATCGACTTCGAGGCCCTGGGGGACGAGGTGGTCACGCGGGAGGGGTACGAGGCGACCGGGATGCCGGTGCGACACCCGGGAGGGTGTCTCGGGTACCGCCTGCAGGAACCGGGGCGCGGCGGCGGGGTCGTGTATGTGTCGGACAACGAGTTGGGGCCTGGTGGCAGCTATGCGGTGCCGCCGGACTGGCGGGAACGGTTCGTGCAGTGGATGCGTGGGGCGGAGGTGCTGATCCATGATGCCTTCTTCACCGCCCGCGAGGCGGCAGGGCATCCCGGATGGGGGCATTCCTCGTTCGATGAGGCGGTCGAGCTGGCGATCGAGGCGGGCATCGGGACGCTCGTCTTGTTCCACCACAAGCCCGAACGCTCTGACGATGAAGTGGACGAGGCACTGGCATTCTGCCAGAGACTCGTGCAGGACCGCGGGGCCTCGCTGCGCGTGATCGCCGCAGCCGAGGGAATGGAACTGGAGATCTAGGCGCACCCACTGGAGGCACCATGAAGCGCACGTTACTTGCTCTGTCCACGGCCGTGCTGGCCCTGCCGCTCGTGCAGCAGCTCTCGGCCCAAGGCGACACGCGACCGACCGTCGCGGTGTTGTCGTTCAACACCAACATCTTCGGCGCCGGTGCGTCGGACTTCGGCGCGCTCGGGACCGGCGTGGCGGATCTGATGACCACCGAGCTGCTCCGCAACGGGCAGATCCGCGTCGTCGAGCGCGAGCGGATCGACGCCCTGCTCAAGGAGCAGGACCTCGGCAGCACCGGCCGCGTCGACCAGGCGACCGCCGTCCGCATGGGCAAGTTGCTCGGCGCCCGGCACATGATCCTGGGCGACGTCACCACCACGGGGATCGACCCCAAGACCCGTCAGCCCACCGAGGTCACGATCGCGATCCGGACGGTGAATTCCGAGACCAGCGAGCTGCAGAACCTGGGCGACCGCCTGCGCGGCAAGCCGGATGACATCGGCGCGCTGATCCTGCAGGCCACGGAGCGCGCCGCGCGCGACCTGCGTCTGCCGGCGATCCCGGCCGGCCCGGCGCGTGACGCCGCCAACGAGGCCGCCGCCGTGGCCAAGAAGGCCCCGTTCCAGACGGTCATGCTGTACTCGCGCGCGCTCGAAGCGCAGAACAACGGCAAGCGCGACGAGGCGGTGACGCTGTACAAGCAGGCGCTCGACAAGTTCCCGGAGCACGAGCCCTCCAAGGCCGCGCTCAAGAAGCTCGGCGCCGACTTCTAAGGTCGGCCCGCTGATCGGCGAAAGCCGCTGACTCTTGCGAGTCGGCGGCTTTCTGCTTTTCGTCCCTGTGTGACGGTCCATGTCTTCGTCCCGTTCGACGCCCCGACCCTCCCGCCGATCGCGGGCGCGGTCGTCCTGTCGCAGTCGCGCCGTCCCACCTCGCACGATGTGGGTGGCGATGCCCCCTCCGTCATCCTGCTCTCCCCCACCTGGTTGACGGCACGGACCGACGACGAGCTGCTCGCGCAACGTGCGGCCCTCGTGGTGATCGGCGATCCGGCGCTGGCCCCGGCCGACGGCCTGGCGACCCGGGCGATCGGATGGATCCCCCCGGACGCCGCGCCGGCGCTCATCGCCGCGGTCGTCCGCGGCGCCATGCGCCATGCCCAGGCCATCGCCGCCGCGCAGCGCCGCCACATCGAACTGACCGAGCTCACCAACATCAGTGCCGCGCTCTCCACGGAGCGTGACATCCAGCGGCTGCTCGCGCAGATCCTCGAGCAGGCGCGACGGCTCTCGCGGGCCGACGCGGGCTCGTTGTACCTGGTCGAACGTGGCGCGGACCGTGCGCCGGTCGCCCTGCGCTTCGCCCTGGCGCAGAACCATACCCTCCCGGACCTGCCGTTCCGTGCCAGCACGGTGCCGCTGAACGCCTCGAGTCTTGCCGGCTATGTGGCGACGTCGGGCGAGCCGCTGCTGATCGACGACGTGTACCGGCTCGATGAAGCCGTGCCGTACCGGTTCAATCGGTCCTTCGACGATGCCGTGGGCTACCGCACGCGCTCGATGCTCGTCTTGCCGATGCGCACGCACCGGGACGAGATCGTCGGGGTGCTGCAACTGATCAACCGCAAGCGCGACGCGAACGCCCCGCTGCCCGACGCGATCGCCATGAGTGCGCAGGTGATCCCCTTCGACGACGCGATCGCGTCGCTCGTCGGGGCGATGACCTCGCAGGCCGCGGTCGCGATCGAGAACGGCAAGCTCTACGAGGACATCGCCCGCCTGTTCGACGGCTTCGTGACCGCCTCGGTCCACGCGATCGAACAACGCGACCCGACGACGGCCGGTCACTCCTCGCGGGTGACGGCGTACACACTGGGCCTCGCCGATGCCCTGAACCGAGGACACGGCACGGGCCCCTACGCCAGCACGCGATTCAGTGCGCGCGACCTGCGCGAGCTGCGGTACGCGTGCCTGTTGCACGACTTCGGCAAGGTGGCGGTGCGCGAGGCGGTGTTGCAGAAGGAAAAGAAGCTGTACCCGGCCGACTTGATCGCGATCCGGCACCGCTTCTCGTATCTGTTGCAGGCCATCGATCTCGACATCGAGCGCCAGCGGAATGCGGCGTTGCGGCAGGCCGGCGGCGAGGCCGGGGCGATCGCCGCCCACGACCGGCAGTTGAACGCGGAGCGTGAGCGCCGGCGCGAGGCGGTGGGGGCGATGCTGGCCACCGTGCTCGCGGCCAACGAGCCGCGGGTCCTCGCCGACGACGTGGCCGCCGATCTCGCGTCGATCGCGGCGCAGACCTACGTGGACCCCGAGGGCGACGAGCGCCCGCTGCTGGAGCCGCACGAGCTCGCCCTGCTCTCGATCCGCCGTGGCAGTCTCGATACGTCGGAGCGCTTGGAGATCGAATCGCACGCGCAGTACTCGTACGAGTTCCTGCAGCGGATCCCCTGGACCCCCGAGCTGCGGGATGTCCCTGGCATCGTGTGGGGCCATCATGAGAAGCTCAACGGGCGCGGGTACCCCCGTGGGGTCGGCGCCGAGGAGCTGGGGGTGCAGACCCGCATGATGACCATCGCGGACATCTTCGACGCCTTGGTGGCAGCGGACCGCCCATATAAGCGGGCGATCCCCATCGAGCGCGCGCTGGACATCCTGCGCGAAGAGGCCGCCGAGGGCGCGCTGGACGCGGACCTGCTCGAGACCTTCATCCGGGCGCAGGTCTGGGTCACGGTGTCCGACGAAGTGCGCACGCGCACCCGCGAGGCGCAGGCGGCCACACCGCGTCCCTCGACCGCGGTCGAAGTCCCGCACTGAGCACAGCGCCATCGCCCCGAGGCTCGTAGTCCTACGGTCACGCGCGTCGTACATTCCGGCGTTCGTTCCTTTCCCCTCCCCACCTCCCGCTTCGCGATGAGACGCTCCCGTACGCTCGGCATGCTCGGGCTCTTGCTTGTAGCCCCGCTCGTGGCCTCAGCCCAAAAGAAGGCGCTGACCCAGGATGACTGGGACCGCTGGCGCTCGATCCAGGGCGCGACGCTCTCGCCCGACGGGCGCTGGGCGGCGTACACGCTCAGTCCGCAGGTCGGCGACGGGGAGTTCGTGGTGCGCGCGACGAACGGCACGACGGAGTACCGCGTGCCCGTGGGCTACATCGGGCGACCGAACAACACGCCCGGCGGTGCGCGTGGGGCCGCCGCGGGCGGTGGTGGTGGTGGCGGTGGCGGACGGGGGGGTGCCGGCGGTGGCGCGGCGGGCGGACCGTTCACGGCCGACGGGCGCTTCGCCTTCGTGACGGTACAGGCGTCCAAGGCCCAGGTCGAGGCCGCCCAGGCGGCGCAGCGGGCAGGGACACGCGGCGCCGCGGCGCAGTCACCGCCCAACCGGGTCGTGATGATCGACCTCAGCTCGGGCGCACAGACCACGATGGACATTCGCGGCTTCCGACTGCCCGCAGCGAGCGGTCGCTGGATGATGTACACGCCGGCGGCCGACAGTGCGGCGGCCGACTCGTCGGCGCGTCCTGCCGGTGCGGGTGGTGGCGGTCGGGGGGCGGCCGCCGCGGGTGGCGCCGGCGGCCGCGGTGCAGCGGCGGGCGGTGCGGCCCCCAGTGCCCCACGGCGGACCTACGGCTCCACCTACGTGCTGCGCGATCTGACCTCAGGCAGCGAGGAACGCCTCACCGACCTGTCGTTCTACACCTTCGACGACTCGGCCAAGGTGCTGGTGTACGCTGTCGCCTCGCGCGATTCCACCAAGGACGGGCTCTTCCTGCGCGACCTGCGTGCCGGGACCACGCGAGCCATCGTCACGGGGCAAGGCAATTACCGCGGCTTCACGTTCAACCGGACCCAGACCGAGTTCGTGTTCACCACGGACCGCGATGCGTTCGGCCAGGACAGCGCGCCCTCGGCCATCTACCATGGCTCCCTGCGGAGCGGGACCGCCGTCCCGATCGTGACGCCAGCGACGGTGCCAAGCGGGATGCGGATCCCGGAGAACGCCGCGCTGAGCTTCACGCGTGGCGGGACTGCGGTGACGTTCAACATCGCGCCCCCGCCGATCCCCGCGATCCCCGCGGACTCGCTGCAGGGCAAGTCGGTGTACGACCTGTGGCACTGGCAGGACCCGCAGTTGCAGCCGGCCCAGTTGTTGTCCGTGGCCCGCGATCGCAATCCCAGCTATCAGGCCGTCTATCATCTGGCCTCGAAGTCGCTGGTGCGACTCACCTCGGACTCCATCCCGTCGGTGTCGCTGTCCGACGACGGGCGCGTCGGGGTCGCCTCGACCGGTGTGCGCTACGCGGTGGCGCGGATGTGGGGCGATGCGGGCAATGACATCTACCTCGTGGACGCGACCACCGGCGCGGCCACGCTGGTCATCGAGAAGATCTCTGGCGGGGCGCAGCTGTCGCCTGGCGCGAAGTACCTCACGTACTTCCACGAGGGGCAGTGGCACGCGTATCACCTGGCCACCAAGAAGACGGTGACATTCACCGCCGCGGTGCAGGGCGTGCGCTTCGATCAGGAGACGCACAGCACGCCGAGCATCCCTGGTCCCTGGGGCATCGCCGGATGGACGAAGGACGACCGCTCCGTGCTGGTCTATGACCGCTACGATGTATGGGAGCTCGATCCGGCGGGTACGCGGGCGCCGATCAACGTGACCGATGGTGCCGGACGCGCCGCGGAGATGACGTTGCGGCTCGTGAATCTGGAGCCCGAGGAGGACCGCACGATCGACCCGGCCAAGCCGCTGCTGTTCCGCGCGTTCGGGGTGAAGACCAAGCAGAGCGGCTTCTACCGCGACCAGCTGGGGGTCACGCGCGCGCCGGAGCGCATCGTGATGGCCGACGTCAACCACGGCACCCCGCAGAAGGCGCGGCATGCTGAGGTGTACATGCTCACGAAGAGCACGACGGTGGACTTCCCGAACCTCTGGGTCGGGCCATCGCTCACCGCGTTGACGAAGATCTCGGACGCCAATCCGTGGCAGGGCGAGTACAACTGGGTCAGCTCGGAGCTGGTCGAATGGCTGAGCGCCGACGGGATCCCGCTGCAGGGCATCCTGTACAAGCCGGAGAACTTCGATCCGACCAAGAAGTACCCGATGATCGCGTACTTCTACGAGGATCTCTCGGACGGCCTGCACAACTATGTGCCGCCCACCGGGCGCAACGTGATCAACGCGACGCACTACGCGTCGAACGGGTATCTCGTGTTCCTGCCGGACATCCACTACGAGGATGGCTATCCCGGCCCGAGCGCCATGAAGTCGATCGTGCCCGGGGTCCAGGCGCTGCTCGCGCGGGGGTACATCGACCCCAAGGGCCTGGGCTTGCAGGGGCAGTCCTGGGGCGGGTATCAGGCCTCGTACATCATCACGCAGAGCAACCTGTTCAGCGCGGCCATGGCGGGCGCCCCCGTGGCGAACATGACCAGCGCGTACGGGGGGATCCGCTGGGGCTCCGGCCTCGCGCGGGCCTTCCAGTACGAGACCGGGCAGAGCCGGATCGGCAAGTCGCTGTGGGAAGGCCAGCAGATGTACATCGAGAACTCGCCGCTCTTCTGGCTCGATCGCGTGAACACGCCGCTGTTCATCATGCACAATGACCAGGACGATGCGGTGCCGTGGTATCAGGGCATCGAGCTGTTCGTCGGGCTGCGGCGACTGCAGAAGGAAGTGTACCTGATCAACTACAACAACGACGTGCACAACCCGGCGAGTCGCGCGAACCAGAAGGACATGGCGCAGAAGATGCAGGAGTTCTTCGACGCGAAGTTGAAGGGCGCGGAGCCGCCGGATTGGATGAAGTTCGGCATTCCGGCGACGAAGAAGGGACAGGATCAGCTCAAGAAGGTGATCCAGCCCTGAGCCACGGCCACGGGGCGAGCGGCAACACCGCCCCGAGGTGCAGCATCCAGGCGGCATGCGCCCAGAGCGAGAACACCGCTCCGGGCGCATCGTCGTTCAGGACGCTGCGGAGCGCGGTGCCCAGCCCCACGGCCAGCGCCCCGCCGATCAGCGTGGCATGGTAGGCCAGCACCCATCGCGGCATCGGACGCGCGCCGCGGAGGGCGACCGTGGCCGCGATCACCAGCGAGAGCGGCGTGACGATGAGCAGATGCGGATTCCAGGCCCAGAAGCTGTGGCGCGTGAACAGCCACATCGCCAATGCGGCCATGGCCAGGGCGCCGAGCACCGCGTGCACCACGACCGCGAACACCCGATGTGCCCCGGCGATGTGTCCGCCACGGGCGGCTTGGCGACGCCCGAGCACGAGGCCGACGACGAGCACGACGGCGGCGAACCCGATCACGCGCCACGGCAACTGCGAGGCCGGGAAGCGATCCGCGGCCTGCGGGCGGGTCGCAGGGACCACGGTCCCGGTGCGTTGCACCAGCGGTCGCATCCCGCCGGCGCCATCGGGCACGCGCACGGTGGCGAGCGCATCGCGCAGCCGCATCGGCACGAACGCGGTCTCCCACGCCGTGAGGGGACGGTCGGCGGGAACGCCGAGCGCGAAGTCGATCCCGAGGGTGAGCCACGCGTCGCGGCCCACGAGTCGCAGCGTCTCGCTGCGGAAGGTATGCGCGGTGGTGTCGGCGCGAAGACTCGCCGCGAGCGCACCGTCGAGCACGAGATCGAGCGCGTCGCGGAGCCGCGTGGAGCAGTTGTCGAGGAAGTAGTCGTAGCGGTAGTACTTGGCGTCCTCACGCGCGTTCGTGCGCACGAAGGCGAGCAGCGCGGCCTTCTGCGCGGCCGTGAGGGCCAGCTCCTGGGCGACCATCTCGCGCCCCACCGACGCGTAATACTCGAGGGTGGACGCGACGTCCTCGCCTTGCATCCAGTAGCGGGTATCGCCGAGCAGGAATCGTTGCAGGAAGTCGGGCTCGTTGAAGGAGAACATCCCCCAGTTCCACGCGGCCTGCTCACCTGTGACGGTGTCGCGGATCCAGAGGAGATTGTGTCCGAACATCTCCCAGACCGCGCCGCCCTGCCCCACCGTCAGGACCGCGACCGTGAGCTGCGCGCCGGCGGCCGTGTCGGCCATCGCGGCGCGGGCTGCCTCGACGGCCACGGCGGGCAGCGCCCCGGCCGCCGGTCCGCGGTCCTGCGCGGCCCCGAGCGCCGGTCCCGCCAGCACTCCCAGCGCCAACAGTCTCCGCCCGGCGCGCCGCCCGACGCGCCGGCACCAGCTCACAACCGCACCTCGCGCTCTTCTTCGGCCGACTTGTAGGCCGCCTCGATGATCCGCATCACCTGCGCCTGTTCGCTGGGGGGTTCGTAGGGCACCTCCCCGCGCACCGTCGCCACGAAATGCGCCAGTTCCGCACGATGCGACTGCAGCAAGGGCGGCTCCCGCGTGGCCGCGCCGGTGAGGGCCAGGTCCGTGGCACGCCCGTGGAAATCCTTGACGATGCGCAAGGGCGAGAGTCGGGCCGTCCCACCGGAGGCGAGGACCTCGAAGGCCCAGCGATCCTTCTCGCCGACATAGTGCCACGTGACGTTGAACGTCACGGCCAAGCCCGAGGCGGCCGTGAGCAGCACGACCATGGTGTCCTCGACCGCAGTCACGCCCTTGCCCCGCACCCAATGGGCGCTGACCCGCTGCGGCTCGGGGAAGTCGGTCAACCACAGCGCGAGGTCCACCAGCGAATAGCCGAACTCCAAGAACGCCCCGCCGCCGGCCTCCGCTCGCCGGGTGCGCCATCCCTCCACGCTCCCCCGCGTGTGGTAGGCGCCGGCCCGGATCCCGTTCACCTTGCCAAGCTCCCCGCCGTGCAGGAACGAGGCGAGGGCTTGGACGTCCGCGCGGAATCGCGTGGGGGTCGAGGCCACGAGCTTGCGCCCGGCCTTCGCCGCTGCGGCGACCAACTTCTCGACCCCGCGCGACGACAGCGCGAGCGGTCGCTCCGACAACACATCACACTTGGCACGGAGCGCACTGAGGATGTGCGGCTCGTGCAGATGGTTGGGGGTGGCCACGATGACCGCATCGAGCTGGACATCGGCGAAGAGGTCGTCCACGTCGGTGAAGTACTCGGGCACCCCGAAGCGCTGCGCCAGCGTGCGCGCTTTGGCGCCGTCGCTGTCGCAGAGCGCGACCAGCGAGACGCCGCGCATCTTCGGCAGCATGGGCAGGTGCGCGACCTGGGAGATCGCGCCGCACCCGATGACGGCGAATCGCAGGGGCGGGATGGCGGTCCCCGACGACGGCGTCGGGCGAGGATCCTTGGGCGGCATCGGTGTCAGCTAGTCCATGCGTTGGAGTACGGTCCCGGGATAATACGTGCGCAAGATGGTCGTGGCGTCCGCGCCGGCGCGCGCACGACTGATCGCCCCCCACTGGCACATCCCGACCCCGTGGCCGTTCCCGCGTCCCGTGATCACGAGGCGCGCGATCGTGCCATCGCGTCGGCGCTCGGGGGCGAGCGAAAGATAGGTGCTGGGCAGGATCGCGCCATCGGGAGGACGCAACACGTAGCGGAGCTCATTCCGTTCGACCGTCGGCCGCGAGCCGTCGCGCAGATGGATCGCGACGGACGCGGCACGCCCCGAGGGCGTGACGCCGACGCGACGAACGTCGGTCACCGCCGGCAGCGGCGCGGTGACGCCGCGCACATAACTCCGCAGATAGCGGTCCAACCCCTGCTGCAGTGCGTCACCGTCGATGCGGCGCTCCCACGTGAAGTTGGGCGCGATGTCGCACCACGCGCCGCCACTCGGTCGACGATCGGACACCCGCTGCAGGTGCGGCGCCCCCGCCGAGCGGAAGACTTCGTCGGCTGCGGCGGTCTCACCACCGCAGGCGGCGGAATAGGGGGCCTCGACCACACGCCCCCCGTAGGTGAGCACCACCCCGGTGGTGCTGGCGACCCCGTCGTCACTCTCGACGCGCTCGGCGTCGGCCCCACCATACACTTGATCGGCGGTCGACCCGCGCAGGTCCCACCCGCGGTCGTTCGTGGCGCTCATCCGTGCGACCGTGAACGAGCGCGCGGCGATGGCCTGCGCCTCGACGGCCGCCTGCTCGCCGGGCTGCCGCGGGCCGATCTCGAGCGGCACGACCCCGCGCAGATACTGCTCGATGGGGACGTGATTCACGCCCAGGACTCCGCTGTCGGTCGGCACGACGCGCACCCATCCGCGGTAGCGTCGATTCCCCACGCGCAGCAAGGCGGAGCCGCCGGACCACACTTCGAGGCTCTCACCCGCGCGACCCTCCCAAGGCTGCGGCGCCCCGGTGACCCTCAGTCGGCCATCGCGGACCCGCACGGTGATCACCTGATCAGGGGGAACCCGCCACGGCAGCGCGGCACCGACCATGCGCAGCTCCAGTCCCTCCGCGCCCTGCAGCTCCGTGGACGCACCGCCCGAGGCCACCACCACCCGGACGACGCGCGCCAATCCACGCGCCGGCGACCACTCGGGCGCCGGACGGGTCGGGATCGCCGCCTCCGGCGGCCGCGCCGGCACGACCGGCCGAGGGTCCTCAGGCACCGCGCTGCGCACACACCCACTCAGACCGCACACGACACCGAGCAGCTGCCACGGTCGGGTGCGCCTGAGGCTCATGGCGCCCGGACCGCCTCGCCCATCGCGGCGTCGAGCCGCTCCAGCGTCTCGCCGATGACGGCGGCATCGTGCGCCGCCGACACGAAGCCGGCTTCGAATGCTGAGGGTGCGAGATAGACCCCGTGATCGAGCGCGGCATGGAAGAAGCGCTTGAACAGGGCGACATCGCTGGTCGTGGCCTCGGCGTACGAGCGCACCGGGCCCGGGTGCAGGAACATGCCCCACATCGAGCCGCGCGACCCGGCGGTCAGTGGCACGCCGTGCCGACCGGCGATGTCGCGCAGGCCACGCACCAGCGCGTCGGTCTGCAGCGCGATGCGGTCATGCACCTCGCGAGTGAGGGCCGTGAGCGTGGCCAGGCCGGCGGCCATCGCCAACGGATTGCCCGAGAGCGTACCGGCTTGATACATCGGGCCCAGCGGCGCGACGTGGGCCATGAGCTCGCGGCGACCGCCGTAGGCCGCCACCGGCAACCCGCCGCCGATCACCTTGCCCAAGCAGGTGAGGTCTGGCGTGACGCCGCTCATCTCCGTGGCGCCGCCATAGGCCACGCGGAAGCCGGTCATCACTTCGTCGAAGACCAGCAGGGCCCCCACTTCATCGCACAGCGCCCGCAGCCCCTCAAGAAAGCCCGGCACGGGCGGGATGAAGCCCGCGTTGCCCACCACCGGCTCGACCGCGATCGCCGCAAGACGGTCGGCGTTGGCGAGCACCAGCGCACGCGTGGCCTCGAGATCGTTGAAGGGCGCGGTCAGTGTGAGCGCCGCGAGGGCGTCGGGGACCCCAGGCGAGTTGGGAAGCCCCAGTGTGGCCACCCCCGATCCCGCCTTCACCAGGAACGCGTCGGCGTGCCCGTGGTAGCAGCCCTCGAACTTGAGGATCGCGGGCCGACCCGTCGCGGCACGTGCGAGCCGGATCGCGCTCATCGCGGCCTCGGTGCCACTCGAGACGAAGCGCAGCATCTCCACGTGCGGCATGCGCGCCATGACCGCCTCGGCCAGCGCGACCTCGAGCTCGGTGGGAGCGCCGAACGACGTCCCGTTCGCCATCGCGGCGCGCACCGCCTCCAGCACCGTCGGCGGCGCGTGGCCGAGGACCAGCGGCCCCCAGGAGAGCACGTAGTCGATATAGCGGTTGCCATCGACATCGGTGACGTGCGCGCCCTCGCCACGGGCGAAGACCACCGGGTCGCCGCCGACGCCGCCGAACGCCCGGACCGGCGAGTTGACCCCGCCAGGGAAGAGGTCGCGGGACCGAGCCATCACCTGCTGCGAAATGCGTGTCGAACGGGACATGGGAGGACGGACGAAGGGACTCAGCGACCGAAGCTGCCGACCGAGGTCGTGCTGGTCACCGGGAGCACGCGCCGCGGGGCCCGCGGTGGCGTGGGCTGATGCGGCGTACCGACGACACGCGCCGCGAAGTCGTAGTCATCCTCGACATCCAGGACCTCGACCTCGACCAAGGCGCCGGCGGGCACCGCGCGATCGAGTCGCGTGATCCCGTCGATGTCATCGGCCTGCCAGGGCATCCGCGCGATCGCGGGCTCGTCGCCCGAGGCCCCCTGCAGCACCAGCGCCGTCGCGCGTCGCCCGATGCGCTGTTCGTAGCGCTCGGCGGTGAGGACGCGCTGCAGTTCACTGACCCGCTCCTGCCGCTCGCGCTTGACGGGTTCGGGCACGTCGTCGGGCATCGCCGCCGCGCGGGTGCCCTCCTGCGGCGAATACGTGAACACGCCGACGCGCTCGAAGCGCAGCTCCTCGAGCACGTCGCAGAGGATGTCGACGTCCTCGTCGGTCTCGCCGGGGAAGCCGACGATCACCGTGGTCCGGATCGCGAGATCGGGCACCGCGTCCCGGAAGCGCTGCACCCGCTCGCGCACCGTCGCCCGGCGCTCTGGCCGTCGCATGGCCTTGAGGACGGCATCGCTCCCGTGCTGCATCGGCATGTCGAGGTAGGGCAGCAGCCGTGCCTCACGCGACATCACCTCGAGCAACTCCGGCGTGATCCCCGCCGAGTAGAGGTAGAGGTTGCGGATCCACGGGATCCCGGTCTCGCGGACCAAGGTCTCGAGCAGGCGCGGCAGCGACGAGCCGTCGCGGCGGTCACGGCCGTAGTGCGCGAGATCCTGCGCGACGAGGTTCACCTCGCGCGCGCCTTGGAGCTCGAGCAACTGCGCCTCGCGCACGATGTCGTCGATGCCGAAGGAGCGGTGCTTGCCGCGCATCAACGGGATGGCGCAGAACGCGCAGCCGTGGTCGCAGCCCTCGCTGATCTTCAGATAGCGCACGAACGGCGAGCCGGCCACCAGCAGGCGCTCGCCGGGATGCGCGAGGACCTCGCTCTGCAACAGGCCGCGCTCGATCAGCGACGGGATCAGGGCATCGCCCTCGGAGGCCCCCAGGAACAGGTCGACCTCGGGCAGGGCCTCGCGCAGTTCGTCCTTGTGCCGCTCGACCATGCAGCCCACGGCGATCACGGCCTGGCACGCGCCGTCGGTCTTCAGGCGCGCGGCCCCGACGATCGCATCGATGGACTCCTGCTTGGCGGCGTCGATGAACCCGCAGGTGTTGACGACGATGACGTCGGCGTCGGCGGCATCGTCGATCGGGATGGCCCCGTGGGCCACGAGATCGGCGAGATACCGTTCGGAATCGACGGTATTCTTGTCACAGCCAAGCGTGAGGAGGGCGACCTTCATCCCTGCAATCTCGCTAGGGGACCCGCGCGGGGGTATCGGGGCGCACCAAGAGGTCCGCGCCGAGCCAGAGCAACTTGGAGAAGGGGAACAGGACGAAGGGGGTGACGAGCGCGCCGATCGGCGCCCAGCGCTCAAGCGTCCCCCACGGCGGCGACGGCCAGGTCTGGACGAGGATCGCGACCAGGACGGCGGCGAACAACAGCTCGCCGATCACCAGATTGAACAGCATCGCCCCGAGGAAGTGATCGGCCTCACCGCGGGACAAGGCGGCGTCGCAGGCCCCGCAGCGCTCGCGGAGCTGCAACCAGTGCCGCAGGACGGGCCCCCCGCCGCAGCGCGGACAGCGGAGCCGGCACGCTCGCCCCAGCACGCGGAGGATCGCGCGCGGGCCCGGCACCGTCAGGATCTGATCGTGCAGCGGCTCCTCGCGTACGAAGTCCCGTGCGGGGTCCGGGATCACCCGAGGTAGCTTTCCAGCGCGCGGGCGCGGGACACATGCCGGAGGCGGCTCAGCGCCTTCTCCTTGATCTGCCGCACGCGTTCGCGGGTGATGCCGAGCAGCGCGCCGATCTCCTCGAGGGTCTTGGGCTCGGACCCATCCAACCCGAAGTACAGCTTGAGGATCTTCGACTCGCGCTCCTTGAGCGACTGCAGGGCATCGTCGATGGACTGCGTCAGCGCCTTCTCGAAGGTGTGTTCGTCGGGCGTGCCGCGCGCGGTGTCGGGGAGGTAGTCGAGGAGCTTGGAATCCTCGCCGGCCACGAGCGGGGCATCGAGCGACACGTGGGTCTGCGAGATGCTCAGCGTGTGCGCGACCTCCTCCTCGGTGAGCTCGAACTCGAAGGCGAGCTCCGCATGCGTCGCGGCGCGCCCGAGCTCCTGCTGCATCGCGCTGGCGCGCTTGCCGAGTTTGTGCAGCGTCCCGGAGCGATTGAGCGGGACGCGGACGATCCGGGACTGCTCCGCGAGGGCCTGCAGGATCGACTGGCGGATCCACCAGACGGCGTAGGAGATGAACTTGATCCCGCGCGTCTCGTCGAACTTGTGGGCCGCCCGGATCAGGCCCAGGTTGCCCTCGTTGATGAGGTCCGAGAGGGAGACGCCTTGGTTCTGGTACTTCTTGGCCACCGAGACCACGAAGCGCAGGTTCGAGCGCACCAGCGTGTCGAGGGCGTCCTGGTCGCCATTGCGGATGCGCTGCGCCAGCCGCACCTCGTCGTCGCGCGAGATGAGCGGGAAGTGGCTGATGTCGCGCAGATACTGATCGAGCGATCCTTCGTCCGCGCTGCTCTTGCGGACTGACGTGCGGTCACGCTTCACTGGTGCCCTCGTGCCTCGGTGGCTGCGCGGCCGATCCCGCGCCCTGCTGTACGACGACTACTCGACCCGGGTGCCCAGCCGTTGCCACCGGACGCGGGTGACCCAATCGAGGGACTCCGACGAATCGGGGGCGAAGCTGTAATACACGAACAGCGGCTGCCCGCGGACCAGCGTATCGGGGAGGAAGCCCCAATACCGACTGTCCAGCGAGTTGTCGCGATTGTCGCCGAGCACGAAGAAGTGGCCGTCGGGCACGACCAGCGGGCCCCAGTTGTTGCGCGACGGGTGGTACGCGCGCTGCGATGCCCGTGCGCCGCGCACCAGGAAATCCCGCTGCCACCGGAATTCCTCTCCCGAGGGGTCGTAGCCCAGCTGCTCGTTGACCGCGTAGGGCTCCGGCACCGCGGCCCCATTGCGCACGAGGTCGCCGTCCCGCATCTCGAGGGTGTCGCCCGCCGAGCCGACGATCCGCTTGACGAAGTTCTTGGAATGATCGGCGGGCCAGGTGAAGACGACCACATCGCCATTGGCGGGGGCCCGCAGCGCTGGCAAGCGCCGGTGGAGCAAAGGGACCTCCGCGCCATACACCATCTTGTTCACCAGCAAGAAGTCCCCGACCAGCAGCGTGCGCTCCATCGAACCGCTCGGGATCTTGAAGGCCTCGACGAGCATCGCGCGCACGAGGACGAACAGCAGCAGCGCGAGCGAGAAGCTCTTCAGCCACTCGAACGACACGCGCGCGACCGACGCGGCGAACCGCGCAGCGCGTGAGGGCCCGTGGACCGACGTCGCCGACGATCCGTCGGCCTCCGGGCCGACCGAGGGGGGAAGCTCTGCCTCCTGCATATGCTGGTATCTAAGCGAGGGCCTCCCGGGGTCGCAAGCGCGAGCCACCACCACCGGGAGCCCTCCCGACGGTCACGGTCAGTAGTTGTCGATCTGCGCGCGCTGCAAGCGGCCCGAGTAATCGACGTACCCGACCTTGGTCTCGGTATAGAACTCGAAGACCTCCCAGCCGCCCTCCCGGTGTCCGTTCCCCGTCGCCTTGACGCCCCCGAACGGCAGGTGTGCCTCCGCGCCGATCGTGGGGGCGTTCACGTAGGTGATCCCGTTGTCCAACTCGTTCAGCGCACGGAACGCCACCGAGACATCGGCGGTGTACACCGAGGACGACAGCCCATACCGCACCCCGTTGTTGATCGCGAACGCGGCATCGGCGTCGGCGACCCGGAGCACCGCGAGCACGGGCCCGAAGACCTCCTCCTGTTCGAGCCGCGAGCCTGCACGCACCCCGGTGAAGATCGTCGGCTCGTGGAAGAACCCGTGCGCCAGTGCCCCAGCGTCGGCGCGGCGACCACCGCAGGCCAGCGTGGCGCCCTCGGCCTGCGCGATCTCGACGTACCGCTCGACCTTGGCCAGCGACCCCGCGTGGATGAGCGGCCCCACATCGGTCCCCGCGACCCGGCCGTCGCCCAACCGCAGGCCCCGCGCGGCCGCCACGAGCCGCTCGACGAACGCATCGTGGATGCCCTCCTGCAGGATCAACCGACTGGTGGCCGTACAGCGCTGGCCGGTCGTCCCGAAGGCGCCCCAGAGCACGCCCTCCAACGCGAGGTCCAGCGGCGCATCGTCGAGGACGATCTGCGCGTTCTTGCCCCCCATCTCGAGCGACAGCCGCTTGTGCATACGGCCACAGATCTCGCCGATGCGGGCGCCCGTCTCCGTGGAGCCCGTGAATGAGATGACCGGCACCTCCGGGTGCTCGACCAGCGCCGCGCCCGCGACGTGGTCCCCATGCACCAGCTGGATGACCTCGGGAGGCAGTCCGGCCTCGAGCAGGATCTCGACGAAGACGGTCGCGGTGTGTGGCACGTCCTCGGACGGCTTGAGCACGACCGCATTGCCCGCGAGGAGCGCCGGGAACGCCTTCCACGTCGGGATCGCCAACGGGAAGTTG
Organism: uncultured Gemmatimonadaceae bacterium; assembly: GCA_964503275.1. Lineage (GTDB taxonomy): Bacteria > Gemmatimonadota > Gemmatimonadetes > Gemmatimonadales > Gemmatimonadaceae > DASRAP01. The sequence goes on along the minus strand of CAZCZO010000021.1, from coordinate 15,054 downwards.
AACGGGGTGATGAGGCCGCAGACGCCGATCGGCCGGCGGAACGACATCGCCCACTTGTTGGCCAGCTCGCTGGGGACGGTGTGACCGAACAAGCGTCGGCCTTCGGTCGCGGCGTAGTACGCGGTGTCGATGCCCTCCTGCACGTCGCCCCGCGTCTCGGCTCGCGGCTTCCCCATCTCGCGGGTCATCAGGTCCGCCAGCGCTTCCTTGCGCGCGGCGAGCAGGTCGCCGACACGGCGCAGGATGTCGCCGCGGGCAGGCGCCGGCATCCGCCGCCACTGCGCGAACCCGCGTTGCGCCGAGGCCACCGCCCGCGCGACATCCTCGGCCGAGCTCAGCGGGAAGTGCCCGATCACATCGCGCGTGTCCGCTGGGTTCACGTTCGTGAACGTCGCCCCGCTGGCCGCAGGGACCCACTGGCCGGCAATGAAATTCTGGAAGGTCTGACTCATGCGTCGCATCCCCAACTGATGCGCGCCGGGTCGTTGGCGTACCCGACGCGTGGAAGGATCTCGATGGCTGTGAGGACGAGGCCCCAGGCCACGAGCATCAGGGCCAAGAGGTGTGCGCGCCCCGCGCGCGCACGCCAGGTCGTCACCGCGGTCCACCACCCGGCCCCGCTGACGACGAGCACGGCGGCAAGATAACCCGCGAGGCCGGTACCGCAGCGATTCGCGTACGGCCAGAACACCACGGCCACACCGAGGAGCACCCCCAAGCCCAGGCGCGCCATCACTCCGACCGGCGTCGGGACCGCCGCGCTCGGCGCCACCGCGCGGGTTGCCGCAGGGGCGGCGCCGCGGCCGGCGGCCGCGCGCGGATCAACCGTACGCGGGTCCGGCGTGGCGCCGGCCGCCGGCGCCGACGAGGCCAGCAGCGCTTCGTCCGACACCGACGCCAACTGCCGGTCGATGGCCGCCAACTCTTTGTCCCAGTTCCGGTCGCTCATCCGTCCTCTCGCGTCAGCGCGAAGCGTTCGATCTTCTTGTACAGGTTGGACCTCGGCATCTCGAGCACGCGGGCCGTCTCGGCCACGTTCCAGTCGTGCGCGCGGAGCTTGGCCACGAGGAACGCGCGCTCGGCGACCTCCTTGAACTGCTCGAAGGTCTGGCACTCGGCGAACGCCCCGAGGTCCCCCGAGGAGGCGGCCGGCGAACCGCCGACCAAGCGCTCCACATCGCGCACCGTCACCGTCGGGCCCGTGGACAGGATGAGCAAGCGCTCGACGGTGTTGCGCAGCTCGCGCACATTGCCCGGCCAGTCGCGCTGCGCGAGGCGCGCGATCGCGTCGGCCTCGAAACGGCGCGCCGCCACGCCCTCGTGTTGCGCGAGGAGCGCGACGAAGTGCCCGATCAAGTGGGGGATGTCGTCACGTCGCTCGCGGAGTGGCGGCACGTGCAGCGGCACCACGTTCAACCGGTAGAACAGGTCCTCCCGGAATCGTCCCGCCGCGATCTCATCCTCCAGCCGCTTGTTGGTGGCCGCGATGACCCGCACGTCGACCTTGAGCCGCTTAGATCCCCCGATGCGCGTGAGCTCGCCCTCCTGCAGCACCCGCAGGACCTTCGCCTGCGCGGCCAACGCCATGTCGCCGATCTCGTCCAGGAACAGCGTCCCGCCGTCCGCCTGCTCGAACTTGCCCGGGCGATCCGCGACCGCCCCGGTGAACGAGCCCTTCACGTGACCGAACAGCTCGCTCTCGATCAGCTCCGACGGGATCGCGGCACAGTTGAGCTCGACGAAGGGTTTCTTGGCGCGCGGCGACACATCGTGCAACGCCCGCGCGACCAACTCCTTCCCCGTCCCGTTCTCGCCGGTGATGAGCACGCGGGCCGGCGTCGGGGCGACCTGCGCGACCTGTTGCCGCAGCGTGGAGAGCGCGGCGCTCGCCCCGACCATCGTGGTCCGCCCGACGACCCGTTCTTTGAGCCGCGCATTCTCCGCCCGAAGTTCCTGCGTCCCCAGCGCGTTGCGCAACGTGACCAGGATGCGATCGGTGTCGAGCGGCTTCTCGAGGATGTCGAAGGCCCCGAGCTGGGTGGCGTCGATCGCGTCCCGGATGGTCGCATGACCACTGATCATCACGACCACGGCCGCCGGGTCCCGCTGTCGCAAGACCTTGAGCGCGGACAGCCCATCCATGCCCGCCATCTTGACGTCGAGGAAGGTGACCGCGGGGTGGAACTCCTCGTAGGCGGTGAAGGCCTCCGCGGCCGATGCGACCGCGCGGGTCTCGACACCTTCGTACTCGAGCAACTGCACCAGGGCAGCACGGACGCCGGGCTCGTCGTCCACCACGAGCACGCGCGTCATTCCGGATCCGACTTGTAGAGGGTGATCATGTTGCCTTTTACCCGCAGATCGCCGATCTGTCCCGGCAGGGCGAAGCCCAGCGCATCGTCCCGCAGGCCGGCGCGCCGCAGCCGGGTCGCGAGGGCGCGGGTGACCCGCGGGATCGCCGGTCCCGGAATGGACACGGCATCGACGATGATCTCGTCGAGCACAAGTTCGCCGATCCCTGGACGCTCCACGCGCAGACGACCGCCGAGTGTGAGGGACGCACGCCGCTCGGCCACCCCACCGAGCACGGAGAGGAACTCCGGGCCGAAGTCGCTGACACGCACTTCGGTGCGGATGAGGATGCGATCGTCGCGCGTGGTCACCTCGGCGACCCGGTCCCCGGTCGTGATGCCCCGCACCAGCGAGTCCAGGAGGAAGGACGCCAAGTCGGCGGGCGCGACATTCGTGAACACCGGGCCGTTCTGGCGGGACAAGCCCGCCACGGCGCGACGGGCGCGGGCGGCCCCCTCGGTGGACAACGGGACCCACGCGGCCTCCGCGACCGTGACCTGCCCCGCCGGTGTCACCAACGGCAACCACCGATGCCGCGTGACGTACGCGCCGAGCATCAGGGTCGCGAGGACCACCAGACCGCCGAGCTGCCGCAGGCAACCGCTCATGCCGCAGCCCTACGGACCGCCGCGGGGCGTGGTGTCACCGCCACCCGTGCCGATCGGGGATGGGCGGCGACGGCACCGCATCACCCGAACATCGACTTGACCACGAACAGGACGTTCGCGGGGCGTTCGGCCAGGCGGCGCATGTACCACCGGTACCACGCGTCGCCATACGAGATCAGCGTCGTCACCGCGTGTCCTTCGCGACGGAGGCGGGCCTGCGCGGCATCCTTGATGCCGTAGAGCATGTGCACCTCGTACTTCCCCTTCGCGACGCCCATCTGCTCGGCCTTCGCGGCGATCCGCGCGACCAACGCCTCGTCGTGGGTGCCCAGGATGGGCGTGCAGGCACCGGAGCGCGCCCCCTCGAGCATGGTGACGGCCAAGTCGTAGAAGGCCTGATCCGTGTCCGCCTTGCGCGGATACGCCACGGACTCGGGCTCGGCGTAGGCGCCCTTCACCAAGCGGATGATGGGCTGGAGCGGCATCAGTCGCTCCAGATCCTTCGGGGTCCGGTACAGGTACGTCTGCATGGCCAGACCGCTGCGCGGGAACCTGGCCTTCACCGTCTCGTAGAGCGCCAGCGTGCGGTCCACGTACGTGTGGTCCTCCATGTCGATCCACAGGGCCGAGCCGGTGGCCTCCGCCCGCGCGGCGAGCGCCAAGCAGTGCTCTGTACACTTGGTCTCGGACTGGTCGAGCCCCAACTGCGTCGGCTTGATGGACACGTGCGCCGGGAGCCGGCGCGCGGCGATCTGGTCGAAGAACCAGAGGTAGTGGTCACGGACCGCGTCGGCGTCCTCCAGGCGCGTGAGAGCCTCGCCGAGCTTGGTGTAGATCAAGCCCCGTCCGTCGGCGACGATCCGCGCGCCCGCGTCGAGTGCATCCTCGGGCTTCTCGCCGGGCATGAACTTACGGGTGGCACGCTTGACCACCGGGCTCTTGGTGGCGAAGCGGTTGAGCGCATCACTTTGCGCGGCAGCGAGCAAGATGGAGCGGCCGATGGGCACGGGAGGACCTGGCAGGGAGTGGAGAGGTGATCCGGTGAAATCTAGTCGGTCTTCGGCCGGGAGAGCGGGTGGTCATGCCACCCGCTGCGGGGCGCAGGGGCCGTCATCGGAGCAGGGACCCGTCGGCCTCGGCGTCGACCCCGGCGGCCTGTCGCTGGACCATGTCGTAGTAGCGGCCTCGCGCCGCCATCAGGGCGTCATGGGTGCCGTGCTCGACGATGCGTCCCTCCTCGAGCAGCACGATCTGCTGCGCGCGGCGCACGGTCGACAGTCGGTGGGCCACCACGAAGGTCGTCCGGCCGGCCAGCAACGCGGCCATGGCCGACTGGATGAGCTGCTCGCTCTCGGTGTCGAGATTGCTGGTGGCCTCGTCGAGGATCAGGATCTGCGGGTCGGCGAGGATCGCGCGCGCGATCGCGAGCCGCTGCTGCTGACCACCGGACAGCTTGACCCCGCGCTCCCCGACGGTCGTCGCGTAGCCGTCGGGCAGACGGACGACGAACTCGTGGGCGTTGGCGCGCCGGGCCGCATCCTCGACCTCAGCCTCGGTCGCCTGCGGGCGCCCGTACGCGATGTTCTCGCGCACCGACCCGTCGAACAGGAAGACATCCTGTTGCACCAGCGCGAGGAGCCGGCGGTAGCTGCGCAGCGTGACGTCGCGGATGTCGGTGCCGTTGACCGTGATCCGTCCGGTGGTCGGATCGTGGAACCGGGCGACGAGATCGGTCAACGTGGTCTTGCCGGCACCGCTGCGTCCCACCAGCGCGATCACGGAACCCCCCGGCACCACGAGATCGACATCGTGCAGCACCGGACGGCCCTCGCGGTACGCGTACGAGACGCCCTCGAACCGGATCTCCTGCACCACCGTCGGCGCCTCGGCCGCCCCCGGGCGGTCGGGCTTGTCGGCCTCCATGGCCAGCACGTCAAAGACGCGCTCCATCGCGGCGAGCGAGCGCTGGAGCTCGGAGAACGAGTTCACGATGTTCCAGACCGGCCCCATCAGCAGGAACGTGTACCACTGGAACGCCATGATGTCGCCCACCGTCGCGCGGCCCTGCAGGAACAGATACCCGCCATACCAGATGATGATGACGTTGACCGCCGCGATCAGCAGTCCCCACGAGGTCCAGAGCACGAGCTCGCGGCGATGCGCGAACAGTTCCTTGCGCAGGACCGTGTGCCGCCCAACCAAATAGTCGAGCACCTCGCGCACCTCTCGCCCGAAGGCCCGCACGACGCGGATCCCGGAGAAGGTCTCACCGACCCGCCCGTCGATGCCCTCGACGTCCTGGCGCACGGCGCGGTAGATGGGGCGGACGCGGCGCGACGCCGTGAAGCTGATGAGCATCGCCCCGGGGATCACCGCCATGGCCATCACGGCGAGCCGCCAGTTGAGCGACAGCAGGATGCCCAGCGCGATGACCAGACGCACCACGGACAACGCGGGTGAGATCACCGCGAGCTGCAACAACCCGGTGGTGGTCTCCACGTCGCCGGTCAGGCGTGAGAGGATGCCACCCGTCTTCATCTCCCACAGCCGCGGGAGTGGCAGGTGGAGCAGTCGCTCGAACAGCGCGCGCCGCAGGCCGAGGACCACGCGGACGTTCAGCATGCGCTGGCGATAGTCCTTGAGCACCTCGACCAGCTTCGAGACGAGGATGAACGCGAGGAACCCACCCCCGGCGAGGTGCAAGCGGCTGAGGCGGACCTCAGGGGCCAGCGAGGGACGCAGCAGCACGTCGTCGATGAGGTACCGCATGAAGAGCGGCTCGACCATCTCCATCGCGGCGACCGCGAAGGCCAACACCACGAGACCGGCGAGGTGCGCGCGGTGCGGCTGGAACCAGCGCAGATAGCTGCGCAAGTGCGCGCGCCGCGCCGGCGCGAGCCGCAGCGCAGCGAAGGCGCCGGTGCGGCCCCCCGGCGGCGGGGGCACCGCGTCGGCGGCCGGCGAGCGATGCGCGTCCGGGTCGGTGGAGCGACCGGCGGCGGCCAGCGCGGCGTTCCGCGCGTCCACGACGGCGTCCAGGCGTCGCTGCCGGTAGTCCTCGACGAAGGCGAGATACCGCTGCCGCGAACTGCGCCGGCGCTCCGGCGGCGGCGTGCTCATCGGTCGCGGTCCGCCGCCTGACCGGGCGCCCGAGCCGCGAGGCGACCCCGGCGACGTGCTGGCGTGTCGAGCATGGCGAGATGTGGTCGCAGGCGCGGAGAGAGGGTCGGACCAACGTCGGTCGGTACGATAACGTTAGAGCAGCGGAAGCGCCCGTGCGACGTCCCGCCCCGTGGGCCGCTCGATCGGTCCCGACCCGTGCGCCATTCGGGCCGCCGTGGGGTAGTGTTCGATCACCACCTCGCCAACCGGAGTCACGACCATGCAGAGACGCTTCCCGTTGCTCCTCGCCGTCAGCTGGGCGGTCACGGCCTGCGGCCCCACCGAGGCCCCCCCTGCCCCCGGCGACCCCGCGCTGCAGCCGCCGCAGTCGGAACGCACTGCGACCGTGCTGGCCGACACGGCCGCACCCGGTGCCGCCGTGTCGGTGCGGTTCGCGAACGATGGGTCACGCACGGTCCAGTTCAACCCCTGCCAGCGGCGGACCGAACGACGGGAGGGCACGGGATGGGTCCTGCTGCCCGACGAACTCCGCCTGTGCACCGCGGTGGTGTATGAGCTGCGCCCCGGGACGTCGCAGCACCACGACGTGGACGTACCGCTCGACGCGACCCCCGGCGTGCATCGCTTCCGGTTCCCGGTCACCTTGACGATGCCCGACGTCGTCCACGGCAGCGAACGGACCGAGCGCGCTGAGATCGTCTCGAACAGCTTCTCGGTGCGGTAACTTCACGGCGTCCCCCACCCCAGGCCATGTCCGATCGCGCCGAACCGCACCGCGTCCCCCGCGCCCCGTCGCTCTGGCAGCGTGTCGTGCCGTTCGGGCTCGGGGTCCGCAAGCCCAAGCACTTTCGCGACATGGCCGCAGTCGCGTGGCGGAATCGGGACAATCTGGGCTACGCGGCGGAGGTCCTGCGCAAAGGCGTCTGCGATGGCTGCGCGTTGGGGGTGGCTGGCCTGCACGACTGGACCATTCCTGGGACACATCTGTGCATGACGCGGCTCAACCTGCTGCGGCTGAATACCGTGGGTCCGCTCGACGCCGCGCGCCTCGCGGATGTGGACGCGCTGTCGCGGTGGGACAATCGGGCGCTGCGCGAGTTGGGTCGGCTCCCCTACCCCTTCGTGCGACGCCGAGGCGAGCCCGGTTTCACGCGCGTCAGCTGGGACGAGGTACACGCCCGGCTCGGCGCCCGGCTGCGGGCGACGCCTCCTCTCCGCACCGCGTTCTTCCTCACGGCACGCGGCGTGACCAACGAGGTCTATTACGTCGCGCAGAAGGTCGCCCGCTTCCTGGGCACGCCGCATATCGACAACGCCGCGCGACTGTGCCATGCCCCCTCGACGGCGGCGATGAAGGAGGTCGTCGGGGTCGCCGCCTCGACCTGCAGCTATGAGGATTGGATCGGCACCGACCTCATCGTGTTCTTCGGGTCCAACCCGGCCAACGATCAGCCCGTCTCGACGAAGTATCTGCTGCTCGCCAAGCAGCGGGGGACGAAGATCGTGATGGTGAACCCGTATCTGGAGCCGGGGATGCAGCGCTACTGGGTCCCCTCGGACCCGGCCAGCGCGCTGTTCGGCAGCGATCTCGCGGACTATTGGTTCCCGGTGGCGCAGGGTGGCGATATCGCGCTGCTGTACGGCGCGCTCAAATCGCTGCTGGCCCGCGGGGCGGTGGATCGTGCGTTCATCGAGGCCCACACCACGGGATTCGCCGCGCTCGAAGCGACCGTGGACGCGCTCTCGTGGGATGAGTTGGAGGCCTCGTCGGGCCTGCCCCGCGCGAGTCTCGAGGGCTTCGCCGACCTGCTCGCCTCGGCGCGGACCGGCGTCCTGGTGTGGAGCATGGGCATCACGCAGACCGCCGCCGGCGCCGACGGCGTGCGGCTGATCCTCGACGTGGCGCTCGCGCGTGGGTGGATCGGGCGCGACCACTGCGGTGCGGTGCCGATACGCGGCCATTCCTCCGTGCAAGGGGGCGGCGAGATGGGCTGTTATGCGACCGCCCTGCCGGGCGGGAAGCCGATCACGCCCGCGCACGCCGACGCGCTCGAACAGACCTATGGATTCCCCATCCCCCGGACGCTCGGCTACACGACGCCCGAGATGATCGAGGCCGCGCACCGCGGCCAGCTCGACCTCCTCTACTGTGTGGGCGGGAACCTGTTGCATACGTTGCCCGAGCCCGCGCACGTGCGGGAGGCGCTCGCCCGCGTGCCGGTGCGGGTGCATCAGGACATCATCGTGAACGACCAGATGTTCGTCGAGCCGGGAGAGGAGGTGTGGCTCCTGCCCGCCAAGACGCGCTACGAGCAGGACGAAGGCGGTTGCGAGACCAGCACGGAGCGACGCGTGATGTTCAGCCCGGAACTGCCGCGGCAGGTGGGTGAAGCGCGCGCGGAGTGGAAGATCCTGCGCGCGCTGGCCGCCGAGGCGTGGCCGGAACGGGCGTCGCTGCTGGGCTGCGAGGACGGATGGGCCGTGCGTGAGGAGATCGCGCGGGTGGTGCCGTTCTACGACGGCGTGCAGCATCTGCGCGCAGCGGGGGACGCCTTCCAATACGGCGGCCGACACCTCTGCGCCGGCGGACACTTCCCGCTCCCCGACGGGCGGGCGGTCTTCGCGACGCCGGCGCTGCCCCCGCGCGAGCAGCGGGACGACGGCACGTTCTCGCTGCGCTGCCGCCGCGGGAAGCAGTTCAACTCGCTGATCTACGCCGAAGTGGATCCGCTGAACGGCGCGAGCCGCGACGCAGTCTTGATGAACGCCGACGACGCGGCCGCGCGGCATCTGATCCACGGTGACCGCGTCACGCTGCACAATGCGCGCGGGCGCTTCGAGGGGCGCATCTTCCTGGCGCCGATCGCGCCGGGCAACCTGCAGATCCACTGGCCCGAGGGGAACTGCCTGATCGACCGCGACCGGCACGATGCGGACAGTGGCACGCCCGACTACTCCACGCGTGTGCGGGTGGAGCGGGCAGCGACGGCCGACCGATGACCGCGCACGACGTGCCGGTCCAGCGCTGGCGTCGCGGCGCCGCGTGGGCGGTGGACCAGGACGGCGTGGCGCGCGAGGAGCCGCTGGAGATCCGGGTGAACGGACGCAGCATCGCGGTGGTGATGCGCTCGCCCGGCCATGAGCGCGAACATGCGGTGGGGTTCCTGCTGACGGAGGGTGTCGTACGCTCCGCGGAAGACCTCCTCGACGTCCTGCTCTGTCGCGATCTCCCGAGCGGGCAGTCGGGGAATGTGGTCGATGTGCTGCTGGCGCCCCGGGTCGTCGTGGACCTCGAGCGGCTGACGCGCCACGTGTTCAGTGGCTCCAGCTGCGGCATCTGCGGCAAGGCGACGCTCGATGCCCTCGCGCTGGCGTTCCCGCCGATCACGACGCGGCATCGCGTGGACCCCAACGCGCTGGCCCGCTGGCCGGACCGGCTCCGCGCGGCGCAGCCGGACTTCGACCGCACAGGCGGGGTGCACGCGAGTGCGCTGATCGACGCGGACGATCGGGTCGTGGCCGTCCGCGAGGACATCGGCCGGCACAATGCGGTGGACAAACTGCTCGGCTTCGCGGTCCTCGAGGGCGCTCTGCCGCTGGAGCGTCACGCACTGATGCTGAGTGGGCGTATCTCCTTCGAGCTCGTCCAGAAGGCGCTGGCCGCAGGGATCGGCCTCGTCGCGGGGGTGGGCGCGCCGAGCAGCCTCGCGCTGGACTGCGCCGAGCGCAGCGGCATCACCGTGGTGGGATTCGTGCGGGCGGATCGGTTCAATGTGTATTGCCACCCGGAGCGGGTGGGCTCACCCGCCCCGGTACCGTAGGGCCTCATGCAGGTCGGCGATCCCGACGCGGTCGCGACCGCCGAGATCGGCGATGGTCCGAGCGACCCGGAGCGTCCGATCGATCCCGCGCGCGGACAGCGCGGCGCGCGCACCGAGCTGCGCGCACTCGGCCGCGACCGGCGGATCATCGCTCAGCGCATCGAAGAGCAGGCGTGCCGGAGCCTGCGCATTCGTGTGCACCCCGGGGAGGCGCTCATAGCGACGGCGCTGTCGCTCGCGCGCGGCGGCCACGCGTTCGCGAATGACCGCCGAGGCCTCCCCGCGCGTGCGTAGCGCGAGCTCGCCGGGTGGCACTGCACGGACGGCGACGTGCAGGTCGATGCGATCCGCCAGTGGTCCCGACAGACGGGCACGGTAGCGTGCGATGTCGCTGGCCGAGCAGACGCAGGGTGCTCCGCCCTCGGTGCCCGCCCGCCCGCACGGGCAGGGATTGGCCGCCGCGACCAGCGTGAAGCGTGCCGGAAAGGTGACGGCACCACCCGCCCGCGCGACGACCACCCGACCATCCTCGAGCGGCTGCCGCATCGCATCGAGCACATAGCGCGGCAGTTCGAGCAGCTCGTCCAGGAACAACACGCCGCAGTGCGCGAGCGACACCTCGCCGGGGCGTGGCCCGCTGCCACCCCCGATCAGGCCCGCTTGGGAGATCGTGTGGTGGGGGGCGCGGAAGGGGCGCCGCGCCGCGAACACGCGACTGGGATCGAGGACGCCGGCCACCGAGTGCAGCGCGACGACCTCGAGCTGTTCCTCCTCGACCAGCGTTGGCAGGATCCCCGGCAGTCGGCGCGCGAGCATGGTCTTCCCTGCCCCCGGCGGCCCCATCAGCAGGACGTTGTGACCACCGGCGGCCGCGATCTCCAGCGCCCGCGCGGCGCGAGGTTGGCCCACGACGTCGGCGAAATCGTCATCGCAGGCGACGGACGCGATGCGGGCGGGTTCCGGAGGCGCCGCCGGCAGCCGCCGTGCGCGTAGCTCGGCCACCAGACTCGCCAGATCAGTCGCCGTCGCCAGCGGCAGCGCCGAGACCAGCGACGCCTCAGCGACGTTGGCGGGCGGCAGAAGGAGCGTGTCGCCATCTCGCGCTGCCACCTGCCGCGCGATCGGCAACACGCCGCGCACGGGACGCAGCGACCCATCCAGCCCCAGCTCCCCGACGATGACGACCCGGGCGAGCACGGCGGGATCGACGACACCGTGCGCGGCCAGCAGGGCCAGTGCGATGGGCAGGTCGAAGGCCGTCCCGGACTTTGGCCGGTCGGCAGGACTCAGGTTCACCGTGACTTTGCGCGCGGGGAGGGCAAAGCCCGCGTTGGTCAGCGCGGCCATGACCCGTTCACGCGATTCCTTCACCGCGCCCGAGGCGAGGCCGACGAGGGTGAAGGCGGGCAGCCCTGCGGCGACGTCGACCTCGACGGTGACATCGTAGGCGTCGATCCCGACGACGGCGGCGGAGCGGAGTGCGGCGAGCATGCCACAAGGCTGGCCGGTGTGTGGCACCGCTGCGGCATCGGGCCGACGCCGGTGGGGTCATTCGGACGCAGGCTGCAGGGGCCGGCCGCACCGGACGACACCGCCGCGGACGTGCGCCGGCCCGACAGGCGTCTGCCGCATCGCGCCCATTCGCGCCCTAGCTTTCGGCGTATGCCCCGCGAGCAATACCAGATCGACCATCAAGAGTCGGCGCATGTCGCGCAGGTGCTCATCGTCGTCGGCGGTGCCGGGGCGATCGCCGGATTCGTGGCCGGCGGTGGATCGCTGCTGACCACCGGCATCGGCTTCGTGATCTTCGGCGCGATCGGCCTGGTGGTGCATCGCATCGTCGTGCACGGGACCGCGAACCTCATCGCACATTCCGTGCTGGCGGATCGCCGGGGATTCTCAGGATCGAGCTACTCGCATATCCAGGCGCTCGAGGCGCGCGGCGACATTCCCGGCGCGCTCGCGGCCTGGGAGGAGGCGATCCGCGCCGAGCCCGCCGCCTTCGCGGCGCGGCTGCACGCGGCGGACCTGTACGCCCGACAGCGGGTGGACCTGCCGCGTGCGGCCGCGCTGTACCGCGAGGTCCGCAACCATCCGTCCGCGTCGGCCGAGACGCAGCGCTATGCGTCGCAGCGCCTCATCGATCTCTATCTCGGTCCACTGGCCACACCGGGCAAGGCGATGGTGGAGCTGCGCCGCAGCATCGAGCAGTGGCCGGACGCGCCGGAATCGGCGGCAGCGCGAGAGGCCCTGCGTCGGCTCAAGGCCGAACACTTCACGGACTGACCGCGCGACGTCGCTGCGCCGCGCCGCCCTGGCGGCCGTCGCGGGCTAGGCGGTCTCGGCGGTCGGCGCGGAGAGGGCCTGCTCCAGATGCTCGCGGGCGCGCTGCGCGATGTCCTCCACGCTGGGCGTGTGCGCGTACCACTCGAGGACCTTGGCCCGCAGCTCCTCGACCGTCGGCACCTGTGGCAACGCCATCTCGGCGTGCATGCGGTCGGCGAGCTGCCGCGCCACCTTCTCGATGACCGCACGCCCCAGAGGCCGCTCGTTGCGCACCACCTCGACGGGCGGCGTCCCGAGGTCCCACACGAGGCCCAGCCCGCGCAGCGCGCGGAGCACGTAGTAGGTCGGGTCGACCTCATACCAGCGGAAGCCCTGCCGGCACGAGCGCTGGTAGGCGTGGTGGTTGTTGTGCCAGCCTTCACCGAGAGTGATGATGGCGAGCCACCAATTGTTGCGCGAGTCGTCGCCCGTCACGTAGCGCGTGCTCCCGTGCACGTGCGCCAGCGAGTTGATGAAGAACGTCCCGTGATACAGCAGGACCGTGCTCCAGAAGAAGCCGACGATGAGCAACTCCCATCCCCCCAAGAGCCACAGCGCGAGCGCGAGGACCAGCGCAGGCGCCTGCTCGAAGCGGGCCAGCCACATCAGCTCCGGGAAGCGCGCCAGATCGGGCACGGCCTCGACATCGGCCTCGTCGTAGCGCCGATCGAAGATCCAGCCCATGTGCGAATACCAGAACGAGCGGTGCACCGGCGAGTGGACGTCGAGCTCGGTGTCCGAGTGCCGATGGTGATGGCGGTGGAGCGCCGCCCACCACAGCACCGACTTCTGCGTGGACGACTGTGCGAGGAGCGCCAGCAGGAACTGGCCGACGCGACTGGTCCGGTACGATCGGTGTGAGAAGTAGCGATGGTAGCCCGCTGTCACACCGAACATGCGCACCACATAGAGCGCGACGCAGACGGCGACGGCCGGCCAGCTGACACCGGTCCAGATGGCGCCGAGGCAGGCAAGATGGACCAGGACGAAGGGGATGGCGTCCGGGTAGATGATGTCGTCGTGCGGTGTGCTGCTGTCCACTGGGGTCCGGCCGTCGAATGGAGCTTTTTGGGGGTGGGCGTGGTAATATACCCAGCGACCCCGTCCCTTCTTCGCCCGACCGATGCCCGATTTCCCCGCCGACGGACAGATCCTCTACGAGGTCCGCGGCTCCACGACCGATGTCGCGCTCGCCGACACCATCGAGATCTACCTGCGTGTGACGCATGTCCCGGACGTGTTGCTCACCGGGTGCTTCGCCGGGGCCTATGTGAGCCGGCTCGACCCCTTCACCTTTCGCACGACCTACGTGGCCCACGACCAATCGGCCTTGGATCAGTATTTCGCGCAGCACACCGCGCGCCTCCGCGCGGAGTTCTCGTCGCGGTTCCCGACGGGCGTGACCCTTGCCCGCGAGGAGTGGATCGTCTCCGAGCGACTGAGGCCGGGCGCATGAGGCCGCTGCTCCTGATCGCCGCGCTGCTCGTGGCAGGGCAGCGCGCGCCGGCGCAGGCCCGTGGGCAGGCGACGCCGCCGCTGATGGGCGTGTATGCGGCCCAGCGGGTGAACCAACAACGGCTCCCCATGACCGACGAAGTCGTCGGCGAGGACGGCTTCACGAACGCCGTGCGGCTGCACGAGATGAACATCCGGCTACGCCCCAACGGACGCTTCGTCGCGGCGCTGTCGTACCGCCGGGCGATCCTCACCAAGGGGGAGAAGATCGAGACGGCACGCCTGCAGAACGAGACCTGGCAGGGCACCTACACGCGCTCGGGCAACTCGCTGCGCTTCGTGCCCGACAAGAACGGGGAACGCAAGGTCGAGCCCTTCAACGGGACGGTCACCTCGAGCAGCCGCATCAGCGTCGCGTTCATCTACAACATCGTGAAGCGCAAGCGCTACGAACTCGACCTCGCCCACGACCCCAACATCTGGTAGCGGGGGCCGCTGCGGTCAGTGCCGGTGGACGGCCTCGCCTCGCGCGATCGCGAGGTGATGTGCCTGATGATGCCCGCCGGACGCGATCCAGCCGATGAAGCCCAGGCCACGGATGCGTGCGACCTCGCGCGCGTCCGTCGGCGTGGCGGCGGTGATACGCACCTCGACGGCGTCCGACCGGTCGCTGACCCGGACCAGGAACGGCAACTCGCTTACGGTCGCCGCCGCATGCGCCGGCGCCATCCGGCGGATGGCCCCGAGCACCTCACCCTCGCCCCGCACGAGGAACAACGCACCACCGGGGATCTCCTGCGCCGTGACCGTCGCAGCGACGGTGACCAGCTGCATGTCACGCAGATGTTGCCGGAGCGCCTCGACATCCACCTTCGACCAGTCGGTGGCGGCGTCCTGCGTGAGGATGGCCACGATCTCGGCGATCGCCGCATAGGCGTCCTGTCCCACTTCGCGGGGGAGCGTCGGCGGAGCGGCACCGTGACCCGCGTGGGCGCTGTGATCCTGCGCGTGGACGGCCGACACGAGCAGGGTCATGAGGGACAGGCAGTGGCGAAGGGCGCGCATCATAGAGGCCTCGATCGGTCGGAACGGGTGGGAGGCATCAGGCCTGCGCGACGGTATCGACCGATCCGTTGGCGGGCCCGCGGCGGAGCCGCCGCCAGTCAAGGGCCACGAGGATCGCGCAGGTGACGATGGACACGGTGGAGATCGCGCACCACGGGCAGAAGGTGCGCAGGACGATGAACTCGCCGTACTTGAGCCGCGCGGTGAACAGCACAGCAGGACCGATCAGGCCGATGAGCAGCGAGGTCGGCCACGCCGCCTGTTCGTGCTCGACCATCGTTAATGATACGGCGACCACCGAGATG
>CAZCZO010000020.1:0-47997 GCA_964503275.1 uncultured Gemmatimonadaceae bacterium | reverse complement strand
TTCGACTTATCGAACGCCCGAATCTTGTTGTCATACGTCGTCGCCGCAATGATCAGCAGTCCGTTCTTTGTGACAATCGCCCCACCGTAATTGTCCGTGCCCGTACCCGTAATGCCTTGCTTCGCCAAAGCAGGATACTCTCCGAACGGGACCTGCCACTTGATCTCCCCACTGTTCAGGTCGATCGCATTCAACGTCCCCCACGGCGGCTTCACACCAGGGTAGCCCTCGTGATCGAGGAAGATGTCGAAGCCAACGCTACGATACTTCAGATAGTACGGGTTGTCCGCCGCCAACGAAGCTGCGTCCTTGCCGGTGAACAGGTACTCCACCAGCTCACGCACCGTCGCGGCATCTAACATCGCACCAAACGCCGACATCCGCCCCGTTCCCTCGCGGATCACCTTCGTCACTTCCTCGCGCGTGCGTCGCTCGGCGATGCCATCCAACCGCGGACCCGCGGCCGTGCCGCGCGAATTGTCGCCGTGACAATTGGCGCAGAACGCGCCGTACACTGACTTGTCGCTGCGCGGCACCATCTTCAGGAGCCACGCCATCTCGTTGGAGTTCACATACAGGAGCTCCGTCTCGGGATCGAACGCGGGTCCACCCCACTCGCCGCCGCCATCCACACCAGGGAAGATGATGATCCCGCGCTCGGTCGGCGCGTCGAACGGATGCGTGGTGCGATACGCGCTGAACGTCTTGAGCGCCGCCGCGCGCGCCTCAGGCGTGCGATCGGTCAAACCATCTTCCGTCAACGACTGCCGCGCGAACGGCTTGGGCAACACGGGGAACGGCTGCGTGGGCGACGCCGAGTCACCATCGAGAGTGAGACTCGGCATCGGCACTTCCTCAATGGGGAACAGCGTCGTGCCATTGTCGCGGTCGAACAAGAACACATGACCCGTCTTGGTGATCTGCGCGACAGCATCCACCTTCTTGCCCTCGCGCGTCACGGTGACCAACGTTGGCGCCGCCGGTAGGTCGCGGTCCCACAGGTCGTGACGCAAGGTCTGGTAATGCCACACGCGCTTACCCGTCCGCGCATCGAGCGCGACGACGCTGTTGGCGAACAGGTTGTCACCACGCCGGTTCGCGCCGTAGAAGTCGAACGACGCGGAGCCCGTGGCCGCGAACACCATCGCACGCTTGGGGTCGAGCGTGACCCCGCTCCATGCGTTCGCACCACCGGCCACCTTCCACGCATCAGGCGGCCAGGTCTCGTAGCCGAACTCGCCCGGGTGCGGAATGGTGTGGAACGACCACTTGAGCGCGCCGGTGTTCACGTCGAACGCGCGAATGTCGCCCGGCGCACTGGGCAGCGCTTCGGGTACCGAGCTGCCCATGATGAGCAGGTCCTCGAACACCACACCCGGCGTGCTCGCACTCACCGACAGTCCTTCGACGGGGCGGCCGAGTCCTTCGCGGAGGTCCACCCAGCCCGAGTCGCCGAAGGTGGGGATGGGGACGCCCGTGCGGCGATCGAGCGCGTAGAGGCGGTTCCGGTAGTTGAACAACACGCGGTCGCCGGTGACGACCACGCCGCGGTGCCGAAAGCGTGATGTCGGCGGCTGACCATTGTTGGGGTCGAATCGCCACAGTTGCTCACCCGTCGCGGCGTTGAGCGCGAACACGTGGAGCTTGGGCGTGGTGGCGTACAGCACCCCGTCGACCACAATAGGATTGGCCTGCATCTCCGACCCCTCGAACGCGTCGCCGGTGTCGTAGGTCCAGACGACCTCGAGCTGGCTCACGTTGGCGGGCGAGATCTGGTCTAAGGTCGTGTAATGGGTGTTGTCGGTGTTGCCGCCGTAGACGGGCCAGTCGGCGTCATTTGGGGCGCAGGCGGCGGTGGCCAACGCGAGGGCCAGCAGGGGGCGGAATGGCATCGGGCAATGATACCTCACCGACTACATAGCCGCGAATTGAACTTATGTTAAAGTTTCGCTATAATACAAGTCGAGAATGCAAACCTTGTTATAGTGAGCCAATAATATGGTAGCCTCCAAAGACCGCGCCGGACGCTACATCAAGCAACCCACCGGATACCGGGCCTTCGTGCCCGCCCCGCTCCCACCTGATCCGCCGCTCCGGATCGAGGGCGCGCTCCCGGGGCTACTCTCCAAGGCCGACCAGGCACTCGGGCGCCTCGACGGCTCCGTCCTCACACTGCCCGACCCCGATCTCTTTGTGTTCATGTATGTCCGCAAAGAGGCGGTGCTGTCGAGTCAGATCGAAGGCACACAGAGCTCTTTACAGGATCTGCTGACGGCCGAGGCAAAGCTGCAGGACCCTGACCGGCCGCTGGACGTGGAGGAAGTGGTCAACTATGTGCGGGCACTCCGATTCGGGATGCACCGGCGCAGTGCCTTGCCCGTGTCGGTGCGGCTGATCCGCGAGATCCACGAAGAACTCATGCGCGGCGTGAGTGAGCCGCCGCACGAAGTCCCTGCGGCACTCGGCGCGCTAGAGCAGTACTTGCACACCGACGACGCCACGCCGGTGCTGGTGCGCATCGCGCTCGCACACGCCCAGTTCGAGACCATCCATCCCTTCCTCGACGGGAATGGGCGGGTGGGCCGTCTGTTGATCACGCTGTTGCTGACCGAGGCGGGTATCCTACACCAGCCCGTGTTGTACTTGTCCCACTGGTTCAAGGCCAACCGGCAGGCGTACTACGACCATCTCCAAGCGGTGCGCGATGCTGGCGCGTGGGAGGCGTGGGTCGCGTTCTTCCTGCAGGGCGTGATCGCGGTGGCGACCGAGGCCACCGAGACCGCGCGCCGAATCCTTGATCTGCGCGAGCAGGACCGTGGTGCGATCACGGTCGCACTGAATCGTGGCGCCGCCAACGGTCTGCGTGTGCTGGACTCGCTCTACGAGCGTCCGATCGTGTCGGTGAACCAAGTGCGCGAGATCACGGGGACTACGTACGCCGCAGCGAACACGCTCGTGGCGCGGCTGGTGTCGCTGGGCATCCTGACCGAGTTGACAGGGCAGAGCCGGAACCGGCGGTACCAGTACAAGACGTATGTGGACCTGTTCGCGGTGTGAGGACGGCCGGGAACGCCGGAACTCCCTGCGACCCCCACCCTCGCCCCATCCCGCCCCCGGGGCCATACTATGGACGTGACGACGACGTCCGACCGCCTCCCACTGGCCCTCGCCGAGCGCTACCCCATCGTCCGCCCGCTCGGCGCCGGCGGTATGGCCACAGTGTATCTCGCCCGCGACGTGCGCCATGATCGCGACGTCGCGCTCAAAGTCCTGCGCGCCGACATCGCCGATTCCCTCGGCCGCGAGCGCTTCAGCCGCGAGATCCGCGTCGCCGCACGCCTCACGCATCCGCACATCCTGCCGCTGTACGACTCGGGCGAGACCGACGGGGTGCTGTTCTTCGTGATGCCGGTGATGGAGGGGCAGAGCCTGCGCACGCTCATGCAAATTGAAGGCCGCCTGCCCGTGCAGACCGCGACGCGCATCGCCAGTGAGGTGGCCGACGCGCTCGACTACGCGCACCGCCACGACGTGGTGCACCGCGACATCAAGCCAGAGAACATCCTGCTGCACGAAGGGCACGCGCTGGTCGCCGACTTCGGCATCGGCAAAGCGATGGCCGCCGCGAGCGAGGAGACGCGCACACTCACGCAGATCGGCGTCACCGTCGGCACGCCGGCGTACATGAGCCCGGAGCAGGCCGCCGGTGAATCGCTCGATGGCCGCAGCGATCTGTTCTCGCTCGGCTGTGTGCTGTACGAGATGCTCACTGGCGAAGTCGCCTTCGAGGCGGCCAGCGTACCGGCGACCATCGCCAAGCGGTTCATCCACACGCCGCCGACGGTGACGCAGCAGCGCGACGATGTGTCGCCAGTGGTCGCGGACATCGTGGCGCGTATGCTGGCCAAGGAGCCCGCCGACCGCTTCACCAGTGGCGCTGATGTGGCCCGTGAGCTGCGCACGCCGTCAGGGCCGGTCGTTGCTCACCCGCGCGCGGCGGTCGCGGAAAACGCTATCGCGGTGCTGCCGTTCGTGAACATGAGCACGGACGCCGAGAACGAATACTTCAGCGACGGGCTCACCGAAGAGATCATCACAGACTTGGCGCGCATCAGTGCGCTGCGCGTCACGTCCCGCACGTCGTCACAGCAGTACAAAGGCAGCACGCTGGGCGCGCGCGAGATCGGGCGGGCACTCGGGGTGCGGTACATCCTCACCGGCAGTGTGCGACGTGCCGGCGCTGCGCTACGCATCTCCGCGCAACTCATCGACGCGGCAGACGATCGTCAGCAGTGGGCCGAGAAGTACAGCGGGACGATGGACGATGTATTCGACTTGCAGGAGCGGGTGTCGCGTGAAATCGTCGCGGCACTGGGCGTGTCGCTGGCGCCGGAGGAGGATCGTCGCTTGGCGCAGCGCGGCTTCGCGCATGCGGAAGCCTACGACCTGTTCCTCGAAGCACGCGAGATGCTGCGCTCGATGTTCGTCATCAACGACGCCTTCGGTGCGCTGGTCGAGCGCGCGATCGCGATCGAAGGTGAGATCCCCGCGCTCGTGGCGCTGCGCGTGTGGGGGCAGCTGTCGCACATCAAGGCCGGTGTGGGTGACCGGAGCAGTTTGGTGCAGATCGAGCGTCAGGCGCGGGAGCTCATCGCGCTGGCGCCAGACGAGCCGTGGGGCTATGGTGTGCTCGGCTATGCGACGTACCAACGGGGCGATATGGTGCAGGCCATCACCGCGTTCCAAGAGGCGATCACGCGCGATCCGACCGACACCCAGTCACGGTTCTTCCAGGCCATCGCGCTCACGCAGATCGGCATGATCGATGAAGCCATCGCGGCGACGCGGCGGTTCATCGCGACGGATCCGCTGGCGCCCGTGGCGCTGCTCATGGACGCGATCAAGACGTGGTTCATCGGCGGCATCGCGGACTCGATGCCTGCCATGCGCCAGGCGATGGCCACAGAGCCAGAGAGTCTGTTCATGCTGTGGTCGTTGGCCTACGGCCTCACGGCGGTCGGCGAGCTCGATGAGGCGCAGCCGGTGGTGGACGCGATGAATGCGCTGCTACCTGGGATGCCCTATGTGGTGCAGGCCGATGCGCTGCTCAGGGCCGCGCGTGGGGATGCGTCGGGCGCGCGGGCGCTGATCACTGGCCTCGACCTGACCCCGTTCGACGGGCACCTGACGTTCCACTTTGCCGAGGTGCACGCGGTGCTCGGTGAGCCTGACCGGGCGCTGGATGTGATGGCGCTGGCGATCCAGAAGGGGTTCTATCCGGTGCCGTTCTTTGCCACCCACTGCCGACTTATCGAACCGCTCCGGTCGCAGCCGCGGTTCGCGGATCTCATGCAGGAGGCCGAGCGGCGGGCGGCGGAAGCGCGGCGCGTGCTGGCGCCATGGTTCGGGGGTCCGGCAGGGGTGAGGTCACAGACGGGGCATTAGATTTCCCCCCATGGCACCCCAATTCATCTACAACATGAAGGCCCTCACGAAGGTGGTCCCCCCTTCGCGAGTGATCCTGAACGACATCTGGCTCTCGTTCTACCCCGGCGCCAAGATCGGCGTCCTCGGCTCCAACGGCGCGGGCAAGTCCAGTCTGCTCCGCATCATGGCTGGCGTGGACACCGATTTCAACGGCGAGGCCTGGGCCGCCCAGGGCACCAAGATCGGCTACCTGCCGCAGGAGCCCCAGCTTGACCCGACCAAGACCGTCAAGGAGAACGTCGAGATCGGCCTGCAGGAGATCCGAGACCTCCTGACCAAGAACGACGAGATCTCCATGAAGTTCATGGAGCCCATGGACGACGCGGCCATGGAGAAGCTCATGGCCGAGCAGGCGCGGGTGCTGGAGCGCATCGAGCTGACCGATGCCTGGAACCTGGACAACAAGGTCGAACTGGCGATGGACGCGCTGCGCTGTCCGCCGGGCGACTCGCCAGTCACGCACTTGTCGGGCGGTGAGAAGCGTCGCGTGGCCCTGTGTCAGGTGCTGCTCTCGCAGCCCGATATGCTGCTCCTCGACGAGCCCACCAACCACCTCGACGCCGAGTCGGTGCTGTGGCTGGAGCGCTTCCTCGCGGAGTTCCCGGGCACGGTGGTGGCCATCACCCACGATCGCTACTTCCTGGACAACGTGGCCAAGTGGATCCTCGAGCTGGACCGCGGCTCGGGCATCCCGTGGGAAGGCAACTACTCGTCGTGGCTGGACCAGAAGCAGAAGCGCATGGCGCAGGAAGAGAAGGCCGCGTCAGCACGTCAGAAGACCCTGCAGCGCGAGCTCGAATGGGTGCGCATGGCCCCGAAGGCGCGGCAGGCCAAGAACAAGGCGCGGTTGCAGCGCTACGAGGAGCTGGCGAGCGAGGCGCAGCTCGACCGTATCGTCCAGAACGAGATCATCATCCCGCCGGCGCCGCGCCTCGGCAACGACGTCGTGATCGCGGACAAGCTCAAGAAGTCCTTCGGCGACCGCCTGCTGTTCGAGAACCTCTCGTTCTCGCTGCCGCGCGCGGGCATCGTCGGGGTGATCGGGCCCAACGGCGCGGGCAAGACGACGCTGTTCAAGATGATCACGGGGAGCGAGCAGCCCGACGAGGGCACGCTCAAGATCGGCGACACGGTGTCGATCTCCTACCAGGACCAGACGCGCACGCTCGAGGGCAAGCGCACCCTGTGGGAGGAGATCTCGGGCGGCGAGGAATCGCTGATGGTCGGCAAGAAGGAGCTCAACTCCCGCGCCTATGCGTCGAGCTTCGGGTTCCGCGGCGCGGATCAGCAGAAGCTGGTGGCCAACTTGTCAGGCGGTGAACGCAACCGTCTGCACCTGGCCAAGACCCTGATGACGGGCGGCAACCTGCTGATGCTCGACGAGCCGACCAACGATCTTGACGTCGATACGCTGCGGGCCCTCGAAGAAGCGCTGCTCGACTTCGCCGGCTGTGCGGTGGTCATCTCGCACGATCGCTGGTTCCTCGATCGTGTGGCGACGCACATCCTGGCCTTCGAGGGCGACTCCGAGGTCGTGTGGTTCGAGGGCAACTACGGCGCCTACCACGAGAACCTCAAGCAGCGGAAGGGCGTCGACGCGGACCAGCCGCACCGCATCAAGTACAAGCCGCTGGTGCGCAAGTAGCACGTCGCGACGCAGGGCGTCGGTGGGTACCGGCGCCCTGTGTTGCGTTCAGCGGAACAGGGACGCGAGATCGACGCGCAGGGCGGGATGCTCTGGCGTCGGGCGCCACTCGAGCGTCGTCGATGCCAGCTGATCGCCGATGCCCTGCCGGGTGACGAGCACCGTGCGCGCCTCGAGATCGACCTGCCAGTACTCGGGGATGCCAAGAGCCATATACGCCGCCCGCTTGGTCCCGAGATCGCGCACCCTCGTGCTCGGTGAGTGGATCTCGATCACGAGCAGCGGCGCATCGCTCCCGTCGTGCTCCAGAAGCTCTCCCTCAAGCACCTCGTAGCGGCACCCGTCTTCGGGAAGCTCCGCAAGATCGGAAGCCGTCCACCAACGCGACATCGTGGCCATATACATAGTCTAGCCCTCCTCGGCGGCAGTGAGCAACTCGGCATGCTCGATGGTACCGCCCGAGGAACGGTCGACCGTTACCACCACATTGCCCGCGCAACCGAACCATCGAACACCCCCTGAACCTGTCATCGCGACCAACTAGTTTCAGTGGCAATGCCCGTCGCCACGCCTCTCTCCGTCCTCAACGAGACCTTCGGCTACCCGGCCTTCCGTGGCCATCAAGCCGAGGTCATCGAGCACGTCACCGATGGCGGTGATGCGCTGGTCCTCATGCCGACCGGCAGCGGGAAGTCGCTCTGCTATCAGATCCCCGCGATCCTGCGCGCGGGCGTCGGCGTCGTGGTGTCGCCACTCATCGCACTGATGCAGGACCAGGTCGCGGCCCTGCACGAACTCGGCGTGCGCGCGGCCTTCCTCAACTCCACGCTGTCGGCGGCCGAGGCGGCGCTGGTGGAGCGGCAGGTCCGCGAGGGGGAGTTGGACCTGGTGTACATCGCGCCCGAGCGCCTGCTCACCGACCGATGCCTGCGCTTGCTCGATGAGTCGCCGATCGGTCTCTTCGCGATCGACGAAGCACATTGCGTATCACAGTGGGGGCACGATTTCCGCCCCGAGTACATCCAGCTGTCGGTGCTGCACGAGCGCTACCCGCAGGTGCCGCGCATCGCGCTCACCGCCACAGCGGACGCGCAGACCCGCGCCGAGATCCTCACGCGGTTGCAGCTCGATCAGGCCCGCGTGTTCGTGTCGTCCTTCGACCGGCCGAACATCCGCTACCGGATCGTCGAGAAGGACAACGCGCGCACACAGTTGCTGCGTTTCATTCGCAGCGAGCATGCGGGCGATGCCGGCATCGTCTACTGCCTGTCGCGGGCGAAGGTCGAGGATACGGCGGCCTTCCTCGAGGAGCACGGCATCACCGCCCTGCCGTACCACGCGGGGATGGACGCCACCACGCGGCAGCGCCACCAGGCGCGCTTCCAGCGCGAGGACGGGGTGGTGATGTGTGCGACCATCGCGTTCGGCATGGGCATCGACAAGCCGGATGTCCGCTTCGTGGCGCACCTCGACCTGCCCAAGAGCGTCGAGGGCTACTACCAGGAGACGGGCCGCGCGGGCCGCGACGGTGAACCGGCCAACGCGTGGATGGTGTACGGCCTGCAAGATGTGGTGCAGCTGCGGCGCATGATCGACGAATCCGAGGCCGACGAGTCCTACAAGCGCGTGATGGCCGGCAAACTCGACGCCATGCTCGGACTCTGCGAGACCACCGGGTGCCGCCGCACACGGCTGCTGCAGTACTTCGGGGAGCCGAGCACGGCCTGCGGGAACTGCGACACCTGCCTGGAACCGCCGGATTCCTTCGACGGGACCATCGCGGTGCAGCAGCTGCTGTCCTGCATCCATCGCACCGGCCGGCGCTTCGGGGCCATGCACGTGATCGCCGTCCTGCGCGGCGAGGAGAACGACAAGATCCTCCAGTGGCGGCACACGGAGCTCTCGACCTACGGCATCGGCGCGGCGCGCTCGGCGCCCGAGTGGCGGGCGATCATCCGGCAGTGTATCGCCCACGGGCTGCTCGTGGTCGATCACGACGCCTACGGTGCGTTGGTGCCGACCGCCGCGAGCCGCGCGGTGCTCAAGGGCGAGCAGCGGGTCTCGCTGCGTGTGTACAAGACCCCGGCCAAAGGAAAGACCACGCGGCGCAAGGCCGCCGCCGCGGCGAACCCGGTGGATGATCCGTTGTTCGAGCGGCTGCGTGCGTGGCGCGCTGAGACCGCGCGCGACCATGGCGTGCCGGCCTATGTGATCTTCCCCGACGCGACGCTGCGCGCCATCGCCGAGATCCAGCCGACATCGCTGCAGGACCTGCGCGGCGTGACAGGGATCGGCGCCAAGAAGCTGGAGGCGTACGGGGACGCGATCCTGGAGCTGGTCGCAGCGGGGTAGTTGGCCGACCGTTCCCGCCGCGTGATGCTTGCGGGCGCCCGGCGCGAACGGTATCCTCGGCGAATGCGCCCACTGCTCTTCGCCCTTCTCGTCGCGGCGGTGCCTGCACTCGCCGCGCAATCGACGCCGGTTCGATGGTCCTTGGCGTCCACACCGGCGATCACGATCGACGGGATCGAGCACGAGTTCACGAGGATCTTCGCGACGCGAGTGCCCAGCGGCGAGATCGTGGTGCTCGATGGGGCCTCGCGCGTGCTGCAGTCGTTCACGGCGGAGGGTCGGCCTCTGAAGCGTATCGCGGGGCCTGGGAACGGGCCTGGCGAGATCCCGCCGAACAACCTCATGCAGCTGATGCGCGACGGCGACTCGATCCTCCTCCTCCTCGCGCCTGGCATGGCGACACCGTCGGTACGGAGCTACAGCGTGTCTGCGGGGTTCGTGTCGTCCACTGTGATCCGGGCCAGCGATGCCCCGCGCGGTGGCGTGAGTCCCATGGCACCGCTCGGTGGTGGTCGCTGGCTGGGGCGTGTGGGAACATTCAGCGAGCTCCAACCCCCACGCGCCGCCGGTGAGGTCAGGCCACTCACGACCATCCTCGGCATCGTGCAGTTGCACGATAGGGGACGCTTTCTCGTGCTCGACACGCTCATCACGGCGTACACGGTGAGCTACGCACGCGCCGAGCCGGGTCGATACGCCGTCACGACGATGCCGTACGCGTCCGTCGGGATCGCGAGTGCGTCGGGCGGGCGCGTGTGGATCGGCGACGCGAGCACGGGGAGCATTCGGCTTCTCGATCCCGAGGGCGCGCGCGTTGCTGAGCTCCCACCCGTCGTACCGCCGAGGTCCTTTGACCCTGCTCGGGTCGCCGCAGCGTTGGCGCGCGCGCTCGCCGCAGGGGATGACGACAACCATCGCGCGATGATCCGTGCGCAATTCGGCGAGGCCGGTCGGCCGTCGCGCGCGCCGGCGTTCACGCGCTTCGTCCCCGGACCCAACGGAGAAATGTGGGTCGAACTCTTTCGTGAGGATCCGGCTGCCGTTGCAGAATTCCGTGTCCTCGACCGAGACGCTCGTGTGATCGGCGCGGTCACCGTACCCGCCGGCGTGCGCGTCGAGGACGTCGGACGCGACTACGTCCTCGGCACCATCAAGGACGAGGACGATGTGCCGTCGGTGGTGCTGTACCGGCTCGTGCGGCGGTAGCTCGCTCAGTCCACCGGTCGGAATAGCTCAGTCAGCGCGAGCTCGAAGGGTGGCACATCCGGCCGTGGGGACCAGCGAATCGTCTGTCCCGATCCCACACGTCGATCCTCGCCACCGACGGTACAGACGTTGAGCGTTTCCGCTCGCGGATCGATCAGCCAGTACTCCGCAACGCGCAGCGACTCGAGGTACGCCACCCGCTTCACGGATCGATCGCGGCGCCGTGTGCTGTCGGACTCGATCTCGACCACGAGCAATGGTGTGGGCATCGCCGACCAGTCGCGTTCCACGTTCTCGCGCCGCGTTCCTTTCGTCAGGGAGTCGCAGCAACTCCGCGCGCGTCCACGGACGCACCGTCGTGTCGGCCATCAGCATAGTCTACGACTCCTCGACGAGAGAACGCAACTCGGCGTGCCCGAGAATGCACAAAGCGCGCGGCGGGACCGTCACCGGTCCGCCGCGCGCATCGTCGTTCCATGCCGCGAGGGCGAACGCCCCCGGCCTCTCCGTCTAGAACCCCCCGCCGCGTCCGCTCGGCGCCGGTGGCAGTGCGTCAATGAAGTCCGACATGCGCTTGCGCATCGCGGCGTCGGGCAGGCGACCGATCCCGCCACCGATGTTGTCGATCATGTTCTTGGCCTGGCTCGTGGCCGGCGTCACGCAGGTCACGCCCGGGTTGCTGATGATCCACTTGAGGAAGAACTGCGCCCAGGTGGTCGCATCGAACTCCTTGGCCCACTCGGGCAGCGGCGTGTTCGCGGTCCGACGGAACAGCGAGGTGCGGCCGAAGGGGAGGTACACCAGCACGCCGATCTTCCGCTCCTGCGCCAGCGGGATGATCATCTCCTCGGCGTTGCGGTTGTCGACGGCGTAGTCCACGCCGATGAAGTCCAGCGGCTCGTTGCGCATGACGCTGGCGAGCTGCTGGTACTGACCATCGCTGGTGGAGGTCGTGCCGATGTAGCGCACGCGCCCCTCGGCCTTGAGCTCCTTGAGGATTCCCATCTGCGTGGGGATGTCCCCGAGGTTGTGGACCTGGATGCAGTCCATCTTGGCCTTCTTGATGCGGTCGAAGGAGGTCGCGATCTGCTGCCGCGCGCGCGCCGGATCCGCGGTGGGGCTGGTGGCCCCGCGACCGCCGGCCACGTTGACCTTGGTGGCCCAGAAGATCCGGTCCGTGAGGCCGAGTTCGGCCGCCATCGAGCCGGCGACCTCCTCGGAGGCCCCATAGCTCGGCGCCGTGTCGAAGACGGTCGCACCACGGTCCACGAGTGCCTGCAGGACTTCCTTGAGCCCCGTATTGTCCTCGGCGCGCGCGACCGACGAAAAGGTCGCGGAGGACCCGAGTCCGATCACCGGCAGCATCTCACCCGTACTGGGGATGGCGCGGCGAATGAGCGAGCCCTGCGGCAGCGAGGCCAGCAGCATCCGCGGGTTGAGGACCATCCCGGCGGCGGCGCCGAGGGATATGCCGAGCATGTCGCGACGATTGACCATGGGGAACTCCGGACGAGAGCGATGGGGGGCGGGACCGCAGGTCGGCGGGCGCCGGGTGCACGGACATACTACGCCCGAGGGCTGGGAAAGTGCTGGACCCTAGGCCAGCGCGCTTGCGCCGACGCCGATCAGCGCCCCGCCGACCACGATCCACGCGGAATTGAGGCGCGTGCCCGCGAGCAGCCCCGCACTGGTCAGCGCCAGGGCGACGGTCAGCGGATCGACGAGCGCCGCGCCCGCCAGCTGGATGGTCACGACCGCCATCAGCGCCAGCGACGCCACGTTCACGCCATCCAGCACTGCGCCGGCCACCCGTGAGCGCCGGATGCGGGGCAGCAGCGGGCCGCTCACCGCCACGAAGAAGAACGCGGGCACGAAGATGCCCACCGTGGCGACCACGGCTCCCGCGCCGCCCGCCACGAGATACCCCACGAACGTCGCGGTCGTGAACACCGGCCCCGGCGTCACTTGCCCGATCGCGATGGCATCGAGCAGCTGTGCCTCGGTGAGCCACGCGCGGTCCACCACGAGCCCAGAGCGCAGGAAGGCCAACAGTACATAGCCGCTGCCGAACAACACCGAGCCGACCTTCGCGAAGAACCAGAACAGCGGCCACAGCCCTGCACCCGTCGTCGCCGCGGCCATGCCGCCGCTCGCGACCGCTGCCGGCCACAGCCCCACCGGCGCGACCACCGCCATCGACGCGGTGGGCGGTGGACGAAGCACCAGCACGGCCAGCAGGCCCACGATCGCCAGCACCGCGAACTCGTTGATCCCGAACATCGCCATCGCCACGGCGACGATCGCCAGCCCCTCGCGCGTGCGTGAGGTGAGCGCACTCCGGCCCAAGCGCCACAGCGCCTGCGCCACGATCGCGATCACCACCGGCTTCACGCCGTAGAGGAGCCCGCCCAGCTGGGGCAGTGCACCGAAGCGCACATAGGCCCAGGCCAATCCACCGACGATGAGCGCCGCGGGCAGGATGAAACAGCAGCCCGCCACGAGCAGCCCCGCCCAGCCCGCGCGCAGGAAGCCGATATGGATCGCCAGCTCTGTCGAGTTGGGACCAGGGATGAGATGGGTCGCGCCGACCAGGTCGAGGAACTCCTCGCGCGTGAGCCACCGCCGCCGCGTGACGACCTCGTCCTCCATCATGGCGATGTGCGCCGCCGGACCACCGAACGCGGTGCTGCCGAGGCGCAGGAACAGCCGGGCGAGGTCGGTCAGTGCGTGGCGTGGGCTCGGCGTCGTCGCGCGCTGCATAGCGGTAACCTAGCGCGGCCGTACATTTGTGAACATGCGACTCCCACTCGTGCTGCTCTTGGTGTTCGCCGCCGCAGCGGTGCCGGCGCAGCCGCCCCGCACCGAGGTCGTCATCCTCGGCACCGGGACTCCCAACGCCGATCCTGAGCGCTCGGGGCCCGCGCTCGCCGTGGTGCGGGGCGGCGACGCGTATCTCATCGATGCCGGGCCGGGCATCGTGCGCCGCGCGGCGGCCGCAGCGAACGCAGGCGTCGCCGCCCTCGCGCCTGCGAACCTGCGCACGCTGTTCCTCACGCATCTGCACTCGGATCACACGATCGGGCTGCCCGACGTGATCCTCTCGCCCTGGGTGCTGGAGCGCGCGGTGCCGCTCAAGGTCTACGGGCCGCCCGGGACGAAGGCGATGGTCGGGCACCTGCTCGCGGCCTACGACGCCGACATCCGCAATCGTATCGATGGCGCGGAGCCCGCGAACCGCAGCGGCTGGCAGGTCGAGGTCACCGAGGTCACGCCCGGCGTCATCCATCGCGACAGCAACGTCGTGGTCGAGGCCTTCGCGGTGCCGCATGGCGACTGGGCGCAGGCCTTCGGCTACACCTTCACCGCGCCCGACCGCCGCATCGTGATCTCGGGCGATACCCGCGCCAGCGACGCGGTCGTCGCGGCCTGCAATGGCTGCGATCTGTTGCTGCACGAGGTGTACTCCGCCGAGCGCTTCACGACGCGGCCACCGGAGTGGCAGGCGTATCACGCCTGGGCGCACACCTCCACGACGGAGCTCGCGGCGCTCGCGATGCGTGCGCGGCCGGGACAGCTCGTGCTCTATCATCAGCTGTACTGGGGCACCACGGACGACGCCCTGATCGCCGAGGTGCAGCGCGCGGGCTATACCGGCCGCGTGGTGTCGGCGCGCGACCTCCAACGCTACTGAGCATGCCCAAGACCATCCGCGCGGCGGTGATGCCCGCGCCGCACGAGCCCATCGAGCTGCGCGAGGTCCCCTGGCCCGATCTCGCGCCGGGCAGCGCGATGCTGCGCACGCTGTACTCGGAGGTCTGCGGCACCGATGTCCACCTGCACCACGGCAAGCTGGCCGGGGTGCCGTACCCCATCATCCCGGGGCATGTGTCCATCGGGCATCTCGCCGAGATCCGCGGCACCATCACCGATGTCGATGGGGTGCCGTTCCGCGAGGGGGACCTCGTCACCTTCCTCGACGTGCACGAGACCTGCGGACGCTGCCGCGAGTGCTTGGTGACCAAGCAGACCACACGCTGCCCGCATCGCAAGGTGTACGGCATCACCTACGGCCTGCACGATGGGCCGCTGGGGGGATGGGCCGATCACATTTGGATGAAGCCGGGGGTGAAGCTGCTGCGTGTGCCCGCCGGCGTGGACGCGCTGGACTTCGTCGCGGGCGGCTGCGGCCTGGTGACGTCGACCCACGCGGTGGAGCGCGCGGAGGTCCGGCTGGGGCAGTCGGTGGCGGTACTCGGCGCCGGCCCCGTCGGGCTGGCCGCCGCCGCGCTGGCGGCACTGAGCGGGGCGCACCCGGTCATCGTGATCGGCGACCCTGCGCCGCGCCGCGCGTTCGCCGAGCGAATGGGGGCGACGCACGGCATTGGGCTCGAGGTGCCGGCCGCCGAGCGGGTCGCGATGGTGCAGGCTCTGACGCATGGGCGGGGCGTCGATGTGGTGATCGAGGCGGCGGGCGATCCGCGGGCGGTGACCGACGCGCTGGAGCTGGTGCGCGATGGCGGGCGCGTCGTGATCGCCGGGCAGTACACCGACGGCGGCGACGTCCCCCTCAACCCGCACCGGCATCTCAACCGAAAGCACGTGGACCTCCGGGGGTGTTGGGGCTGCGACTTCTCACACGTGTACCGGGCGCTGGACCTGCTGGGCGCGCGTGGCGGGCAGTTGCCGTGGCGTGAGGCGGTCTCGGCGACCTACCGCTTGGGGCAGGCGAACGAGGCCCTGGCGGCGGTCGCGGAGCGGCGGGTGGTCAAGGCGCTGATCGCCCCGGAGTAGCACTAGGCGACATAATGGGGCTATCTTTCAGAGATACCCCCATTCAACGCCTTGGAGGCTGTTTGAAGGAAGAAGCGATCGAACTGGAAGGAACGGTGACGGACGTGCTCCCGAATGCGACGTTCCGTGTGTCCCTCCCGAACGGCCACGATGTGCTCGCGACGACGGCGGGCAAGATGCGTCGATTCCATATCCGCATCCTTGAGGGCGACCGCGTGACGCTGGAAGTGTCGCCGTACGACCTGACGCGCGGCCGCATCACCTTCCGGCACAAGAACTAGCCCGCGGGCGCGGGTCGTTCGACGTCCGCACGCCCTCCCCGAACGGAGGTGGTGCACGCGTCGCTGGCCGCGTATGATCCGCTTGGACCTGTTGGGGTGTAGCTCAACTGGCAGAGCACTCGACTGTTAATCGAGCGGTTGGTGGTTCGAGTCCACCCGCCCCAGTCTCACGATGCCCGCCCTCACCACGAGGGCGGGCATCGTCGTTCAGCGCAGGCCGGCGAGCGCCGTGACCAGGAGCAGGGCCCACTGCGGCCCCTTGTAGCCGTCCGGCCCGTCGTCGTACCACTCGGCGAGCGAGTGCGCACCGTCGCCGCGTCCGCCACCGTCGATGGCGATGGCCGGGATGCCCATCGCGATGGGCAGGTTGGCGTCGGTGCTCGATGCCGAGGTCCGGGGCGCGAAGCCGACCAGGCGCGCCGTCTCCATGGCCACGCGCACGATCGGCGCATCGTCGGACTGGGCGCCGGTGGGGCGAATGCCGATGGTGTCGTAGCTGACCGTGAGCTTCGTGGTGGACTGCGGCCAGCGCGCCATCTCCTGCGCCACGGCGGTGTCGACGGCGGCGCGGATTCGCCGGTCGAGGTCGGCCAGGCTGCGGGCATCCTCGCTGCGCATGTCGATGTCCATCTGCGCGCGCATCGCGATGGAGTTCACCGAGGTTCCACCGCGCACGATGCCGACGTTGAACGTCGTGCGTGGCCGGCCGGGCACATCGAGGTCACCGATGCGCGCGATGGCCCGCCCCAGCGCGTGCGTGGGGTTGGGCATGCCGAAGTCGCCGTAGGAATGCCCACCGGGCCCCGCGATGGTGATGGTGTAGCGGTGCGAGCCCACGGCGCGCGAGACGATGTTCTGGCCCACCCCGTCGACCGAGATGAAGTAGTCCACCTGTCCGCGGAACTCCTGTTCGAGGAGGTGCCGCACGCCGCGCAGGTTGCCGGGCCCTTCTTCGCCGACGTTGCCCACGAACAGGATGCGGCCAGCGGGGACGAGGCGCTGCTCCTTCATGGTCTTCGCGACCGCCAGTACGACGGCGAGTCCGCGGCAGTCGTCACCGATGCCGATGCCGTCCATGCGCGTGCCGTCGCGCCTGACCGACGCGTCGATGCCTTCGGGGAAGACGGTGTCGAGGTGACCGGCCAGCATGACGGTGGGGCCGTCGCCGCCCTTGAGCTCGGCGATCACATTCCCCTCGCGGTCGATGCGCGTGTCGGGGTAGCCGAGCCGGACGAGCGCCTGCTGGTACCACGCGGCGCGCGCGGCCTCCTTGAAGGGCGGCGCCGGGACCTGACACACCGCGGCCTGTTGATCCAGCGTCCACGCGTTGTCGCGCTGCAGGGCGGCGAGCGACGGCTGCAAGCGCGCGGCGTAGCGATCGGGGCGTGGGGGCTCCTGCGCCACCGCGACGAGCGGCAGCGCGCTGAGGACGGCGAGAAGTGGGCGCATGCTGGATAAACTATCGCCCCTTCACCGCCTCCGGGGGGGCGGTGTATAGTGCGATATGCTCGCGATCGTTGCTGCGCTGTCGGTGTTGGTCGGCTCGGATACCGTGCGTGTCCCCGCCGTCGACCGCGAGTTCCGGGGGGTGTGGGTGGCCAGCGTGTCGAACATCGACTGGCCCTCGAAGCCAGGGCTGCCTGTGGCCGAGCAGCAGGCGGAGCTGCTCGCGATCCTCGACAAGGCCCAGGGGCTGCGGCTGAATGCCGTCTTGTTGCAGATCCGGCCGTCGGGCGATGCGCTGTATGCGTCGTCGCTCGAGCCGTGGTCGGAGTATCTGACCGGGCGGCAGGGCGTCGCGCCGTCGCCGCTCTGGGACCCACTGGCCTTTGCCGTGGCCGAATCGCACGCCCGGGGGCTGGAGTTGCACGCCTGGTTCAATCCGTACCGGGCCAAGGATCCGTCGTCGAAGAGCGCGTATGCCCCCGCACACCTCGCCGTGCGGCGCCCCTCGCTGGTCAAGCGCTACGGGCGCTACTCGTGGATGGATCCCGGCTCCGACGAGGTGCGGCAGCACACCACGCAGGTGGTCCTCGATGTGGTGCAGCGCTACGACATCGATGGTGTGCACATCGATGACTACTTCTACCCCTACCCCGAGCGCGACGCCCGGGGCAAGCTGATCCCGTTCCCCGACGACGACAGCTACAACCGCTACCGCATGGGCGGCGGCACGTTGACGCGCGATGCATGGCGGCGGCGCAATGTGGACGTCCTGGTCCAGGAGCTGCACCGTGCGATCCGTGCGGCGAAGCCCTGGGTGAAGTTCGGGGTGTCGCCGTTCGGTATCTGGCGGCCCGGGGAGCCAGCGGGCATCCAGGGCTTCGACGCGTTCAACGGCATCTACGCCGACGCGCGGCGTTGGATGCACGAGGGCTGGGTGGACTACATGGCACCGCAGCTGTACTGGCCGATCGCTGCTACGGCGCAGAGTTATCCGGTGCTGCTCAAGTGGTGGGGCGAGCAGAACCATCACGGGCGTCACCTGTGGCCGGGCAATTTCACCTCGCGGGTGGAGACGCGTCCCGATTGGCCGATGTCGGAGCTGTTGGCGCAGGTGACGGCGACGCGCGCGGACCACACCGCGACGGGGAACATCCACTTCTCCATGGCGGCCCTGATGAAGAACCAGGGCGGCGTCGCCGACGCGATGAGCCGGCAGCTCTACGCCGCGAACGCGCTGGTCCCAGAGTCGCCGTGGCTCGCGGGACGCGCGCCGTCGGCGCCGACCGCCGTGCTCACCACCGACGCGTCGCGCCGAGAGATGCTCTGCGTGGCGCCGGCGATCGCCGACAGCGCTGCCGGGGCGCCCCGCTGGTGGATCATGCAGATCAAGCGGGGCGGTGCGTGGACCTCAGAGGTGCTTCCCGCCGGCGTGCGACGCTGGAGCGTCGGGACGCTGACCCGGAGCGACACCTTGGTCGTCTCGGGCGTGGACCGCACGGGCCGCCAGGGCCCGCCGGTCCTCGTCACGACGCGCGGCAGCTGCTGAGCACGGGTCCGCGCCGCGCCTACCGCTCCGGCGTCGGCTGCTGCGTCCCCTGGGGCCGTACCGTGGGATACGTGATGCCGAGCTGCTCCAGATAGGTCGAGAACTTCGACGCGTCGTAGTAGAACGGGCGCATCTGCTCGCGGTACCGCGCCATGATCTCGGCGTTGAGATAGATGGGCGGCGTGTCGTTGGCACCGAGGAAGGACTTGTACTTCGTCTCCTTGGTCTGCACCTCGGTGAAGTAGGTGCGCGCATCGGCGATCACCGTGGGCGTGAGGAGCAGGTCAAGCATCGTCAGGGCCTGGACCTTGGCGCCCGCGACCCCACCCTTGTGCGCGACCGGTGTGGCCATCGCGATCGAGTTCGACCAGTGATGCCCGGGCAGCCCCGGCACGTTCGAGGGGTAGCGCAGCGTGATGGTCGGCACGTTCCACGACACGTCGCCGATGTCGTCGGAGCCGCCGCCGTTCCAGTTGGTCAGCTGCGCCTGCCCGCGCAGCGCACCGACCTGCGTCTGGAGTCCCGTCGGGAACGACCCCATCTCCTGCTGCAGTGCCCGCGCGAAGGTCTGGTCGGCCTCACTCCACGCC
This sequence comes from uncultured Gemmatimonadaceae bacterium, assembly GCA_964503275.1. Taxonomy (GTDB): domain Bacteria; phylum Gemmatimonadota; class Gemmatimonadetes; order Gemmatimonadales; family Gemmatimonadaceae; genus DASRAP01. The sequence continues at coordinate 28,653 of CAZCZO010000020.1, read as the reverse complement.
GGCATGCCGACCCGCACGATATTGGCGTGCATCGCCTCGGCCACCGGACGACTGAAATGCGCGGCCCACCCCGAGCCGAGGATGCGCACCTCGTCGAGCTCGGTGTCGGTCATCATCGCCGCGCCCTGGGCCACGCGCTTGCCCATCTCGAAGAGCTCCATGGTCCGCTCGTAGTCCTGCTCGCGGAAGTAGAACCAGATGGACGCCGTGCTCGGCACGACGTTCGGCTGGTCGCCGCCATCGCGGATCACATAGTGCGAGCGTGTGGCGGTGCGGATGTGCTCGCGGCGGAACTCCCATCCCTGTGCCATGAGCATCACGGCGTCGAGCGCCGACTTTCCGCGCCACGGGGCGCCCGCCGCGTGCGCGCTGCTGCCCTTGAAGCGGAACTCGGCGGAGATCAGTGCACTCTGCCCGCTGGGGCCCCAGGCGACGCCGAGGTCGTTGCTGACGTGCGTGAAGAGCACGACATCGGCGTCCTTGAACACGCCGGCGCGCACCAGGAACGCCTTGCCCGACATCTGCTCCTCGGCCACGCCGGGCCACAGATGCAGTGTGCCGGGGATCTTCTCGCGCTCCATGATCTCCTTGACCGCGAGCGCGGCGGCGATGTTCACCGCTTGGCCGGAGTTGTGACCTTCGCCGTGGCCGGGTGCGCCCGCGACCATCGGCTTCTGGAAGGCCGTGCCGGGAAAGTTGGTGGCCTGTGGGATCCCGTCGACGTCCGAGCCCAGCGAGATGAAGGGCTTGCCGCTGCCCCAGGTGGCGGTCCAGGCGGTGGGGATCCCGGCCACACCGCGCTCGATGCGGAAGCCGTTCTTCTCGAGCAGCCCGGTGAGGTACTTGGAGGTCTCGATCTCCTGGAAGCCGAGTTCGCCGTATGAGAAGAGCTGGTCGATGATCTCCTGCACGAGCTTGGCGCGCGCGTCGATCTTCGTGAGCGCCTCGGCCTTGAGGCGTTCGAGTCGGGGGTCCGCGGCCGCCGACTGCTGGGCGTGGAGGGCGAGCGGAAGCGAGAGGGTGGCGGCCGCGAGGGCGGTACGCAGCAGAGCGAGGCGCATGGGTGGGGGGTCGAGGTGCGTGGGAAACTGCGGCGTTGCGCGGCGCGATGCCAGCGTGTGGGGGTATCGTGGGGCGCGTCGCCCCCCGATATTCCGCAACGGGATAGGACCCTCAGACGGAGTCGGTCATGCGAACGGTCGCCGATGTGCACGGAGATACCTGGATCTGCCTCGAGCTCCCCGATGAGCGCGGGGCAGCGACCGACGCGGCGGTGCACGTGGAGTGCAACTCCGGCGCCGAGCGCGTCGTGATCGCGGCGCCGCGCGGGTGGGACGAGACCTGGAGCGACGCGGAGTTGGCGGCCGCGATCAGCGCGCGGACGGCGGGGTCGCCGTAGCGGGCGTGGCGGGCGCCGACGAGCGTTCGGCAGCGGTGATCCAGGCCTCGAGCAGTCGGGTGCGGATGTCGCCCGCGGGTCGGCCCGTGCGTCCGGCGAGCTGATCGAACACGCGTCGCGCGGCCGCTGCATCGCCGGTCGCGATGTGGGCGACGGCCAGGGCGTCCCGCAGCAGATCGGCGGGCACGGGTGCCACCGGGCGCTGCGCCCCGAGCGCGATCAGGCGCTCGCCGTGGTCGATGACGGCGGGCCAGTCCCAGGCGCGCGTGGCCTGCAGGAATCCGACCATCCGCTGCGCACGCTCGGGTGCCTCGACGCGCGTGAGGTACTGGGTGAGCGGTCGGTACCATGCCGAGTCGGCGACGCCCGCCGTGCCATTGTGGAGCGCGTCGTCGATCGCGAGGACATCGGTGAGCCAGACCTCCCAGCTCGCAGGCGGTCGGTCCGAGGCCATCTGCAGGGCGATGGTCGCTTTGTCGTGACGGGCGCGGGGCAGGGGGTCCGGGCTACCGCCTGGCGGGGGCGCGACCGTGTCGACGGGCACGACACCCGCGCGCAACGCGGCACCGAGCGCCTGGAGTTCCGTGCGGCGGATCTGCACGGCCGGTGCGGTCGCCGTACCGAAGCCGACCCGCTGCCCGCGCAGGACGAGGCCGAGCGGGAACCGATCCACGCCCAGCCCGACGATGCCGTCGGCCTGCTTGCGGGTGAAGCGTGCGCGCTCGGCGGCGAGATCGAGGATGGGATAGAAGTCCGAATTGACCGGCAGACCGTCCTCCAGCAGGGGCGCCAGGGCGTCGCGTGAGGTGAGCCGCGTGGACTCCAGGGTCGCGGGCGTGATGGCACGGAAGGGTCGCGTGTCGCGCTGGATACCGTCGTACTGCGCGACGCTCCAGTCGGCCACCGGCGATCGCTCGGACGTGCTCGCGACGATGAGCAGGTCCACGCTCGACGTGAAGAACACCTCGTAGGAGGGGAAGTTGCGGTGGACCGCGGCCAGCACCGAGCCGACCAACCCGTCGTCGATCTCGTAGAGGTGCAGCCACTGCCCGAAGACGCCGTTCGGGGCGAGGTACTGGCGGACGCGCTGGTAGAACTCGTCGGTGAACAGCGCACTCACCCCACTGACCCAGGGGTTCGAGGGCTCCGACAAGATGATGTCGAACTGCGCCGAGGTCGCGGCGAAGTAGGCTTTGGCGTCGTCGATCACGATGGTCGAGCGCGGGTCGTCGTACACCCGCGCATTCGCGGGTCGGAAGAGGCGCGCCGCGTCGACCATCGCGGGTTCGATCTCGATGGTGACGACCTCGGTGAGGTGCGGCGAACCGAGCAGCACATGCGACGACACGCCCGAGCCGAAGCCGATGATCGCGGCGCGCGCCGCGTGCGGGGCATGGGCCAGCGTGATCAGCGGGAGGAAGAACTGGGTGACCTGATCGCCCCCCATCGCCACGCGTGGGGCATCGGGTGCCGGTTCGCTGAGCCACTCCGGCGTGAGTGAGGCGTCGGGCTTTCCGTTGGTCGCCAGCGACAGGGTGCCACCACCGTCGCGTCGGACGCTGACGGTCGCGGTGCGACCATCACGGTAGAACTCGACGGGGCGGGCGCCGACGGCCGGTGCCACCCCGTAGCGGTACACACCGCTCGTGAGGATGCCCGGATCGAAGCGCTGCGTCAACGCGATGTTGAGGACCACCGCAGCGCCGCCGAGCGCGGTGATGCGCAGCAGACGCGCCCCACCCTGCAGCTGGTCACGATACTGGAACACCAGCCACACGCCCAGCGCTATGTCGAGCGTCCCGCCGAGCAACAGCGTGCCCTTCACGCCGATCCACGGCAGCAGCAGGAGTCCCGCGAGGGCGGCTCCGACGATCGATCCGAGGGTGTTCACGGCATAGACGGTGCCGATGCTGCGTTCGCCGCCCCCGGTCGCCATCAGTGAGCGGGTGATGAGCGGCAGCGTCATGCCGGCGCAGAACGTCGCGGGCAGCATGATCAGCAGGCAGAGCGCGTAGCGCACGACGTTGAACAGCCGATAGGCATCGTCGGTGCGGCCGAGCGCGCGGAGGAAGTCCGCGAACCACCCGAACGATGCGAGGTAGAGCGGGACGGTGGCGAGGGCGAACACGCCCATCGTCCACTGGATGATGGCGAGGGCGCGGACGGGGTCGTCGAGCTGGTCGGCGCGGGAGCGGATCCACAGGGCGCCGAGGGCGAGCCCGAGGATGAAGGCCGAGAGCATCAGCTCGAAGGCGTGCGTGGCGCTGCCCAGCACCAGCGCCAGCATGCGGATCCACGCGATCTCGTAGATGAACGAGGCGACGGCCGTCCCGCTGGCGACCACGAGCAGGGTACGCGTGAGGCGTGGCCCCGCGAGTGCTGCGAGGCGCGGCGGAGCGACGGGTGCGGCGTCACCGCTGACGGGCGTGGTGGTGTCGGCGGCGACATCGCGCACGACGAGCATCACCAGCAGCGCCACGACGAAGTTCGCGATGGCCGCCGCGACCAGCGTGCCGGGGAGCCCGGCCGCCCGCACGAGGACGAAGCCACCGAGCAGCACCCCGGCGGCGGCGCCGATGGAATTCGCGAAGTAGAGCAGCGCAAGGAGCCGGCCCGGCGAGGCGGCCTCGCCGCGCTCCAGCCGTTCGAGCCGCAGCGCGCCGGCGCTCATGAGGGGGAAGGTCGCCCCGAGCAAGACGGACTGCGGGAGGATGAGCAGCGCGGCGATGCCCCACTTGACGCCGAGGGCCAGTGGGGCGGGCAGGCCAGGCAGGATGGCGGAATAGGCGAGGCCCGTGACGCCTTGGAAGATCTCGTGGAAGCCGAGGCCGATGACGCCGACGACGGCCTCGGTGATGGCGTACCACCAGAGGGGGCGGCTGATGCGATCGGCCCATCGGGCGGTGGCGGCGGCGCCGGCTGCCATGCCGCCGAGGAAGACGGCGAGGACGATGAGCTGGGCGTAGGCGCTGTGGCCGACGAAGAGGCCGAGGTACCGCGCCCAGATCGACTCGTAGATGAGGCCGGCCGCGCCGGAGAGGACGAAGACGGCGATGAGGAGGGCGCGCATGGGCGGGAAGCTACCGAGGCCAGAGGCGTCGTGAAACCGCCGGTGGGGGGGCGGCCGTATATCGCAAGCATCCACTTGCTTTCCGGTAGCAAAGCAAGTACATACTTACATCCCCTCGACTCGCACCCCCCGCGCTGTGTCCGACCGTTCGTCCACCGCCGATCCCCGGCACCGGCTGCTCCACGCCGCCATCAACCTCTTCGGGGCCTGCGGCTATCGCGGGGCCACCACCCGGCGCATCGCCGAAGAAGCCGGGGTCAACGAGGTCACCCTCTTTCGGCTCTTCGGGTCCAAGCGGGCGCTGCTCAACGAAGCGGTCGAGCGGTCGCGCAACGCCGTCATCGGCGCGGCCGATGAGCCGTTGCCGGCCGAGCCGAACGATGTCCTCGCCGAGCTCAGCGCCTGGGCCGACGTGCACTGGCGGTCCACGCGCAAGCACCGCGCGATCATCCGCAAGATGATGAGCGAAGCCGAGGAGCATCCCCAGATGACGCAGTGTCTCGGGGACGGATGGACGCGCTCCCAGGCCGCCGTCACCCGCTACCTGCAGCGCCTGCAGGACCGCGGCGATCTCGCGGCCGACGTCAACGTGCAGACCGCGGTCACCATGTTCGCCGGCGCGCTCTTCGCCGATGCGATGGCCCGCGACGTGATGACGCGGGCCGCACTCCCCTCCGCCCAGACCGCCGTGACGGAGTACACCACCCTCTTCCTGCGCGCCATCGGCTACGCGCCACGCTCGGCGTCGCACCCCACATGACAGCTTCCTCGTTGCTCACACGGGTCCTGTTGGTCCTCGTGTTCGCCCCCGGCGTCCTCGGTGCGCAGAGCACCGCGTCCCAGCCGCTCTCCCTCGCCGACGCGATCCGCCTGGCCGCCCAGGACAGCGACGCCCTGCGTCTGGCCCGTGCCGCCACGGACCGCGCGATCGGTCAGCAGTTGCAGGCCCGCGCCCGCCGCATGCCGCAGCTCAGCGGGACGGCCAGCTATCAGCGGGCCATCCAACTCCAGTTCGAAGAGATCACCAAGCGCCTGGGCAGCGGCGGCGATGGCAACGGCGGCGACGACGGCGGTGGCTTCGCCGACTCGCCGCTGGCCCGCGTCTTCGCCTCGCCCAACACGATGGTCCTGGGCCTCAATGCCTCCCAGACCTTGTACAGTGGGGGCGCGATCGGGGCCGCGATCGACGCGGCGCAGTCCGGCCTGCGCGCCGCCGAGATCGGCGAGCGCAGCGCGCGGGCCCAGCTGGTGCTCGAGGTCGCTCAGTCCTACTTCGACGCGCAGGTGGCCGACCAACTGGCCGTGATCGCCGAGTCGTCGTTCGTGCAGGCGGAACGTGCCCTGCAGCAGACGCAGCTGGGGCGTGACGTCGGCAATGTCTCGGAGTTCGACCTCATCCGCGCCCGGGTGCAGCGGGACAACGCGCGGCCCGGCGTCATCCGCGCCCGGACCCAGCGCGATATCGCGCTGCTGCGTCTGCGGCAGCGGCTCAAGCTGCCGCTCGATCGGCCGTTGGCGCTCAGCACGACGGCCGATGACATCGCGGCGTCGGCGACCACGGCCGACGCGGTCGCGCGCGGCGTGGTCATGAGTGACCGCGACACCAGTCTGACCGCGCGCGCGCCGGTGCAGCAGGCCAGTGAGGCCGTTCGGGTGCAGGAGCGCCTGCTACAGGTCGCACGCGGCCAACGGCGCCCGTCGGTGGCATTGCAGAGCAGCTATCAGCGCTTCGCGTATCCGCCCGAGGGCACGCTGCTCGAAGACGCCTGGCGGCTGTACTTCCCGAACTGGACCGTGACGCTCGGGGTGTCCATGCCACTCTTCACCGGCGGGCGCATCAAGGGTGAGGTCGCGGAAGCGCAGGCCACCTTGAGCGAAGCGCGCGCCCGTTACGAGCAGGCCCGCGACGCGGCCGAGGTCGATCGCAGTGTGGCGATCGCCCGCCTCGCCGAAGCGGAGGCCGCGCTCGCCGCGAGCATCGGCACCGATACCCAGGCGGCCCGCGCCTACGCGATCGCCGAGGTGCGATTCGCCGAAGGGCTGGCGACGCAGCTGGAGCTCGCGCAGACCCGCGTGGATCTCGAGACCGCACGGGCGTACCGCGTCCAAGCCACGCGCGATGTGGCCTTGGCGCGCCTGACCTTGGCCCTGTTGAACGACCTTCCTCTCGCGGCGGGCGTCCCCGCCGGGATCACCCGATGACCGCCACTTTCCAGACACCCGTTCCCATGTCGTCTTCGTTCCCGCTCACGCGCCGGGCCGCGCTGTGGGCCTGCAGTGCCGTCGTGCTCGCCGCCTGCGGTCCCGCCGAGGCCCCCGAGCCCGAGGCGGGCTCGCCGCAGCAGGTGTTGATCGGCCCTGAGAACGTCGCGGTCGTCACGATGGCCGAGCTGGCCACGGGCCCGTCGCTGTCCGGGCAACTCCAAGCGGGGCGCGCGGCGTCGATCCGCGCCGAGGTCGCCGCGTCCGTGGTCGCGCTGCTGGTCGAGCCCGGCGATCGCGTGGCGGCGGGCGCGGTACTGGCCCGCATGGACGACGCGGCGATCCGCGATGCCTGGTTGTCGGCGCGCAGCGGGGTGACCGCGGCGCAGACGGCGGCGGATATCGCGAAGCGCGAAGGGGAACGCGCCGAGCGCTTGCTGGCCGCGGGTGCGATCGCGGAACGGGACGCCGAGGCGGCGCGGCGCGGGCTGCTGGCGGCGACCGCGCAGTTGGCCGACGCGCAGGCCCGCCTTGCCGCGGCGCAGAAGCAGCTCGATGCGACCGAGGTCAAGGCCCCATTCGCTGGTGTGATCGCCGAGCGCCCCGTCTCGGCGGGTGATGTGGTCGCGCCGGGCGCGCCGCTGTTCACGCTCATCGACCCACAGTCGATGCGATTGGAAGGCGCGATCCCAGCGGCCAGCCTCAGCGAGGTGCGCGTGGGCATGCCGGTGCGCTTCCGCGTGAGTGGCTATGCTGACCGCGACTTCGAGGGCCGCGTGACCTCGGTGAATCCCAGTGCCGACGCTGGCACCGGGCAGGTGCGCTTCCATGCGTCGATCCCGAATCCGGGCGGGGCGTTGGTCGCCGGGCTCTTCGCCCAGGGCCGGGTCTCGACCTCGACGACGCAGGCGCTGAGCGTCCCGTTCAGCGCGATCGACCAGCGCGGCCTGCGGCCGCTGGTCGTGCGGCTCTCGGGCGGAACGGTCGAGCAGATCCCCGTCACCCTGGGCGTGCGCGACGAAGCGCGCGAGCTCGTCGAGGTCATCGGGGCGATCGCGGCCGGTGACACGTTGCTGCTCGGCACGGCGCAGGGCATCTCTGCTGGGACGGCGGTGCGCGTGAGCGCGCCGACCGACGCCAGCCGCAACTGATAGGAGCCGCCGGATGTTCATCTCAGATTTCGCCATCAAGCGGCCGATCGTCACGGTCGTCTCGATGCTGACCCTCGTGGTGTTCGGCATCTTCGCGCTCACGACGCTCGACACCGACGAGTTCCCCGATATCCAGAACCCGATCGTCAACGTGGCGATCCCGTACCCCGGGGCCTCGCCCGACGTCGTCGAGCGCGAGATCCTCGACCCGATCGAAGAAGCGATCTCGGGCATCGCCGGGGTCGCGAAGATGCAGGGCACCGCGCAGGACGGCTTCGCCAACATCCTCGTCTTCTTCTCGTTCTCCAAGCCGGTCCAGGAGGCGTCGCAGGACATCCGCGACAAGATCTCGGCGATCCGCGGCGATCTGCCGCCCGAGATGGAGGAGCCGATCCTCGCACGCTTCGATCCCGCGGACCAGCCGATCATCCAGTTGGCCCTCACGTCGCCGACGCTGAGCGCGCGCGAGTTGACGCGGTTGGCCGACCCGGGGATCCTGCGCGAGCTGCGCTCGATCTCGGGCGTGGCGCAGGCGTCGATCGTCGGCGGGGTCGAGCGGGAGCTCACGGTGTTCATCGAGCCCGAGAAGTTGCTCGCCGCCCGGATCGGCGTGGGTCAGGTGGTCGCGGCGCTGCAGCAGCAGAACCTGGCCGCCCCGGTGGGGCGCCTCGAAGGTTCGCTGGACGAGCGCACGATCCGCCTCCGGGGCAAGCTCGCGACGCCTGAGGAGTTCCAGCAACTCGTGGTCGCGGAGCGCAATGGCCGTCAGGTCCGGTTGGGCGAGGTCGCGCGCGTCGTCGACGGGACGGTCGAGCAGCGGACGCTGGCGCTGTACAACGGCCGTGAGTCGGTCGGGCTGCAGGTGCTCAAGGCCAAGGGCTACAGCACCACCGACGTCGCGAACCGCGTGCGCGCGACGGTCGAGCGGTTGACGCCCTCACTCCCCGAAGGGGCGCGCTTGACCATCGTGCAGGACGCGGGGGTCCGCGTCGATGAATCGGTGAGCAATGTACAGAGCACGTTGATCGAGGGCGCGCTGCTCACGGTGTTCGTGGTCTTCCTCTTCCTCAACTCGTGGCGCTCGACGGTCATCACGGGGCTCGCGCTCCCGGTGTCGGTCCTGGCGGCGTTCGTCGCCGTGTGGGTCTTCGACTTCACGCTCAACACCATGTCGTTGCTGGGGTTGTCGCTGGCCATCGGCATCCTGATCGACGACGCGATCGTGGTACGCGAGAACATCGTACGCCACATCGAGATGGGGAAGGACCATTATCAAGCCGCGCATGACGGGACGAACGAGATCGGGCTCGCCGTGGCGGCCACGACGTTCTCGATCGTGTCGGTGTTCGTCCCCATCGCCTTCCTGCAGGACGAGGCGGGGCAGTGGTTCAAGCCCTTCGCGCTGACGATCGCCTGTGCGGTGATGGTCTCGCTGTTCGTATCGTTCTCGCTGGACCCGATGCTGTCGGCGTACTGGCCCGATCCGCACTATGAGTCCGACGACCAGCGCGGTCCGATCGGGCGCATCCTTGCGCGCTTCAACCGCTGGTTCGACGCGCAGGCGGCCCGCTACACGCGGGTGATCGGGTGGGCACTGGACCACCGACTCGCGATGGCCGCGATCGCGATCGGCTCGTTCGTGGGGGCGTTGTGGTTGCAGGCGACCTTCGGCGGCTTCGGCTTCGTCCCGGTGTCGGACCGCTCCGAGATGATCGTCGAGATCGAGACGCCGCCGGGTTCGAACATGGCGTACACGCGGCTGAAGGTCGAAGAGGCCGTGCGCCGGGCGGCCGCGCACCCCGAGGTGGCGTACACCTTCGCGACGATCGGCGCGGGCGGCTTGGACTTCGGGGGCGCGTCCATCGGGTCCGTGGACAAGGCGCAGATCTATGTGCGCATGATCCCCAAGGCGCAGCGCACGATCTCGCAGGATGGCTTCGGGGCCGTGCTGCGCCGTGAGCTCGCCCAGATGGGCGGCGCGGTGACGGCGGTGTACACCAGTGGCTTCGGTGGTGCCCGCAAGCAGATCCAGATCGAGATCCGCGGCAACGACGCCCGCCAGCTCCAGTCCATCGCCGAGCAGTTGCTCGACTCCGCGCGCGCGGTGCCGGGTGCGGTGGATCTCGGCTTGTCGACGAAGGGGCAGAAGCCGGAGCTCGACGTGGTGCTGGACCGCGGGCTGGCGGCATCGCTCGGGCTGAATGTCGCGCAGGTCGCGCTGGCGTTGCGCCCGGCCTTCGCGGGGCTCGACGCGGGCGATTGGGTCGATCCCTCAGGGGAGACGCGCGATGTCGTGATCCGCCTGGACCCCTCGGCGCGGCAGCGCGTGACCGATCTCGAGCGCATGCCGCTGGTGCTGCCAGGGCAGGGCGGCGCGCCGCCGTCGGTGGTCCCGCTGGGGCAGATCGCGCGGGTGTCGCAGGGTGTGGGGCCGGCCGTGATCACGCATCTGAATCGCGACAACGTGGTGTACCTCCAGGCGAACACCTCCGGGCGCTCGTTGGGTGAGGTGTCCACGGATCTCCAGCGCTATATCGATCGCATCCCGCTGCCGGCGGGGTATTCGATCGGCCAGGGCGGTGAGGTCGAGGATCAGCAAAAGGTGTTCGGCTCCATCCTCGCGGCCCTCGGGCTTGCGGTGATGCTCATGTATTTCATCCTCGTGATGCAGTTCGGCTCCTTCCTGGACCCCATCGCGATTATGATCTCGCTGCCGCTGTCGTTGATCGGTGTCGTGCTCGCGCTGTTGATCACGGGGAGCACCTTGAACATCATGTCGATGATCGGTGTGATCCTCTTGATGGGGATCGTCGCGAAGAACGCGATCCTGTTGATCGACTTCGCGAAGTGGGGGCAGGAGCAGGGCATGGAACGCCGGGCGGCGATCATCGAGGCCGGCCGGGTGCGACTCCGGCCGATCATGATGACCACGCTCGCGCTGATCGCCGGGATGATCCCCGTGGCGTTGGGCCTGGGTGAGGGGGCCGACTTCCGCGCGCCGCTGGGGCGCGCGGTGATCGGCGGCGTGATCACCAGCACCCTGCTGACGTTGCTGGTGATCCCGACGATCTACGAGACCCTCGACGATCTGCGGCTCTGGGTGCAGCGGCGTGCGGGAATGACGCCGCGCCCGCACCGCGGCGCTACGCCGATGCCGGAGTTGGCGTCCGGCGACTGATCGCCGCCGCCTCCTGCAGCGCGCTCCACGCGGCATCGACATCGTCCGCCGTGGAGCGCGCGTTCCCGATCGCGAGGCGCAGCACCACGCGTCCGTGGACGGTCGTGTGGGAGAGCAACACCCGACCGCCGGCGTTCACTTGCGCGAGGATCCGGCGGTTGAGGACATCGGCACTGCCCGCGTCGATCCCCGGCGGCGCGTAGCGGACACAGACCAGCGAGAAGTGCACCGGCGCCGCGACCTCCCAGTCCGGCGTCGCACGCACCTGGTCGGCGAATCGCTGGGCGAGCGCGTTGTGCTCGCGGATGCGCGCCGCGAGTCCCTCGGCGCCGAAGGCGCGGAGCACCATCCACAGCTTGAGCGCGCGGAACGGGCGACCGAGCTGGTACCCCACGTCGTGGTAGTCGAGCGGAGCGCCGGCGTCGGTGCGCAGGTATTCCGGCACGTGCGTGAAGGCCCGGCGCAGCGCGTCGGCGTCGCGCACCCACAGCGCTGAGCAGCCGACGGGCGTGAAGAGCCACTTGTGCGGGTTCACGACGACGGACTGTGCGCCCTCGACGCCGTCGAGCACGCCGCGCAGTTCGGGGGCCACGGCGACCGCGCCCGCGTACGCCGCGTCGACGTGCAGCCATACGCCCTCACGCGCCGCGATCGCCGCGATCGCGCGCACGGGATCCACGCTGGCCACGCCGGTCGTCCCGGCGGTCGCGACGATCGCCATGGGGCGATGGCCCGCCGCGCGGTCAGCCGCGAGCTGCTGCTCGAGCAGATCGGTACGCATGCGGAAGTCCGCATCCACCGGGATCCGCACGAGGTTGTCGGTGCCGAGTCCCAGGACCATCACGGCCTTGTCGACCGACGAATGCGCGAGCTCCGAGCAGTACACGCGGAGCACCGGCAGGTCGGCGCGCCCGGCGAGTCCCCGCTGCCGCACCGCCAGCGCGGGATCGCGCTCGCGCGCCGCGGCCAAGGCCAGGAGCGTCGAGGTCGAGGCGGTATCGGTGAGCTGCCCGAACCAACCGTCGTCGAGGCCGAGCAACCCGGCGAGCCAGCGCACGGTGACCTGCTCCAGCTCGGTCGCGGCCGGCGAGGTGGCCCAGAGCATGCCGTTCACGTTCAGCGCGGCGCTGAGGATCTCGGCGAGGATCCCGGGAACGGACGCGGTGATCGAGAAGTATCCGAAGAAGCCCGGGTGCTGCCAATGCGTGATCCCGGGGATCAGCAGGTCGCGGACGTCGCGGAGGATGTCGTCGAGCGATTCACCCTGCAGCGGCGCCTGCGTCGGCAGCTGCGCCGCGATCGTCCCGGGCGTGCCGCGCGGGAGCACGGGGTAGCTGCGGATCTCGGTGAGGTAGCGCGCGATCCAGTCGATGAGCTCGTGCCCGTGGCGGGCGAGGGCGTCGGGCGGGAAGTCGCCGAGGGGCGGTGCGAAGTCGGTGGTCACGCGGCGTGATGGGGGTGGCGTTGTCGAAGTGTAGCGACCCGTAGCGAGGTATATTACCCAGATGGGGTCCAGGCTCCGCGATCTGTTGGACGATGCGGTCGAACGCGGCTTGATCACGTCGGCCCAGCGTACGCAATTGCTGGCGCTCGAGGCGGGTGAGGCGCGCGCGGCGCGCGCGAGCAACCCGCGGCTCAGCGGTGACTTCCTGGCTTGGGCGCGTGAGGCCCCGCGCGGCCTCAATGCCATCTCGATCGCCTACGCCGTCGGCGCGCTCATCGTGCTGTTCGCGCTGGGCTGGTTCCTTGCCGACCGCTGGGCCGTGCTCGGGCCGTCGGGCATCCTCGTGGTCTCCCTGACCTACCTCGCCCTGTTCGGCGCGGCGGCGCGCGTGTTCTCGCGCGAGCGCTTCGCCACGGCGCACGGGGTGGCGCTGCTGTTCGTGGTGGCGACGGTGCCGCTGGTCCTGTGGGCGGCGCTGCGCACCGTGGGGCTCTGGGACGAGCTGCCGCCGCCGCTGTGTCGCGACGAGTTCGTGTCGTTCTGGTACTGCCGCGGCCACGTCGCCGTGCTCTCGGCGTCGCTCTTGGCGGCGTCGCTGCTCGGTATGCGGCGCTTGGCCTTCGGCCCGCTGATGGTGCCCGGGGCGCTGGGATTGGCGGTCGCGCTGCGCGAGGTGGTCGTGGACGTGGCGCGCGCGGGCGGTCCGACGATCACCGGCTGGCCACTGGTCGTCGTGGCGTCGGTCCTCGCGACCATCGCCTATGAGACCGATCGCCGGCGCGGCGTCGCGGACTATGCGCGGTGGCTGTACATCGTGGCGGCGCTCTTCACCGTGTGGGCGCTCGTCGCGCTCTTCGAGAGCGATCCCACGCTGCGGCCATGGCTGTTCCCCACGGCGCTGGCGATGGTCATGGCCTCGCTGTACCTGCGCCGGGTGGTCTGGCTGCTGTTGGGGCTGCTGGCGATGTTCCAGTCGCTGGCGTGGCTCGCTCGCGAGATCTTCCGCGAGACGGTGGCTTTCCCGGTGGTGCTGGGCTTCACCGGGCTGTTGGTGATCGTGGCGACGGTGCTGGTCCAGCGGCAGTATCCACGTCTCGCCGAGCGGATCCGCGGTCAGCATGGGGCGTTGCCGCAGATCCCCGGGGGCAGCGCACTGCTCTTGGCCCCGGCGGTAGTCGCCGTGCTGCTGTTCCCGATCGGGCGCCGTGAGGCCGCCTGGCAGACCCAGTGGCGCCGAGCGGATGCGGCGCGCTCGGCGATCGTGGCGGAGCGGGAGCGCGCGAAGCTCTTGCCCGCGCGCCGTCCGGACCGCGTGGGCGATGAGGTCCCCATCCGGCCGGACACCGCGGGCGCGGGGGCGGCCACCGATAGTCTGGAGCGCACGGGGATGCTCGCCGCACCACCGCGTCGTGACACGACCGACAGCGGCGATTCGGTGTCGAAGCACTCGACCCCCGGCACTCGCGTGCCGTAGCGGCGGAAACCGGGGGTCATCCCCCCGCGTACGATGTCGCAGACCCTCCGACCCGAGAGAAGATCCGTCATGCTCGTGCTGCTGCTCGCCGCTGCTGTGGCGCTACCACAAGTCCAAGTCCAGACCGGAGGCCGGGATTCCGCGACGAATCAGCGGTCCGTGGGCGTCTCGGTGAACCTGGGGCGAGGACGCAGCGATTCAGTGCGTCGCATCCCGGTGACGGAGCAGCACCTGGCCACGGCGTTTGCGTCGCCTGCGGCGCGCACGTTGCTGGAGCGCGCCCGGGTCGCCCGGTTCACGATGGACTCGGCGTTGCGCTCGTACGAGGCCAAGGCGTATCAGCGCACGTCGGTGAGCCTGGGCATCCGCGATGCGGGGCGCAAGCGGCTGATGGGTCGCGAGGAAGCGGCCGGGCGTATCCAGTTCGAGCGCGGCCGCGGTGCCTTCGTGGATGTGCTCGGGCGTCGCAACACCAACGCGTTCGAAGACGACGAGGACCGTCGGCGCGCGGCCACGGAAGTTGGACAGTCGGTGCCCATCCCCTACTTCCCGGGCAGCGACGACCTGTGGATCGGCGGGTCCATCGCCCGGGTCGAGGTGGATGAGCGCCAGCTGGTGCACCCGATCGCCCGCGGGTCCGAGGCGTACTACACGTACGCGCTCGGCGACTCGATGACCATCACGCTCCCCGATGCGCGGGTGATCGTGTTGCGCGAACTGCGGGTGCGTGCACGCGAGCCGAAGTGGAACCTCATCGTCGGCTCGTTCTGGTTCGATCAAAGCTCGGCGCGGCTGGTCCGGGCCGCGTACCGCATGTCGGTGGATCTCGATGTGTGGGAGGTCGCGAGCCAGTCCCCGGATTCGGACGATGTGCCGCTGATGGTGCGTGGGATCCTGAATCCCATGAAGGGCGGCATCGAGCTCATCACGATCGAGTACGCGCTGTTCGAGACGCGCTTCTGGCTGCCCGTCGCGCGTGCCGCGGAGGGGCGGGCGCAGGCGATGTTCGCGCGGGTCCCGTTCGTCCTCGAGGAGCGCTTCGTGTACGAGCACGTCAACGGGCCCGTGATCGTGAGTCAGCTGATGGATTCGATCCCCGCGCGGGTCCCGGTCCGCGAGCTGCGCGACTCGTTGAACGCGGCGGGTGTGCCCGCCCGTGTCCGGGACTCGGTGGTCAACGCCCGGATCCGACTGCAGAACGACACCATCCGCGAGGCGCGGAACGCCACCTGCGCGACCGATTCCACGCGGTCGGCCCTGCAGCGCTCCAATCGGTATGGCTCGACCCTGCCGGTGGTCGTGCGGGTCCCCTGCGATGTCGCGTCGCTGGCGAGGTCGCCAGAGTTGCCCGCGTCGCCCTTCGACTCGGGCGAGGAGCTGTTCAACACGGCGGGTCGCGAGGAGCTGCGGAACGTGCTGGACTTCAACCTGCAGGCCGGCTGGGGTCCGCAGCCCATCGTTCCCGATTTCGGGATCTCGATGACGCGCTACAACCGCGTCGAGGGATTCAGCACCGGGCTCTCCCTGCGTCAGGAGCTGGGGGCTGGGCTCTCGTGGCAGGCGGCGTTGCGCGGCGGGACCGGCGACCGGCAGGCCAATGGGGAACTGGCCCTGCAGCGACGCGCCGGGCCGCGCAGCGTGAGCGTCGGGGCCTATCGGCGGCTCGTGTCGTCGAACGATTGGGGGACTCCGCTGACCTTCGGCGCATCGCTCGCCAATGCCCTGTACGCCCGCGACGAAGGGCTGTATCACCGGGCCTGGGGCGGTGAGCTCACGTGGACCCGCGAAGCGGCCGGCCGCACCAGTCTGCGCGTGTTCGCGGAGCAGCAGTGGTCCGCGCCGGTCACGACGCGCTGGTCGCTGTTCGGCGGCAGTCACGACGACCGCTTCATCGCGAATCTTGCGGCACAGCGCGGCAGCTTCGCTGGTGCGGCGCTGCGCTGGCAGCGCAGTTTCGGTCTGGATCCTCGCGGCTGGCGCGTCGACAGCGATCTGCGCATGGAAGGTGCCGGCGGTGCGTCGGAGTACGGTCGCGCGGCGCTGGATCTCACGACGTCCCATGGCCTGCCCTTCGGGTTGCTCGGCAGCCTGACGACCGCGGCGGGCCACTCGGTGGGCGATGTCCCTGCGCAGCGGCTCTGGTATCTCGGGGGCCTGCAGACCGTGCGTGGTCAAACGGCGGGTACGGCGGCCGGCAACGCCTTCTGGCTCGTGCGCTCCGAGCTCGCGCGCGGCGGGGCGGTGCGGCGCTCGCTCTACGCCGACTGGGGTTGGACGGGGAGTCGCGACGCGTGGAGCGAGGTGGGACGACCGCTCACGGGCGTCGGCACCGGACTCAGCGTCCTCGACGGAACGCTGCGCCTCGATCTCGCGCGCGGGCTCTACCCGCGGGAGCAGTGGCGCTTCGACATCTCACTGGGCGCCCGGTTCTGAGTGGGACGCTGCGCCGCTGCGCGACGATCGTCAGTCGCGCGGCGGCGGGAGCTGCAGGGTCCCCTCGCTCATCAGCACCGTGGCCCCCCCGACGCGAATGGCCCGGAGCGCACCGTCCGCTCGATCGGCCTCGATCTCCAGGCGACTGGGGCGCCCCATCTCCACGCCTTGGTCGATGCTCCAGCGCAGCGTGACGTCGGGGTCGGTGACCCGCGCCGCCAGATAGCCGGCGAGGCAGGCGGCCGCTGACCCGGTCGCGGGGTCCTCGGCGATGTTGATCCCCGGCGCGAACATCCGCGCCCGGTAGTGCATGGGGCCGTTCTCCGGGTCCGGGGCGAAGACGAGGATCTCTGGCGCCCACGAGGATCGCAGCGTCGACTCCCATCGGTCCACGCGCACGCGCGCCTTGCTGACGCACGCCGTGTCGCGCACCGGTACCAGCAGGAAGGGGTAGCCCACCGACAGCGCCTGCGGCGCCTGCCCCCCGAAGCCGATGTCGCCGGCGTCGAGCCCCAGGATGTCCGCGAGGACGCCGCGCGAGGGCGGCGGTGGCCCGACCTCCGGGAGACGCGCCGTCGTGAACTGCGCGAACACGGGGCGGCCATCGGACAGCCGCACGGTGACGGGCACGGGACCGACGCCCTCCTCGAGGATCAGCGAGACCTGGTCGCCGCTCGCGGGCACCTCCCCGATGGCGACCAGCACGTGGGCTGTGCCGATCGTCGGGTGGCCGGCGAACGGGATCTCACCGCCGGGCGTGAAGATCCGCACCCGCCGCGTCGCCCCGGGCGAGACGGGCGGGTAGCAGAAGGTCACCTCGGAGAAATTGAACTCGCGGGTGATCGGGAGCAGCCACTCCTCCGCGATGCCCGAGGCATCGGGGAAGACGGCGAGTTGGTTGCCGCCGAAGGGCTGATCGGTGAAGACATCGGCGGTGACGTAGCGAACGCTCACTCGGCACCGAGGAACGGGTAACGCCAGTCGTGCGGCGGCGCGAAGGTCTCCTTGACCGTCCGCGCATTGACCCAACGCACGAGGTTGAGCTTGGAGCCCGCTTTGTCGTTGGTCCCGCTCGCGCGGCCGCCGCCGAACGGCTGCTGGCCGACCACCGCGCCGGTGCACTTGTCGTTCACGTAGAAGTTGCCGGCCGCGTGCCGCAGCGCCTGATGCGCCTCGCGCACCGCGCGCCGGTCCTGCGAGAACACCGCACCGGTGAGCGCGTACGGCGAGGTCGTGTTGACCAGCTCCAGCGTCTCGGCCCACTTCGCGTCGTCGTACACGTACGCCGTGAGCAGCGGCCCGAAGATCTCCTCCTGCATCAGGCGGTACGCCGGGTCGGCGGTCTCGATCAACGTCGGCTCCACGAACCAGCCCGTCGACGCATCGGCCGTGCCACCCTGCACGATGGACGCATTGGCCTTGGCGTCCGCGAGGCAGCCGCTGATGCGGTCATGCGCCCGCTTGTCGATGACGGCGCCCATGAAATTGCTGAAGTCGCGGGTGTCGCCCATCTTCACGTCGCGCATCATGGCCGTGAGCTGGTCGCGCACCGTGGGCCACAGCGAGCGCGGGATGTAGGCGCGCGAGGCGGCCGAGCACTTCTGGCCCTGGTACTCGAAGGCGCCGCGCAGCAGACCGACCGCGAAGGCCGTCGCATCGGCCGACGGATGCGCGATCATGAAGTCCTTGCCGCCCGTCTCCCCGACGATGCGTGGATACGCACGGTACTGGCCCATGTTGGCGCCGATGGTGCGCCACATGTTGTTGAAGACCGTGGTGCTCCCGGTGAAGTGCACGCCCGCGAGGTCGCGCGACGAGAGCGCGATGTCGGAGATGGCGACCGGGTCGCCGGGCAGGAAGTTGATGACGCCCGGGGGCAGGCCCGCTTCCTCCATCAGCTTGTACACGTAGTAGCTCGAGAGCATCGCCGTCGCGGCGGGCTTCCAGAGCACCGTGTTGCCCATGAGGGCGGGCGCCGAGCTGAGGTTGCCGCCGATCGCCGTGAAGTTGAACGGCGAGACCGCGTAGACGAACCCCTCGAGCGCCCGGTAGTCGCTGACGTTCCACATGCTGTGGTCGGCGATCGGCTGTTCGGTGTACAGCTCCTGCGCGAAGCCGACGTTGAAGCGGAAGAAGTCGATCAGCTCGCAGGCCGCGTCGATCTCGGACTGATGCACCGTCTTGGACTGCCCGATGATGGTCGCGCCGTTGATGGTGTCGCGCCACGAGGTGGCCAGCAGCTCGGCCGCCTTCAGGAACACCGCCGCCCGATCCTCCCAGGCCCAGCGGGACCAGTCCTTCCAGGCCTCCGCGCAGGAGGCGATGGCGGCATGCACATCCTCGGGGCGGGCCCGGTGGTAGGTCGCGATCACGTGCCGGTGGTCGTGCGGCATGGTCACGGTGCCGATGTCCCCCGTCCGGATCTCCTTGCCGCCGATGATGACCGGGATCTCGGGCTGCTCGGTGCTCATGGTGGCCAGGCGGGCCTTGAGCGAGGCGCGCTCGGGGGAACCCGGCGCGTAGCCGCGGATGGGCTCGTTGATCGCACGCGGAACGCGGCGGATACCGGCGAAGTCGGACATGACGGGAGACGACGGGGTGGGATGGCGCGGACGGCGCTCGCCGCAGGGCGCGAGCGCGGATCCTTGCAATCTAGCACGCCGGACGGCCTCTTTCCTCTGCCACGCGGGTAGAGTATCGTCGGACCATGGACCCGCGCCCGCCCCTCTCGACCGGCAGAGCCCCCGATGCAGACATTGGTCGCTGACGACGATCCGATGATGCGCGAACTGATCGCGGCGGCCCTGCGCCAGCGGGGCCACGCGGTCGCCGTGGCGGAGGACGGTGCGGCCGCGCTGCGGCGCATCGCCGCCGACCGGCCGTCGCTCATCGTCCTCGATTGGCAGATGCCTGCCACGGACGGCCTGGCCGTGCTGCGGCAGGTGCGCGACGATGAGGCGAGCCGCAGTGCCTTCGTGCTGATGGTCACCGCGCAGGACGGCGAGGACGCGCTGATGCGCTCGCTCGATGCCGGGGCCGACGATTACCTCAGCAAGCCCTTCTCGGCCGACGCACTGCAGTCGCGGATCGTGATCGCGGAGCGGCGGATCGCGACGCAGGCCGAGCATCGCGCCGCGGAGGAGGCCCTGCGCTCGGCGCGCTACCTGGCCGGGATCGCCGAGACGGTCGTGACGGTGCAGCACGAGATCAACAACCCGCTGGCGGCGCTGCTCGGCCACACGCAGTTGTTGCAGCTCGGGCTGATCCCGCCGGCGGAGCGCGAGGGGGTGCTGGCCGAGGTCGCGGCCCAGGCCGTGCGGATCGGCGAGGTGCTCTCGCGCCTGCGCGCGATCGACTCCCCGCGCTCGGTGGAGTATGCGAACGGCGTGCGGATGCTCGATCTCTCCACGCAGCGACCGGAGGCGGAATGACGCATTACATCGGGGCGCACACCATCGACACGGGCGGCGTCGATCAGGCGGTGGCGCGCGCGGCGGATACGGGGTTCCGCGCGCTGCAGGTCTTCTCGGCCGTGCCCAAGTTCTACAACGAGAAGGTGAGCGTCCGCGCCGAGCGGGCGAGCCGATTCCGCGAGGCCCTGGCGGTGGCCGGGATCGACGGGGCGCATGTGGTGGTGCATGCGGGGTATGTGCTGAACACGGCATCGCCCGAGCCGGAGAAGGCGACGCGGGCGGCCGCCGCGCTGGCCAAGGAGCTCGAGCGCACCACGGCGCTGGGGGCGATGGGGTGCTGCTTCCACCCCGGCTCGGCGGGGACGGGCGATCTGGCCGAGGCGGTCGCGCGGGTCGGCGACGCGGTGACGCAGGCGCTGGACGCGCATCCCGGTGGCGCGCGCGTGCTGGTCGAGAACACCGCAGGTGCGGGGCGCACGGTGGGGCGCACGCCGCAGGAGGTGGCGGGCATCCTCGCGCGGGTGCCGGCGGCCCTGCGGGCGCGCAGTGGGTACGGCCTCGACACCTGCCACCTGTTCGCCGCGGGGCACGACATCGCGGCGTCGCCCGAGGCGCTGCGGGCCGTGCTGGACGCGTTCTGCGACGCGACGGGGGAGGCCCCGGCGTTCTTCCACCTGAACGACTCGGTGGGGACGCTCGGCTCGAACAAGGATCGCCACGCGCTGCTCGGGGACGGCGCGATCGGGCTCGCGCCCTTCCACTGGCTGCTGGACGATCCGCGCTCGCAGGGGATCCCGCTGATCCTCGAGACGCCGCAGGCCGAACCGGAGCGTCCCGAGGGGGATCTGCAGGGCGATCCCTGGGACCGCGAGATGCTCCGGCGGCTGCAGTCGCGGTAGCGCCCCGGGGGCGCCCGGGCGCCGTCAGAGGGAAACCCCCTGTGGCGCCGCAGGGCGCCCCCTCTGGTGCAAACCCCCTGCCGCTACTAGCGTTTACGTGTCGGAACGGTATCTGCCGTCTCTGACGCACAGTACTCACTCTTCCGGGAGAGTCGAAGCATGGCAGCGAAGAAGAAGGCCGCGAAGAAGCCGGCCAAGAAGGCGGCGGCGAAGAAGCCGGCCGCGAAGAAGCCCGCCGCGAAGAAGGCTGCGAAGAAGGCCGCGCCGAAGAAGGCCGCGAAGAAGGCCGTGAAGAAGGCCGCACCGAAGAAGGCCGCGAAGAAGGCCGCGCCGAAGAAGAAGACGGCGCGCAAGCCGAACGCCGCGTTCATGAAGGCGATGACGCCGTCGGCCGATCTCGCCGCCGTGGTCGGCGCCGGCGCGCTGCCGCGCACCGAGGTCACCAAGAAGGTGTGGGCGTACATCAAGAAGAACGGCCTGCAGGACGCGAAGAACAAGCGCGAGATCAACGCAGACGACAAGCTGAAGAAGGTCTTCGGCGGCAAGGGCAAGGTCAACATGTTCGAGATGACCAAGCTCGTGAACAAGCACCTCAAGTAGGCGCAACCTTCACGCCGCTGGCGACGTACTCAGGGGGGGCGGCCCACGGTGGACCGCCCCCTTCGTACGTCCTCTCGCACCGATCCTCGTGACGAAGTCTGACGCTCCGACACCGCCGGTGTCCTCTGCAGTCGCTGCCGCGCGCGCGCCCAAGGGCGGGCGCGCGTGGGAGAATGTGAAATCGATCGCCGGGACCATCGCGCTCTTCCTGGTCCTGCGCACCTTCCTGATCGAGGCGTACCGGATCCCGTCGGGCTCGATGATCCCGTCGCTGCTGATCGGCGACTGGCTGTTCGTGAACAAGTTGCGCTACGGGCCGCACGTGCCGTTCACGCGCATCAATCTGCCGGGCTACGCGGAACCCGTGCTGGGCGACGTCGCGGTGTTCGTGTCGCCGGTGCAGGTGGACCAACCCTGGGATCCGACGCCGACGCTGGTGAAGCGCATCGTCGGCGTCGCGGGAGACACACTGCACATGCGGGCCGGCATGCTCTACCGCAACGGGGAGCCACAGCCGCAAGCCCATCAGCCCACGCCGCTCGACGACGGACTCGGCGGTGAGGTGAGCCCGCTGTTCGCGTGGCAGGCCGCGCACACGCTGCCGGGCACGCGCTTCGGTGAGCCGCCGTCGCCGACGCTCGACGACTGGGGTCCGCTGCTGGTGCCGCCCGGGCATTTCTTCATGCTGGGCGATGCGCGGCACGGCTCCAAGGACTCGCGCTTCTGGGGCCTGGTGCCGCGCGAGAACTTCCGCGGGCGGCCGTTGTTCGTGTATTACTCGTACAACGCGGACGACTCCGATCGTCCGCTCCCGGCCCTGACGGATATCCGCTGGGGACGGCTGGGCCACATCATCCGCTGAGCCGTCGCAGCGCCCGCGGGCCGGCCGCCTGGTGGCCGCGGGCGGGACTCTGGGGTAGACTGGAGGACCATGGCTGAGTTCTTTCCGCGGCGACGCATCGCGTGGCACCTGGAAGAGCCGTCCGTCCTGCGCCGCACGACGCTCGCGCTGGTGCCGTACGCGCTGCTCACCGGCGTGGTCGTGCGCGCCTACCGCTGGTTGGTGCTGGCGGTCCTGCAGCCCGACCGGGCGCTGTTGCTCGTCGTCGCGGTGGTGGTCGGCATCGCCGTGCTCTGCGCGATGGCGGCCGGTCACCTCGCGAACTTCCCGCTGCGCAGCTGGAAGTGGCGCGCGCCGGCGTTCGGGGCGCTGGTCGCCGCGGGCGAGAGCATCGCCAGTGTCGGCCTGCAGCTCCTGGGGCAGGAGCGTATCGGCCGCGCCATCGCCACCTGGGCGGACCTGGTCCCCATGACCATCACCACGCTGCTCACCCGCGTGGTGGTGATCGCCGTCTTCGCCGCCGTGCTCGCGGTGGTCGTGCAGCTGGTGCAGCGCGGGCTGGACCAGCCCGCATCGCCGTCCTCCCCCTGATCATGCGTGCCGTGCGGCGCATGTCCGCCCTCTCTCGCCGCTGACCACTCCGCTATGCGTTCGCTTCGCGCGTTGCTGCTCGTCGCCCTCCTGCCGCTCGTCGCGGCGGCGCAGTCCCCCGGGGGGTCGCGGCCCTTCGGGACCGCACGGGAGCAGGCCGCCCGTCAGCAGCAGTGGCTGGTCCAGCGCATGGAGCAGTTCCTGCCCGCGCTGATGCGGCAGTACGGGATCGACTTCTGGGTGATCCCCATGCGCGAGTACAACGAGGATCCCTTGTTCCGCGCGATCACGGCGCCGACGACCTTCGCGGCGCGGCGGCGCACCATCTACGTGTTCCACGACCGGGGCGCCGAGCGGGGCGTGGAGCGCCTGGCGCTGGGCGGGACCTCGCAGGGCGGCGTGTACGAGGCGGTGCGCACGACGAAGGAGATCCCGGGGCTCGCGGGCGTCGCCGGCCGCACGGCGGAGCTGTGGGGCGACGAGCAGTGGCAGGTGCTGAAGCGGGTGATCGACGAGCGCCAGCCGCAGAAGATCGGGATCAACGTGTCGCGCACCTTCGCCTTCGCGGATGGGCTCAGTGCCGGCGAGTACGAGGGGATGCGGGAGGCGCTGGGGCCCACGTGGGCCGCGAAGTTCACGCCGGTCGAGGGCTTGGCCGTGGACCTGCTCGCGCTGCGCCTAGACGACGAAACGCGCTTCTACCGCGAGCTGCAGCAACTGGTCTGGTCCCTGATCGAGGAGATGTTCTCGGCGCGGACCATCACCCCCGGGGTCACGCGGACCAGTGACCTGGTGTGGTGGTGGCGTCAGCGGGTGACCGACCTGGGGCTGGCGACCTGGTTCCAGCCGTCCGTGTCCGTGCAGCGGCGGGGTGTCTCGGCGGCGGCCCTGGGCGAGGACCCGGTGATCGAGCGGGGGGACCTGCTGTGGTGCGACGTGGGGATCACGGCCCTGGGGCTCAACACGGATACCCAGCACAACGCCTACGTGCTCCGTGAGGGCGAGAACGCCGCCCCGGCAGGGCTCCGGGCTGCCTTGGGCCGCGCGAACCGCTTGCAGGACCTCCTGTTCGAGGCCACGGCGCCCGGGCGTTCGGGGAACGACATCCTCTTCGACGTGCTGACCCGCATGCGCCGCGAGGGGCTGGACGGCACCGTGTACAGCCACCCCATCGGCCTGCACGGGCACGGCGCGGGGTCGCTGATCGGGCTGTGGGACTATCAGGATGGGGTGCCGGGCCGCGGCGACCACAAGGTGACGGGCTCGATGTGGTTCTCGAGCGAGCTGCAGGTGACCACGCCGGTGGCCGAATGGGGCGGGCAGCCGGTGCGGATCGCGCAGGAGGAGGACTTCGCGGTGGGGCCCGACGGCAAGGCGCGTTGGGTGTACCGGCGGCAGTCGGAGTTCTGGCTGGTGCGCTGAGGTCGCCAGCGGAGCGCCGTGGGGCCGGCGCGCGTCGGGAACCTGGGGCGGTCCGGTTATATTTCCCGAATACCCTTCTCCCGTTACTGCCGCCGTGCTCAAGAAGCAACTGATCGTCGTTGGGGACCGTGTGCTCGTGAAGGTGGAGGACTCCGAGCAGCGCACCCGCGTGGGGCTGTATCTGCCGCCGACGGCGGTGGACTCGCAGCAGGTGCAGGGCGGCGAGATCGTCGCCACTGGTCCCGGGCACCCGATGCCGGACATGGGTGACGCGAGCTCGGACGAGCCGTGGAAGGCGCGGCAGCGCGAGACGCGCTTCGTGCCGATGCAGGCCAAGGTCGGCGACTATGCGCTGTTCTTCCGCAAGGCCGCCGTGGAGATCACGTTCGAGAATGAGACCTATCTGGTCGTCCCGCAGCCGGCGATCCTCGCCTTGGTGCGCGAGGAGATCTCGCTGGACGACCTGTGACCCTGACCGGAGTGTGACGAGATGTATCCCGAGATGATGGTCGCGCCGATGCGCGCCGAGCTGACGACGGTGGGCTTCCGCGAGCTGCGTTCGGCGGCGGCAGTGGACGAGGCGCTGAAGGACGCGCCGGGCACCGCGCTGGTCGTGGTGAACTCGGTCTGTGGCTGTGCGGCGCGCAACTGTCGCCCGGCCGTGGCCGAGGCGGTGCAGCAGGCGGTGAAGCCGGATCAGCTGTTCACGGTGTTCGCGGGGCAGGACGGCGATGCGACGCGCCGCGCGCGCGAGTACTTCACGGGCTATGCGCCCAGCTCGCCGTCGATCGGACTGCTGAAGGACGGGCAGCTGGTGTACATGATGGAGCGCTGGCAGATCGAGGGGCGCGACGCACGGACGCTCGCGGCGGAGCTGAAGGCGGCCTTCGAGCAGCACTGCGGCGCAGGAGTGTAACGCGACGGGGCGCAGTGCGTGCTCCGCACTGCGCCCCGTGGTCGGTCGGCGCGATCTGCCGACGCGCTACGACTGCATCACCCAGCGACTGAGCTCGCGCAGCGTCGGCCGCTTCCCGTACATGAGCAAGCCGACCCGGTAGATCCGGCTCGCGAACCAGATCGCCGCGATGCAGGAGAGCAGGAGCCCGGCGAGCACCAGCCCGAGCTCGAGCGGCGAGACCGGCACCACGGCCATCCGCAGCGGCATGATGATCGGCGCCGAGAAGGGCAGCCACGACATCACCTGCGCCATGGTGTTCGACGGCGCCATCATGATCGGCTGCACGAAGATGATGCTCGCCACCAGCAGCAGGGTCACCGGCTGTGCGGCCTGCTGGGCGTCTTGGTCGCTGTTCACCGTCGCACCGGCTGCCGCGAACAAAGCGGCGTAGAACAGGAAGCCGAACAGGAAGAACGCGACGAACAGCAGCAGCACGCCCACGCCCACCTCGGGGAAGGGGATCGGCGGCATCTCACCCGCGCCGGCCTTGGCCAGGAGCGGTCCGCGGAAACGCCACAGCAGCACGCCGCTCAGGATCCACACCACCTGTTGCGTGAGCGACACGGCGGCCACGCCGAACACCTTGCCCGCCAGCAGGATATCCGGCTTTACGCTCGCCACGATCACCTCGGCGACGCGTGTGGTCTTCTCCTCCAGCACCGAGCGCAGGATGTTCTGGCCGTAGAGGATCAGCATCATGTAGAGCAGGAACGCGACCATGAAGCCGAGGATCTGCGAACCGGTGCCCGAGCCGCCGCGCCCCTTGTCGGTGATGCGCTCGGTGGCCAGCTGCACACGCGTCTGCGTGAGTTGCTGGATGCGCACCGGGTCCAAGCCCTCGCGCTCCAAGCGGTCGTTCAACACCACGGCACGGATGGCCGACTCGATGCCGTCCATCTCGCCCGTGCTGGACGCGTTGCGGCCCGCGTAGCGCGCGCTGCGTCCGGCGACGGTGCCCGAGTCCAGCACGAGGTACCCCGCGATGTCCTTCGACTGCACGCGCGCGAGCGCTTCCTCTTCCGCCGACGCGAGCGCGGCGACGTCGAGCGCACGGACGGTGATGACGCCGGTGTCGGCCATCGGCCCGGTCAACCGCGCGGCGATCTTCGCGCCGAGGTCGTTGCCGGTGACGTCGAGGATCTCCATCTTCGAGAGCTTCGCGTCGCGCATGTTGCGCACGGTCATCATCGCCGGTAGCACCATCAAGGCCGTCAGCAGCAGCGGCCCGAACACGGTCGAGATGATGAACCACTTGGTGCGCACCCGTTCCAGGTACTCACGCTTGATCACTGCCCAGAGCTTAGCCATGACCTGACATCCCCGCTTCAATGCCCGTGGCCCCCACCTTCTCGAGGAAGATCTTGTGGAGGGATGGATGGACCCGTTCGAATCGTTCGATCTGTGCCCCCGTCTGCATCAACCGTTCGAGCAGACGCTGCGGCTCGGCACCCGCCGCCAGCTCGACTTCGACGAAGCGGTTCTGGTCGTCCGCGTGGGCGACGAGCGAGCGGTCGGCCAATACCGCCGCCACGGCCGCGTTCACGCCGCCCGCGAAGGCCAGCGCCACCGTGCGATCGCCCGCCGCGGCCTTGACGCCGCTCACCGTACCGTCGAGCACCTTCTCGCCCTTGGCGATGATGCACACCGAGTCACAGAGCCGCTCGGCGTTGTCCATCAAGTGGGTCGAGAAGATCACCGTCTTGCCCTGCCGCTTGAGCTCGACGACGGTATCCTTCAGCGCCTGCGCGTTGATGGGATCGAGCCCGCTGAACGGTTCGTCGAGGATCACCAGCTCGGGGTCGTGCAGCAGCGTGCCGATGAACTGCACCTTCTGCTGCATGCCGCGGGAGAGCTCGTCGACCTTGCTCTTGCCCCAGTCCTTGTCGGGGGTCTTGAGCGAGAGCCGCTCCAGCCAGCCATCGATGCGCCGCTCCGCCTCGCGCGGGCTCAGGCCCTTGAGCTCCGCCAGGAACACCAGCAGGCGCCGCACCTCCATCTTCTTGTACAGCCCGCGCTCCTCGGGCAGGTAGCCGAGCCGGTCCAGCACGGCGACGTCGGTGTTCGGGCGCCCGAGGATGGTCACCGAGCCGGTGTCCGGCGCGATGATGTTGAGCAACATGCGGATCGAGGTGGTCTTCCCCGCCCCGTTGGGGCCGAGAAGCCCATAGACGGCGCCACGCGGCACCTGCAGCGTCAGGTCGCGCACCGCCACATGCTCGGCGTAGCGCTTGCTGATGCCACGAATGTCCACTGCGAGATCGGTCATCGTGTTCCTGTGGTGCGAGGCCAGACGTTGTCAGAAGGGTCGCGGTCCGGGACGCGAGCGTGTGGGTCCAGCGTGACCTGCTGCACCGCACGTCCTCCGAAGTCGAGGGTGATGCTGTGCGAGCGGCGGCCGTCGAACCAGATCTCGACGGGCCACGTCAGCTCGTATTCTAGTGGGCCGACCGTCCGCGCCCCGGGTGGCACCCGCACCGCAGGTCCCTGTGCGGCGAGCTGCACCCGCAGGTGGATGGGCGCGGGCATCTGGCCGTGGTGGCGCACGGTGAAGGTGCTGCGGCCGTCCACCGTGCGCACGTGCTCCAAGGCGTGGTGGGTGGCCTCGTTGCTGAACAGCCAGGTGTTCCAGAACCAGCCCAGGTCCGCGCCGAGCGAGCGCTCCATCGAGAACATCCAGTCCCAGGGCGAGGGATGCTTGAAGCGCCACGCGAGGCCGAACTCACGGTGGGCCCGCTGGACCTCCTCGTCGCCGAAGATGCCGCCGAGCATCGACAGCATCAGCGGCGTCTTGCTGTAGGTCTGGTACGAGTAGCCGGCGGGCCCACCATAGTTGGCGTTCCACATGAGGGCGGCCTCGTTCTCGTCGCCGTTGCGGCGCCCGTACGATTGGCCGAGGCCGTCCAGCACCGGCAGACGCCCCGCCGCGTGGGCGTCCGACAAGATGTTCATGTACTGGTTGAAGCCCTCGTCCATCCAGCCCCAGCGCGTCTCGTTGTTGCCGACGACCATGGGCCACCACATATGGGCCGTCTCGTGGTCGGCAGCGCCGCGGTTGGAGTTGATGACCATGGGGTACTCCATGCCGGCGCTGGGTCCGTCCTGCAACGTGAGCTGCGGGAACTCGTACGGGAACCACAGCGCGGAATAGAACTCCAGCGCGTGCCGTGAGATCTGCAGCGCGTCGCGGAACGCATTGGCGTTGCCCGGCTGGAAGAACTGATGCACGGGCACGTAGCCCTTGCCGGGGATGTTGGCGCGGGTGGCCTGCCAGTTGAACTTCTTCGCGGTCGCCCAGGCGAAGTCATTCACGGTGTCGGCGACATAGTGCCACACCAAGCGCCCGTTCGTCCCGGTCGCCGTGGCGCGGCCGGGGCCGACCTCGGCGTCGCCGACGATGGTGACGATCTCGTCGGAGCGCAGCACGCTCGCGAGCCGTTCGCGTGCGGTGGGCGTGAGCACCTCCTGCGGGTTCTGCAGGACCCCGGTGGCGCTGACCAGCCAGCCGGCGGGTGCGTCGATGCGGACGTCGAAGCGGCCGAAGTTGTTGTAGAACTCCGAGGGGCCGAGATAGATCTCGG
>CAZCZO010000019.1:0-54624 GCA_964503275.1 uncultured Gemmatimonadaceae bacterium | reverse complement strand
GCGGTCTCCTTGGAGTGCTGCAGGATGTTCTGCCCGTACGACGTGCGGTACTTCATGCGCCCCACGAGCTTGACCAGCTCCGGATGCAGTCCATGGATACCCACCTCGTACGCGGCCTGCTCACCCGACTCGACGATGCCGGCCTCGACCTCGTGCCGCGCCTTGGCCACCACCTCTTCGATCCGGCCCGGATGGATGCGCCCGTCGGCGACCAGCTTCTCCAGGGCGAGGCGCGCGATCTCGCGCCGGACGGGATCGAAGCCCGAGATCACGACGGTGTCGGGCGTGTCATCGATGATGACATCCACGCCCGTCGCCAACTCGAACGCACGGATGTTCCGCCCCTCGCGGCCGATGATGCGCCCCTTCATCTCATCACTGGGCAACGCGACCGTGGCGTTGGTGATCTCAGCCGTGTGCTCGGCGGCGATCCGCTGGACCGCCAACGCCACGATCTTCTTGGCGTCCCGATCCGCCGTGCGCTTGGCCGAGTCGCGGATCTCACGCACGCGGCTCGCCGCGGCCGCATGCGCCTCGTCCTCGATGCGACGGATGAGCTCGTTCTTCGCGTCCTCGGCGCTCATCCCGGCCAGCTGCTCCAGCCGCCGACGCTCCTCGGCCAGGGCGGCGTCGAGGGCCGCCTGCGTCGCGGCCACCCCCTGCTCCGCCCGACCCAGCTCGCTGGCCCGCCGCTGCAGTTCCTTGTCGCGGGTCTCGAGCGCATCCACTTTGCGGTCCAGCGAGGACTCCTTGTCCTGGATCCGCTTCTCGTCCCGCTCAAGCTCCTCGCGTCGGCCGCGGACTTCGAGCTCCCAGGCCTCGCGGGCCCCGATGAGTTCTTCCTTGCCGGCCAGTAGCGCGGATTTCTTGAGGGTATCCGCCTCCCGTTCGGCCTCGGCGAGCAGACGCCGACCCATCTCGGCCGCCGTCTCGCGGGCATTCTCTCGGGTGGAACGCTCGGCGCTGACCCCCGCACGGCGTCCCAAGAAAAATGAGGCCGCTGCAGCTCCGATGAGCGCGGCGCCCCAAAGGATCCACTCCATATGATTTATTCCTGTCACGCTCGCCCGTACGGCGCGCGGTTGAGTGCCTAGGGCAAGCTACGCGCCGCCAGACGGGGGCGCAATGCGATCGGGTCCGCCCTCCGCGGTCGTGCGCTTCGCCGGGGGCAGCCACCGCCGCAACTCGCCGGACAGGGACCGGATGCGGGCCGCCGTCGCCTCATCGGCCGCCCGCGCTTGGAAGAGCTCACCGGTGATCTGCAGCGCCGCGAGGATGGCCGCCTTGTGCGTCTCGACCACCGCCCCGCTATCGACGACCTTGCGGATCGCGCGGTCCACGTGCTCCGCGACGGCCTGCGTGTGCGCCGGGTCCGCATCCGTCCGCAGCGAATACTCCTCGCCGAAGATCCGCACCTTCACTGACTGCTTGGCCCGGCTCATGTGGGATCTCCCGCTTCGGTCTGTTGGCGCAGGAAGCGCAACCGCTCGCGCAATCCGGTCACGCGCTCGGACGCGGCGGTCAGCCGCTCCCGGAGCTGTGCGTTCTCCGCCTCGAGCAACGCGAGCCGCTCGGGGGTGGCCGCCGCGCTCCGCGGGCCGGGGCTGGCTTCCTGCTGCTTGAGCCGCGCCTCCGCCGCCAACGCGCGACGACGAAAGCGCGACAGCTCCTCGCCCAACGCACGGACGAGCGACTCCAGCTCCTGGAAGGCGGCTGCGTCAGGCGGTACGGGCTGCGACACCGAGCTCCTGGTCAACGGTGGCAATGAGCTTCTGGCGACGGCCAGCGAGTTCCTTCTCATTCAGTGTGCGCGCGGGATGCCGGAACGTCAATCGCCACGCCAGCGAGCGGTACCCCGCGGGGACGCCCTTCCCGCGGAACTCGTCGAACAGTTCGATGCGCTCCAGCAGCTCGCCCGCCGCGCGGCGGAGGACCGTCTCGACCGCCGCGGCCTCCGTGGCCTCGGGCACGAGGAAGGCCAGATCGAACTCCGCCGCCGGCATGGTCGGCAGCGGACGGAACCGGACCGGTGCACGGCGCGGCGCGGGGCCGACCGACACCGCATGCGCGTGGGTGCCCGGTGGCGCGATGGGCGCGACCGGGAGCATCCCGAGACGCAGTTCGACCCCGAAGCAGGGCGCGGCCCAGACCGGCGCATCCAGGGCGACGCGCCGTACCGCGCCCACCACCTGCCCATCGACCGCGATGTGCCAGAGGATCGGGTGCTCGGCCGGCCGACACTCCACCGACGTCGCCGGATAGGCCAGCTGCGCGAGCTCCTGCGCCAGGCGCTTGGCATCCCACTCGTCGAAGACGGGCGGATCGGCCTCCGTGAAATGCGCGGGGCGCCGACGACCCATCAGCACGCAGCCCACCTGCAGCGCCTCCGCGACGCCGTCGCCATCGCGCGCGAAGGCGCTCCCGATCTCGAAGAGCCGCACGTCGCCCTGCATGCGCGCGAGGTTGTACTCCACGCGCGAGGCCAGCGTCTCAAGGAGGGACATCCGCAGGTGCGGTTCGTCCTCGGCCAGGGGATTCGCGACCCGCACGTAGGTCGCGTCGTCCCCGGCGACGAACGGCAATGGCCGGACCTCCATCATCCCCCGGGCGACCAGGCGGTCGCGCACTCGGCGTCCCGTGACGTGCAGCGGGTGGTCCGGCACCGTCCCCGGACGGAACGGCGTGAGGGTGTCCGGCAGGGCCCCGTAGCCACGGAGCCGCGCGACCTCCTCAATGAGGTCCACGTCCCGATGCACATCGTGCCGCCACGAGGGTGGGGTGACACGGAGGGTGTCGTCGTCGAGCGCTTCGCACACGAACCCGATGGGGGCCAGCAGATCGGCGATCTGCGAGCGCTCGAGCCGATCGCCCAGGAGGCGCGCGACACGCGAGGCGCGCACCGGCACGGACGGACGTCGCCCGACGGGCTCGCCGATCTGCGCCGGAGTCCCCTGCACCGCGCCGCCGCTGACCGAGGCGATGAGCGCCGCCGCGAGCGCGACCAGCTCGGCCGGCCCGGCAGGGTCGGTCCCTCGTTCGAAGCGGTGGCTGGCGTCGGTCGACAGTCCCAGCGCCCGGCGCGTGCGCCGCACGAGTCCGGGGTCGAACGATGCGACCTCAAGGACGATCTCCGTGGTCTGCGCGGTCACTTCGGTATCGCGCCCACCCATGACGCCCGCGATGCCGACCGGGTGGGCCGCATCGGCGATGACGAGCATGTCGGGAGTGAGCTGCCGCGTCGCACCATCGAGCGTCACGAGCGTCTCGGCGCCCCGCGCCCGGCGGACCAGTAGCGTGTCGCCCGAGAGCGTCGCGCGGTCGTAGGCGTGCATCGGCTGTCCGAACGCGTGCAGGAAGTAGTTCGTGACATCGACGACGTTGTTGATGCTCCGCGCCCCGACCGAGGCCAGGCGCTCCACGAGCCACGCGGGGCTCGGGCCCACGGTGACGCCTCGGATGACCGCCGCCGCGAATCGCGGGGCGTCCGCCCGGTCCTCGATGCGCAGCGTGACCCCGGCGACCTCGCCCCGCGCGGCGGCGACGCACTCCGTCGGGACGGTCGCCAACCCGTCGAGCTCCGGCGGTCGCCGCAGCGCGACCCCCGTGAGCGCACTGACCTCTCGCGCCAGACCATGCTGCGACAGCAGATCGGGGCGATTCGGCAACACGTCGATGTCGAGCTGCACGTCACCGACCGGCATCGCGGCGAGGAAGGGCGTGCCGACCGGCACATCGAGATCGAGTGCGAGGATCCCGTCGTGATCGTCGCCCAGGCCCAGCTCGCGGGCCGAGCAGAGCATCCCGTTCGAGGTCTGCCCGCGGATCTTGCGCTTCTCGATCTTGAGGCCGTTGGGCATCGTGGTGCCCGTCGGCGCGAACGGGTACAGCACCCCGGCCGTCACGTTCGGCGCGCCACAGACGACATCGAGCAAGGTGCCCGTGCCGGCGTCGACCTTCGTGATGGACAGGTGGTTACTCTCCGGATGCTTGGTCGCCTCGACGACGCGGGCCACGACGATGGGCGCCAGGTCCTGCCGCAGCGCCGCCATCGCATCGACGGTGGCCACGTGGGTCGAGAGCAGATCATGCAGCTCCTGGGCGGTCCGTCCGTGCGGCACGAAGGCCCGAAGCCAATCGAAAGAAGCGAGCATCAGGCGAACTGCTCCAGGAAGCGGATGTCGGAATCGTAGAAGCTGCGGATGTCCGGGATGCCGTGCCGCGACATCGCGATGCGCGCCGGGCCCATCCCGAAGGCCCAGCCCGAGTAGCGTTCGGTGTCGATCCCGGCGCTCTCGAGCACGGCCGGGTGCACCAGGCCGCAGCCCATGATCTCCATCCACCGCTCGCCCTTGCCGTCCTGCAGGTCGATCCGCACGTCCATCTGCGCGCTCGGCTCCGTGAACGGGAAATAGGACGGGCCGAATCGGACCGGCACGGCGGGGCCGTAGAAGCGGCGCACGAAGTGGGTCAGCGTCGCCTTGAGGTCCGCGAACGAGATGCCTTCATCGACCGCCAAGCCCTCCAATTGCATGAAGGCCGGCGCGTGCGTGGCGTCGAAGAAATCGCGACGGAACACGTTGCCCGGCGCGAGCACCCGCACGGGGGGCGCGTACTGCTGCAACGTCCGCACCTGGACCGGCGAGGTGTGCGTGCGCAGCAGGACACCGGGGGTATCCAGATACAGCGTGTCGTGCAGATCCATCGCGGGATGGTCCGCCGGGAAATTGAGTGCCGTGAAGTTGTACCACGGCGATTCGACCTCGGGCCCCAGCGCGATGGTGAAACCCAATTCTCGGAAGATCTCGGCGATCTCATCGATGACCTGCGACACGGGATGTACCGTGCCCTGCCAGACGCGTCGCGCCGGCAGCGAGGCATCGATGCCCGGCGCCGCCGCGGACGTCGCGCGCACACGGGCCTGCGCCTCGTCGAACAGCCCATCGAGGCGCTGCTGCACCTCGTTGTACCGCCGTCCGGCCACGGGTTTGTCCGCGCCCGCGACCGCCCCCAGCATCTCCTTCAGCGCGGCACGCGCCGAGTGGGTGCGGCCGAGGTAGGCGTTCCGTGCGTCGGCCAGCGACGAGGGGTCCTGCACGGCGGCGAACGCGGCGGCCGCCTCCTGCTCGAGGGCGTCAGCGCGCGCGAGGAAGTCCGCGATGGGCAGCATCAGAGACGAAGGGAGAGAATGCCAAAGGCGGCAGCGACGGCGAGTGCCGCGCGCTGCCGCCTGTCGAACGATGGGTCCGGCGGCTTAGGACGCGAGCGCGGCGCGTGCCTTGTCGACCAACTGCGCGAACGCCGCGGGGTCGTTCACGGCGAGATCGGAGAGGACCTTGCGGTTGACCTCGATGCCCGCCTTCCCGAGCCCGTTGATGAACGTGCTGTAGTTCATGCCGCTCTGGTGCGCGCCCGCGTTGATCCGGGTGACCCACAGACGACGGAACTCGCGCTTCTTGTTCTTGCGATCGCGGTAGGCATAGACCCAGCCGCGCTCGACCGTCTCCTTCGCGGCCTTCCACAGCTTGGACCGACCTCCGAAGGCGCCACGGGCGGCCTTGAGGATCTGCTTCTTCCGCCGGAGGCGGACCGGATTGGACTTGACGCGTGACATGTGATCGGCTCCTTACGCGTCGAGAAGGCGCTTGATGAACAGCGCTTCGCCCGGCGTGGCAACGGTCGTCGCCCGGCGCAGCTTGCGCTTCCGCTTGGACGACATCTTGGTGAGGATGTGGCTCTTCCCGGCGCGCAGGCGGCGCACCTTGCCCTTCGCGGTCAAGGTGAAACGCTTCGACGCACCACTGTGTCGCTTCTTCTTTGGCATGGCGGCACGCTCCTATTTGGGCGTGAGGATCATCGTGAGTTGTTTGCCTTCGAGCTTCGCAGCGGTCTCCACCTTGGCCAGATCGGTCAAGGCTTCCGCCACCCGAGCCACTACCTGCTGCCCCAATTCCGGATGGGTGATCTGCCGTCCCCGGAACATGAGCGTGACCTTCACCTTGTTCCCCTCCTCGAGGAAGCGCCGCGCATGTCGGAGCTTGGTCTCGAAGTCGTGCTCGTCGATCCCCGGGCGGAACTTGACTTCCTTGAGCTGGATGACGTGCTGCTTCTTCCGCGCCTGGCGGGCCATCTTGGCCTGTTCGAACTTGAACTTCCCGAAGTCCATGATGCGGACCACGGGGGGACGGGCCAGCGGGGCCACCTCGACGAGATCGAGGCCAGCGATGTCCGCGGCCTGCAGGGCCGCTTCGAGCTCCATGATGCCGAGCTGCTCGCCGTCCGCCGCAATGACGCGCAGCGGGGAGATCCTGATCTGTCGATTGACGCGGATGCGTCGATTCTGCTCTTGAATGGGCCGACTCCTACGAGGGGAACGAAAAAAGCGCGACCGCTCCAGGCGACCGCGCACGACGCCCCGCGATTCCGGACCGCGGGAGTGCCACACAGAAGGACGCCACTGGCACGCAGGACAGCAGCGGCCGGAGGGTGGAGATGGCTGTACGCCAGCTCACTTTGCTCAGTTATCCCCGTAAGATCGCTTCACACCGGACCGAAGTCAATGGGCCTGCTCAGTCCGCGACCTCGAGCCCGTACGCCTTGCCGTCGTGCACCACGCGCCCCCACGCCTGGTCCGCGTCGTGCTCGAAGATCAGGAGCCACTCCCCCGCCGTGGCCTCATGCAGCAGCGCGCGTTTGGACTCAAGGGTCACCAGCGGCTCGACATCGTAGCCCATGATCCACGGCAATGGCAGGTGCGCGGCGGTCGGGATGAGATCGGCCACGAAGCAGGCCGTCTCGCCGCGATCGTGCAGGACCACCGCCTGGTGGTGCGGCGTATGACCCGGCGTCGGCCGGAGCGTCAGACCGGGCAGGAGCTCGACCGCGCCCTCCACGAGACGCAGCTGCCCTGAGGCCACCAGCGGTGCCCAGTTCTGCTCGAAGTAGCTCGCGGCGGTCCGCTCATTCGTGTGCGTCGCGTACTCGAGCTCCCCGCGCTGGACCACATAGGTGGCGTTCGGGAAGGTCGGCACCACCGCGCCCGACGCGTCCCGGCGCGTGTTCCCACCGGCGTGGTCGAAATGCAGATGCGTGTTCACGACCAGCGTGATGTCCGCCGCCGTCACCCCCGCCGCCGCGAGGGCGTCGTCGAGCAACGTCTCTCCGACAGCACCGGCATTCTCGATGCCGTAGATGTCGTGGAACTTCGCGGTCTCCTTGTTCCCGAGCCCCGTGTCGACCAGCACGAGCCCATCGCCGTGCTCGATGAGGAGGCAGCGCATGCCGAGCTGGATGCGGTTGCGGGCATCGGCAGGGATGCGGCGCTCCCACAGCGGCTTGGGCACGACGCCGAACATCGCCCCCCCGTCGAGTCGCTGGCCGCCCGCCTGCAGGGCGTGGATGCTGAGGCCGCCCACGCGGCGGGTCTGATGCAACGGGCTCGGGATCATCACGCTATCCGGAAGTCAGTGACAGGACCGGGCATGGCCCGTCGCGGGCGCACCGGACGACGGAACCATGTCTCGAGATCGCCCCAGGTGTGCACCCCCTCCTGCCCCAGCAGGTCGAGGAGGCGGACCAGCACCTGCGCGGTCGCGGCGGCATCGCCCAGGGCGCGATGGCGCGCATCGATGGACACCCCGAAGTGGGCCGTGACCGCGTCCAGGTTCCGGCGCGGCAGATGCGAGAGCAGGCGCCGCGCCAGGCGCACGGTGCACAGCACGGGTACCTCGGGCACCTCGCCGATCGCGCGATCGAGCTCGGCGCGCACGAAGGCCCAGTCGAAGGCGGCGTTGTGCGCCACGAAGATGCGGCCCGTGAGCGTGGTGTGCAGGACGGGCGCGATCGCCGCGAAGGGGGGCGCCGTCGCGACCATCGCCTCGGTGATCCCCGTGAGGCGCACGATGAACGGTGGGATCGGCCGCCCAGGACGGACCAGGCTCGCGAAGGTGTCCGTCACGACCCCGTCGCGCACGATGACGGCCGCGACCTCGGTCACCCGGTCGCCGCGGTCGGCGGCCGTCCCGGTCGTCTCGACGTCGACGACGGCGTATTCGAGCGCGTGGAGCGGCGTGGTCGCATCGGGAGGCATTGCTGGAATCTAGTGCCCTCCCTACCTTGTGAATGATTTCACAAGCCACGACCACCGCCCCGTGAAGCGCATCGCCGAATCGTCCGTCCGACGACTCTCGCTCTATCTCCGCTACCTTGAGGACCTGGCCCTCCGGGGGCAGACCACCGTCTCCAGCGAAGAACTCGCGACCTCCGGGGCCACCACCTCCGCGCAGGTGCGCAAGGACCTCAGCCTGTTCGGCTCCTTCGGCACACGCGGGCTCGGCTACAGCGTCGGCGACTTGGTCGCACGGCTGCGGCAGATCCTCGGCGTAGGGCGGGACTGGCGCGTCATCATCGTCGGCGCCGGCAAGATCGGGGCCGCCCTCGCCCAGTACCATGGCTTCCTGCAACACGGCTTCCATGTGGTCGGGATCTTCGACAACGCCCCCGAGCGCGTCGGGAGCGTCCTCGAGGGCATCCGCGTGCGCGACACGACCCATTTCGACCGGGATGTGCGTGCGCTGCGGCCGCACATCGGCATCATGACCGTCCCCGCCGACGCGGCGCAGAGCGTCGCCAACAAGCTGGTGAAGGCCGGCGTGCGTGCGATCCTCAACTTCGCGCCGGCGCGGGTGCAGGTCCCACCCGAGGTCACCGTCCGCCACGTGAACATGGCCTCGGAGCTCGAGGTGCTGACCTTCGCGTTGGTCTCCGACGAGAGCGCGGACTAAGCGTGGCCGGCCGACCGCGCTGAGGCACCGGCGCGATAGAGCGCGACGAAGCATTCGGGTGGGAGCTGTTCGGCGCGCTCCGTCGGCGCGATGCCCATGGCCTCGAGCCGCGCCGTCGTCGCCTCCGAATCCGTGTGCCAGAGCGGCCGGAGCAGGGATTTCAACTGTTTCCGGCGCTGGGCGAACACCGCCTGCACGAACCGACGGAAGCCATCCTCCTCGTCCGCGGCGATGAGCGCCTCCGCCCGCGGCGTGATCCGCAGCACCGCGGAGTCCACGGCGGG
Source organism: uncultured Gemmatimonadaceae bacterium (assembly GCA_964503275.1). Taxonomy (GTDB): domain Bacteria; phylum Gemmatimonadota; class Gemmatimonadetes; order Gemmatimonadales; family Gemmatimonadaceae; genus DASRAP01. The sequence continues at coordinate 45,560 of CAZCZO010000019.1, read as the reverse complement.
CGGCGGGCGGAACGCCCCGGGCGGTACGTGGCAGATCAATTCCGCGGTCGCGAGGACGTGCACATTCACCGTGAGGGCCCCGTACACCTTGCTCCCCGGCGCCGCACACACGCGTTCGGCCACCTCGCGTTGCACGAGGAAGACGGCCCGTTCCGCGCGGGGCGTACGCAGGGCATGGAAGAGGATCGGCGTCGTGATGTAGTACGGCACATTGCCCACCAGCACGTACGGCCCCTGGGCCAACGCGCCGAGCGACACCTCGAGCACGTCGGCTTCGACCACCAGCACATGCGACGCATCGGCGTAGCGGTCCCGCAGATATGGGACGAGGTCGCGATCGAGCTCGACGGCCACCAAGCGACGGCACTGCCCGACCAAGCGATCCGTGAGCGCGCCACGGCCAGGACCGATCTCCAGCACCGTCTCATCGCCCCGCAGCGCCAGCGCGCCCACGATCCGATCCAAGACCCGCCGGTCCGTCAGGAAATGTTGTCCCAGCCGCTTGCGGGCGGCCGGCAGACGCTCCCCCGCGCCGCTCACGAGCGGATCACGACGGCCGTGCAGTCGTCCGTTTCGGTGGTCCGGCCGGTGTGTGCCCGTAACGCGGCGAACACGCCCGCGACGATCTCGTCCACCGGCGCCGTCCTGGTGCGGCGCACGCTCTCGAGGACCGTCGACTCGCCGAAGGGGCGCTGCTGCGCGTCGCGCGCGTCGACCAGCCCGTCGGTGAAGCCGATCAGCAGGTCGGAGCGTCGCGCCCACGGCAGCGTGGTCACCGTCATGCGATGTTGCGGCCCCAGACCGAGTGGGGGCGCCTGCGCATCCAGTCGTTTGGACGACCCATCGGCGTGCACCACGAACACATGCGGATGCCCCAGGTTCGCGTAGCGCAGTTGGCCGCGCCGCGGGTCGATCACCGCATAGCAGACCGTGAAGAACATCTCGGTGGTTTCCAACTCATCGTCGAGCGATGCCACCAGGGCGCGCAGCACCCGGCCGGGGTCGGTGGTCCGCTGGGCGTGGATCGCGGCGGCGCTCATGGCCAGTGCCATGATCAACGCGGCTTGATACCCGTGCCCCGACACGTCACCGATCATCACCCCTGTGCGTTCGCCCGGCAGCCGGAACAGGTGATAGAAATCGCCGCCCACACTTTCGGCGGGGATCACCCGCGCTGCGGCGTCCGCCTCGGGGGCGACGACGCGCCCCGACGGGAGCAACTTCATCTGCAGGTCATGCGCCAGCCGCATCTCCTGCAGCAGCCGCTGCTGCTCCAGCGAGGCCTGCAGCTGCCGGGCATGCTCGATCGCCGCGCCGATCTGCGTCGCGATGGCAGCCAACAGCTTCTGATCGCCCGCCGAGAACGGCTCTCCCCCGACCGGGTCGGCGAGCGCCAGCACACCGAGCGCCACGCCGCCGTCGGGTGCCGACCAGACGATCGGCACCGCGACGACCTCGCCGTGCAACACGTCCTCACCCAGCGCGCGCGTCCCACCCGGCGCACCGAGGCGGACCTGGCGCGACGCGAAGCTCTCCGCCAGGATGCTGTCCGGCACGTCGGTGTGGAGCTGCCGCAGGGCGTCCTCGGGCAGGCCCCGCTGTGCGACGGCCCGCAACGCACCCGCGGCGGTGTCATGCACGAGCACGACGCCCTCGCGCGCCCCGACCGTTGACGCGATCTCCTCCAGGATCGCCGCCGCCGACTCCTCGAGCACGACCGTGCGCCCCAGGATCTCGCCGATCCGGTACAACAGGTTGATCTCCTCGTAACGCTCGGCGAGCTCCTCCGCCGCGAGCTGTGCCTCGCGCTGCGCCGCCGCGAGGGGATCGAGCCCGCTCACGCGCAGTGGACCGTGAGCCGCACGACATTCCCGCCGGCATCGCCGTCGCGGAACTGCTCGACGCGGTCGGTGAAGGCGTGCATGAGGAACAGGCCCCGACCGTCCTCGGCCTCGATCCGCTCGGGCGTCGTGGGATCCCGTAACGCCAGCTGGAGATCGAACCCTTCGCCTTCGTCCGCGACCTCCACGACCAGCGAATGCCGATCGATCCGCGCGCGGATGCGGACCACCTTGGCCGAGTCGTCCGCGTTCCCGTAGCGGATGGCGTTGACGAGGGCTTCCGTGACCGCGACGGGCACGTTGCGCGCGATGAGTCGCGGCGGGAATCCCACGGCCGTGCAGTGCGCCACGATCTCGGCGACGATGCCCTCGATGTACTGCACGTCGCTCGGGATCGACCGCTCGAGCGCGCCGTCCATCAGAATTGGTCGAGCCCGCGTTCGCGGGTGTCGCCGATCCGGAAGAGCGTGTCGAGCTTGGTGAGTTCGAACAGCGACCGCAGGTCGTCGTTGAGGTTGGCCAGGCGCAGCTCGCCGTCCTCCTCGCGCAGGCGCTTCGCCAGCGAGACGAGCACGCCCAGTCCGGACGAATCGATATAGCCCGCCCGCGCGAAGTCGATGAGGACCTTGCGCGTCCCGGCGGCGACCTCGTCGAGGATGAGCTGCTTCAGCTCCTGCCGGTTGCTGACGATCAGCTGGCCGTCGACCTCGACGATGACGACATCTTGATGACGTACGGTACGGAAACTCATCGGGACTCCCCGGGGAGGGCCTGCAGGGCGGTGATCGCGGCTACGTGGACGATATCATCCACACTCGCGCCGCGCGAGAGATCGGCGCACGGTCGCGCGAACCCCTGAAGGATAGGGCCGATCGCCGGGGCGTGCGCAAGTCGCTGCACGAGCTTGTAGGCGATGTTGCCCGCGTCGAGGCTCGGGAAGACGAGGACGTTCGCGGTCCCGGCGACCGCTGCGCCGGGCACTTTGCGTGCGGCGACGTCCGGTATCAGTGCGGCGTCGGCCTGCACCTCACCGATGACGGCGAGTGCGGGGGCCCGCTCGCGGACCAGCGCCACGGCCTCGCGAACGGACTCCACGGAGGCTCCGCCCGCGCTGCCATTGGTACTGAACGACAGGAACGCGACGCGGGGGACATCGCCGACCACGGCCGCGCGGGCGGTCGCCGCCGCGAGCGCGATGTCCGCCAACTGCGGCGCCGTCGGGTAGGGGATGACCGCGCAATCGGTGAAGGTGAGTACCTCACTGGCCGCGTCCCGGAACGGGGGCACGACCAAGTAGAACGCGCTGGAGACGGTGTGGACCCCAGGGGCCATGCCGATCAGCCACAGCGCGGTCCGCACGACGTCGCCGGTGGTGCGCACCGCACCCGCGACGACCCCATCGAGCGCGCCCAGCGCGACGAGCCCGGTCGCGAGGCACAGCGGGTCCGTCGCGAGCGCCTCGGCGCCTGCCGGGGTCAAGCCGCTCCCCGCCCGCCGTGCCAGCAAGCGTCGCGCGATCTCGTCCCGATGCGGGTGCCGGCGCGGATCCACCACCTCGAGCCCCGTCGCGAACACGGCGTCATGGCTCTCCGGGGCGCCGGGATCCAGCGCGAGGACCGGGTGGAGGATGCCCTCGGCGGCGAGACGCTCGGCGGCCTCACGCACACGCGCATCGCCCGACTCGGCGAACACGATGCGTCGCGGTGCGGCGGCGGCCCGTGCGCGGAGCGCGGCCAGGAAGGTCATGTCGTCGCGAAGCGGGCGCGGAGCGCCGCGCCGACGTTCGGCGGCACGAGACCGCTCACATCGCCACCGAACTGGGCGACTTGCTTCACCAGACTCGAACTGATGTAGGTGGTCTCCAGCGACGGGACCATGAAGATCGTCTCCAGCTCGGGCGCCAGATGCCGGTTCATCAAGGCCATCTGCATCTCGTAGTCGAAATCCGCGACCACCCGCAAGCCGCGGATCACGAGCGTGGCATCGACCTCTCGCGCGAAATCCACCAGGAGTCCCCGGAAGCTCCGCACCTCGATCCGTGGATCGGGCAACGCCTCCGCGATGAGACGCTGGCGCTCCTCGACACTGAACAGCGGCGTCTTGCTGAGGTTGTTGAGGACACCGACGACGATCCGGTCCGCATACACCAAGGAGCGGCGGATGAGATCGGCGTGTCCGTTGGTCAGCGGGTCGAAACTGCCCGCATAGATCGCAGTGCGCATCAGTCGTCGGGGTCGTCGCTGCGGTAGAAGGTAATCGCCGAGGTGCCGTACCGCCGCGTCGTACCAGCCCCCGGGAGCGAGACCGACGACGGATGCTCCACGGCCAGCTCGGTCGCGAACGGACTCGTCAGCCAGCGCGTGACGAGCTCGTGGGCGGTCGTCGCGGCGTAGGGCGGATCCGCGAACGCCAGATCGAAGGTCCCGGGGGCGAGCGACGCGACATACGCGCCGGCGTCATGCGCGACCACGGTCGCGCGGTCACCGGCCCCGAGGGCGGCGATGTTCCCCGCCAGGACGCGACGCACCGCCGGATCGCGCTCGACGAAGGTCGCGTGTGCCGCACCGCGGGAGAGCGCTTCGAGCCCCAGCGCACCCGACCCCGCGCAGAGGTCCACCACCCGCGCCCCCGGCAAACGCGCCTGCACGATGCTCATCCACGCCTCTCGGACCCGATCCGCGGTCGGCCGCACCGCGTCCGGCGGCACGACCAGCCGGCGTCCTCGCCAGATCCCGGCCACGATGCGCATCGCTACTGCCTGAGGTCGGCGATGCGCGCTTGGATGCGCGCGACGCCCTTCCACTCATCGCGCTCCAGGCGGCACGCGACATCGAAGGGACGCCGCCACGCGATGTCGCGCACGCGCGGGGCCAGTTCCCAGGAGATCGCGTCGAGGGCTCCGTCGCCGTCCGCCGTGAGCGTGAGCTTGAGGCCCTGATCGCCGATGCGCCGCGGCGCTCCGGCCGCAGACACCCCGCGGAGCGCGAAGAGCGGCGCGGGATTCCCGACGCCGAACGGCTCACAGTGCCGCAGCACGTTCAGCAACTCGTCGGTCACCGCAGGCAAGGGGATCTCGAGGTCGACGCGCAGCTCCGGGACGAGGTCGTCGGGCGTGAGCTGCGACGCGGCGATGGCCGCGAAGCGCTCGGCGAACGCGGGGATGCGATCGGCCTGGATGGTGACGCCCGCCGCCGCCCGATGCCCACCGAACTTCACGAAGAGGTCGCGACACTCGGTCAACGCGCCGTGCAGGTCGAAGGCGCTGATGGAGCGCCCCGATCCCTTCCCGATCCCATCCTCCACGGCGATCATCACGGTCGGACGCCCGGTCTCCTCGACCACGCGCGAGGCGACGATCCCGATCACGCCCGGATGCCATCCCGCCCCGCTCAGGACGAGACCGAAGCGGTCCCCCAGACCCTGCGCCTCGAGTTGGCGACGGGCGGCGTCGAGCGTCTCGCGATCCAGCTCCTGACGACCGCGATTCATCTCTTCGAGCTCGCGCGCGATCCCATTCGCGGTGCCATCGTCGTCGGTGAGCAGCAACTCCACACCGCGCTGGGCGCGACCCACGCGGCCCGCCGCGTTGAGCCGCGGCGCGAGGATGTAGCCGATCCGCCCCGCGGTGAGCTCTTTGCTGTCGAGCCCCGCCGACCGCAGCAGGGCACGCAATCCGGCCACTTTGGACTGCGCGAGCACGCGCAGCCCGAAGCGCACCAAGGTGCGATTCTCGCCGCGGAGTGGCGCGACGTCCGCCACGGTGGCGATGGCGACGAGGTCGAGCAGGTTCAGGACGAGATTGCGGGACGTGCCACGTGCGTCGCACAGCGCGAGGGCCAGTTTGAAGACCACGCCGGCCGCGACGAGGTCCTTGTCGGGGGACGGACATCCCGGTCGGCGCGGGTTGAGCACCGTCAGGGCGGCGGGCAACGGCCCGCCCGGCAAATGGTGATCCGTGATGATGCAGTCGATGCCCGCCGCCCGCAGCGCGTCCACGGCCGCATGGGCGCTGGTGCCGCAGTCGCAGGTGACGACGAGCGTCGCCCCCGCGTCCACCGCCGCGGCGACGCCTGCCGGTCCCAGATCGTAGCCATCCGTCAGGCGATACGGCACGAAGGGCACGACCTGTCCGCCCAACCCCCGCAGGACCCGCGTGAGGATGGCCGTCGAGGTCATCCCGTCCACGTCGTAGTCGCCGTGCACGAGGATCGTCTCCCCCCGCTCGAGCGCGAGCACGAGCCGGTCGACGGCCTCGGTCATCCCCAGCAACGCCGTCGGCGGCGCGAGATCGTCGAGCGACGGGCGCAAGAAGCGGCGCGCCCGCTCTGGCGCATCAAGGCCACGGCGCACCAGCAGTTCGCAGAGCGCCCCTGGCAACGAGAGTTCGCGTTGCAGGAGCGCGACCAGCGCCGCGTCGGGGCGCTCGGGCGCGACCCAGCGAGCGGGGGGACGCTGTCGCGGCAGCGCCGATCCACTCATCGGACGCGCCTCCCCGGCCACGACGTGCTCAGGCCGGCGCGTACAGCAACACGCCGCAGGCCTCGCAGAGCTCGACCGCTCCCGTCGCCTGCATCGTGAAGCGTCGCTGCACCGGCAGGGCGGTATGACAGGCGCTGCACGCGCCGTCGACGAGCTCGTACACGGCCCGACGACGCTTCTTGGCACGGATCCGCTCATACTTGAGCAGGACCGGACGTGGGACCGGCGCGACACGCTCGGCACGCGCGCCCTCGGCGGCGGCGACATCGGTCGCGATGGTCGCGCGCTCAGCGGCGATCTCGGCCCGCGCCTCGCGCTGCTCCGCCGACACCGCATCGAACCCCGCCCGCGCGGACTCAGCGATCGCGCGCAGCTCGGCCAGGCGCCGGCCCACGCCGACCAGGTCATTCTCCTCCTCGAGGAGCACGCGTCGGATCTGCTCGACCTGCGAGGCCGCGGCGGTCGCGGCCCGCATCGTCTTCACCTGGTCGAACTGCGCCTGACTCTTCTCGAGCAGCTCCTTGTGCTCGGCGATCTTCTCGCGCAGGAAGGCCTGCCGTTGCTCTTCGACCGTCACCGCCTGCACCGCCCGCTCGACCCCGTCCTGCGCGATCCGCAAACGCTTCTCGAGTTCGGCCTCGCGCGGTTCGATCGCCTCGAGTCGCGCCGCGAGCGCATCGAGCACTTCATCTTGAGCCTGCAGGGCGAGGAGCGCGGTGATGTCAGGCGTCACGGTCACATCGGGGCAAGAGGGCAAGAGCGTGCCGCCGCTGGCGCGACGGCGACCTCCAAGGATTCTAATCACCTGCGCGTGGCCGTGAGGCCGATCATCTCCCGCTTGAGCCGCATCAGTTCGGCCGTCACCGCGGCGTAGTCCAGCGGCGCCGGCGCGCCGAGCGCGGCCTTGAGCGCGGCGATCCGTTCCTGCCGCCACCGCAGCCGCAAGCGATCCAGCGAGTCGGCCACGGTCGCGTCGACGTCGACGATGCCGTCCGGGTCCGCGACCAGCGACTCGAGGACGGGGATCGCCTCGGCCGGCAGGAGGTCCGCGATCTGCCCGAGATCCGCCTCGCTGCCTTGGTCGAGCAAGGATTGATGGATCGCGATCAGCCGCGGGTCGCGCAGGCCGGCGGGGACATCGTCCGGCAGGTCCCCGGCGACCGCGTCGGTCGCGGCGTACTCCTCTTCCAACCGACCGAGCGATTCGGTCACGGACTCGATCCGCCCGCGGAACAGCAGCATCACCCGCACCAGCGCCCGTTCCGCCTCGGCCCCCAGTCGTGGCCGCGCCGCACGGCCACGCGTCGCGACCTCGGGCGGCGCGGGCGGGAGGCCGGAGGGTCCCGGCAGCGACGGACGCGGTGCCTCGTGCATGGGGTCCGGCAGGGCGGCCGCTTCGCGGGCGAGTGTGTCGCGGTCGACGCCAGAGACCGACGCCGCCCGGGTGAGGTAGAGCTCGCGCGTCAGCGCATCACTCGTGGCGCGGATCGTCGGCAGCAGCCGGTCGAGTGCCCGGCGCGCCTTGTGCAGGTCGGAGAACCACCCGCCACGCTGCAAGAGCTGCAGCTTGCGATCGAACACATCGACCGACGCCCGCAGCGCCCGTTCGAGCCCCTCGGCCCCTTCTTTCGCCACGAACGTGTCGGGATCCTCGCCGTCGGGCAACGTGACGACCCGGACCGACGCGCCCTCATGCACGAGCACGTCACCGGACCGGAACGTCGCCTTCAGCCCAGCGGGGTCGCTGTCGTAGAGGAGGAAGACGTTCGCGGTGTACCGCTTGAGCAGGGCCGCTTGGGCCAGCGTCAGCGCCGTCCCCAACGGCGCCACGATCTCCTCCACGCCCGCCGCGACGCTCCGCACCACGTCGAAGTAGCCCTCGACGACGAGCACCCGATCCGCCTTCCGCATGGCATGCCGCGCTGCGTGCAGGTTGTAGAGCAGCTGACCCTTGTGGAAGACCTCCGACTCGCCGGAGTTCAGATACTTCGGCTCGCTGCCATCGATGCTGCGGCCGCCGAAGCCCACGGTGTTGCCGCGCGGGTCGTGGATGGGGAACATGAGCCGCCCTCGGAAGCGGGGGCGGAACTCGGTCTCTCCGTCGCGCAGGATCAACAGCCCCGCGGTCCGCTGCCGCTCGGCGTCGAAGCCCAACACCTCGAGGTAGCGCCGCATCGCCCCGATGGGGCGCGGCGCGAAGCCCAACCCGAAGCGCTCGGCGACCTCGCGCGTGATCCCCCGTTGTGCGAGATAGGCGCGCGCGGCGGCGCCATCGTCCTCCTCCCAGAGCAGGCGCTCGAAATACGCGGCCGCCGCACCCAGCACCTCCCACAGGGCAGCGCGCGGGTCGGGGCCCTCACTGCGGCGGGGGGCATCCTCGACGACGATCCCTGACTTCGCCCCGACGAACTTCACGGCCTCGACGAACTCCATGCCGAGGTGCTTCTGCACGAACGTGAAGACGGAGCCGGTCTCCCCACACACGAAGCACCGGAACCCCTTGCCGGGCAGGACGGAGAAGTTGTCACCTTTGCCGTGGTGGAAGGGGCATGGGCCGCGCCACGAGCCGCCGACCCGCTTGAGTTTCACATGCTCCCCGACGATGCCGACGATGTCGGCGGCATCCTGCACCTGCTCGACGACCTCGTCGGCGATCACGCGAACTCCGCGATGGTGACGCCGGCCCCGCCCTCGTTCCACAGACCCAAGCGGAACGTCGCCACCCGGACGTCCTTCTTCAGCAGTTCGGCGACGCGGTCGCGCAGGGCGCCCGTGCCCTTGCCATGGATGATCCGCAGCGACTTGAGATCCGCTTGCACCGCGGCATCGATCGCGAGATACACCGCGTCGTCGAGCTCGCCTGGCCGCTGCCCTCGCACGTCGATCTCCGTCCGCACCACCGGGTCCGGCAGCTCCGTGCGGATCGAGACGCGGACCTGTGGCTCAAGGGCACGTGCCGCGATGCGCTGCAGGGTGCGCACCGGCACGGTGACCTTCATCGCGCCCACCGCCACGACCGCCGACTCGCCACGCATGCTCACGACGCGCCCCGCCTTGCCGCCGAGCGTCGCGACGGCGACCGCGTCGCCGACGGCCGGCACGCGCGCGGCCTCGTCGCGCGGCCGCAGGTCCTGGGTGTCGGCGTGCGTCGTCGGGCCCGGCTCGCTCACATCGAGACGTGACAGCGCGTCGGCGTGCGCCCCCGCCTCCTCCTCGAGCGCGCGCCGCGCCGCCCGCACCCGCTCCATCGCGCCGTCCGTCGCTGCGGCACGGACCTCGGCGACGACGCGTTCGACCTCGGCACGCGCCCGCAACAGATGGCGACGTGCCTCTTGACGGGACTCTCGCTCGACACTCCGCTCGCGCGCCTTGACGTTCGCTTCCCGCTCCGCGAGCCGACGCCCCCGCTCGCGCGCGTGCTCGACATCGCGTGCGAGTTCGCGCTCCCGGGACGCCAGCGCCTGCTCCCGCGCCTCGAGATCGGCCAGCAGGCGCGTGACCAGCCGCTCCTGCTCCGGCACCCGCGCCATCGCCCGCGCGATCACGGACTCGGGCAACGCCAGGCGGCGCGCGATCGACAGTCCGTACGACCGTCCGGGCAGCCCCTTCAGCAGCCGATACGTGGGCGCCAGCAGCGCTTCGTCGAACTGCAACGACGCGTTGACCACGCCGGGGACTTCGAGCGCGAGGTCCTTCAGCGCACCCAGATGCGTCGTCGCCAAGGTGCGCGTGCCCCGCTGCGTCAGCTCCTCGAGGATCGACGCCCCCAATGCGGCCCCCTCGGCGGGATCGGTGCCGGAGCCCAGCTCGTCGATCAGCACGAGCGACGCCGGCGTCGCGGCGTGCAGGATCTCGCGCAGGTTCTTGAGGTGTGCGGAGAACGTGGACAGGGATGCCTGCAGCGATTGCTCGTCGCCCACGTCGGCAAAGACGTCGTCGATCAACGGCAGCACCGTGCCGTCGCTCACCGGCACCGGGATCCCGCTCTGTGCCATGACGTGGAACAGCCCGATGGCCTTCAGGAGCACCGTCTTGCCACCGGTGTTGGGACCGCTGACGAGCAGGGTGCGCTCGGGTCCGGTCAGCACGAGGTCGAACGCGACGACCTCGACCCCCTGCGCCAGCAAGAGCGGGTGGCGACCGCCGATGACCTCGAGGGCCGCCCCCGCGTCGGCGAAGGCGATGCTCCCGCAGCCGAACTCCTCGGCGTAGCGCGCCCGCGCGTACAGCGCGTCGAGTACGGTCAGCGCCTCGTAGGTGGCGTGCAACGCCGAGGCGTGCGGCCGGGCGAGGTCCGTGAGCTCCAGCAACAGCCGCTCGATCTCCGCGGCAATGGCGGCCTCGAGCTCCCGGATGCGGTTCGCGGCAGCGATCGCCGCCGGCGGCTCGACGAACACGGTCGCGCCGGTCGCGGAACTGTCGTGGACGATGCCGCCGAGCGCCACATGCGCACCGCGCCGCACCGGGATCACATAGCGCCCGTTGCGCACCGTGACCGAGGCATCCGCGACCTGGGCCTGCGGGTCGAGCTGTGCCATCTGGCGCTCGAGCGCGCGCACCAGATCGCGCTCTGCGCCGCGCCACTCTCGGCGCAACGCCCGCAACTGTGGCGATGCCTCGTCGCGTACCTCCCCGTCGTCACCGACCACGCGGGCGATCGCCCGCTCGAGTTCCGGGACCGTGGTGATCCGGTCGAGGATGGGCGCCAGGATCGCGGTCGCGACGGATGGTCGTCGAGGATCGCGGGTGCGGGCGCGGGTGCGGGTCGCACTGCCCAACAGGATGGCGATGGCGCGTGCGTCGCTCACCGACCAGGACGCGCCCCCGATGCGCAGGAGACTGAACCCCCGATCGATGGTCGGCACTGGCTCCGGCCCCCACCCCCCATCGCTGGCCCGCAGGGCCCGGACGGCCGCGATGCGCGCGTGCTCCCGGTCGAGGGACTCGCGATCGCGGTGCGGCGACAAGGCACGGACGTACGCGGCACCCGGCTCGGTCGTCGCGCGCTGCGCAACGACGTCCACCGCGCGCGCGAACTCCAGCACACCCAGGGCGTGCGGATTCATGGCGGACTGTGGGGGAACGACCGACGGGCTCACGGGCGAAGATTATCGACTCGCCACTGCCGGCGCCACGCGATCAGCGCGCGAACAGCACCCGCATGCTGACACCGACGCCCGCCGCCGGCAGTGTGAGTTCCAAGGTGCCACGACGCGATGTCGCGGCGATGCTCCGCCACCGACCCGTCGTCGGATCGGTGTACTCCAGCACCACGCCCCGGTCGTCCCGCGCCCACCGACCCGTCGTGGCGACCTCGTACCGCACCTCGGCCGTCGGCTCGATCTCAGCGTAGGCGAGGTCCAAGCGGAAGGAGCCATCGCCCCGGAGCCGGAGTTCCCCGGCCTCGACGCGCACAGCGAACGCCGAGGAGCCGATCCGTTCGAAGATGACCGCGGGCACGGTGCGACCGTTCACCTCGTCAGCCCGATAGGTACCCTCGGTCCCCCACGGGCTCAACAGGTCACTGCAGGCGGTCAGACCGACCACGAGCAGGCTGACCGACCATCGCCATCCCGGCACCATACGCATCGCTCCGTGTTCGGCGGCCCCGTGGCCGCACACGAAGCGCTCTGTGCACGAAGCGTTCCACGAGCGCCCTCGGGGCGGGTCACCGCGCGGAGTCCTCCCCGGTGGACGGAGGGGTGTCAGTTCGCCACACGCCGGCGCGGGCCCGCGCACGCGCCCATCGACGCGCTACCCTGGCGGCCAGGTCATCGCGCGACCGCCCAGCAGGTGCAGGTGCAGATGCGGCACCGTCTGCCCGCCATCGTCTCGGGTGTTGATGACCACGCGATACCCCGTCGCCGCGAGGCCCTCCGCGCGCGCCACGTCGCGGGCCAGTTGGAGCAGCTCGCCGAGTAACGTGACGTCGCTGACCTCGTCGAGGGTCGCCACCGCGACCTTCGGGATGACGAGGATGTGCACCGGTGCCTGGGGCGCGATGTCGCGGAAGGCCAATGCACGCGGAGTCTCCGCGACGATGTCAGCGGGGATCTCTCGGCGAACGATCTTCGCGAAGATGGTGTCGATCACGTGGGACTCGGTGAGGCCGCGAGCGCGGCACGGATGAGCGCGAGCGCGGCGATGCCCGCGGTCTCGAAGCGCAGGACGGTCGGCCCCAGCGACACCGCGCGGAAGCCGGCGCGCACCAACTCCTCCCGCTCGGCAGGTTCGAAGCCCCCTTCGGGTCCGAGGGCGAACGCGACCGGGGCACGCAGTGACGGGAGGAGCGGCGCCAACGCCTCCCCGTCGGGCACGAGCAGGAACCGCTGCGGCGCATGCACGGCCTCGACGGCGCGTTCGAGCGTCGCGTCCGGGAACAGCGCGGGCATCCACAGCCCACCCGACTGCTCGAGCGCCGACACCATCCGCGCCTGGACCCGTCGCTGGAATCCACTGCCCTCACCACGCGGCGACACCGATCGCGAGCGGCGCCACAGCACCGGGCGCCAGCTGGTCGCGGCGAACTCGGACGCCTTCTCTGCCAGGAGCAGCATGCGGTCGCGGTCCGCGACCGGCACCAACATATGCACCTCGGGCAGGGCGGCAGCCGACTCGACGCGGTCGACCTCGGCCGTCGCATTGCGCTTTGCCAGTGCGACCAACGTGGCATGCGCACGATGACCCGCCCCGTCGAGCAAAAGGACGCGCCCGCCCACCCCCAGTCGCAACACCCGCATGTGGCGCGCAGCGTCCTCCCCCAGCGTGATCACTGCGCCCGGCTCGAAGCGCTCCGCGACCACGAAGCGCGGGGCCGACTGCGCCTCGGTCACGCCGCGGCCTCGGTCGTGAGGACCGCCGCCCACCACTCGCCCTCCGCCGTCTCGCGCGCGACGTGCCAGCCCTCCACCGCCAACCACTCGAGGAACGCCGCGCGCTCGCTCACGAGCACCCCACTCACGACCACACGCCCCCCGGGGGCCAGCGCGGGCCGCAGGACGGGCAACAGCTGCACGAGCACGGACGAGATGATGTTGGCGACCACCACATCGAGCGGCGCGAGCAACGGGACCAAGGCGCCGGCGTCGCCCTCGATCACGACGACACGATCGGCCGCGGCATTCAGCCGCACGTTCTCCTCGGCGTTCGGGATCGCCTCGGCATCGAGCTCGATCGCGACCACACGGGCAGCCCCGAGGCGCGCGGCGGCGATGGCGAGCACCGCACTCCCACAGCCGAGATCCGCCACGCGGTCCCCCACGCGCACCTCATCCTGGAGCAGGAGCAGGGCGCAGCGCGTGGTCTCGTGCTCCCCCGTGCCGAAACCGGTGCCCGGCTCGATGATCAGCGTCCGCGCCGGGTCGCCCTCGTCGGCGCGCCACGGGGGCGCGATGCGCAGTCGCCCCACCCAACGCGGCTCGACCCCGGCGCGCCATGCGGCGTCGTAGTCGCCGGGCTCGAAGGTCTCGCGCTCGATCCGCGCCTCGGCGTCGACGGTCAACACCTCGCGGACCGCATCGTCGGCAACGGCCGCATCCGGGAACACGCTGATCAGCCGGTCACCATCCTCGAGGATCCCCTCCGAGCCCGCGATGAACAGCGCCGCACTCACCGCCTCGCGGGTCGCCGTCGGCGACGGGGTCACCGTGAGCCGCGAGTAGATCACGCGCCGAACGCCTCTTTCATGCGCGCCCAGAATCCCTTCTCGCGTTCCGGATTCCCCACGGGCACCGACTGCAGCGCCCCCAGCTGTTCGATCAGCACACGCTCTTCGCGAGTGACCTCGCTCGGCGTCCAGAGCTGCACCCGGACATGGAGGTCACCTGTGCCGCTCGCGTTCACCCGCGGCAATCCGCGGCCGCGCAGGTGGAAGACATGTCCGCTCTGCGTCCCGGCCGGCACCGACAAGGCGATCTCCCCCGCCAGGCCCGGCACCATGACCTCTGCCCCAAGGACCAACTGGGCGTACGTGACCAACACCTCACAGTACAGGTCCTCGCCGTCGCGCTCGAAGCGCGCGTCCTCTGCCACCTCGAAGACGACGAGCACATCGCCGCGGCCACCGCCGCGCGAGCCCGCGTTCCCCGCGCCGCGCAACGTCATGTACTGCCCCGTCGCGACCCCGGCGGGAATGTCGATCGACAGCTCGCGCTCCGCACGACGCCGTCCCTCCCCCCGACAGCTCCGACACGGCGACCCGATCACGACGCCCTCACCACTGCAGGTGGGGCACGCCACCACCGAGATCATCTGCCCGAGGAACGACCGCGTCGCGCGACGGACCTCCCCCGCCCCACCACAGGTCGCACAGGGATGCGGCGACGTCCCCGGCTCAGCGCCGGAGCCCGCACACGGTTCACAGGGATCGAGCAACTTGGCGACGACCGTCTTGCGCGTGCCGGTCGCCACTTCGTCCAACGTCAGCGGGATCACGATGCGCACGTCGGCACCCGGTCGCGGGCCCGCGCCACTGCGGCGCATCTCGCCGAACAGGTCGCCGAACCCGAAATCCCGCATGAACACATTCAGCGCGTCCGAGAGGTCGAAGTGCGCGGCACCGGGTCCGCCGGCCGCGGCGCCCCGCAGCCCATCGACGCCGTAGCGGTCGTACGCCGCCCGCTTCTGCGGATCGCGCAAGACGTCGTACGCCTCGGTGACCTCCTTGAACTTCGCTTCGGCATCCTTGGACCCATTGTTGCGGTCCGGGTGCCACTTCATGGCAAGCCGTCGATAGGCCTGCTTGATCTCATCGTCGGTCGCGCCACGCGCGACGCCCAGGGTAGCGTAGTAATCCATGTATCGCGATGCGAGGGTCAGGCGAGGAGCGCCGAGACCAGTCGGGAGGTATGCGTCACGACCGAGACCACCTTGTCGTACGGCATACGGGTGGGGCCGATGACGCCGATCACACCGGACAACGTGCCGGCCCGGTACTCGGCGGTGACCACCGTCAGCTTGCCCAGCAGCGGGTCGCCATGCTCGCCGCCGATGGTGATGGTGATGCCGGGGCGCTCCGTGCGCTCGCGGAGGGTGCGGGCGAGGCGCTGCGAGGTCTCGGTCAGCTCCAACAACCGGCGCAGATCGTCGCCCTGCGCGAACTCCGGCTGCTCCGCCAGCACGGACGCCTGGCCGAGCACGACCCCGTCGTTCGCGGTGTCCAGCCCCGCGTCGAAGAGATGCTCCCGCTCCTGCACGAAGATGTCCAAGACCTCGCCCGCCTGCGGCGAACGGCCAGCATCGCGCAATCGCGCGGGCAAGGTCTCCTTGATCTGCGCCAACGTCAGTCCCGCGAGCCGCTCGTTCAGCACGAAGGCGACCTCGGCGAGCGCCGTATCCGCGAGCTCGCCGCGGACTTCCACGAAGACCGTGCGGACCGCGCCCCCCACCAAGGTCAGGACCAGGACGAGCTTGTCACTGGTCACCCGGAGGAGGTCGAGACGATGGAGTCGCGTCTGCTCGAGCGCCGGCCCCAGCGCGACCCCCAGCTCCTGCGTCAGCACACCGAGAGACTGCGCGGCCCGCCGGAGGATGGTCTCGATCGTGCCACCCGACGCGCGCAGCTCCTCTTCGAGTCGCGCCTGATCGCTGGAGGCGATGGGCTGCACCCGCATCAGCCCATCGACGTACGCGCGGTAGGCTTTGTCGGTGGGAATGCGCCCGGCTGACGTATGGGGGTGGAAGAGGAATCCCTTCTCTTCCAGATCGCTCATCGTGTTCCGGATCGTCGCAGGCGACACGCCCAAGCCAAAGCGGCGCGACAGGGTCCGAGACCCCGCCGGCTCCGCCGTTTCGACAAACGTCCTGATGACCGCGTCGAGCACCTGCCGCTCGCGGTCCGTGAGGTCTGGGATACCCATAAGTATTGGAATATCAACAACTTCGGACGCTCGTCAAGGACGCGGCCAACGCATCGAGTCGCATCCACCCTTCCGGCGTCAATACGACACGGGTGGAAGAATCGTGCCACGCACCGACCGTGGCCCAACCGGCATCGACCCATGGCCGGACCAGGCCCCACTCGGCCTCCGACACGACGAGCCCCTCCTGGGTGCGCAGCCCGAGATACACGCGCTCGGCCACCCGCGAAGCCTCGCTGAGCCGCTCCGCCGTGCCGATGGGGTCGCGACCGGCCCGCACGGCAGTGAGCCACCCGGCGTAGGCCGCGATGTTCGCGCGTCGCGTCGTCCCGTCGAACCCATGGGCCGCCGGACCGATGCCCACATACGCGCGATCCGCCCAGTAGGCACTGTTGTGCCGGGCCTCCTGCGATGGCTGTGCGTAGTTCGACACCTCGTAGTGCCGGTATCCTGCGGCCACCAACCGGTCGTGCGCCAGCGTGAACTCCGCCGCCCAGCGCTCCTCCGGGGCCTCAGTCACCACACCGCGCGCCGACCAACGGCCCAGCGGGGTCTGTGGCTCGACCGTGAGTCCATACACGGACACGTGCGGTGGGGCGAGCGAGACCATCGTGTCCAGATCGCGAGCCCAGTCGCGCGGGACCTGGTCGGGCATCGCAAAGATCAGGTCGAGCGAGAGCGCCGTGATGCCCGCCGCCCGCGCGTCGGCGACCGCCCGATGGACGTCTGCCGACCGATGGGACCGATGCATCCAGGCGAGCACCCGATCATCGAATGACTGCACGCCGAGCGACAGTCGATTGATCCCGGCACGCACCCAGGCGCGCAGGGCATCGGCCGTCACATCCTCAGGATTCGCCTCCAACGTGACCTCGGCGTCGCCGACCAACGTGGTCCTCGATCGCACCAGATCGAGCAGGCGGGCGACGCCATCGCTCCCGAGGCGCGACGGTGTGCCACCGCCAATGTAGAGGGTCTCCAGCGCTCCGGGGATCGCCTCCCGGAGCGCGACCTCTCCCGCGACGCCCTCCAGGAAGTCGTCCACCGGCACGTGGCGGCGCACCGCGATCGCGAAATCGCAATAGACACAGCGGCGCGCGCAGAACGGAACGTGGATGTACACGTGCGACATACGCGAATGGTAAGGCATCGGCCACCGCTGTTGCGGGCGTCACAGTCGCGTCGGCACCGCCCGTCGCACCCGGTCATCGAGTCCCACGGACACGTGCCCGTCCAGCTCGAGGGCCGTGACGCCCGCCAGCACCCGCGCGATCGGGAGCGCCACCAGCTCCGCGAGCTCGTCGAGGCGCGGCGTCGCGGCCGCGAGCGCACTCCACAACACGCGGGCATCACCCGTCAGGCGCTGCTCGATCCGTTCGTCGTCGGGCGGAGCGAGTCCCGCCAGAGCGAACAGGTCGCCGATGCTCGTCACGATCTGTGCGCCATCGCGGATGAGCAGGTTCGTTCCCGCGCTCTGCGGCGAGTCGATGGGCCCGGGGACCGCCGCGACCACGCGGTCCGCCGCGAGCGCCGCCGCCGCGGTGTTCTGCGCCCCGCTCCGCACGCCGGCCTCGACCACCACGGTGACCGACGCCAAGCCGGCGATGATGCGGTTGCGCCGCGGGAAGCAGCCGGCGAACGCGCGCGTGCCCGGCCGCATCTCGCTCAGCACCAGCCCCTGCGACGCGATCCGGGCATGCAAGCCGCGGTGGCCAGCAGGATACGGCACGTCGACGCCGGTCCCGAGCACCGCGATGGTCCGCCCGCCTGCGTCGAGCGCCGTTTGGTGCGCGATCCCGTCGATCCCACGCGCCAGACCGCTCACGACGGTCACGCCTGCGGTCGCGAGCGCGTGCACCAATTGCGCGGTGACGCGGCGCCCATACTCGGTCGGGTGCCGCGTGCCCACGACGGCCACCATCGGCCCCTCGAGCAGCGCGTGGTCACCCAAGGTCCAGAGCGACGCGACCCGTGGCAAAACATCGCCAAGCGGGTCTGGCCAGTCCGGGTCCAGTGGCGTCAGGACCCGGACCGTCGCACTCATGGCAGCGGGTACTCCGACTCGGCGGCCGCGCGCTCGCGCGCGACCCGCTGACGCTGCAGTTCCTTCCACCACGCGTCCAAGAGCGGCTGCAGCCCCATGCGGCCGGCGGCCGAGATGGCCAGGACCGCGAAGGCGCCATCGGTGCGCAACTCGGGGACATACTCCTCTCCGAGCAGATCGAGCTTGCTGAACACCACGCAGTGCGGCTTCTCCGCGAGCGTGTTCGAGTAGGCCGCGATCTCGGCCCGGAGGCGGTCGTAGGTGCCCTGCCAGTCCATCTCATCGGCGTCGATCGGGATGAGGAACGCCAGCATCCGCGTGCGCTCGATGTGCCGGAGGAACTGGAGCCCGAGCCCCTTCCCCGCATGCGCCCCTTCGATGATGCCCGGGATGTCCGCGACCACGAAGGTCCGGTGGTCGGTGAGCTGGACGACACCGAGGTTCGGCGCGAGGGTCGTGAACGGGTAGTCAGCGATCTTCGGCCGCGCGGCCGAGATCACCGAGAGCAGCGTGCTCTTGCCGGCGTTGGGCTCGCCGACGAGTCCGACATCGGCGATCAGCTTGAGCTCGAGCTCCAGCACCCGCTCCTCACCCTCCTCACCCGGCTGCCACTCGCGAGGCGATTGGTGCGTCGCCGTCACGAAGAACGCGTTCCCTTTGCCCCCCCGTCCGCCCTTCGCCACGCGCAGCACATCGCCGGGCTCGAGCACCTCGCCGACCAGCGCACCCGTCAGTTTGTCCCGGACCACCGTGCCGGGCGGCACCGGGAGGGTCAGATCCTCTCCGGAGCGTCCCGTGCGGTTCGACCCCTCGCCGTGCTGCCCCCGTTGCGCCGTCCACGCGTCGCGGTAGGTGTAGTCGAGCAACGTGGCGAGATTCGGGTCGGCGCGCACGTACACATCGCCGCCCTTGCCGCCGTCGCCGCCGTCCGGACCGCCGAGCGGCACGAACTTCTCCCGGCGGAAGGAGGTGTTCCCAGAGCCGCCGGTGCCTGCAGCGACTTTGACCACGACACGATCGATGAACATCTAGAGGCTCGGTGCGGGCGCAGGCGCCGCGGTGGCGGGACGACGGAGGCGTCCCCACAGAAGGCCGGCGCGCGCGAGCGCCGGGGCCGGTACGACGCCGTCGAGCGCAGCGAGTACGTCGTCGATCACGGCGTCCGTGACCCCGGCATGCCGGGCACCGTGCAGGTGGGATTGCAACTGCCGGTCCTGGGCGCTGGCCACGCAGGCCGCGACGATGCAGAGCTCGCGCCGGGCGAGGTCGAGCCCGGGACGCGAAAGGATCTTGCCGTAGCCGTCGACGATCATCCACTGGTCCAGCGCCGGATGCAGCGCCGCGATGTTCTCGCGCAGGCGATCGTACATCGCGCCGTAGATGATGGCGCAGGTGCGCTCCCCACGGACTTCCCAGGTCGAGGCGTGGCGATGGTGCGCGTCGTCCACCGCGGGATCCGCGGGCGGGTGCGGTACGTGGCGCCGCCACTCGCGCGTCGCGTTCAGTGCCCGGGGGAACCCCGCGAACAAGGTCGATTGCAGCATCAATTCCTCGATCCAGATGACCGGAACCTCCCGGGCCGCGACGGCGAGTCGGTCGCGAACGTCCGCCTCACTGCCCCCGGCGATCACCGCCGCGGTGCGGACCAACGCGGCGGTCGGGGCGTCGAGGGGAGAAGCTAGCGGGCCAGTGTCAGGCAACATCATCGGAACAGGGCACGAGACATCGATCGCCCGCACGGCGGACCGACCATCCGCCGGCAATCGCGCTTGGCGGTCGGTACCCCTTATATTTATCAGGTTACCCACCAGTGCGCCTCTTCTGGCGCGACCTCTCGTTCCCGAGACCGATGCTGCGCACACGCTCGCTTCCTGCGTTCCTCCGACTCTCCGCCGTCGCCACACTCGTCGCCGGTGCGGCGATCGCCTGTGGCGGTGATACGCCGGCGCCGGAGCCGACCGACGAGGAGCTGGGCTATGTGACCGAGTACGCGAAGGCGCAGCGTGTGTTCATCGACTCCGTCGTGAAGGCCGCCGCGAACGTGGAAGAGGTCGCCAAGAGCAAGGGCGCCGTCTACCAGGTCGCGAGCGAGGAGCTGGCGGCCATCGTGCGGCGCGAGGCGGAGAAGACCCGGGATTGCTACGACAGCGTGGGGCGCGGGTACGATCCGTACCTCGCCGGCGTCGTCACGGTGCTCGTGAATCTCGGTGGCGCGGGCTGGGATCTGGTGCGGGTCGAGGAGCATGAGTTCTCGTCCCCGGCCGGCGGCGTCGTCGTCTCGTGCATCAACGCTCGGGCCAAGAACGAGTGGGTGCTCCCCACCGAGGGGGTGAAGCCGGGCGCACATCTGGTGCAGATCGTCTATCGCCCGGATCGCCGCCAGCAGTAGCGCCCTCGTCAGGCGCTCGGTCCGCCGGCGCCTGGTCAGCGGGAGTACTGCCGACGTGCCGCCGCGTCGGCGGCCGACGCGTCAGGGGACGTCGCCCGCCACCGAGATCCAGCCCACGGTCTCGCCGCGCGTGTTCAGGACCGGCTCGCGGGCGAACCGGGCGAGCGCCTCAGGCAGGTCGAGACGCAACAGTCCCACCCGCTGCAGCACGGCGATCACGGCCGCATGCTGCACCCGCACGCTCCCGTCCGCGATCTTGACGGCGACGCCCAGCCCATCTGCGGGAGCCGCGACACAGTGGACGCCGTCGGCCCCGATCTTCGCGATGAGCCGTCCCTGCGTCTCGCGGAGCAGCACCGTGTCGAAGCGCTCCGTCCCGGCCAGCAGGTGGGGATGGGCGCGCAGCGCCGCGACGACCTGCCCCGCCTCCGACGCGGCATCCGCGGCGGCCACCCCGAGGCGCGCGTAGGCCGCGGCCATCGCCCGCAGTGGCAGACCGAACACACTGACCCCGCAGCCGTCGATGCCCACCGGGATCGACGCCGGGGCACAGTCGCTCCACTGCGCGACCTCACGGAGCGCGGCGCGCTGGACCGCATGGGTCGACCGGTGATAGCCCTCGACCGCCCACCCGTGATGCACGGCGAGCGCCAGCATCGCCGCGTGCTTCCCGGAGCAGTTGTTGTGCAGCGGCGTCAGTGGTCCGCCGTCAGCCCGCCAGGCGGCGAGTCCGCGCGCGGACAGAGGCGTCGAAGGACCACACGCGAGCGCCGACGGCGTCAGGCCGATCGACGCCAGCATCCACTGCGCGCGCTCGAGGTGCTCGGGCTCACCGCCATGGGAGGCGCAGGCCAGCGCGATGCACTCCGCCCCCCAGCCGAAGCGCTGCGCAGCGCCATCGCGCAGCAACGGCATGACCTGGAACAGCTTGGCGCAGGACCGCCAATAGGTCACCAAGTCGGGATCGCCGACCTCCGCCAGGCGATGCCCGTGCGCATCGCTGACCACAGCGTGGATCAGGTGTCGGCTCTCCACCAGCGGCCCACGGGTCACCACGACCTCGCTCGGGAGCGTCGCGGTCCCCGCGGCGCGGAAGGCGGGACCACTCATGATGCACCGCCGTAGGCCGCCGGCACTCGCGTCGTCGTGCGCGCGCCGCGCGCCGCGCGCGTCGTGGCGTGCGTGGCCACCAACAGGCCGACCACCGCGATCGCCCCGCCGATCATCGTCGGCACTCCCGGCACCTCGTTCAGCAGCAGCCACGCCAGGATCCCCGCACCGATCGGCTCGCCGATCGACGTCAGATTCACCACGTGCGCCGGCAGGTAGCGCAGCGCGTAGCTGAGCAGCGTATGCCCCAGCAGCATGGGGCCGATGGCGAGCGCGACGAAGGCCCACCACGCGCGCGAGGGCTGTGGCCACAGCGCCACCCCCTGCCACTGCACGAACACGAGGAGGACGACCAGCGACACCGCGTACATGAGACCCACGCAAGGCCACAGATCAAGCCGACGACGCAGGCGACGCCCCGACAGCACGTAGGCCGCCCCGGCGACCGCCCCGGCGAGCGCGAGCAGGTCGCCTTTGAGGGCATGCGACGCCCCAGGCTCACTGCCCGCCCCGAGCCCGATGATCACGGCCCCGACCACGGCGATGCCGATGCCGATCCACTGTCCGCGCACCGGATGCTCATGGAGCAGCACCGCACTCCCCGCCGCCACGAACACCGGCTGCAGCGACACCAGCACCGTGCTCGCCGCGACCGTGGTCAGCTCCAGCGACGCCATCCAGGTCCAGAAGTGCAGCGCCAGGAACACCCCCGCGAGCAGACCGAGGGCGAGGTCAGCGCCCGAGAGACGGGCGAGCTGACGCCAGCTGCCCGTGACCGCGAGTGCCACGACCACGACCCCGAGCGTCATGACGAGCCGCCACGTCGCCACGGCCAAGGGTGCCGTCGCGGCAAGGCGGATCAGGGGCCCGGACGTGGACATGGCCACGAGGGCGATCAACAGCGTCAGGACCGGCGGGACCGGGGCGGCAGGGGCACGCATCGACGGGAAACTACTCAGCGCCCCGGTCCCCCCCTAGCCCAGTCTCGCGCCGACCGATACCCTCCTGCTGTGCCCCACGCGCTCCTCTCCCACGACCGCCTGTTGCAGTTGCTCGACGCCGCGCGCCACGTCCGCATCGCCATCATCGGCGATGCGATGCTCGACGTGTACCTGCGCGGCGAGGTCGAGCGGATCTCACCCGAAGCACCCGTCCCCGTGGTCCGCGTGCGGGACCGCCGCGATGCGCTCGGGGGCGCCGCCAACGTCGCACAGAACGTCGCGGCGCTCGGCGCGACGTCGGAGTTGGTCGCTGCCATCGGCGATGATCCTGCGGGCACCCAACTTCGCACCGCGCTCCGCGGCATCGGGGCCTTGGAGGACGGGCTGGTGACCGTCGCGCGACCGACGACGACCAAGACCCGTGTCCTCGCGCGCGCCCAACAGCTGCTGCGCTTCGACGAAGAAGAGGACCGCGACCTCGATGGCCCCGACGCCGACCGCCTCGCGGATGCCGCAGCGCGTGCCGTGGCCGCCGCGGACGCCGTCGTGCTCGAGGACTACAACAAGGGCGTCCTGCGTCCCGCGCTCATCGAGGCCGTCATCACGCAGGCGCGCGCCAAGGGCATCCCGGTGGTCGTGGATCCCAAGTTCCGCCACTTCTTCGCGTATCGCGGCGCGACGGTCTTCAAGCCCAACCGGCGCGAACTCGAGAGTGCCATGGGCGCCGCCCTCGATCTCGAACACGCCGACGCGCTCGCCCACGTGCTGGCGCAGTTGCAGTGCGACCATCTGCTCCTCACACTGGGCGAGCGCGGCATGACGCTGCTGTCGCGCGACGGTGGGAGTCTGCGGATCCCCACCACGGCGCGCGAGGTGTACGACGTCGTCGGGGCCGGGGACACCGTCACCGCCTATCTGGCGGCGATGCTGGCCGCGGGCGCCAGTGCCCCCGAGGCCGCGGTGATCGCCAACTACGCCGCGGGCGTCGAGGTCGGGAAACTGGGCGCACAGCAGGTCAGCCGCGACGAGGTGCTCGCGGCCTTCGCGCACGACTGACCAGCATGGGCCCTGCAGGATTCGAACCTGCGCCTGTCGGATTATGAGTCCGCCGCTCTGACCGCTGAGCTAAGGGCCCCCACCTCACGCTGCTACTGCCGGCAACTCCCGTACGGGTCCGGCCGCGGCTTGTCCACGGACGGCCGCGCAGCCTTGCCGGCCACCTCGGCGGCGAAGGCCGCGACGAAGCGCGTCACCTTCTCATAGTGTGCGTAATCGATGTACTGGGGCTCGTCGGTCACCATGTGGTAGTCCACATGCGATCCCGTCGAGAAGAACACCGTGGGGATCGACCAGCGCGCGAAGTTGTAGTGGTCC
Organism: uncultured Gemmatimonadaceae bacterium; assembly: GCA_964503275.1. Lineage (GTDB taxonomy): Bacteria > Gemmatimonadota > Gemmatimonadetes > Gemmatimonadales > Gemmatimonadaceae > DASRAP01. Next base: position 21,525 of record CAZCZO010000019.1, on the reverse strand, counting down.
GACCGGCAATAGTACTGCTGCGGGTGCCCTTCGGCGTCGAACTGATAGTCCAGCCGGAACCCATGCTCCGGTCGCGCGTTCACGGCCTCCACCCAATCCCCGTACTCGCTCGAGAGTCGGCGCGACCCCAGCAATTGCAAGTAGTCGGGCCCTCCCGTGTCGATGTCGGTCGCGCTGCCGCGACCGATCATGTCGATGTTCACATTGGCCACGATGCGCTCCCGCGGCACCGTGGGATGCTCGGTGAACCACTCCGATCCGAACAACCCCTTCTCTTCCGCGACCACCCAGGCGAACACGATCGAGCGCTTCGGCTTCTGGGGCAGCGACTGGAAGTACTCGGCCAGCTCGAGCAGCCCCATCGCGCCGGAGCCATCGTCGTCCGCGCCGTTAAAGATGGAGTCGGGCCGCGAGGGCCGGAGCCGACGCACGGAGTCCACCTGCGCGTTCACGCGACGCTGTTCCTCGCCGGTGAGCTGCCGCGGCTGCGATTCGGCGCCCTGCGGACGCGCGATCCGGTTCGCAAAGCGTGCGGAATCGTGATCGATGGGGTTGCGGGTGAACCCGACGTGGTCCGAATGCGCCGACAGCACCACGAATTCATTCCGCAACGCCGGGTCGCTCCCCTGCACCATCGCGAGCACGTTGCGGGTGGGAGCGGCGGTCGGGACGACCACGGGCGCGAACCGCATCGAGGCGCGCTGCGGCGCCGCCGACCCGACGGACGCGCGGTCGGGCGAGACGCCGAGCAACTGCCGCGCCGCGTCCGCGCTGATCGAGATCAGCGGAACGCCCACGCCCGAGGCCTCGCGCGGCGGCAGGCCGAGCTGCTGCTGCGCGAACAACAAGAACACCTGCGCCGGCGTGATGTCGAGCGAGACCACCAGCACGCCCGCCGCGGCCCGATACCCCGCGATCTGATCGGCGGCCGCCCACACCTGATAGGCCGGTTCGCCCGACGGCGCCATCGGCGGCAACATCACCACCAGCTTGCCCGCGACCTCCGAGGGCTTGATGGCATCGGACGAGCCGAGGCGGCCCCCGAAGACCACCGGGGCATCCATCGCCTCGCCCTGGGCGGCGAACGGCAGACCGAGCACAGGTGGGAGGAGCTGGAAATCCACCCGGGGGCGCAGGGCCGTAGCCCCGACGCGGAGGAGGGCGGAGTCGACCACGTACGCGGATGTCCGCAGCGGGACATCCTGATAGTAGCCCCCGCTGTCGCCCGCGGGGCGCAGCCCGAGTCGCTTCAGCTCCCGGACGATGTATTCCGTGCCCCGCACGTTGCCGATCGTCCCGGCATCGCGTCCGAGCATCGAATCATCCGCGAAGATGTACAGCCGCGTCATCAGGTCGGCGGCCGTGATCGCGGCGGTGGTCGGCTGGGGCGCGTGCTTGAGCGGATTCGGCCGCTGCGCCTCAGCAGGCGCGGCGGCGGCGAGCACGGCGGCGATGCCGGCCGCGGACTGGATCACGGAACGCAGAGTCGTACGGGTCACACAGCTCTCCCGGAATGCTTCGATCGGCGCGACCGGCACCATACCGGATCGCCAGCGTAATTCTACACCCTGCTCCGGCCTCGAGGGAGCGGGGGGCGCTTCCACTTCGGCCACGCGCGCAGTATCTTTCCAAACTGTACGCGGGCGTGTAGCTCAGCTGGTTAGAGCGCTGCTTTCACACAGCAGAGGTCAGGGGTTCGAGTCCCTTCACGCCCATCGGCACATGGCACGCGCCGGGGATCCATCTGCGATCCCCGGCGCGCGTCGTTTCAGCCCGGGACGGTCGCGACCTGCTGCGCCCCGTGCGCTTTCAGCCGTCCGAGCGTCGCGGTGTCCGCGCGCAGGGTGAGCAGCACCGCGCCGTCGTCCTCGTCGTGACGCGATACGATGTCCCCATTCCGGTAGGCCTCGGCGAGCGTCTTGCCATCGCTCGGCGCGATCCGGAGCGACACCAGCGGCCGGCTGGCGAGCGCCGCCTGCAAGAGCGCCGCCTTCAGCGGCTCCAAGCCGCCCGGTTCGAGCGCGCTCACGAAGGTCGAGCCCGGCAACAGGTTCTCGATGCGTTCACGCAGGGCGGCGGCGGCCTCGGGTGGCACCCGGTCCATCTTGTTGAACGCATGCACGACGGGACGGTCGTGCACCTGCAACTCGTGCAAGACATCGTCCACGACGACCCGCTGCTCCTCCCAGCCCGGGTGACTGGCATCGATCACGTGGACGAGGACATCGGCCTCGCCGACCTCTTCGAGCGTCGCCCGGAACGACGCGACCAGGTGATGCGGCAGCTTCCGGATGAATCCCACCGTGTCCGTCACCAGCGCGGTGTGGCGGTCGTCGAGATGCACCTCGCGCGTCAGCGGATCGAGCGTGGCGAACAGACGATCCTCCACGAAGACCTGGTCGTCGCCCGCGAGGGCCCGCAGCGTCGACGACTTGCCGGCATTCGTGTAGCCGACCAGAGCGATCCGGAACTGCCCTTTGCGCCCCTCGCGCTGCACGGCGCGGGCGCGCACCACATCGGCCAAGCGATGCTTGAGGAGCCGGATGCGCTGGCCCACCAAACGGCGGTCGGTCTCCAGCTGGGTCTCGCCGGGGCCGCGCACGCCGATCCCGCCGCGGAACTTCTCGAGGTGGGTCCACATCCGCACGAGGCGCGGCAGCGAGTACTCCAGCTGCGCGAGTTCGACCTGCAATCGCGCCTCGGCGGACCGGGCCCGGGTGGCGAAGATGTCGAGGATCAACTCGGCGCGATCGACCACCCGCTTGCCGAGCGCCTGCTCGAGATTCTTGCCCTGGGCCGGGGTGAGCTCATCGTCGAAGATGACGAGGGTGGCGTCACGTGCTTCGACCAGCTGCGCCAGTTCCTGCACCTTACCCGACCCGAGGTACGTCGCTGCATCGGGGCGCTCGAGCTGTTGCGTCATGGACGCGACGACCAGCGCGCCCGCCGTGTCGGCCAAGCGCGCCAATTCGGCGAGATGTTCTCCCGAGAGGTGTCGGTCCCGTGACCCCTTGAACGGGGTCCCGATCAGGATGGCTCGTTCCTGCGGTGGGCGCAGGGAGATCAGGTCAGACGGCACGTCATCGGGGCGAAGGAAGCGGGACGGTCAGTCGCGCGCCGATCGGATATCGGCCGTGTTGAAGGTGCCGCGCTGGTCGAACTTGCGGGTGATGTCACCCACGGGCGAGCCCACGGTGATGTCGCCGACGAAGCGGTACGGGATGCTCCCACCCTGCAGGAACTTCGACCCCGCCGCCAGGATCTGCGGGATACCGAAGGTCACCGGGATCCGCACGGTGGTCGAGTCCTTCCCGCCGACGACGATCCGGTCGGTGATGGTGCCGCTCCCGAGCGGAATGGTATCGACCAGCACCGTGTAGTTCACGCGCTTCGAGTCGAGCGTGAACTTGTTCGGGTTGAAGACATGCAGCGAGATGTCGACGGTGCCCCCGGCGAGGCCGACGCCGACCAGACGCACATCCTCAACCACCACCGTCGGCGGCGTGAAGACCGTCCGCCCCAACGCCGAACAGCCGCCGAGGAGGACGACGGTCAGCGCAAGCGGCACAGTACGGCGTACGAACATCAGCATAGGACCTGATCGCGGAAAGAGATGCTCATTGGACCCCGTCGCCCGGACCGCGTTCCCGGCGCGCATTCCACCACGCCAGCCGCTTCGCGATCTCCCGCTCGAAGCCGAAGTCCCCGGGGGTGTACAGGACCGCGTCGGCGATGGCATCAGGAAGATAACGCTGGGGCACATAGGCATCGGGTGCGTCGTGGGCGTATTGATAGCCCTTGCCGTAGTCCAGCGCCTTCATGAGCGCGGTCGGGGCGTTGCGCAGGTGCAAGGGGACCTCGAGATCCGGATGCTGCTGAGCGAGCGCCAGGGCCTCCTTCCACGCGGTGTACACCCGGTTCGACTTCGGCGCGGTCGCGAGGTAGACGACGGCCTCCGCCAACGCGAGCTCCCCTTCGGGTGAGCCGAGGTACTGATAGGCATCGCGCGCGGCGAGGACCAGGGGCAGGGCCTGGGGGTCGGCGAGCCCCACGTCCTCGCTGGCGAAGCGGACCAACCGCCGTGCGACGTACAGCGGATCCTCGCCGGCGGCCAGCATGCGGGCCAGCCAGTAGAGGGCCCCCTGCGGATCGCTGCCGCGCATGGCCTTGTGGAGCGCACTGATCGTGTTGTAGTGCTCCTCGCGCCCTTTGTCGTAGCGGAGCACCCGCAGCTGCATCGCCTCGCGCGCGCGCTCGGCGGTGATGTGTCCGCCGGGACCCACATCCTCGGCGGCGGCCTCCAGCGCGGTCAAGGCCCGGCGCGCGTCGCCGTTGGCATGCACCGCGATCGCCTCGAGGGCCGCGTCGTCGATGCGCAGGGCCATCGCGCCGAGTCCGCGCTCGCGGTCGGCCAGCGCCTGCCGGAGGAGCGCGGCGATCGCCGCGATGTCCAGCCGCTGGAGCACGAAGACGCGCAAGCGCGACAACAGCGCGGGGTTCACTTCGAACGACGGGTTCTCCGTCGTCGCGCCGATCAGCGTCAGCAACCCGGTCTCGACATGCGGGAGCAGCGCATCCTGCTGGGCCCGGTTGAAGCGATGGATCTCGTCGACGAACAGCAGCGTTGCCACACCGAGCTGCCGCCGCTCCCGCGCCGTCGCCACGATCTCGCGGAGGCGTGGCACGCCATCGGTCACGGCCGAGAAGGGGACGAACTCCGCCTGCGCGGTCGCGGCGATCAATCGCGCCAAGGTGGTCTTCCCGCTGCCCGGCGGCCCCCAGAACAGAACGGACGAGGCACGCCCAGCCTCGATCGCGGTGCGCAGCGGCTTGCCGTCGCCCAAGAGGTGCTGCTGACCGGCGAACTCCGCGAGGGTCCGCGGGCGCATGCGCGCGGCGAGCGGCGCCGCGCCCGCGTGTGCGGCGAACAGCGAGTCCGGTTCGCCGGGCGCCCGCCGTGCCGGGGTCATCCCGTGACCTGGGGCGCGAGGTCCTCACCAGTCGGCGGCTCATCCGACGCCGTCGCCGCGAAGCGCCGCGCCGCCGCGAGCAGCACCTCGGTCGAGTTGCGCGCCGGATCCTCGATCACGAGGGCCAGCAAGTGTTGGAGCGTGCGGCCAAGGGCCGGCCCCGCGATGCCGACCGCCCGTCGCAGATCGTCGCCATCGACGGCGAGGTCGCCGAGGTCGATCGGGTCCCGGTACGCGATGCGCAGGCCGCGGCGATACACGCTCGCGATCGCCTGCGGCTGCGGCGCGGGCTGCGCCGCGGCCCGCGCGGTGGCCCACTCCGCCCACAGCAGTCGCACGACCAACCCCCACTGCGTGCGGCCCGTGTCGGCTACCCAGCGACGGAGCATCGCGTCGGAGGGGACCGCTGCGCGGAGCGCGGCATCCATCGACGCCCGCACCGCACGTGCACCGGTGAGGATCCGCACCACCGCCGCGACCTCGGCGTTCGAGTAGCGCAGCGCCTTGAGCAGCGACCCCGCGTGCGCCGGCGGCGCGGCGGCGAACAACGCGGCGACGCGCAGGATCTGCCGCGCCGGGCGCCCCCGCAGCCCCGGACGCGCGAGGGCGTCCAGCACCGCGAAGTGGGCGCGCGGCACGGCGGCCAGCGCCGGGATCAGCGTCGCGAAGGCGCCGCTGCGTTGCCAGCGCTCGAGCGCCGTGGACGGGCGGTCCACCTGCTCCATCGTCTTGTCGAGCTCCTGCTTGACCCGCTCGGCGGACAAGCGACCGAGGTGGGGCGCGGACTGCTCGATCGCCCGCCAGGTCGCCGGCTCGATCTCGAAGCCGAAGCGGGCCGCGAAACGCAGCGCGCGCAGCGCACGCAGCCGGTCCTCGCGCATCCGCGCATCCGCGTCGCCCACCGCACGCACCAGCCCATTGGTGAGGTCCCGTTGTCCGCGGAACGGGTCCTCGACGCGTTGCCGGGTCGGCGACCACGCGATCGCGTTGATGGTGAAGTCGCGGCGGGCGAGGTCGTCCTGGAGCGACACCCCGAACTCCACCTCGGCGTGCCGACCGTCGGTGCGCACATCACGCCGGAAGGTGGTGACCTCGTGCAAGCGCCCCGCAGCGTCCAACACCCCGACCGTACCGAACTGGATCCCCACCGGCACCGTGCGGCGGAAGAGGCGCTGCACCTGCTCGGGCCGCGCCGACGTCGCGATGTCCCAATCCAGGTGCGCGATCCCCAACAGGGCATCCCGTACGGCCCCCCCGACGCACCACGCCTCGTACCCCTTCGCCTCGAGGCGCTCGACGATCTCGAGCACCGCAGGCGGCGGGGTCAGCCGCGCGTGATGCGCGCGCTCATCCACAGAGCACGGACCCGCCGTTGACGTTGAGGATCTCGCCGGTGATGTGGCGGGCGCCATCGAAGCACAGCGCGACGACGGCGAACGCCACGTCGGCGGCACTCGCCACCCGACCGACCGGCACTCCGGCCGCGATCCGCTCGCGCCCCCCGTCGGCGAAGACTTCGGCGCACATGTCCGTGTCGATCCAGCCTGGCGCCACGCCATTGACCGTGATGCCCCGCGCGGCCAGCTCGATCGCCTGCGATTTGACGAAGGAGATCATCGCCCCCTTCGAGGCCGCGTAGTCGGCGTGGAACGCCTCGCCCCGCTGCCCGGCCGTCGAGGCGACATGCACGATGCGGCCGCCGGCGGGCATCGCCGCGACGGCGGCGCGGGACACATAGAACATCGCATCGGTGTTCTCGCGCATGGTCCGGCGCCAGCGTTCGTCGGGCATCTCGTGGACGGCGATGTCCTGCACCGGCCAGATCCCCGCGCTGTGCACGACGATGTCGACGCCGCCGAAGGCCGCGCGCGCCGCGTCGATGAGCGCGTTCGCCCCGGCCGGTTCACCGAGGTCAGCCCCGTGCAGGGCCGTACGCACGCCCGCCGCCTGCAAGTCGCGGCAGAGGGCGTCGGCCACGTCGCGTCGCGACTTGTAGCCGATGCACACGTCGGCGCCGCATTCCGCGAGCAGGCGCGAGACGGCGGCCCCGACGCCGCGGGACCCACCGGTGACCACGGCACGCTTGCCGCGCAGGGAGAACGTGGCGCTCACGATCGGAAACTCCTGGTGAACCGGACGGCGGTGTCCGTGGCCGCCCTCATCGGCTGACCGCGTCGTCGATGACATCGCAGATCGCATGCTGGATCGCGAGATGCAGTTCTTGCGCGCGGTCGGTCCGGTCCGTGGGGACGATGATGCAATGGTCGACCATCGCGCGGATCGCGCCACCGTCACGAGCCGTGAGCGCGAGGGTCCGCACGCCGGCCGCCTTCGCGACCTCGACCGCCCGGAGCAGATTGGGCGAGTTCCCGCTCGTCGTGTGCAACACGAGGAGGTCGCCGCGCCGCCCGAGTGCCTCGACTTGCCGCGCGAAGATCTCCTCGAATGCGAAGTCGTTGCCGGCGGCGGTCAGCAGCGAGGTGTCCGTGGTCAGCGCGATGGCGCGGAGCGGCCGGCGCGTGCGCTGGTAGCGCACGACGTATTCGGTCGCGATATGCTGTGCGTCCGCCGCACTCCCACCATTCCCGCAGAACAACAGGGTCCCCCCACCCGCCAAGGTCGCACGGACCATCGTCACGGCCACCGCGATATCGGCCCCGAGCGCGTCGGCCGCTCGGGTCGCCGTCGCGGCGAGGTCACGCAGATGAGCGACGGGGTCCATGCTCACTGCCCCAGGCTCGCGATGTCGCGCATCGCCGCGTCAGCGCGGGCGACCAGGCGCTCGGGATCATCGGCCGCCGCCTCGAAGGCGTAGGTGACGAGCGCATCAGCCGCGAGTAGATCCAAGGCGTGGTCGCGCGTCATCGGCCGCGCCGTGGCGACCGCTGCACACAACCGGACGCCGGTGGCCAGCAGACGATCGGCGACCTGCGCGTCGTCGCCACGGGTCGCGTCGGCGATGATACCGCGGAGCCGGGCGGCGAGGGGCACCGGGACCTCACGCTCGCGCGTGCCGAACCACGCGACCGGCATCATGCGCCCCCGCGCAGCGCCGCGGTCGCGAGCTCCGCCGCGACGGGCAACGCCGCCGCCAGCCCGGCCGCGTCGGCGAAGCCCGCCTGCGCCATGTGCGGCTTGCCGCCGCCGCGCGAACCCAGCCGCGCGTTGAGTGCCTTCACGAGGTCACCCGCAGCGATCTGCCGCGGTCGCAGCGCGTCGCCGACGACGATGAGCAAGGTCGCCTTGCCCTCCTCGTGCGTCGCGCCGAGACACGCCACCGCATCGGGCAGCGCTTCGCGGACCTGGTCGCCCAATGCCTGCAACGCCTTGACGTCGGCCGCCTCGACCAGCGAGGCGACGACGCGGCCATCACCGACCGCGGTGGCGCTGGCGAGCACGGCGGCTACCGCGTCGGCTGCCCCGCCCTTCTGGGCGTCCGCCAGGCGCTTCTCCAGCCCTCGCACCTCGGCCAAGAGCGCATCCACGCGCTTGACCAGCCCCTCGCCGCTGGCACGGAGCAGGTCGCGCAACTGCCCGAGCACCCGTTCCTCCACGCGCACATAGAGGAAGGCCGCCCGACCGGTGAGCGCCTCGATGCGACGGACGCCGGCCGCGACCCCCGTCTCCTGCACGATCTTGAACATCGCGATGTCGCCGGTCGCGCGCACGTGGGTGCCACCACAGAGCTCTGTCGACAGGCCCGGGATGTCCACGACGCGCACGACGTCGCCGTACTTCTCACCGAACAGGGCCATCGCGCCGCTCGCGACGGCCTCCGCGTACCCGCGCTGGGTCGTCGTGACCGGCACGTCGGCCCAGATCCCCTCGTTGACCTCCATCTCCAGCGCCGCGAGGACCTCCGGCTTCACCGGACCGTGGTTCGTGAAGTCGAAGCGCAGGCGATCCGGCGAGACCAGTGAGCCGGCCTGATGCACATGCTCGCCCAACTGCCGACGCAGCGCCGCGTGCAGCAGGTGCGTGGCCGTGTGATTGCGCTCCGTGTCCCGGCGCCGCGACGCCGGAATGCGGGCCGTCACGGCACCGAAGGCGAAGCTGCCCTCGAGCACCCCGATGGCGGCCGGGGCCCCATCGACCTTCTTGACGTCGTCCACGGCGACCCGCCATCCCGCCCCGATCACCTCACCGTGATCGGAGACCTGGCCACCGGACTCCGCATAGAACGGGGATTCGCGCAACAGCAGCGCGACGCGCCCCTCGCCGAGTGGCTTCACCGCGGTGACCTCCGTCTCGACCTCGAGCTGCGCATAGCCCACGAAGGTCGAGGTCGCCACGACCCCAGGCGCCACGTTCCAGGTCGCCAGGTCATCGAGATCGTCGAGCACCACCGCGATCTGCCGCGACCGCCGTTCCTCCTGCGAGCGCTTGCGCTGCCGGTCGAGCGCCACCTCGAACTCGGCGATATCGACGACGTACCCGCGTTCGCGGGCCATCAGGTCCGTGAGGTCCAGCGGGAAGCCATAGCGATCGTAGAGCACGAAGGCATCCTCGCCGGCGATCGTGCCACGCAGGTGCGAGCTGCCCTGCGTGCTCGTGGGCGGGGCCAGTTCATCGAACCGCGACATGCCGGCATCGATGGTCGCGAGGAATCGCTCCTCCTCCGCGCGCGTCGTCTGCAGCAGATGGGCGCGCCGGGCACGCAGCTCGGGATACACCTCGCCCATCGTGTCGATGACCCGCTCGACGACGTAGACCAAGGTCGGCTCGCGACGCCCCATCAGCCAGGCATGCCGCACGGCGCGACGCAGGATCCGGCGCAGGACATACCCCCGGCCCTCGTTCGACGGGAACACGCCGTCGGCCAACAGGAACGCGACCGCACGGGCGTGATCCGCCAACACGCGGAACGATGCGGGGTCCACCACCCGTCCCTCGTGTGCGAACGGGGCGACCGTCGCGGCACCCACATCGGCGCCGGGACGGAACGGCGGATACGCGATGCCCACGGCCGTCTCGACGGCCGCGATCAGCGGGCGGAACACATCCGTGTGATAGTTGTTCGTCACGCGCTGCAGCACCGCCGCGATACGCTCCAATCCGGCGCCGGTGTCGACACTGGGACGCGGCAACGGCACCATCGTGCCATCGGCCTGCCGGTCGAACTGCATGAACACGAGGTTCCAGATCTCCAGGAATCGCCCCGCCTCGGCGCCCTCGACGAAGGCCTCCTCGGAGAACTCGGTGCGGGTCAGATCCGTCCACTCGCCACGGGCGTCCGCGGGAAACGCCCAGTCTCCCGTCAGCGCCGCGAGGTCAACGTAGATCTCCGAGCAGGGGCCGCAAGGTCCGGTGTCGGCCATTTGCCAGAAGTTGTCCTTCTCACCCAGGCGATAGATCCGCGACGCCGAGACGCCGGCCACCTCCTGCCAGAGCCCGTGCGCCTCGTCGTCATCCTTATAGACGGTGACCCGCAAGTGCTCGGCGGGGAGTCCGAGTTCCTTGGTGACGAACTCCCACGCGAACGCGATCGCATCCCGCTTGAAGTAGTCGCCGAAGGAGAAATTCCCCAGCATCTCGAAGAAGGTGTGATGCCGAGCCGTGTGGCCCACCTGTTCGAGGTCGTTGTGCTTGCCCCCGGCGCGCACGCACTTCTGCGAGGTGGTCGCGCGGCGCTTGCCCTCGGGTGGGTCCTCGTGCCCCAGGAAGACCTTCTTGAAGGGCACCATCCCGGCGTTCGTGAACAGCAGGGTCGGATCGTCCCCGGGGACCAGGGTCGAGGAGGGACGGACCACGTGCCCGTTCCGGGCGAAGAAGTCGAGGAAACGGCGGCGAATCTCAGAGGCATGCATAGCTGGGGAAATCTAGCGACCCAGCAGCGTATGGACGACGGCACGTACGATCGCGGCCGGAAAGCCGCGCCGCGCGAGGAACGCGGTCAGTCGGCGTTTCGCGACCGTCGGCTCCAGCCGCTGCAGCACCCGCAAGCGCTTCGTGCCCTCCGCGAGCGCGACCGCCAGCTCGTCGACCTCCTGCTCATCCATCACCTCCACGATCGCCGCGTCGGCCTGCTCGCGGCTGACCCCCTTCTGCCCGAGCGCGCGGCGGATCGCCCAGATCGACGTCCCTCGGCCGGTGACCTTCGCACGCACATACGCCCGTGCGAACGCTGCGTCATCGATGAGTCCAACGCCCTCAAGCCGATCGAGCGTCGCACCGACATGGACATCCCGGATGCCCTTCCTCAACATCGACCGTTCCAACTCGCGGCGCGAACGCCCCTTCGCGGCCAGTGCAGCGGTGGCGATGTCGAACGCCTTCGTTCGCTGCGCCAAATCGGCCAGATGGGAAATTTTCTCCGTGTGGATAACTTCACCGACACGCGCTCCGAACTGGACGATGGCCTCGTCACTTATCAACACTTTGTGGACAACTTCGTCGTCAGATCGGAGCGTTACAATCATGCGATCGAAGCGCCGAGGATGCCGAGCAATTCCCGAAACTGTGGCCTCACTGAGTGTGGATAAGTCGCCTTTTTCGCGTGCTGACAAGTGAAGTTACCTCACATGTGACAACTGCTAATTCGTTGCAAATGAACATTATACAAAAAGTTACGCCGGTGGACCGAGACGATAGGGAGAGGATTCCGGGCCTCGACCCATACCGACCACGACCACCGGCGCAACTCACTGCAAAACAACGGACTCGCTGTTACAACCCGCCGACCTACTCCTCTGTTCCCTCGGAGTTTTCCACGCCACCAGCCGGCCTGATCCCGAGCACGTCCTTGACCTTCACTTCGATCTCTGCCATCACGGCCGGGTTGTCCTTGAGGAACAGCTTGGCGTTCTCCCTGCCCTGCCCGATCCGCTGGGAGCCATACGAGTACCAGGCGCCTGACTTCTCGATGATACCGGACTCCGCCCCGATATCGACGAGCAACGACGTGTGGCTGATGCCCTCGGCGTACATGATATCGAACTCCGCCTGCTTGAAGGGCGGCGCCACTTTGTTCTTTACGACTTTGACACGCACATGCGACCCGGTGACGTCCTCCTTCTCCTTCACCGGCCCGGTGCGACGGATATCCAACCGGACCGAGGCATAGAACTTCAGCGCCTTCCCGCCGGTCGTCGTCTCCGGATTCCCGAACATCACGCCGATCTTCTCGCGCAGCTGATTGATGAAGATCACCGAGGTCTTCGAGCGCGCGATCGCACCGGTGAGCTTGCGGAGCGCCTGGCTCATGAGCCGCGCCTGCAGGCCGACGTGCGAGTCACCCATCTCGCCCTCGATCTCGGCCTTGGGGACCAGCGCCGCGACGGAGTCGACGACGATCACGTCCACGGCACCTGAGCGCACCAGGATCTCACAGATCTCCAAGGCCTGCTCGCCCGTGTCCGGCTGCGAGATCAGGAGACCCTCGATGTCGACGCCCAGCTTCTTCGCGTATTCGGTGTCGAGCGCATGCTCGGCGTCGATGAAGGCAGCGGTCCCCCCCAACTTCTGCGCGTTCGCGATCACATGGAGACACACCGTCGTCTTGCCGGACGACTCCGGGCCATAGATCTCGGTGATGCGGCCGCGCGGGATCCCGCCGATGCCGATCGCCGCGTCGAGATTGATCGCCCCCGTCGGAATGGCGTCGACGCGCGGACGCGTGTCGGTGCCGAGCCGCATGATGGCGCCCTTCCCGTGGGACTTCTCGATCTGCTGGATGGCGAGCGAGAGCGCTTTCTTGCGGTCGTCGGACACGGCAGCGGTGGTGGCCATGGGTGTGTTCCTCTGTCGAGAGTGAGTGCCTCGACCGACGGGAATCTACCCGCCGGTACGGGGTTTCCGAACCCCGAATAAACTACGAAGATGCGCGCGTTCGTGCTAGTGGGCCAGCGAGGTCTCGAACGCGTTTTCCACATGCCGGACCCGCACCAGTCCGCCTACGATCGCAACTCCAATCACATCAAAGCGATAGCTCTCGCCTGGCTGGCCGTGGCGACTTATCCACATTCGGGCGGATCGACTCAACTCGCGTCGCTTGCGCCAGTGGACCGCCTCGACGGGGTCGCCAAAGTCGAACCCGGTGCGGGCTTTGACCTCGACGAAGGCCACCGTTCCGAAGCGTTCCGCCACGAGATCGATGTCCCGGTGACGGTCGCGGAATCGGCGATGCAGTACGCGCCAGCCTTGCCGCACCAGCCAGCGTTCCGCGATGCGCTCGCCGAGGGCGCCGAGGCGCTGATTGTGGTGCGGCGCGGTGGCCGCTGCAGTGGCTGTCTTGATCGGCATGGGCGCAGTGTACCGGCGCCGAGCCGTCGGAGCGTCACCAAATTCGTGCCGGCCGGAGCGAATGCGCTCACGGCCGGCACCGTCGCGGGATCAACGACGGCGGAACACGCGGACCGAGGGCACTCCGTCCGCGTCATTCGACACGGTGAGCACCTCCGAGGCGCTCACCTCGACGCTGTGCGCCGCCACGGGAAGCACGATCCGCGACGCCACGCGGCCGTCCGCGGCGATCCCCACGAGCTCGGTCGTCCCCGCGGCCGTCGCCGGGAGCTCGAGCCACAGCTCGCCGGTGGAGGTCGGGACCACGCGCAAATAGGCCGGCGCGCGCTCCGGCCACGCGACTCCCTCGAGCATTTGCTGCATCCGCGTGCGCATCGGGGCAGCGACCAGGTCCAGCAGGTCGCGCGTGGACCGCTCCCGCATGGCGGCCGTCACCGGACGCGCCTCGACCGCCACGCGGAGCGGCGACGCGACGCCATTCGGGGGCAGGCGCAGCACGCCCGCACTGTCCCCGGTGCCGATCACCAGGGTGGTCCCCGCGAATCCGATGCTCGTGTTTCGGCCGAGCGGGCGTGGCGCTCCCCCACCGCCGAGGACGATGAACTCCGCACTCGGCACCATCGCCCCGGCGCTGAAGCGCCAGTCACTCCGGTCGGCCACCTGCACCTGCGCCGTGCCGCGGCGGATGTTGGGCGCGACCTCTGCCAGGTTCGCGGGACCCGCCATCACCGCGAATCGGCCGCCGCCATACGCGCACGACACGGCCATGACATTGCCTGCCCCGGCCGGCACGGCCCGCCGTACCTCGACGGCCGGCGTCAGCGCGCCATCGGGCGACAGCACGTCGAGGCTGCCGCGCGGCAGGTCGAAGACGAACACCGAGTCGGTGCCGCAGGAGGAGACCCAGAAGACGCGCCGGAACTCCCCTGGTCCCGCCCCAGCACGTCCGACGGTGGCCTGCAGGGCACCGTCGCGGCCGAAGACGCGCAGGGACGTGGGCTCGGCGACCACGATGCGGCCGTCGCGTGTGCGGGTGGCACCCACGGGCGCCTCAAGCTGGACGGTCCCCGCCGCAGTCTCCGCGCGGATCACCAATACGGCGGCAGAATCCACGCCGATCGTCTGGGCCTCGCCAGGGACCGACGCGAGCACGAGCAACGCGAGCGCAAGATGGAGTCGCATGAGCAGGATCGCGGTGAAGGTGAGTGGGCCGCTGAGTGCGGCGCGCCGAGCCGAATCTACACCCCGGCACGCCGGCCGGACCATCACCGACGCCGTGGACCGCTCAGAGTCCGTCCAGGTCCTGCAGACCCATCAACACGTCGCGTGGCTTGCTGCCATCCGGCGGGCCGAGGACGCCCGCGAGGTGCAGTTGATCGATGATCCGCGCGGCACGGCCGTAGCCGATCCGCAGCCGCCGCTGCAGCAGCGAGGTGGACCCACCCTGATGCTGGATGCAGATCTCGGCGGCCTCGCGGAACAGTTTGTCGCGGTCCCCCACGTCATCCTCGTTCGCCTCGCTCGCCCCGGCCTCTGCCGCGTCCTGTGCGCGCACCTTCTCGAGGATGTCCTCCTCGCCGCCCGGGCGCGTGAGGCCATCCACGGGTTCGCCGGCCGCCAGTCGCGCCTCACGCCGATCCGCATACCAGGCCATCAGCGCCTCGGTCTCCTCGTTCGCGAGGAACGCCCCTTGCAGACGATCCGGCTCACTCTTCCCCGGCGGGATGAACAGCATATCGCCGTTCCCCAAGAGCGACTCGGCCCCCATGCCGTCGAGGATCGTGCGCGAGTCCACCTGCGAGGCCACACGGAACGCGATGCGGCTGGGGAAGTTGGCCTTGATCAACCCGGTGATGACGTTCACACTCGGCCGCTGGGTCGCGAGGATCAAATGGATGCCGATCGCGCGGGCCTTCTGCGCCAGCATCGCCAGCGGCGTCTCGACCTCGGCCTGCACCGTCATCATGAGATCGGCCAACTCGTCGATGACGACGACGATGTACGGCAGCACACCGCCCGTGTAGGTATTCACCTCGAACGCGACATCGGGGCGACGCGGAGTCCGGAGCGGCGCGCCCGCCCGGACCTTCTCGTTGAAGTCCTGGACATTGCGTGCGCCGTTCTCCGCGAGGAGCCGGTACCGCTCCTGCATCTCCATCACGGCCCACTTGAGGATCGCCGCCGCGTCGCGGTTGTCCGTGATGACCTTGTGGCGCAGGTGCGGCAGCGCATTGTACACGCTGAGCTCGACCATCTTGGGGTCGACCATCAAGAAGCGCAGCGTCGTCGGCGTGTGCCGGTACACCAACGACGTGATGATGGTGTTCACGCACACCGACTTGCCGCTCCCCGTCGCGCCGGCGATGAGCAGGTGCGGCATCTTGGCGAGGTCGGCGATCACCGGACGCCCCTCAAGGTCCTTCCCCAGCGCGATGGGCAGCGCCCGGGCCGAGCCCGCGTAGTCGCGTGACTCGAGCAGATCGCGGAGCACCACCGATTCGCGCGTGGGATTCGGTACTTCGACACCGACCGCGCCCCGCCCCGGGATGGGCGCCACGATCCGGATGCTTGCCGCGCGCATGGCCAGCGCGATGTCATTCGAGAGGCTCGCGATCTGCCGCACTTTCACGCCGGGCGCCGGGGTGATCTCGTACTGCGTGACCGTGGGGCCGCTGGTCCGCCCCGTGATGTCGCCGTCCACCTTGAAGGTGCGGAGGGCGTCCATCAGGCGTTCGCCGTTCTCGTCCAAGGCGCGCTGGTCGCGCGCGGCATCGTGTGGCGGGGCCTCGCGCAAGAGATCCAGCGGGGGCAGGATGTCGTCGCTCGGGGCCTCGACCCGCTCAGGCTCCGTCGCGATCGTACGCCCCTCCCCCCCGCCGGGCACGCGCGGTGATTTGGCGCGTCGCGGTGGAATCGGCTCGCCCCCCGCTCCGGTGGCGTCCACCGCTGCGGGGGTGCTCAACTCGTGCGCCAGCGCCGCATCGATCGACGGCAGCTCGGTGGACGGCGGGGCCAACACCTCGGCGATCGTGCGGGCTCCTCGCGCCGGCACGCGCGGGCGCAGGTGCAGGAGCTCCCGGATGGGATTCCACGCGATGGTCGCGACCGTCAGGGTACTGAACAGCAGCAGCACCACGAGCCACGCGCCCGCCTCGCCAACGACCGCACGGACATAGTGCGACGTCAGGCCACCCCAGAGCCCTGCCACCGGATCCAGCACGCCGGCCTCGGGGCGCACGCCACGCGCCAGCCCGGCGGCCAGCGGAAGCAGCAGTGCCATGCCCGTCGTGAAGATCAGCCAGTGCCGATCCGCGCTCGCCTCGGTCCGGCGGAACAAGCGCAACGCGTGGACCAGCGGGATGAGCGGGACGATGAGCGCGCCCGCGACACCCAGGAGCCCCAGGACGGCCCAGCTCACACAGCCGCCGAGCGGGCCGAAGGGGCCGATCGCGGCGGTACACCCGGCGCCATCGGGCACGCGCATCAGCAGCAGCGCGCCGGCGAGGAACAGCGCCGCCACGGCGAGCGCCACGGCGGTCAGTTCGCGCCGGATGCGCGACGGGACGGTCGCAGGCACGTCGAGCGATTCGACCGTGGCCGCTGCATCGGCAGGCACTGGGTCGACGGTCTTCTTTCTTGGTGGCATCGGTCCGGGACGGCGAGCGCTGCGCAACGCGGCGCACCCGAAGGGAGGACGGGTGCCCCTAGTCCGCCGTCACGGGCGCGAACGGGCGTCCGGGACAGCGGCCGGCCTCGGCATCACGCTGAACGATGACACGCGGGGCCGACCGGTGTCGGTCGGCCCCGCGATCGTCGTGTCAGCGTTGCGGGCTCAGTCCTTCGCGAACAGCCCCGCCCCCTCTTGCTCCAAGAACTTCGTGTGCACGTCCCCCGCCATGAAATGCGGGTCCTGCATGAGCTTGGACAGGAACGGCATGGTCGTCGTGACGCCCTGCAGCACGAAGGTATCGAGCGCGAGCCGCATGCGCTCCACCGCTTCGGCGCGGTCCTTCCCCTGCACGATGACCTTGGCGATCATCGAGTCGTAGAACGGCGGCACCGTGTAGCCGGCGTACACGTGCGAGTCGATGCGCACGCCCGGCCCGCCCGCGGGGTGATACACCTCCACCTTCCCCGGGGACGGCTGGAAGTTGTGGAACGGATCCTCCGCATTCACGCGGCACTCGATCACGTGGCCGCGCAGTGGCGGCATCTCGCGCACCGACAGCGGCTCACCCGCCGCCACCCGGATCTGCTCCTTCACGAGGTCCACGCCGGTCAGCATCTCCGTGACGGGATGCTCCACCTGGATGCGCGTGTTCATCTCCATGAAGTAGTACGAGCCGTCGCTGTCCAGCAGCATCTCGATGGTGCCCGCGCCGACATAGTCGATGGCCTTCGCGCCCTTCACGGCCGCCGCGCCCATGCGCTCGCGGAGGTCCGGCGTCATCGCGGGCGACGGCGCCTCCTCGACGAGCTTCTGGTGGCGCCGCTGCACCGAGCAATCGCGCTCACCGAGGTGGATCACATTGCCATGCTTGTCGCCGAGGATCTGGAACTCGATGTGCCGGGGGCGTTCGAGGTACTTCTCGACGTACACATCGCCGTTGCCGAACGCGCTGAGCGCCTCGGAGCGGGCCAACTGGAACGAGCGCGCGAAGTCGTCCGCGTCGCGCGCCACCCGCATGCCCTTCCCGCCACCGCCGGCAGCGGCCTTGATGATCACCGGGAATCCGATGCCTTCGGCGAAGGCCAGGGCTTCGTCCACGTCCTCCACGCCGCCAGGTGTGCCCGGCACCACCGGCACATCGTTGGCGATCATGGCCTTCCGCGCGGCGGCCTTGTCGCCCATGGTGCGGATCTGGTCGGGGGTCGGCCCGATGAACGTGATCCCGCTCGCGGTACAGATCTCGGCGAATCCCGCGTTCTCCGCGAGGAAGCCGTACCCCGGGTGGATCGCATCGGCGCCGGTGATCTCGGCGGCCGCGATCAAGCGCGGGATGTTGAGATAGCTCTCCTTGGCCGGCGCGGGTCCGATGCACACATCGTCATCGGCGAAGCGCACGTGCAGCGACTCGCGATCGGCCTCGGAGTACACGGCGACCGTCTGGATGCCCAGCTCGCGACAGGCGCGGATGACGCGCAGCGCGATCTCGCCGCGATTGGCGATGAGGACCTTCTTGAAGAGTGGCATCAGCCTTGGGACTCCGCACCGCTGAATCCGTCCCAGCTCGTGTCACTGGTCCCGGCGATCCCCTGGATACGCAGCGCGAATTCGCTGGGGTTCGTCGAGTAGAAGAGCGCGCTGTCGTACGAGATGACCCCGCGGCTGTACCATTGCATCAACGATTGATCGAACGACTGCATACCGTATTGGACCGTCCCTTCCTTGATGAGGTCGGGAATGTTGAGCGACTTGTTGATGTCGCGGATGTTCTCGCGCACCGCGGCGGTGTTGATGAGGACCTCGCAGGCCGGTACCCGACCGGGCTTGTCAGCCCGCGGCACGAGGCGCAGCGAGATGACGGCCTGCAGGGCCGTGGACAGCGAGAACCGGACGTCTGCCTGCTGATGGGGCGGGAAGAACGACAGCACGCGGTTGATGGTCTGCGTCGCGTCGGTCGTGTGCAAGGTCGAGAAGACGAGGTGCCCCGTGTCGGCCGCCTTCAACGCGATCTCGAGCGTCTCGACGTCGCGGATCTCACCGACCATGACGACGTCCGGGTCCTGCCGGAGCACGCGCCGCAGGGCCTGCGCGAAGCTGCCCGTGTCGGTCCCGACCTCGCGCTGATTGATGTTGCAGTTGAGATCGCGGTGCAGGAACTCGATCGGGTCCTCGATCGTGATGATGTTCGCCCGCCGCTGCTCGTTGATGTACTGGATCATCGAGGCCAGCGCGGTGGACTTGCCCGAGCCGGTGATGCCGGTGACGAGCACCAGTCCGCGCGGTCGCAGCGAGATCTCCTCGAGGATCTTCGGGAGGTTGAGATCCGCGATCTGCGCCACCTGGAAGGCGATCGCGCGGAACGCGTAGGCCATCGAGCCGCGCTGCTGATACACGTTGACCCGGAAGCGCCCGATGCCCGGCACGCCGATGGCGAAATCCGCTTCGCGGTCCGCGTCGAACTCCCGGCGCTGCTTGGGCGGCACGATCTGCTCGCCGACCGAGCGCAGGTCGAGCGGGGTCAACTGCGGCAGGTCGAGCGGCTCGAGGTCGCCGTTGATGCGCAACATGGGCGGGCGTCCGACCTTCAAGTGGAGATCGGACGCGTTCCGCTGGACCATCGCCTGCAAGACCGCCTTGTAATTGTACGGCGGAGCGGGAGGCGCTCCGCCCCCCGCCGCGCCACCAGGCGTCGCGGGGACCGGGTTAGCCATTCGGATCGACGCGCAGCAGGACCTGCCCGTACTCGACCGGATGCGCGTTCTCGGCCATGACCTCACGCACGACCCCGTCGAACTCGGACTCGATCTCATTCATGATCTTCATCGCCTCGATGATGCACAGCACCTGCCCCTTCTTGATGCGGTCGCCGACCGCGACATATGGCTTCGCGCCGGGCTCAGGCGCCGCATAATAGGTCCCGACCATGGGCGACTTGACGTCCAGCAGCGACGACTTGGGCGCCGCCGCCGGAGCGGCGGGCGTCTCGGTCGGCGGCGGCGGCGGCGCGCTGCGCGGCGCCTCGGGCATCGCCATCGTCATCGATGGGGCCATGGCCACGCCCGCACGGGCGGTCGGGGTCTTGGACAAGCGGATCTTCATCCCCTTGTCCCCGGTGATCTCGATGGAGTCCACCGTGGACTCGTCGAGCATCTCGATCAGCTTCTTGACGTAGCGAAGGTCGATCATCGAAGGCGATATCAATTGTGACGACTGCAGCTCAGGTGAGCTCCAGTAGCTGCCGCGGGAACTGCGTCAACACCTCTGCGCCCACTGGGGTCAACACCACATCGTCCTCGATCCGGACGCCGCCCCAGCCGCCGCGATACACCCCGGGTTCGATGGTCACGACCGCGCCGACAGGAAGCGGCGCGTCCACGGTGCGCGCCAATCGCGGCGCCTCGTGGACCTCGAGCCCGATACCGTGACCGAGCGAGTGCCCGAAGGCGTCTCCCCACCCGGCCTCCTGAATGTACTGCCGAGCGAGCGCGTCGGCATCCCGCCCGCTCATACCCCCGCGGACCCCCGCCAGCGCGGCGGCCTGTGCCCCGCGGACCACCTCATGCGCCTCGCGTTGCGCCCCCGACGCCTGCCCCACAACGAAGGTCCGCGTGATGTCGGAACAGTACCCGGCATGGATGGCGCCGAAATCGATGAGCAGCAGATCGCCCGTGGCGACGCGCTGCGTCGAGGCCCGGGCATGTGGCAACGCCGCCCGTGCCCCGGCCGCGACGATGGTCTCGAAGGGGAAGCCCTCGCTGCCTTCGTCACGCAAGGCGCCCTCAAGGAGGCCCGCGACCTGCAGTTCGGTCAGGCCGGGGCGGACCTGCGGCAAGGTCCGCTCCAGGGCCGCCACCGCGATCTCCGCCGCCCGCCGGATCGCCGCGATCTCGCCAGGATCCTTCACCACGCGCAGCGACTCCACGATGTCCACCGAAGGACGCCACTGCCACCGGGCGCCCTGCTCCACGAGGCGCTGGAAATCCTGGTACAGCAGATGCGCCGATTCGAACGCGACGCGCTCGATGCCGGGTCGCTCCGGCAGGAGCTGCCACAGGCGCGTCCAGAGGGATACGGGCTCGATCACCACGCGCACCGCGGGGTCCACCTCGAGCGCGGTCTGTTCCTGATACCGGAAGTCGGTGATGAGCAGCACCTCGACCGCACTCACCACCACCAGCGCGTTCGAGCCGGAGAATCCCGTCAGGTAGCGGATGTTCGGGAGCGCGGTGACCAGCAGCGCATCGACCTCGGCGCTCGTGAGCGCCCGCCGGAGGGCCTCCACGCGGGAGGCTCGCGCATCGGTCATCGTCCGCTCAGCCGCGCAGCCGTGCGACGAGTCCGCGCAGGCCGAGCTCGTATGACATGCCCCCGAATCCGGTCACGACCGCGACCGCCGCCGACGCGAGCACCGAGTGCCGACGCTCAGGCTCGCGCGCGTAGATGTTCGACAGATGCACCTCGACGAACGGGATGGCCACCGCAGTCAACGCATCGCGGATCGCCAACGAGGTGTGCGTATAGGCCGCCGCGTTGATGAGCAGTCCATCGGCGTGGCCACGGCACGCGTGGATCGCATCGATCAGCGCGCCCTCCCCGTTGAACTGCGCACAGCGCAGTTCCACGCCGAGCCCCGCGGCGACCACCGCC
>CAZCZO010000018.1:0-61225 GCA_964503275.1 uncultured Gemmatimonadaceae bacterium | reverse complement strand
CGTGATCGGCATCGTGTTCGGGATGGTCCCGGCCGTCCGGGCCGCCCGGCTCAGCCCCATCGACGCCATCCGGCACGAGTGAGCGCGCGACCGGGCGCGCCGCGGGTCAGCTCCGCCGGGTCATCGCATCGCGGATGTCGAGCAGGATCTCGAAGTAGAGCTGCTCACGGCGATACGCGAAGTCCAGCGTCCGCATCTGCTGATCATCGCCCGTCGCCTTGGCGGCTTCGAACGCCTCGCGATACATGTCGTCGAGGTTCGCCAGCACACGGTCTCGGGGTCGGGGCATAGATTGGGTCGAGGAAGGGTCAGCCACCGCAGCGGTCGGTGGATCGTTGGGCGCGCCCGCGCTGGCCGGCGGCGTCGCGGCCGGGTCCGCGCCGTCGGTCGGCGGCGCAAGCAGTCGCTTGATGGCGCCGAGGGCCATCGCGCGGGGCGTGGGAAGACTGATCACCGCGGGAAGCTACGCCACGCGCATCTCGGTGGGGAGAGCGGGGTAGGACATCAGCGGTCTCGCCAGCGCCACGGCCCGTCCTGGCGACACGAGCGGTGAACCACGGCCGACTTGCAATTAGCTCTTGATATTCGCAAATTACGAATATTGACGTTTTCACATCGGTTTTTTCAATTCACGTCAAAACTTCGACTCTGTCACTGAACCATGAGCAACCTCAAAGTCTTCGTGATGATGGCCGTGATGACCGCGCTGCTTGGCGCGGTCGGCGGGGCGGTCGGCGGTCAGCAGGGGCTCGTGATCGCGCTGGTGCTCGCGGCCGGCATGAACGTCTTCGCCTACTGGACCTCGGCGACGATGGTCCTCAAGATGTACAAGGCGCAGGTGGTCACCGAGAAGGAAGCGCCTGAGCTGTACGCGATGGTCGATCGCTTGCGGCAGCGTGCGGGGCTGCCGATGCCGGTCGTCGCGATCGCGCCGCACGAGCAGCCGAACGCCTTCGCGACGGGCCGCGACCCTGAGCATGCGGTGGTCTGCTTCACCACGGGCCTCATCAAGATGATGACGCGCGAGGAACTCGAAGGCGTGGCCGCCCACGAGCTCGCGCACATCAAGAACCGCGATATGCTCTTGCAGACGGTGACGGCGACCATGGCCGGTGCCATCGGGATGCTCGCGCAAATGGCGCAGTTCGCGGCGATCTTCGGCGGCGGTCGCGACGAGGAGGGCCGAGGGAATCCCTTCGCGGGTCTGATCGTCGCGATGGTCGGCTCGCTCGCGGCGGGTCTGATCCAGATGGCCATCTCGCGGCAGCGCGAGTACAAGGCCGACGCCGTGGGCGCGCAGATCGCCGGGCACCCGCGCGGCCTCGCCTCGGCGTTGCGCCGCCTCGAAGCCGGTGCGCAGCGCATCCCGATGGACATCGCGCCGGCGGCCGCGCCCTTGGCCATCATCAATCCGCTCTCGGCACTGAAGGGCCGCGGGCTCGCGTCGATGTTCTCGACGCACCCGTCCACCGAGGAGCGCGTGCGCCGCCTCTTGGCCCTCGAAGGCACGTTCATCGCCTGAGGGCGGCGTGGTCGGCGGTGACGGCGGTAGATTGCGGCCATGAGTGCCGAGTCCGCCCGCTTCACCGCCGACGAGGAGCGCCAAGTGCGCGACGCGTGGATCGAGACCCAACGTGCGACCTGTCCACGCTGTGCAGTGGCCATGCGGGAGCGGCCCATCACCGGCGGGTCCTTCGGCCTCGGGTATCAGCGGCGCCGGGAGTGGCTGATGTGTCCGCAGTGCAAGCGCTCGGTGCTCTTCGACGCGCAGCGCGGGACCCGCACATGACCGCCCTGATGCGTGGTCTGGCCCTCGAGAGTGCCGGCTCGCTCGACCGGCTGCGATTCCGCGACGACCTGCCGCGGCCCGAGCCGCCGCCCGGCTGGGTGCGCGTGCGCGTCAGTCACGCCGCGCTGAATCACCTCGACCTGTGGGCGATCCGCGGGCTCCCCGGCGTCACCGTGACACCGGGCTGGGTGATCGGGTCCGACGCCACCGGGACCATCGATGCGGTCCATACGCCGCTCGAGGACGGGTACGACGTGCCGGTCGGCGCGCGGGTGGTGATCAACGGCGGGATCAACACGCGGGCCGACGAGTACACCGCCCGCGGCGACGACCCGCTCTCGCCGGGCTTCCGCGTGATCGGCGAGCACCTGGCGGGGACCTTCGCAGAGTACGTCTGCGTGCCGGCGCGCAACGTGCGCGTGATCCCCGACGCCATTCCCGGCGACATCGCGGCCGCATACACCCTGGCCACCCTGACCGCATGGCGCATGTGCGTGACCCGCGCGCAGGTGGGACCGGACGACGACGTGCTGATCTGGGGGATCGGGGGCGGCGTCGCGCTCGCCGCGCTGCAGATCTGCAAGGCCCGGGGCGCCTATGTGCGCGTGACCTCGTCACGCCCCGAAAAACTGGAGCGGGCGCGCAGCCTGGGGGCCGATGATCTCATCGATCATCGCGGTGGCGACGTGGGCGCACTGGTGCGTGCGCGTACGGCGAAGCGGGGCGTGACGGTGGTGATCGATTCGGTCGGCACCGCGACGTGGGCGCAGTCGCTCGCGGCGCTGGGGCGTGGCGGTCGGCTCGTGACCTGTGGGGGCACCAGTGGCGCGATGGTCGAGACCGACGTGCGCAAGCTGTTCTGGAACCAATGGTCACTGATGGGCTCGACGATGGGATCGAACGCCGAGTTCAGCGCGGTCACGGCGGAGCTCATCGCCGGGCGGCTCACGGCGGTCGTCGACCGCGTGTACCCGCTGCAGGACGGGCATCAGGCGCTGCGGCGCCTCGAGGCCGGTGAGCAGTTCGGGAAGATCGTGCTGGCGATCTGAGGGCGGCGTCAGCGCCGGAGGACCTGCCGCGCCAGCGCGGCGACGGCCGCGATGGCGTTCGACGCGTAATACAGCACCTGCAGGGGGATCGCGACGCAGAGCAGCCGCAGGCCGCCCGCCCGGTAGAGGAATGCCAGCAGGCCGAGGTGGCTCGCGCCGGTCACGACGAGCAACACGAGCAGACCGAGCGCCGCGCGCGGTCGCCCACTGCCGAGCGCGAGCACAGCGCCGGCCAGCGCCGCACCGACCACCGCCACACGCAGGCGCTCGGCCGGACGCACGTTCAGCGCCCGCGGTCTGGTCGCGCCGCGCGCGAGCAACAGTCGCAACCACGGCAGGGCCCGCGAGGCGAAGTCGGTACGCAGGATCGACCCGAGCGTCCACACCTTGAGGTGTGTGGCCTCGATGGACGGATCCAACACGAGACGGTCGCCCGCATCGCGGAGGCGGTATCCCAGATCGATATCCTCGACCGACGGCCGCGGGAATCGCGCGGCGTCGAATCCACCGACGGCGACGAACCGATCGCGACGCACCGCGCCCAGTCCGGCCCAGAAGGTCTCGGCAGGCCCAGCACCACGCAGATGCACATAGCGGTGCATCAGATTGCGATACTGCGAGACCAGGGGTTGGTCGGCGACCCGCGCGTCGTAGCATCCGAAGATCGCGCTGGCCTCAGGGTGACGCTGGATGCTCTGCCACAGCGCCGAGAGGGTGTCCGGCCCCACCCGCACATCGGCGTCCACGAAGCACACCCACTCGCCGACCGCGATCGTGGCCCCGGCGTTGCGGGCGGCCGCCGGGCCGGCGGACGGCGCGTCCAGTCGCACGACCCGGTCCGCGTATCGGTCCGCGACCGCCGCCGTCTCGCCACGATCATCGCTGCCGTCGTCCACGCAGATCAGCTCGAACGGCACCGGGCATCGGCTGCCCCGCAGGGCCTGCAGCGCGTCGGCCAGTCGCGCAGGCGACCGGTACGCTGGCACGACCACGGACAGGCGCACGACCGGCGCCGCGTGCACGCTGACGGACTCAGACGCCGCGTGCACGCTGATGGACTCAGAGCGACGGGGAGACCAGCGACTGCTCCTCGAGATACGCACTGTCGGAGTTCACGGCCCACAGGTCGTGGTCCGCGCCCTCGAGGTTCTGCACCGCCAGCAGTCCGGTGAGCATCGAGTGATCCTGGTTGTTGTACTTGTGCAAGCCATTGCGCCCGACCGTCTGCAGGTTCGGGATCGCGTCCACCGCGCCACGGATCACATCGAGGTGCGACTGATAGCGACGATCGTAGATCGGATACGCTTTGGACTGCCGGATCACGATGCCCTCACGGATGTGGGCGGATCCCGCGAGGCGGAGAGTCGTCAACTCACGCGTCGCCAGGGCGACCAGTTCGTCGTCGGGCATCGTCCAGAGCGCGTCGCCCTCGAAGCAGAAGTACTCGAGTCCGAGACAACTGTGCCCGGCGTCCGGCACCATCGCCGCGCTCCAGTTGGTGAAGTTCTGGATCCGGCCGACGCGGACGCCGGGGGTGTGCACATAGATCCAGTTGTCCGGGAACAGATCCGGCGCGTCGAGGATCAATGCGACGCAGATGAAGTCGCGGAACCGCAGGCCATCGGCGGCGTGCTGCACGGTGGCGGGGAGCGAAGGCGTCAGCGCACGCACGAGCTGCGGCAACGGGATCGACGAGATCACATGGTCGGCGTCGATGCGCTCGACCCCGTGGGGTCCAGCGACGTGGACCGCGACCGCCGCACCGCGATCACATTCCACGGCAATGGCGCGATGCGAGAGCCGCACCGCATTGCCCGTCGCACGGATCCGTTCGGCACACGCCTCCCACATCTGGCCCGGCCCCAGCCTGGGATACCGGAACTCGTGGATCAGCGACTTGATCGCGTCGGACCGGCGCTGGAGCGCGACCGACTGCCGCAGGGCCTGCCACAGCGAGAGACCTTGGATGCGCTGCATCGCCCACTCGGCGCGGATCTCCGTGCACGGGATCCCCCAGACCTTTTCGGTATAGGTCTTGAAGAACAGCTCGTACAGTCGGCGGCCGAAGCGGTTCGAGACCCACTGCTCGAAGCTCTCCTCCACCGGGTGCGGACGCAGTTGCGACCACAGATAGCTCGCCAGAATGTGCAGCGCCGTGGCCGGACCGAGCCCGCTCAGCGCGTTCCACGGCTTGAGCGGATAGTCGAAGAAGCGCCCGCCGTAGTGGATGCGGGACAGGCGCGGGACCGTCAGGAGTTCGTCGCCCAGGAGCTCGTCCCACAGGGCTTGCACGGCGGGGATCTTCGTGAAGAAGCGATGCCCGCCGATGTCGAAGCGATATCCCCGATGCTCGGCGGTCCGCGAGATCCCGCCGACGATCGTGTCGGCTTCGAGCACCGTCACGCGGTGCCCATCGCGTGCCAGCTGCCAGGCCGCCGTGAGTCCGGCCGGTCCGGCACCCAACACCACGACATGCTCCCCCGGGCCGAGTCGTTTCATGCGCGCGCGGCCGAGACGCGGCCGAGCACATAGGCCGCGCCGAGGCCGGCGACGACAGGGAGCGCGAGCGGAAGCCAGCACAGCGCCCACGGCTGCGTCCGGGCGACCTGTCCGACACGCCGCAACAACTTCACGAGGGGACCATCGCCGCCGCGATCAGGAGACATCACGGGAAGATACGCGCCGCCACGCCCGTCATCGCCGAGGCGGCGGATCGTACCGGCATCCCGGCCGAGGTGCACGTAGCGCTGCCACCCTTCGTGGGGCGGGATGACGGCGTGCAGCCCCCGTGCGCGCGGCACGCGGATGATCCGTCCGCCACCCTGGACGATATCGCGGGCGTGGAGGCGACACTGCCCGCGGAAGAGGGCCGCGGGGTCGGGGATGGGGAACCGCTCGAGCGTCGTGCGGCGCATCGCGACGTTGTTCGCCCAGTACGACGTTGCGGCCGCCGGGGCCTCCTCGCCCGAGAAGCGCGGAAAATTGAAGGTCAGCGCGACGGCGAGGCTGTAGGGGCCGGTGATCGGCGTGGTGGTCTCGCCGGCCACCACATCGGCGTCGGGGTGCTCCGCCATCGTCGTCAGCAGCGCCTCCAGCCAGCCGGGCGCGTACGAGACATCCCCGTCGCAGTACACGATCACCTCCGACCTTACCGTAGCCGCGCCCTGCTGCTTGAGCGCGATGTACCCGGAGCCGACGGTCGCCGGCACGAGCGCGAGGAACGGGTAGCGCTGCTGCAGGGCCGCGAGGATGTCGGGTGGCACGACGCCGGCGTCCGCGAGATACACCCTGTCGGCCTGCTGGAGGAACGGGCCCTGCGCCGCCAGACTGTCGAGACAGCCGAACAACGCATCGAGCGAGACGAACGCATTGTTGTCCGTCTCGATCACCACGCTGAAGCCCGGAAGTGGAGGCATCACACCGTCCGAGGGCGCGCGGGCCACGGGACGCGGGCGCCGACCTCCCAGACCGCGAGCCCGACCGCGAGGAGCAGCACGAGCACCACGAGGTCGAGTGGTCCGAGGCGCCCGGAGCCGGCGCAGTCGCGCAGGATCCCCGCACGCTCGCGCAGGGACAGCGCGCGCGTCCGATACGCTCCCGCCACCTGCGACATCGCTCGACGCGTCCGCGCGTACGTGAGGACCTTTCGGTAGTACGCCAGCACACCGGTGAACTCGGCGTGCAGCACCACCGCACGCGATGCGAATGCGACTGCCGAGGTGCCGAAGCGGTCGACCACCCGCCGCACGAGAATCGCGTCGGCCCCGCGCGGGACCGGTACGAAGGGCTCGGGGCCCTCGAGCACCTCGCGTCGCAGCGCCAGATTGTTGGTGAACCCGTAGTAGCGGGACGCATCATCCCCACCGAGCACCGCGGCGTCCTTCGCGGTCTCGTAGTCCGCCAACACCTTCGTTCCGCGGGTCCAGCGCGCCGGATGTCGCGGCCCGCAGGCGAGGACGACGCGCGGATCGCGGAACGCCTGCTCGTACTGCTCGAGCCAGTCCGGGGCGACCACGCAGTCCGGGTCCGTGAACGCGAGGAGCGCACCCCGCGCCGCTCGCACGCCCGCGTTGCGGGCGGCATAGGCGCCGACCGTCGCTTCGTGCAGGAGCGAGATCCCCGGCTCCGCCGCGAGGCGCTCGGCGCTGCCGTCGGTGGACCCGTTGTCGACGACGAGCACCTCGACACCACCTGACGGGACGCGCAGCGCCCGAAGCCCGGCGAGGAAGGCCGGCAGGTGAGCGCGGACATCACGGGCCGGTACGATCACCGACCAGCGGACCGCGGGGACCGACGCGGACGCGTCGCGGACGTCGGCCACCGCGAGGGGGCGCCCTCAGCCCACCAGCATCGACGCGGGATCTTCCATGTACTCCTTGAAGCGCACCAGGAAGAGCACCGCCTGCTGCCCATCGATGATGCGATGGTCGTAGCTCAACGCGATGTACATCATGGGGCGCACCACGACCGCGCCATCGACCACGACCGCCCGGTCCTGCGTCTTGTGCAGGCCGAGGATGGCCACCTGCGGGAAGTTGATGATCGGCGTCGAGATCAGCGACCCGAACACCCCGCCGTTCGTGATGGTGAACGACCCGCCGGTCAGGTCGTCCATCGTCAGCTTGTTGTCGCGCGCGCGCTTGGCGAGCCCCGCGATGTCGCGCCCGATGTCCAGGATGCCCTTGGCCTGCGCATCCTTCACGTTGGGGACGACCAGCCCCTGCTCGCTGGCCACCGCGATGCCGAGGTTCACATAGTGCTTGTACACGATGTGTTCGCCGTCGATCTGCGCGTTCACCACCGGGTACGACTGCAGGGCCATCACCGCCGCCTTCGCAAAGAAGGGCATGAAGCTCAGCTTGACACCGTGCTCCTTCTCGGTGCGCTCCTTGAGTCGCTCACGCAGCGCGATCACCGCGCTCATGTCGATCTCGTTGAACGTCGTCAGGTGCGCGGTCGAGTGATGCGAGAGCAGCAGATTCTCCGCGATGCGCTTGCGGCGCGTCGTCATCTTCTCGCGGGTCTCACGGCCCGCGGCGGACGGCGAAGGCGCCGCGACGGCGGGCCGCGGCGCGGCGGCAGGCGCGGGCGCGGCGGACGCGGCGGGGGCCTGCATCGCCGACACCACGTCGGGCTTGCTCACCACCCCACCGCGACCGGTGCCGGCGATGCCGGCCGTGTCGACGCCGGCCTCGGCGGCGAGCCGCTGTGCGCTGGGCGCCACCCGCTGCGCCGACCCCGTGGCCGGCACAGGAGCCGCCGCCGCCGGCGCCGCGGCCGCAGCCGCAGGAGTACTCGTCGCGGCACCGACGCCGGACTCGTCGAGCTCACCCAGCGACTCACCCACCGTCACCACGTCGCCCTCACCCTTGGCTCGGCGGCGGAGCACACCCGCCTTGGGCGCCGGGACCTCGACCGTGATCTTGTCGGTCTCCAGCTCGACCAGGGTCTCGCCTTGAGCGACCGACTCCCCCTCGGCCTTGGTCCAGCGGGAGATGGTCGCCTCGACGATGGATTCGCCGAGCGGTGGGACGATGAGTTCGATCATGCGAGTGGGCGTGCGAAATGGATGAGGCGTCATGCGGAGGACGACGCGGGCTCATCCCAGAAATATATCGCCGAGGACCACCGCTCGTTCGCTGCGCCGTGGCACCGGCCGCATGATATGTTTCGCCCCATGAAGCACGACACGTTCCGTCGCGTCACCGAACAGCCGCTGAACGGTGCGCCGCCTCCCGCACGGCTCGTACACAGCGGCACCACGGCCGTCGAGGACTTCTTCGTGCGCAATCACGGCGACATTCCCGCCTCACTCGGCGACGCGCATCAGGTGCGCGTGCACGGGGCCTGCGCAGCGCCCTTCACGATCGACGTCGCGACGCTGCGCAGCTCGTACGCGCAGGTGTCGCGGCCCGCGTCGCTGCAGTGTGCCGGCAACCGACGTGACCAAGTGAGTGCATTGCGTCCCACCCCCGGCGAGCTCCCGTGGGCGAGCGAGGCCGTCGGCCAGGCCGTGTGGGGCGGCGTCGAGCTGTCAGCGCTGCTGGATGCGGCGCAGCCTTCGAACGAAGTGGCGCATGTATGCTTTGTTGGTGCCGATATAGTGACATCAGGCGCGGCGGCTGGAAAGATGTTCGGCGGCTCCATCCCCATCGCCGATGCACGCCGAGCGATCCTCGCCCTCACCATGAACGGGGCGCCGCTCAGCCCCGAACACGGGGCGCCGGTCCGGGTCGTCGTGCCCGGCGTCATCGCGGCCCGATCGGTCAAGTGGCTCACCGACATCATCCTCAGTGCTGCGCCCAGCGACAACTACTTCCAGCAGGGCGCCTACCGGCTCGGCACGCGGGCAGCGCCCGGGGCGATGCTCAACCATCTGCCGCTCAACAGTGCGATCATGACGCCGAGCGATGGCAGCACCGTCGCGGCTGGTACGGTGGCGATCGTGGGCTGGGCGACGCCGCGGGCGGGGGCGCACATCGTCGGCGTCGAGTGTTCCGTGGACGATGGGGCCACCTGGCGACCGACCACACTGCTCGACGAACCGCGTCCTGACAGCCTCACGCGGTGGCGCTGCGAGCTGGCGCTCGCCGCCGGTGCACATCGTATCTGCTGCCGCGCCGCCGACACCCTCGGCAGTGACCAGCCGGACGACCCGGCGGTGACCTGGAACGAACGGGGCTACCTCAACAACGCCTGGCATCGCGTGGACATCGTCGCACGCTGACGAGCGTTACGCAGACGTCTCGCCGCGCAGGGCGGCGAGCGCGTGGCCGATCGCGACCCGCTGCTGCGTGGTCTGCGCCCGCGACTCGAGGTCCACGAAGGTGTCGATCGCCAGCTGGCGCGCCACCGGGTCGTCGTCGGATCCGGCGACCGAGGCCGCGTTGTCGGCCAGGGCCGCCTTGGCGAGATCGTCGCTGGGGAAGCGCTGGGTGACCTGCTCCCAGCGGGTCATGCGCTCCCGGGGCCGCTCGGCCGTGAGCGCCCACAGGTGCCACGCGCCACGGTTGGTCGCGTCGGCGGCGATCGCGCGCGAGGCCAAGGCGCCTACGACGTCGGGGCCCCGGCCGCTCAGCCAATAGGCGTTCGCGAGGATGACCATGGCCCGGGCGTCGTCTGGGCGGCGCGCGACGATGGTCTCGTAGATCGGCCCGGCCACCTCAGGAATGTCGCGGAACGGCTCCACCGCGGCGGCCAGCGCCTCGGGGTCCGCCTCGGCCGCCACGGCCCGCAGGCGCGACAGGAGTCGCGGAACGTTGGCCTCTGTGCGATACTCCGCTACAGCATCGGCAATGCGCACGCTCGGCGCAGGTCGGTTGTCGATCATGATTCCTGCAATCTAAGCACCCCCAAGACCATGACCGATCCGGCGAGTGGAACTCCGACGGGCGACCGTCCGCGACGTACACTGCAGCACGCATTCAACAATCCGCTGACCGCGCTGATGGCGGAGTTGCAGCTCCTGCAACTTGAGCCCGACGCCACGCCAGCCGTGTTGGAAGCGACCGACCGGATGCTCGTCATCGTGCGACGACTCGCCGACATGGCGCGGCAGCTCGGCGACATCCCAGAGCGCCCCGACACCCCCTGACTTGCGCGAAGTCGCGCCCTCCTGCATACTCAATCGCGACGGACGGATGCACATCGTCCCCGTCCTCCCAGTCCCTCGGCAGGCGTGAAGCCGCCGCTCTCGACCGGGACGCCCCAGCGAACACAGCGCCCCTAGCCGTTGGTCCCCCGCCCTGCGTGATCCGTTCCGCAGCGACGGACCCATGTCCCGCACACAATGCAATGACCGAGCGTCGTCGTCCGTTCCGACGCGGCCGTGGCCGTACCCGGGTCACGCCCCCCACCGATGGGGAAGACAATCCGTACCGCGATGACGCACCCGCGTCCGATGCCGCGCCGCCTGCGGCGGCCGGCGCAGCGGGTGACGACGGCGGGGGTGTCCCTGAGCTGAACCTGGCGCCGCGTCCGCCGATCGCGGAGCCGCGTGGCAATCACAGCGACCCGCTCAGCGATCGGTCGGATGACCCGCGCGGACAGCGCGGTCGTCGCGGTCGCGGACGGCAGCGCCGCGGACGCGGGCGCGAACCTCGTGAGGGTGACGCGCCGGTGGCACCCGGGGCAGGCGCTGCGATCCTGCCCCCGCTCGTCGCCGATCAGGCGCTCAGTGGCTGGTTCGACCCGCAACGTGACGCTGGAGCCCTGCGGCAGCCCGAGCACAGCTACCTCGCGGCACCGAGTGACCCGTGGGTCCCGCCGCACCTGATCCGGCAGTTCGGACTGCGCCGCGGCGACCTCATCGACGGACTCGGTGGACTGGACCCGCGCGGTCGGCTCTCCGTCGCGTCCATCACGTCGATCAACGGCGTTGCGGTCGAGGCGCTGGGCCGTCGCCCGGACTTCCAGACCCTCACCGCATCGTATCCCGATCGTCGGCTGACGCTCGAGACCGGGCGCTCGGCCAAGGGCGGCCCGGAGCTCACGCGCCGCGCCATCGACCTCATCGCGCCGATCGGCTACGGACAGCGGGCCCTGATCGTCGCACCCGCGCGCGCCGGCAAGACCACGCTGCTCCACGCCATCACCGAAGGCGTGGTCGCCAACCACCCCGACGCGGTGCTGCTCATCCTGTTGGTCGATGAGCGCCCTGAAGAAGTCTCGGAGTTCATCTCCTGGGGCGTCGGCGAGGTCATCGCGTCATCCTTCGACCAGACGGCCAAGCGGCACGTCGAGGTCTGCGAGATGGTGTTCGAGCGGGCGCGCCGACTCGTGGAGATGGGCAAGGATGTCGTCATCGTGCTCGACTCGCTGACGCGCATGGCCCGGGCGCACAACACCGCCGAGCGGGGCACGGGGCGTACGTTGTCGGGCGGCCTGGATTCGTCGGCGATGGCCAAGCCCAAGGCCTTCTTCGGCTCGGCGCGCAACATCGCCCCGCAGCACGGGGGCGGCTCGCTCACGATCATCGCCACGGCACTGGTCGAGACCGGCTCGCGCATGGACGACGTGATCTTCGAGGAGTTCAAAGGCACGGGCAACTGCGAGATCAAGCTCGACCGCTCGCTCGCGGAGAAGCGCATCTTCCCCGCCTTCGACATCGCGACGAGCGGCACGCGGCGCGAGGAGAAGCTCTACCCGACCGACCAGCTCGACGCGATCTACACGCTGCGTCGCGGCCTGCAGCAGATGCCGCCGCAGGCCGCGATGGAGTGGCTCATCAAGCGTATCGCCGCCACGCACAACAACGACGCGCTGCTCGACGGGCTCTGATGCCGTCGGGCGCGGGCTGGCGACTCAGGTCGCCAGCCCGTCCCACAGCCGGATGATCGCGTCGATGCCGCGATCGAAGTTCTCGACGGACATCCACTCGTCGGGCGCGTGCGCGTTCTCACCGGGCAACCCGAAGCCGATCAGGAGCACCGGGGCGCCCAGGATACGTTCGAAGTCCCCGACGACGGGAATGGAACCGCCATTGCCGGTGATGACCGCCTCGCGGCCGAAGGTCGTCGCCAGCGCCTGCTGCGCCGCATCGACATAGCGTCCGCTCAGCTCGCCGCGCCACGGCATACCGCCATGCAGGTGGGTCACGCGCACGGTCACGCCCGCCGGCGCGACCGCCGCGAGGTGCGCGGCCATCTTCGCCTCGATCTCGGCCGGGGTCTGCGCCGGCACCAGCCGACAACTCACCTTCGCCATCGCCTTCGCGGGGAGCACCGTCTTCGCGCCTTCGCCGGTGTAACCGCTGAGGAGGCCGTTCACCTCGCAGGTCGGGCGCGTCCAGATGCGCTCGAGCGTCGAGTACCCCCGCTCTCCGTGAAGGGAGGGCGCCCCCACGTCGGCCAGAAACCGCGCCTCGTCGAAGGGCAGCGCCGCAAATCCGGCGCGCACGGCATCGGGCCACTCGCGCACATGCTCGTAGAACCCCGGGATCTGGACCCGGCCGTCGGCATCGTGCAGCGTCGCGAGCATGCGGGCGAGCGCCATCGCCGGATTCACCACCGCGCCGCCGTAGGTCCCGCTGTGCAGGTCCTGCGCGGGGCCTTGGACGTCGATCTGGAAATACGCCAGGCCGCGCAACGAGCAGAGCAGCGAGGGGATGCCCGGCGCGAACATGGCCGAGTCCGAGATGACCACACAATCGCAGGCGAGGCGCTCACGGTATCGCTCGACGAACGCGGCGAGGTGTTCCGAGCCGACCTCTTCCTCGCCCTCGGCCAGGACGACGACGTTGACCGGCAGCGTTCCGCGGGTGGCCAACTGTGCTTCGATCGCTTTGAGATGCAGGAACAGCTGTCCTTTGTCGTCCACGGACCCGCGCGCGTAGATGCGTCCGTCGCGGATCGTGGGCTCGAAGGGGGGCGAGGTCCAGAGCTCCAGAGGCTCGGCGGGCTGTACGTCGTAGTGTCCGTAGATCAGTACCGTCGCGGACCCGGGGGGCGCGCCGCGCCATTCCGCCAACACGGCGGGATGTCCACCCGTCTCGAGCACCTCGGTGTGCAGCCCGATCGCGCGGGCATGGTCGGCGAACCACTCGGCCGCGCGACGGGTGTCGGCATCGTGCTCCGACCGGGCGCTCAACGAGGGGATGCGGAGGAATGCGAAGAGCTCGTCGTGGAAGCGGGCGCGATGCGCGGCGGCGAACGCGATGGGGTCGTGGGCGGTCATGGGTGGCGGGCGGTGTCGCGTGGGAGCCATGTCCCACGCCAGTCGGTGAAGAGCCAGAGGCGTCGCCACGCGATCGGGCGATCACCGCGGCGCATTGGGAGTTCTTCGAGGATCGTGACGTCCCCGAAATGTGTGCTGAGCGAGTCGACGACGCTCATCCAACGCGGCAGGGTGTCGAGCGCGAGCACCAGGGCATCGCCGGGCTTGGCGCGCTCAGGAAAACCGGGCCAATAGTCGAACTGGTTCGCCCGGCTGCCGATGTTCAGGGCCGCGACGAACGGGCGGCCGGGTACACGGAAGGCCAGTTGCGAGGCGTCCTGATAGGTGTTCGTCGCCAGATGCACCGTGGGTGGCACGGGCCCGGGGAGGAACGCCGCGAGTGCGCGCTGTACTTCGCTGCGATGCCCGTCCATGGCGCGCGCGAGCTGATCCCAACCGAACGCGCGGTTGAACGGGTCACGGTTGGTCGGTTCGACGGGGATCGCTGGCACCACGCCCAGCGCGTACGCATACACCGCGAGCGACAAGACCGCGCTCAGCGCGTACGCCGGTCGCACGAGCGATGCGGCGAAGCCTCGCGTGAAGGCGACGGCGAGCACCAGCACGGCCGACGGATACGCGACCGCAGGCCAGTTCGCCTCCACCGGCTTCTGGAAGGCCGAGAGGATGAAGAAGGCGAAGATCAGGACCGAGCTGCGGGCCAGCAGCCGGACGGCATGATCCCGCTCGGTCACGATCGCGCGAACAGCCGCCACCGCGAGGAGGCCACCGGCGAGGATCCCCGTCAATCCGAGCTGACCGCCGAACAACTCACCGAGCCGGCGGAGGGTCGCGGCCGCACTGCGGTTCGGCAGTGTCCCGAGCCCGTGATCGATCTGGAACGCGAAGGTGACCCAGTCGTGCTGCGCGTTCCACCAGAGGACCGGCGCCATCACCAGCGATGCCAGCCCGACCGCCACATAGGGCCCCGGCTGGCGCCAGAGTTCACGGTAGCGTGGGATCAACAGTGCGCTGATCGCGACGGCCGCCGGGATGAGCACACCGGTGAACTTCGAGGCCATCGCGAGTCCGATCGCGACACCGGCGACGCACCACCACGCGAGACGCGCCGAGGGCCGCGTGGCGTCGTCGGTGGCGCGCAGGATGGCCAGCCAGGTCACCGCGACACCGGCGAGCAGCGGCGCATCGGGCGTCGCGAGGACGAAGCCGGCAGCGGCGACCGGGAGCAGCGTCAGAAGGAGCGCGACGTGCAAGGCAGCGGTCGCGCCGGCGAGGCGTCGCGCGGCGAGGATCAGTGCCCCGCCGGTGACGAATCCCAGCAGGTTGGGCAGGACGCGGACCCCGAAGGGCGTGTCACCGAACAGCGCTGTGCCCGCCGCGATCAGGAGCGCGATCACCGGCGGATGATCGTAGTAGCCGGTGGCGAGTGCGCGCGACCAGGTCCAGTAGTAGGCCTCGTCGGCCAGGATCGGGTGGTCCGCCGCGAGGACCAGCCGGATCAGGAGCCCGGCGACGAGGATGCCCCACGCGCGGCGCATCGCGGTCGGCTCGGTCGGGTCGGGTGTGCTCACAACGATGCAAGATAACGGGGCCTGCGACCGGCGACCCCGGGCGACAGCGTGGTGTTGCGGCGTGTATCCTTCGACGATGACCGACACACGCGACGACTCCGGTGGCGGACGCCGCTCCGCGCGGCTGTGGTTCGTGTTGGCCGCGTTCGTGGCGGGGATGCTGATCGTGCCGATGTGGCGCACGCCACCGGATGTCGACGCGGTGGCTGGCGACGGGATCGCCTCGGCATTGCCGACGGTCGCGACCACCTGGCGTACATTGGGCCGCCTCGATGCCATGACGGGCTTCGCGCCCCCCGAGGTCGCGGCGCTCAATGGGCGACGGGTCCGTATCGCCGGCTTCTTGGTCCCGCTCGAGGACGACGCCGCGCGGGCGAGCGAGTTCTTGCTGGTGCCGTACTTCGGCGCCTGCATCCACCTCCCACCGCCACCGCCGAACCAGATGATCTACGTGAAGATGGTCGGCGCACCCGTGGTCGTGGACCTGACGGTACCGATGCTCATCGAGGGCGAACTCAGCGTCGCGACCGTCGATAGTCCCTATGGGAAGGTCGGCTATCTGATCGCGGGGCGCGTGGCGACTCCGTACGACCCCGAGCGGTCAGCGCCCGCCAGCTGAGCCGCCGCGGAACACGCGGAAGAGGTACCAGAGCGACGGCACGAGGATCACGGTGCCGACCGACAGCGCGATCACCAGCAGCCGCAGCGTCACGGTCGGCGCGGCGGCCGCATCGATCGTGAGGGTCTCGGGCACGATGTACGGATGCTGCGCCAGCGCCCACCCCCAGATGATCATCGCGACTTGCACCACGGCCAGCACGCGGGCGCCGCGGTAGCGACGGCGGACGAGCGCGATGAAGCACGCGAGGGAGACCAGCGCTGTGGACACCTGCACGGCGATGGCGAGCGGGCCGCGAGTGAGCCCCTCGTACACGTGGGGGGCACCGTCCCGCGCGAGGAACTGCAGGGCCAGTGCGGCGAGGGCCAACGCGATCCCCGCGCCGAGCGCGCGCCGACGGAAGTCCTCGCGGAGCGCACCCTCGGGCGCCTCGACTGTGAGGAAGACCGCGGCGAGGAACGCGAACAGCGTGAGCGTCAGGACGCCGGTGACGAGCGCGAACCCCGTGAGCCAGGGCCACAGGTACCGCGCCGCGAAGTCGCCCGTCGTGGCTGCGCCGATCGCGCCACTGGCGACCGCGCCGGCGCAGATGCCGAGCAGTACGGGCGTGACCGTGCTCGCCCCGGCGAAGATCACGCCCCAGCGTCGCTGCACGGCGTCCCGCCGCGAATCGTAGGCGCGGAAGGTGAACGCCGACCCGCGCAGGACCACGCCGACGAGCATCAGGGACAGCGGGACATGCAGACCGATCGCCAGGGCGCTGAAGGCCTTGGGGAACGCGGTGAAGAGGATCACCACCACGATGATCAGCCACACGTGGTTGGCCTCCCAGATCGGGCCGATCACATCGGCGATCAACGCCCGCTGCTGGTGCTTACGCGGCCCGGAGGCCAGCAGATCCCAGACGCCGCCACCGAAGTCGGCGCCGCCCATCACGACGTACAGCGTGAGGCAGACGACCATCACACCGGCGAGCACCAGCGGCAGCGTGAGCAGCATCCGTCAGTCCCCCGCCAGGGGCGGCACCGCCCGCAGTTCGCGCGTCACGAAGCCCTCCAGTTCGCCGCCCGGCGCACGGATGATCTGCCGGCGCAACAAGGCCAGCACGACGACGCCGAGGAAGACGTAGAGGATCGTGAAGCCCACCAACGGGACGACCAGCCCGGGGACGGGCGTGACCGCATCGGCCGTACGGAGGATCCCATGCACGATCCACGGCTGGCGCCCCACCTCGGTGACCACCCAGCCGGCCTCGACCGCGATCATCCCGAACGGCGCGCCGATCACGAGGGCCCGCAACACCCAGGGAACGGTCGCGACATGACGCCCCCGGAGGTAGAAGAACGCCACGGCCGCCGCGACGAGCATCAGATAGCTGCCCAGAGCGACCATGAGCTGGAAGGCGAAGTGGACCACCGCGATCGGGGGACGCTCATCCGGCGGGATCTGGTCCATGCCCGTGATGACGCCGTCGGCCCGACCGGTCATCAGCACCGACAGCGCGCTCGGGATCTCGATCGCATACCGCAGCTCGCCCGTCTCGGCGTTGGGGATGCCACCGATGACGAAGGGCACGTTCGCACTGGTGTGCATGTGCGCCTCCATCGCGGCGAACTTGGCCGGCTGGGCCTTCGCGACGTGCCGCGCGCTGAGATCGCCCGAGAGCGGCTGCAGCAACGACGCGGGGACGCCGACGATCAGCGCCACGGTCAGCGCGTGCCGATGGAACGCGTTGCCGGGATCGCGGCGCACGTACCACGCGTGAATGCCCGCCACGGCCATCGCGCAGGCCGTGTAGGCGGCCAGCGTCATGTGCAGGGTCTGGGTGAAGGCCGCGTCGTTCGCCAACGCCGCGATGGGGTCGATGTTCACCGGCCGTCCATTGACGACCTCGAAGCCGGTCGGCGCGTTCATCCACGCGTTGGCGATCACCACGAAGATCCCGCTCACCGCCCCGCTCACCGCGACCATGACGCCGGCCGCGAGATGCGCGCCCTTGGAGATGCGATCCCACCCGTACAGGTAGATACCGAGGAAGATCGCCTCGGTGAAGAAGGCGAAGCCCTCGAGTGAGAACGGCATCCCGATGATCGGGCCCGCCCACTCCATGAACTGCGGCCACAGGAGACCGAGCTCGAACGAGAGCACCGTTCCGCTCACCGCGCCCACCGCGAAGAGGATCGCGGTGCCTTTGGCCCAGCGCTTGGCGAGGTCGAGGTAGGTCGCGTCGCCGGTGCGCAGCCAGCGCCATTCGGCGATCACCATCAGGGCGGGCATGCCGATCCCGGCGACCGCGAAGATGATGTGGAAGCCCAGCGAGATCGCCATCTGGGATCGCGCGGCGAACAGGTCGGTCATGAGGTGCTTGGGAGAGTGCTGCAGGGCCGGCGACGTGCCGGCATGGGTCAGTCGAAGTCGAGCGCGAGGTCGAGGGCCGGCGCCGAATGCGTGAGGGCGCCGATGGAGATGCGATCCACACCGCACTCGGCGATCGCGCGCACCGTGTGCAACGTGACGCCGCCGGACGCCTCCGTGATGGCCCGGCCACGGGCGAGGGACACCGCGGCGCGGAGCGCATCCGTCGTCATGTTGTCCAGCAGGAGCATCTCGGCGCCGGCGTGCAGCGCCGCCTCGACCTGCGCGACGGTATCACACTCCACCTGCACCGGCGTGCCCGCCGGCGCGATCGCGCGGCAGCGCTCGATCGCGAGCGCCACGTTGCCATCGCAGGCGCTGAGGTGGTTGTCCTTGATGAGGATCGCGCTGGCGAGGTCCATGCGGTGGTTCACACCACCGCCGCAGGCTACGGCGTACTTCGCGAGCCCACGCCAGCCTGGCAGCGTCTTGCGCGTGTCGAGGATGCGCGTGGCGGTCCCCTGCACGGCGTCGACGTAACGGCCGGTGAGGGTGGCGATCCCGCCCAGGTACTGGAGGAAATTGAGCGCGACGCGCTCGGCGCTGAGCAGGGCCCGGGCATGGCCGGAGAGGTGCAGGACCGTCTCGCCGCGACGCACCCGCGTCCCGTCGGCGGCTTCGACGCGGATCAGCGTCTTGTCGCTGAGCAACGTGAAGGCCCGCTCGGCGAGGGGAACGCCGCAGACGATGCCGTCGGCGCGGGCGACGAGGCGGGCGCGGGCGCGCCGGTCCGAGAGGACCGTGGCGATCGAGGTGAGATCCTCGAAGGCGCGGTCCTCGAAGAGCGCGTCGTGGACCAGATGATCCAGTTCGAGCTCGTCGAGGGGGAATCGCGCCGCCGGCGCTGCCATCACTCGCCGGGGTCGGTGCTGCGCGACGGCAACGACGGGGCCCCGATGGCGATCATCCGCTCGATCGACCGGCGCGCGCGTGCGGCCGTCCCGGGATCGACGGTGATGCGGTGCTGCAGTGACTCGAGCGCGTCGACGACATCGTCGAGCGTGGTGACCTTCATGTATGCGCACACGGCGCCGTCGTTGGCGGCGAAGAACTTCTTGGACGGATGCTCACGACGGAGACGGTGCAGGATCCCGACCTCGGTCGCGACGATGAACTGGTCGGCCGATGACTGCGCCGGACGGCGGATCATCCCCTCGGTCGAGAGGATCTGGACATCCGACCCGTCCACGTCGCCTGCGGAGATCGCCTCCAACACCGGCGTCGCGCAGCCGCACTCCGGATGGATCAGGAACTCGGCCTGCGGATGTAACGCCCGCTGACGGCTGATGTGTTCCGGGTCGATGCCCGCGTGCACATGACACTCCCCCATCCAGACGTGCAGGTTCTCCCGCCCGGACAGGCGGCGCACGTGGGCTCCGAGGTACATGTCGGGGAGGAACAGGATGGGCGTATCGGCCGGGATCGCGTTGACGACCTCGAGCGCATTCCCCGACGTGCAGCAGTAGTCGGCCTCGGCTTTGACCGCGGCGGTCGTGTTCACGTAGGCGACCACCATGGCCCCCGGATGCTCCGCCTTCCAGGCCCGGACCTGCTCCGCGTCGATGGTCGCGGCGAGCGAGCAGCCCGCCGCGAGATCGGGCAGGAGCACCGTCTTCTGCGGCGAGAGGATCGCCGCCGTCTCGGCCATGAAGTGCACACCGCAGAACACGATCACGTCGGCCGTGGTCTTCGCGGCCTCCCGGGACAGGCCCAGGGAGTCGCCGACGTAGTCGGCCACGTCCTGCACCTCGGGGCGCTGATAGTTGTGGGCGAGGATCACCGCGTTGCGCTCAGCGGCGAGCGAGCGGATGCGGGCGTGCAGGACCGCCGTGTCGAGGGCGGTCCGGGAGGAGCTGAGTGAGGCCATGTGTGGAAGTTAAGCGATCCGGGGAGCCGCGCGAAATCGGTCCCGCACGCGACGGAGTGGTGATGGTCGGCGGCGCCCGCGCTGGTAGCGTTGGCGTGCGATCCCGTCCGGGGTCGCTCGGCCACTCCGGCCGACCTACCCCGCGGGGGGCGCGGGGACAATGCACGCAGGAGGCGATATGCGAAAGACCATGAAGCGACTCGTGGCCGCGATGTGCGGCGTGGTGACGATGGCCGCACCGGGGATGGCGTGGGCGGAGGTCCCGTGCTCGACCTACTTCCAGGTGAAGAGCGATGCCACGGGTGGCGAGTACGTGGGCGGGCTGCTGTTCAGCGAGGGCGAGAAGCACCTCACCATCACGTACAACAAGACGGCCACCGGTTCGACGACCGCCACGGTGACATCCGAAGTCGGCACCTCCGGCGCGACGGTGACCGGCGGAGCGGGCACGACGACCACGGTCGCGCTGGAATCCGAAGTCGTCGTGAGTGGGACCTACAACATCGGTGTCTACAAGATGAACGACGGGTCGACGTGGCTGGTGAACTGCGACACCGGCATGCAGCTCCTCTCGATCGGCTGAGGCGGACCGATGCGTACACGGGGAGTGCGGTCGAGCTGCGCCCACGTGGCGCTCATCGCGGTGGTCGCTGGCGGCGGAGCGTGCACAGAACGCACTGCGGCGCCGATCGACGCACAAGCGTCCATGTTGACCTGGGAGCGACCGCTCGTCCTCCCGGATCCCAGAGTCGCCCAGTTCGTGGATTTCGATCCGTTGACCATCCGGGAGCGACGAGGAGGGTTTGCGGCCTTGGACAGGTATGCTCAGCAACTCGTCCTGTTCGACTCCGCGTTCCACGTGGTCGGCAGACGAGGCCGTCGCGGAGGGGGTCCCGGTGAGCTCGACGGCGTCATTCGCCTCGAGCGATGGCGACACGGATTGGCGATCGGAGAAGGTCGCAACGCGCGACTGTCGCTCTTCAACGACGATGGTGACTTTCGCGGCCTCGGCGGATCCCGGTATTATGGGACGCCCTTCGCGATTCGTGACGACCGAACGTTCGCGACACCCTCCCAGCTCACGACCGCATTGGCTGAGATGGCCTCCCTTGATGAGCGGACCAGGCGAACCATCGGGATGCGTCCGCCGGCGACAGACCCCGCCGATGATCGGTTCGTCGGCCTTGACCTCGTGGCGTATCGACCGGATCGCACGTTGCTGGTGCTCGACAATCGCAATGGATCCCTGCACGCCGTGCGCGATGACGGGCAAATGACGGCTCAATGGCACTTTCCCGCAGAGTGGTTGACCTCGCTGCGTTCTCGCAGAAGTGCTCGCGTCTCGACGGTCGAAGCGATCGCCGGGGCACGCGTGCACGGAGCACCGCTCTTCAAGGACCTTTCGGTGACCGGCAGACTCGCATTGATCCTCCAGCCCCTCGCGCCGCACTGCGTGCTACTCGTCGACCTCTCCGAGTCCACAGTGGTGCCTCTTCATGCAAGCACGCCAGACTTACATGACGCGCTCTGCCGAGCGGAGTCTGCCGTACTGACCCAACGAGACCTGGTTGTCGCTGTGAATGACTCACTGCTCCAGTTCGTCTCTCCCTTCAGGGCGCAGCCCACTGTCCGATGATCCGCAGTCTCGTGTTCGTGTGGTCTGGATTCCTGCTCTCCTGTTTTGGCGACCGGCCGGAGCACGATGGCGATGATCGCGCGCTCTGCGCGATCTCGGCGGATGGCGTCATCAGCGGACCGGAGCGCTGGCCGTGCCAGTATCTCATCGATCGCTTCGCGACGCTCGTTGCGGAGTCGCCACCGCCGGGGTCGTATGTCACCGCCGATGATCCGGTCTTCCGGTTTCCGCTCCGGGCTGGCGAGCCATGGGAGTTCGCCTTCACCGGTCCAAGACGCTGGGCAGATACCACCCCCATGCGGATTCGGCAGTTCAGGGCCAACACCGAACTGCATGAGGTCGGCCATTTCTGGCTGTTCCCCGCGTTCTACGGCGTAGCCCACGCCGATACATTCGTCACTAAGTACGGCACCGCTGCCCCCGATTGGCTCGACGAGGCCTGGGCGGTCTGGGCCGAGGGAGCGGCATCGCGGACACAGCGCTTCGAGCAAATGCCCGGACTGAATGCGCCGTCGCTCCGGATGCTGGTCACCATGCGGCACCCCGAACGGTCGTCGAAGGGGCATCAGGCTGCTCGCGTTGACGGGACCACGACGTCCGAGAGTACGACGATCGATCCATGTATCGGAAGCTGCGATTACCTCCCGGATTCGCTACGCGGCAAGTTGATGACCCGACGCATTACACGCCTCCCGAACGGCAGCGTCGACACGACGACCACCTGGGCAACGCGCGCAGCACTCGATTCCACGAGGCGAGCAGAGATCGAATCGAAGCACTTCTATCCCCTCGCCTACTCCCTCCTCCGCTACATCCGCGAGACCGGTGGCGAAGCCGCCGTCCGCGAACTCTTGGCCCGCTACCGCGCCGACCCGACCCCGCGCGTCGAGGTCTTCGCCGGGCTCCCTGGTCTTCCGACCACGATCGACGCCTTCGAACGCGGATGGCACGCCTTCCTCGCCGAGCGCCGGCCCGAGCCAGAGTAGCCTCCGGCCCCGCGGGTCGCGCTGGGCGGGGCGCGGCCCGCATATTCCCCCCATGCTGCCCCAGACCCTCCTCGACGAGACCCGCGCCGCCTTTCCCACCGACGCCCCCGGCGTCACCCTCGGCGCCCCCCTCCACGGTGGTCACAGCCACCCAGAGCCACTGGTACGGATCCCGCTGGCGATGCTCAATCGGCACGGCCTGATCGCCGGCGCCACCGGGACCGGAAAGACCAAGACGCTGCAACTCATCGCCGAACAGCTGTCCGATGCCGGCGTCCCCGTCTTCCTCGCCGACATCAAGGGCGACCTCTCCGGACTCGGCGCGGCGGGTACATCGAGCGCACGGATCGAGCAGCGCGCTGCGGCCTGTGGCTACGACTGGACCGCCTCACCCTACCCCATCGAGTTCCTCTCGATGACCGGCGCGAAGGGCGCGCAGCTGCGGGCCACCGTCTCGTCGTTCGGCCCCTCCTTGCTCGCCAAGGTCCTCGGACTCAACGACACCCAAAGCTCGGTGCTCGCGCTGGTCTTCAAGTATTGCGACGACCACGACCTGCTCCTCATCGACTTCGAGGACCTGCGGGCCGTCCTGCAATACCTCAC
The DNA here is from genome assembly GCA_964503275.1 of uncultured Gemmatimonadaceae bacterium. Lineage (GTDB taxonomy): Bacteria > Gemmatimonadota > Gemmatimonadetes > Gemmatimonadales > Gemmatimonadaceae > DASRAP01. The sequence goes on along the minus strand of CAZCZO010000018.1, from coordinate 38,016 downwards.
CAACGACGGCGCGGCCGACATCAAGCAGTACGGCGGCATCTCCAAACAGACCGTCGGGGTCCTCCTGCGCGAGATGATCCGACTCGAATCCCTGGGCGCCGCCCAGTTCTTCGGCGAGCCGGAGTTCGACCTCGACGACCTCTTCCAAGTCGAGCGCGACGGACGCGGGCTCATCTCCCTCCTCGAGCTCTCCGACGTCCCCGACAAGCCGCAGGCCTGGAGCACGTTCATGCTCTGGATGCTCGCCACCCTCTACAACACCCTCCCAGAGGTCGGCGACCTCGACAAACCCAAGCTGGTGTTCTTCTTCGATGAGGCCCACCTCCTCTTCGATGGCGCGAACAAGGCGCTCGTCGATCAGATCGAGACGGTCATCCGCCTCATTCGCTCCAAGGGGGTCGGCGTCTTCTTCGTCACCCAGTCTCCCACCGACATCGCCCCACCGGTGCTCGCCCAACTCGGCAATCGCGTCCAGCACGCCCTGCGGGCCTTCACCGCCAACGACGAACGCGCCCTGCGTGCGGCCGCCCGGACCTTCCCAAAGACCGAGCACTACGACATCCAGGAGACCCTCACGGCCCTCGGAACAGGCGAAGCCCTCGTCACCGTCCTGACCAAGCGCGGCACCCCGACGCCGTCGGTCGCGACCCTGCTCGTCCCCCCGCGCGCGTCCATGGACCCACTCGCCGCGGACGAGTTCAACCGCAGGCTGCAGACCCCGCAGGTCCGCAAGTACGCGACCGCGATCGACCGCGACTCCGCGAGCGAAATGCTGGAGCGCCGAGTCGCCACCGCACGCGAAGCGGCGGCCAACGCTGCGACGCAGGCGGAGACCATCGACAACATCGGTCGACAGAGCGCCAATACCGCGACGCCATCGCGCCAGCGCGGACCTCAGCTCACCGAGGGACAAAAGATCGCGCGCACCATCGGAACGTCTGTCGCCCGATCCATGGCCGTCGCCGTCGCCGGCTCCATCACACGCGGCGTGCTCGGCGCCATGTTCGGCAAACCCACGCGGCGGCGGTGAGCGGGCCGAGCCGTCGCTCGGTCGGCGCGACTCTCGCCCCAGGACTGCTCGTCGCCGCGACCGGCGTCGGCGCCGGCGATCTGGTCACCGCATCGCTCGCCGGCTCGCGGGTCGGACTCGTCGTCGGGTGGGCCGCCGTGCTCGGCGGACTGCTCAAGTGGGCCATCAACGAGGGCACCATCCGCTGGCAGTTCGCCACCGGTCGCTCCCTGCTGGACGGATGGTGGACCCACCTTGGGCCTTGGTTCGGCTGGCTGTTCCTGGGCTATTTCCTGCTGTGGAGCTTCGCGGTCGGCGGCGCACTCATCACCGCCTGCGGGATCGCTGCCACCGCCATCCTGCCGCTCGGGACCGAGACGCAGTCCAAGGTGATCTGGGGCATCGCCCACTCCCTTGGCGGGCTCGCCCTCGTACGCTTCGGGGGCTTCCGGCTCTTTGCGCGGGTGATGCAGGTGGTGGTCATCGCCATGTTCCTCGCGGTACTCGCCACCGCCGGCCTGCTGGTGCTGCGTGAGCCTTTCGCCACGCTCAGCGCCACGGTCCGACCGACACTGCCACAGACCGCCAGCGAGTGGCGATGGTTCCTCGCCGTGCTCGGTGGCGTGGGCGGCACCGTGACCATGCTGTCCTACGGCTACTGGATCCGCGAGACCGACCGCGCGGGACTCAGCGGCCTTCGCACCTCCCGTCTCGACCTGGCGGTCAGCTACGCGCTCACCGCCGCCTTCGGGGTGGCGATGATCGTGATCGGCACGAGGATCGCGGGCGATGGCGCCGGCGCGCGCGTGGCCATCGAGCTCGCGGATCAGCTGCGCGCCACGCTCGGGCCCATGGCCGGCTCGCTGTTCCTGCTCGGCTTCTGGGGCGCCGTCTTCTCCAGCCTGCTCGGCGTCTGGCAGAGCGCACCCTACCTCTTCGCCGACTGCTGGCGTCTGCGGCGCCGCGATGCCGTGAGCGCCACGCCGCTCCGCGAGACGCGCGCGTATCGCGGCTATCTGGTCGCCATCGCCACCCTGCCGCTGGTGCTGCTGGTGACCACGGTGCAGCAGGTCCAACTGCTGTACGCCCTGCTCGGTGCGTGGTTCATGCCGCTGGTCGCCGCGACCTTGCTGATCATGAACACCCGTAGCGCCTGGGTCGGACGCGAGTTCCGCAACGGCTGGGCGGTCAATGGGCTGCTCGCGTGCACGGTGGCGCTCTTCAGCGCCCTGGCGGTGATGGGCATTCGCGACTGAGTCGGCGCACGGCAGGACTCGACCACCCCCGTGACGCGCCACGAGCTCACCACTCGATATGCCGCCCCTTCCACTTCTTCTTGGGCCGCGGGAAATCCCGGCGGAAGTGCCCGCCGCGTGACTCCTGTCGCGCCAGCGCCATCGACGCGATGATGAACGCTGTCTCGGCGAGGTTCGCCTCCTCGGTCGCCCCCTCGGGCAAACGCCCCATGATCTCGCTCAGCTCCTCGACGGCGGTCGCCAGGCCCTGCGCCGAGCGGTCGATGCCGGCGTAGCGCCACATCACGTCCCGGACCGCCTCCGCCCCGACCTGTGCGCCGCCACGATCGTAGAGGATGGGAACGCTCCACGCCACCCGCTGCGGCACGCGCGGCAGACGCGGCATGGTCGCGACGTCGGCCGCCACGCGCTCCGCGAACACGAGGCCTTCCAGCAGGGAGTTCGACGCCAGTCGGTTGGCGCCATGCACCCCGGTGCGCGCGACCTCACCACAGGCCCAGAGTCGCTCGATGTTCGTCCGCCCGGCGAGATCGGTCTTCACGCCTCCCATCATGTAGTGCGCCGCCGGCGTCACGGGGATGAGGTCGTTCACCGGATCGATGCCGCGCGCCGCGAGCAACGCCGAGATCCCAGGGAAACGCACGAGGAAGGCCGGCCCGAGCTTGCGCGCATCGAGGAAGACCCGGCCGCTGCGCTGCTGCTCGCGGAAGATCTCGCGCGCCACGACATCGCGCGGGGCGAGCTCGGCATTGCGATGCACCTTGCTCATGAAGCGTTGGCCACGCGCGTTCACGAGCACGGCGCCCTCGCCCCGCACGGCCTCGGAGATCAGCTGGAGCGGGTTCTCCGGCGTGTCCAGGGCCGTGGGATGGAACTGGACGAACTCCATGTCCGCGAGCTTGGCCCCCGCACGCTGTGCGATCGCGAAGCCATCGCCGGTGGCCACCTGCGGGTTCGTCGTGTAGCGATACACCTGCCCGCAGCCCCCCGTCGCCAGCACGGTGGCCTCGGCGATGATGTCCACCGGGCGTCCTTCGACGGACGCCCGCACGCCGAAGACCCGTCCCTCCTCGACGATCAACTCGAGCACGCGCGCGTGCTCGACGATGTGCACGGCGGCCGTGGCCCGCACGCGCTCGCTCAGGGCCCGCGCGACCTCGGCGCCGGTCTGGTCGCCCCGCGCATGCACGATCCGCTTTCGCGAATGGGCCGCCTCCTTGCCCAGCGTGAAGCGCCCGCCCGCATCGACATCGAAGCGCGCCCCGGCGTCGGCCAGCTCACGCACCCGGTCGGGTCCCTCCGCGACCAGCACCTCGACGGCCGCGGCGTCGCAGAGGGCGCCACCGGCCGCCAGGGTATCCTGGCGATGCAGGTCGGTGGAGTCGCCCGCCCCCAGCGCGGCGGCGATCCCACCCTGCGCGTAGGCCGTCGCACTGTCGAACAGCGTCCGCTTGGTCAGGACATGCACGTCGCCGTGCGCCGCGGCCCGCCACGCGGTATGCAATCCGGCCACGCCGCTGCCAACGACGATCGTGCGGGTTCGGATGCGGTCGACCATGCTCATGGAATCAAGGAACGGGGACGCCCTCGCGAAAGGTCCAGCCGACCGACCGTGGAGGCCACCACACGCCAACACGACCCACTGGACATTAGCTTCAGGGCACCATGGACACCCCACTCTCGCTCCAGTCGCGCCGCGACCTGCTCAAGCAGGCCGTGCTCGCCGGTGCCGGACTCGCCGCCTCCGGCCACCTCAGCCCGGCACTCGCCGAGTCCATCACCGCCGGATCGGCCAGCGGCACGCTGCCGCCCCGACCGGCCCCCGCCGCGACCATGCGCGGGGTCCCCTTCGAGCGCCGCCCCCTCGTCCGGATCGCGATCGTCGGCACGGGGCTCCGTGGCCGGTCCGTGCTCTCTGAGTTGGTCGCGATCGACGGAGTGCGCATCACCGCCGTCGCAGACATCGTCCCCGCCAAGGCGGAGCGGGCCGTGAAGATGTGCACGGACGCCGGGCTGCCCGCGCCGGTGGTGTACAGCGACGGCCCGTTCGCCTACGAGCAGCTCGTCGCGCGCGACGACATCGACTTCGTGTACACGGCCACGCCCTGGGAATGGCACACGCCGGTGATGCTCGCCGCCCTGCGGGCCGGCAAACACTGCGGCGCCGAGTGCCCGATCGGCACCACGCTCAAGGACCTGTGGGCGTTGGTCGATGCCAGCGAGCAATCGCGGCGCCACTGCTTGCAGATGGAGAACTGCAACTACGGCTACAACGAGATGCTCGTCGATCGCCTCGTGCACGATGGCGTGCTCGGCGAGGTGTTGCACGGCGAGGCGGCCTATCTGCACGACCTGCGGCGCATCCTGTTCGAGGATCGCGACGAGGGACTGTGGCGCCGCGCCTGGCACACGCGCACCGATGCGAACCACTACCCCACGCACGGCCTCGGCCCGGTGTCGTGGTACATGGACATCAACTCGGGCGACCGCTTCACGACTATGGTCGCCATGGCCACCAAGGAGCGCGGTCTCACGCTGCATCGCGAGGCCACCGTGCCCGACCGCAGCAACCCCAAGTGGAGCGAGCGCTACATCACGGGCGACATGCACACCGCCATCCTGCAGACGGCGCAGGGGCGGACCGTGCTGCTACAGCACGATGTGGTGAATCCGCGACCCTACTCGCGCCTCAACAACGTGCAGGGCACCAAGGGCATCTTCAACGATTACCCCGCGCGCATCTACGTCGAGGGGCAGCAGGGGGGGGAGCGCTGGGGGCCGATCGACCCGTGGAAGCAGACGCACGAGCACCCCCTGTGGACGCGCATCGGCGAGCTGGCCCGCAAGAAGGGAGGGCATGGCGGCATGGACTTCGTCATGGCGTATCGCCTGGTCGAGTGTCTGCGCGAAGGGCTGGTGCCGGACTTCGACGTGTACGACGCCGCCACGTGGAGCGCCCCCATGCCGCTCAGCGAGATCTCGGTGGCGCAGGGCGCGATGCCGGTGCAGTTCCCGGACTTCACGCGGGGCGCGTGGACCGGTGCCCCGGTCGGGAATCGCCGTGGGTAGACTCGCGGTCCTGATGGTCACGGCGTTCGGGGACATGGTCGGGCTGTTGATGGTGCTTCCCCTGATGCCGTTCTATGCACAACGGATGAATGGCACGGGCCTCACGGGTCGCACGCTCGACGCCGTCGGCTTCGGTGGGGACGGCGCGGTCATCGCCGTCCTCATCTCGTCATATGCGATCGCGCAGCTGATCAGCGCTCCATTCTGGGGACGTATGTCGGACCGCTACGGACGGCGGCCGGCGCTGCTGGTCGGACTCGGCGCCGCGTCGGCGGCGTACGTGGTGTTCGCCTTCGCAGACTCGCTCGACTGGCTGCTGTTCTCCCGGCTCGTGCAAGGCGCGGGCGGGGGCACGGTCGGCGTGATCCAGGCCTATGTGGCCGACGCGACCAAGCCGGAGGAGCGCTCGAAGGCCCTGGGCTGGTTGTCCGCCGCCACCAATGCGGGCGTCGCGATCGGCCCGGTCATCGGGTCGTGGACCGCGCACTTCGGCCCCGCCGCGCCGGGCCTCTTCGCGGCCGGGTTCACCCTCGTGAACATGGCCTTCGCGTACCGCTACCTCACGGAGTCGCACGACATCCACGCCGCACGCGCAGGCGAACGCCCGCGTACGGGGACCGCAGCGATCACACGCGTCGTCTCGCACAGCGGCGAACCCGCCTCGCGCCTCATCTGGATCTACGCGGTCGCCATGGGGGCTTTTCACGGCATGACGGCGATCCTCGCGCTGTTCCTCGCGTGGAAGCACGGCGTCACCGAGAAGACCATCGGCTACTTCTTCATGTACCTCGGCATCATCTCGGTGGTGACGCGTGCGCTGGTGCTCGGGCGCATGGTGGACCGCTTCGGTGAGCCCCGCCTCTCGCGGCTGGGCCTGGGTCTGCTCATGAGTGGTCTGTTCCTGATGCCTTTGGCGCCCGGGATCCCCACACTGGCGATCGCCGTCGCGCTCATCCCCTTGGGGACCGCCTTCACGTTCCCCTGCGTGACCGGCATGCTCTCGCGCGTCGTCTCGCCGCACGAACGGGGGCTGTACATGGGCGTGCAGCAGACCTTCGGGGGCGTCGCACGCGTGGTCGCGCCGCTGTGGGCCGGCTGGGCCTTCGATGCACTGGGGCGGACGGTGCCCTTCTATACCGGCGCCGCGATGGTGATCGTCGCCGTGATGCTCGGGGTCGGGATCGAGCGCGCGCCGGGGATCGCACAGGGCTGAGGGCGGGGGACCACAGCGGCGACCGGTCGCGTCGCGGTCACGCGCCGCCCCCTCAGCTGCGCCCTGACGGATCCTCCGCACCCAAGTCGCCCTGCCGCACGCGATCCGTGAGTTCGCCGCGCGAACCGACCCCCAGCTTCGCGAAGATGTTCGACAGGTGCGTGCTGACGGTGCGGGGCGAGATGTCCACCGCAGCCGCGATCTCCTTGTTGCTCCGACGCGCAGCGACCATACGCGCGATCTCGAGCTCGCGGGCGGTGAGCGCGCCCGCACCGCTCGTCTCACCACGACGCGGCGGCGGCCGGACGCCGAGCTGTCGCAGCTTGTCCCGCGTCTCCGTGAGCGCCGGGACGGCGCCGAGCCGGTCAAAGCTGTCGTGCACCCGGCGCAGCTCCACCACGGCGCTCGCACTGTCGCCGCTGTCGTTGTAGGCATCAGCAAGCTTCCGCCGCAGCCGGGCGCCATGCTCGACGAAGGGGATCGCATCGAGCGCGTCCGAGGCGGCGCGGAGCTGGGCCACCGCGCCGGCCTTGTCGCCCTGGAGCATGCGGCTCAGCGCCGAACAGGCATCGGACCACGCCAGCGCCAGCGGATGTCCCAGACGCGCCCCCGTCTCCCGCAGTCGCGTCCCATAGTGCGCCGCGCGTTCCCAGTCACGGATCCACAACGAGGCCTCCGCCGCGATCGGCATCAGGCGGTGGATGGCCCACGCGACATACCCCGTCCGATCCGCGAGCGCCAGGCCAGCCTCGGCGATGCGCAGAGCCTCCGCATATTCGGTGCGCGCCAGATGCCAAGCCGCACGCCCCACATGTGCCGGGATCACGACATGCACCGCGACCGGACGGGTCCCGGCCGGATCGCCGGCGCCGGCGAGCGCCCATGCTTCGTCGATCTGCTCCTTGGCGATCGCGAAGTCCCCGCGACCCAGCCGCACCAACGCCGACCACACCAGCAGCCGCGGCAACAGCGCGCCCTGCGAGAAATCGCGCGCGCCGCGGATCGTCTCGTCCGCCAAGGCGAGTGCGCCCGACCAGTCGCCGATCCCCGAGCGATACTCGATCTCGACCTCTGCGGTCCACAGGCGATGCAGCGGCGACCGCGTGCGCTCGGCGATCGCCGAGGCCGCGGCGAGATGCCGCGCCGTCCCCTGCGCGTCGCCGGTCAGGCCGGCGTGCATGGCCATGCCCCACGTGATGTTCCACAGGACCGCGGCATCGTCGGTGCCCTCCGCGTAGGCCTTCGCGCGGGCAGCATGCCCGTCCGCGGCGTCCCGCGGTCCGCGGTAGATGGCGATCATCTGCAACTCGTGATGCACCCGGGCCAGCAGGCGCGGATCATCGATGCGCTGCGCGACCGTCAAGGCTTCCGATGCTTCCGCCTCGGCCTCCTCCCCGCGACCGATGTCGAGCAGCAACGATGCCCGCGCCAGCCGCAACGCGGTGATCGCGCGGTCGTCGCCCGCGATCTCCGCGACCGCGAGCCCGCGCGCCTGCGCCTCGAGCGCACCGGGCAGATCGCCACCGCGCGCCAACGCGTCGCTCACCCGTCGGTCGATGGCGGCCACCCGTGCGGGATCGGGCATGGCCTCCACCACCGCGCGTGCCGCCGTCCACAGCGCCACTGCCTCCTGATGCGCACCACGCTGCACCTGCGCTCGGGCGGCCGCATCGCGGCACGCCGCCTGCAGCGCGGACGTCGCCCCCGCGTCGGCGCGTCGGACGGCCGCGTCGAGGAACTCCACCGCCTCGCGCACCGCCCCGCGACGCAGGGCGGCTTCGCCCGCCTGCAGCAGGGTCTGGGCCGCCACCGCATGCTGGGAGGGCGCATCGGCCAGCAGGTAGTGCACCGCCAACAGTTCGATCGAGGGTGCCGCCGCCCCCTGGTCCGCGGCCAGGACTTCCGCGATGCGCGCATGCATCGTGCGACGCTGCGCCATCGGCAGGGCATCGAGCAGCACCTCGCGCAGCAGCGGATGCGTGAAGAGATACGCGAGCGAACGGGCCTCACTGTGTTCGACCAGGACCCGCTCTCGCCGCAGCTCACCGAGCGCATTCAGCAGCACTTCGTCGGGCATCTCGACGATCCGCTCGAGGAGCTGATGCGGCACCTCGGTCCCGATCACCGCCGCCAGCGTGACCACCCGCTGAGCGTTGGGGTCGAGCCGGGACAGCCGCGCACGCAGGGCATCACGGATGGTTCGCGGCAACTCGATCGGGGACGCGCTCCAGCCCGACCACCCGGTCCCATCGCTGCCCAGTCGCCCGTTCGCCCGCAGCGCCGAGACCAGCTCTTCGAGGAAGTACGGGTTGCCGCCGGTCCGGGCGTGGAGCCACGCCGCCGCATCGCCGACCAGCGATGCCTCCACACCACAGAGGCGGGTCAGGAACTCGGCGCACTCGCGCACGTCGAGCGGCTCGACATCGTATGTGGTCAGCACGCCGATCGATCGCAACGATTGTTCCCACTGCACCATCGAGTCCACCGACTCGGTCCACGCCGAGTTCCAGGTGCCCAGCAGGACGATGGGATGCTTGCCCACGTGGCGCGCCACGAAGTGCAAGAGCTCCAGTGACGAGGGGTCGGCCCAATGCAGATTGTCTGCGATCAGCAGGACCGGATTCCGACCGGCCAAACGCTGCAGGAAGGTGGCGAACGTGTCATGCATCCGCGCCTTCACGGCGCCCGCATCGCCGGAGATCGGCGTGACACCGTCGGGGCGCCAGGCGGGGAACAGCGCCGCCAAGTCCGCCACCCCGCCACGGCTCAACACTTCGAGCACCGAAGGGGGCATCGCACGGATGGTGCTCAGCGCGGCGTCGGCGACCAGCGCGTAGGGCACCCCCTGCTCGACGGGGTAGGCCCGGCCGATCAGCTTCGTGAAGCTCCGCTCCGCGGCCGCGGCCGCCACGGCGTCGGCGAGCCGCGTCTTGCCGATGCCGCCATCCCCGATGAGGACATGTGCGCTGCCACGGCCTCGCGACGCCGCATCGAGCGCCGCCGTGAGGGCGGTGAGCAGATCATGCCGACCTACAAGAGGGGTGCGCCGCAGCACGGAGGGGGATGCAGGGGGGGGCGGTCACGGACCGACGCGACGATCCCACAGGGACCGCGGCTCTATTCTCGCCGTCGCGGGGCAGCTCCGCCAGTCACACCCCGCGCGCGCCTAGTTCGACGGGGGCCGCTGGCGGCCCTGCGCGGCCCGCACCGCCTCAATGAACTCCAGGGCATCAGCCTCCGTGAACCGCCCGCCGCTCCCGTCCGTCCGCTTCACTTTGTCGTCCGAGTCGGTATTGAAGCGGATGTTCGTGCTGCCATCCACCTCGAAGCGCAGCTCGCCGTTGTCGTAGCGCAGGTCGCGGACCGCCGTCGCCGGTACGGTCACCGCGATGCCGACGGCCTTGCTCACCGCGGCGCCGACCGCACTCGCGATCACCTTGCCGAGCCCGCTGCGGTCACCCGCGCCTGAGTCGATCTTCGCCGTGACGGTCTCGCGAAAGCGCTCCGACAAGGCCATCACGACCGAGTCGCCCACCACGGCAAGTCGAAGGACGCTGTCGGTGCTCACGATCGACACGGTCGCATTGGCGAACGCCGAGGAGGCCTCGTCGTCCGTGGCGAAATTGACGGGATCCGGATCACCGCCACACGCGGCGAGCGCGAGGAGGAGTGCACCGAGACCATGTTGCACGGACTGGCTCACCGATCGCATTGGAGTACCCTGACACGAGAGAGGGTCGAACGGACTGTTGCTGTCCCGTACGGGCCATCCGCTGACGCGGTTTCGGACGGCTCACCGGTCGCCGCGGACCGCGGCACGCGGCGCCCTGTGTCAGCCGATGGCGACGCCGATCCGGAACGTGCGGCCCGCCTGCGGCAGCCCGCACTGGTCGAACAGCGACTGATCGAACAGGTTCTCGACCTGCAGTGTCGTCCGCATCCGCTGCCACCATCCCGCCGCCGACCAACGACGTTCCGCGCCGAGGTCCAGCGTCGCCGCGCCAGCCTGCCGATTCACCACATCCCCGACCGCGCAGCGCGTCGATCCCATCAAACGCAAGCGCGCCTGCCCCTCGATCGCCCCCGGCATGGGACCGGTCGCCGTCAGCGACCCGAAGACCGCCGGCACGTTCTCCGGCCAACGCTGTGCCGCCGTCGACAGACTGGCGTCCTGCACCCGCGCGCGTTGCAGTGTGATGTCCGTGCGCGCCGTGACCGGTCCGAGCATCGTGCCCGCGGTGAACTCGATGCCGTTGCTCGTGAACCGATCCCGGTTCACCCGGAAGAACCGCCGATCCGCGAGCGTGGTCCGCACCACCGCGTCGTCGATCCGCTGCGCGAAGCCGACGACCTGGACGTCCCATCCCCCGCGCACGGCCGTCATACCGACCTCCGAGGTGTGGGCGCGCTCCGGACGCAACGCAGGGTTGGGCACGAAGCGATCCAACGCCCCCGCGTACAACTCGCGCAGGGCCGGGAAGCGACTGCGCTCGCTCAACGACGCGTGCAGGCGCAATCCCTGGAAGGGGAACAACCAGGTCGCGCCCGCCCGCCATCCCGTGCCGGCCGTCCGGCCGAGGGGAGGACGTCCGCCGGCCTCACGCGTTTCGGCGACATCGCGCGCGACCCCGGCGGTCACGGTCAACATCGGCAGCGGCCGCACATCGATCTCGGTCGCCGCACTCGAGAGCACCTGCGCGTAGCGCGCGGCGGGCGCGCGATCGATGCGCTCGTCGTACGACACATCGGCACGCGTGTACGCCCCACGCAACACGGCGAGGCGCCCCAGCTCCTGATCGAAGGTCAGCCGCAGGCTCTGCGTCCGGTCGTCACCGCGCTCCGTAGCGACCACGTCACGATAGTCGCGGGTCGCGTAGGCGCTGATGTCCTGCCGACCCACGTTGCTGCCGAGCGCGACCTCGACATCGCCCACGCCGAGCCGGCTACGAAGCGCACCCGTACCGGCGGTGAGGCTCGCCAGACGGCGCTGCACGGTGGGATTCCGCCACAGCCGCGGCTGCTCCAGATGCAGTTCCGGCGCGACGCCTCGCGCACCGTCGGTCGCCGAGAGTGCCACACCCAGGTACCGCCCCTGGGCATGTTCGTAGCGGAGACCGGCGAAGTAGTCATTGCCGCGCTGGTCGGTATTCGCGCGCACCCGACCATCGGCACCCGGATCGACCACCCCGTGCGGCCGCGCGAGGCCGGGCAGGTCGCGCGCGACACCCCCGACACGGAACAGCACGGAGCTCGCAGCCGAGTGCCGCAGGGCACCCCCGATCGTCGCGGATCCGCGCATCCCGCCCAGATGGTCGCCCTGCAGTTCCAGCCGCGCGCGTCGTGCGGGCGCCTGCGTCGGATCGTGATCCTCCCAGAGCCGCATCGCGACCGTGCCGCCGATGGCGTTCGGCCCTGCGAGCAACGATGACAGCCCCCGTACATACTCGATCCGCTGCACGCCTGCCATCGGCACGATGCTCACATCGGTGCGGGCGTCCCAGGTCAGCGTCAGCGGCACGCCCTCGAAGAACACGGCAGCTTGGCGCGACTCGGACCCCCGCACCGACAGTTCGGTCTCACCACGCGAGTTCTGTCGCACATAGAGGAACGGGAGGCGTCGCAACAGCTCGGCACCGGTGGCGGCCGCGACACCCAAGGGAAGCGAGTCGGGCGACACCGTGACCGTCGAGGCACTGCCGACCACGCGGGGCACGTAGCCCGCGCGTACCTGCACGGACTCGATCACCCGCGCCGAATCGACCCGCACGGTGTCCTGACGCACTTGCGCCCCCGCCGCAGCGGCGAGGGCGATGGAGAGGGTGGTGGCGGGGAGCAGCGCGCGTCGCATCGCCACGACTACGCGCCGCCGCGGAGCATCGCTGGCACCGGCCACTCGCCGGTGTGGGGTGGCCCGTGCGCCTCATTCCCCGTGATCAAGCGCACGCCGCGCTGGTACGTGAAGTACATGTAGGACCACTGCAGCAAGACCACCGCGCGATTGCGGAACCCGACGAGATACATGATGTGCACGAACACCCAGATGAACCACGCGAAATAGCCCGCCAACCGCAGCCCGGCGATACTCGCCACCGCGCGGTGCCGCCCGATGGTCGCCAGATCACCCTTGTTCACGTAGCGGAACGCGGTGGGCGCCGCACCGACCAGCGCGCGCCGGATGTTCGCGGCGGCATGCGCCCCCATCTGATTCGCCGCGGGCGCCACGGCCGGGACGGCGACCCCGCGGACATCGGTGCACGCCGCCACGTCGCCGACCACGTAGACCTCCGGATGCTCCGCGACCTGCAACGTCGGCCGAACGACCACCCGCCCTGCCCGGTCGCGCGCAGTGCCCAGACAGGCCCCGAGCGACGACGCGCGATTGCCCGCCGCCCAGAGCACCGTGCGGGCCGCGATCACGTCGTCCCCGAGGCGCACCCCGTGACCGTCGATGTCCGTCACCACCGTCCCCGTGCGGACCTCCACCCCGAAGGCCTCCAGATCGCGCCGCGCGCGCTGGGACAGCGACTCCGGGAACGCACTCAGCACCCGCGGGCCCCCTTCGACGAGGATCACCCGCATCGTCGAGGTGTCGATGCGGCGGAAATCGCGCTTCATGCCGCACGCCATCTCGTGCAGGATGCCCGCCAGCTCGACGCCCGTCGGGCCCGCCCCGACGATGACCGTCGTCATCAGGGCCGCGCGCTCCGCCGCGTCCTCGCTGAGCTCCGCCAACTCGAAGGCGAGCAACAACCGACGGCGCATCTCCAGCGCATCGTCCACGCTCTTGAGACCGGGCGCGTGACGCTCCCATTCGTCACGACCGAAGTACGCATGCCGAGCCCCGCTGGCGACGATCAGGTAGTCGTAGTGCAGGGTGCCCGGCTCGGCGTCGATCGACAGTGTCCGCGCCACGGGGTCCACCTGCGACACGTTGGCGAGCATCACACGCGCGTTCTGCTGGGTCCGGAGCACCCAGCGGATCGGTACCGTGATGTCGCTCGGCGCCAGCATCGCGGTCGCGACTTGATACAGCAGCGGCTGGAACGCGTGGTGATTCGTGCGATCGACGACGGTGATGTCCACCTCAGCGCGGGCCAAGCCGCGCGCGGCACTCAACCCCGCGAAGCCGCCGCCGATGATCACGACGTGCGGCCGACGCTTCGTGCCGCCGGGCAGCGCCGACGCTGCGGTCATCGTCAGCGCCCCCCCGCCGACAGCAGATTCATGAAGAGCCGGATCCCTCCCGGGATCCCCGCCGGGAGCTGCCGGAACAACGCCAACGACGTGTACACGTACAGGCCCGCGCCGACGCGTGCGGTCAGCAGTGCGTGCGCATTCGGCGGCTCACCGGGGTCGTGGATCGCGATCACCGGGCGCCACGCGCTGTCCACGGCCGACGGCATGTACAGCGAGCGCTCCTGCACCCACCCCGCCCAATCCTCTTCGGTGATGCGGTTCGGCACCGCGAGCACGCGCGCACGCGGATCCAAGATCTGGACCGGGGCCGCCTCGTCCGTCACGCGCACCGGTGGCATCATCTCGATGGGATACGGCAGCATGCCGATACCCTGCAACTCGTTCTGTCCGTACTGCACGATCACCGTGCCACCCGCGCGGGCGTAGCCTTCCAGCTTCGCGTTGACCTCCGCGAGCCGCGGGTAGCGCTGGTACACACGCGGACCAAGGACGACGGCATCGAACTGCGACAGATCCACGCCGCCCAGGAGCTCCGGCGCGATCTCGGTGACACGCACACCGAGCTGTCGCAGCACCGGGATCCCGTCGTCCGACACGCCCGGCACGTATGCCACCGGCTTCCTGATCGTCGGCAGTTCGGTGAGTACCCCTTGGACCCACACGCCGGCAGAGCGGAACACCACGACCGGGCGGATATGCGGGTAGTCGATCGTGAACCACCCGCTCTGGTACTTCATCGTGCCGTTGAATCGGCCGCCGGCGTCGTCGAGCACGCGCTCCTCCGCGCGCACCAGCAACGGATGCCGACCCTCCGGGAGCCGGCCCGACAACCGGATCGCGACCTCCCGCACTTCGAGGGGCCCCAGCGTCAGTTCCGATGGCAGCGAATCTGCCCGCACACCGGGCGGCAACTCGTAGTGCAAACGCACGGTGCGACGCTGCGACGAGTACGAGCGCACCTGCAGGCGGATCACGCGGGTGATCGGCACGTCGGCTCGCGCCAACTCCAGCTGCCGGTCGAACAGCAGCGAAATCGCCGGCACCGGCGTCACGGGCGTGCGCAATTCGCCACGCACGGGATCCACCCGCCGATGCACCATCGGCGCCACCCGCGTCGTGAAGCGCACGCCGGCCACCTCAAGCGTCAGGCCGGCCGCGGTGGATGCACGAGAATCCTCGGCCACCGCGACCGCGCGCACGATGGGGGCCGGCCGACCCGTCACTGAGGTCCGCAGCCCGTCGGCACTCGACATGAAGGGGTCGAACATCGGTCCCTCGCGGGGCGTCATCAACCACCACGCACCCTGCGGGGCCACGCCCGCCATACGTCGGCCGATCGTCGCGCCGCTGTCCGCCGCGATCCGCACCGGCAGCCCGACCGCAGCGCCGAGCCCACCGGTCACCGTGAAGCCATGCACCGTGACCGGCCAGCGCCCGCGGTTGTCCAGCTGAAGCGTGACCTCGGCCGTGTCTCCGAACGCCAGGAACGGCCGGTCGCTGAGCACCTCGATCTGGACACCCGCCGCCGCAAGCAACGCGCTCGTTGCCCGCTCATGGGCCACCCGCACCGACGCCGCCAGATCGCTCTCGGCGGGCGCGCACGGCGACTCTGCCGTCGGCCACACGCAGCGCAAGTCTCGCTGCGCCCGCTCGAGGAGCCCGACGATCCGCGCCAGCACCGGCACATTGGTCGATGGGGTCCGCAGGTCCAAGGTCGCACGGGCGATGGCGCTCAGTGCAGGCAGCGAGTCGACCACGGCACGCAGCGCGTCGGTGTGCGCCGCACCGCGATGCCGGGCCCATGTCGTATCCATCCCGTCGAACATCGAGCGTTCGTCCCGCGCCGGCGTCGCCGCGTTCACGCGCGTCGCTTCACGTCGCAGCGGATCGAGCAACACGCCACGGCGCTCGGCGGCACCGAAGGCCTGCGACTTGTGCTGACTGCGACTCTCGCCCGCGATCTCGCCGTACGAGCGTCCGCTGAGCACGTCGAACTCGCCGACGTTCACCCGCAGCGTCGCCACCTCCGCCTGGAAGCGCGCGGACCGATACAACTTCGCCGCCGACCACGCCTCGCCGAACGTGCGCGGGAAGCGGACCGTGTCGGCGGACTGCTCGTAGGCTTCCCGCGCCAGCAGCCCGGCCACCTGATGATGCCCATGCCCGTCGCGGGCCGTGCCGGCGAACACCGAGACGATCACATGCGGCCGGAACGCACGGATCACGCGGATCACGTCGCCCAGCAATTCCTCGCGATCCCACTGCGTGAACGTCTCGGCGCTGTCCTTGGAGAAGCCGAAGTCGAAGGCGCGGGAGAAGTACTGGCGCCCGTAGTCCACGCGCCGCGCCGCGAGCAATTCCTCGGTCCGGATCGCCCCCAGGGACTCGCCCAACTCATTGCCGATGATGTTCTGCCCACCGTCGCCGCGCGTCAGCGACAGGTAGGCGGTCTCCACCTGTCGCCCGCGTGCGAGGAACGCGATCAGCGCCGTATCCTCGTCGTCGGGATGCGCACCGATCATCAGCACCCGGACACTCGTCCCGACGCCGTGCACCGCGTGCATCAGCGCACCGGCGCTGGTCGGTCGGTCCTGTGCCATGCCGACGCCCGCCCACACACCGATGGCCGCGAGCGCGGCGGCTATCACGTTCACCCGACACCCCACTGCGGGACCTCCCTGCTACCGGTTGCGCGACGGCGCCGCCGCCTGGCCCGTGGCCACGCGCCAGGTCAGCGCGTGGCGGGACTCCGTCGCTTCGACGTGGACTTGCGCGACGTCACCTGCAGCGCATCGTCGAGGATCCGCTGTTGCATCACGTTGTGGTCCGACGGATACCCCTCGGCGGGACTCGCCCGATCCGGGCGCCCGATGAACGGGATGTCCATCGCCGTGCCGGCCGAGACGCGCAGGAGCGGCGCGACATACGACCACGCCCCCTGGTTCTTGGGCTCTTCCTGCACCCAGGCCACCTGCTCCGCGTTGGGATACGCATCCACGACCGCCGCCACCTCAGCATGCGGCCACGGGTACAGCTCCTCGATCCGCACCAGCGCCACCTCGGCCGGCACCGGTCGCGCCGCGAGATCCCAGTACACCTTCCCGCTGCAGCACACGATGCGCGTGACCTGCTCGCGCTTCGACGCGCCCGCCGGATCGTCGATCACCGGCCGGAACGACCCCGTGCTGAGGTCGGACAGCGTGGACATCGCCGCCGGCAGTCGCAGCATCGACTTCGGCTGCATCAGCACCAGCGGCCGCCGGGGCTTCTGACGCGCCTGCCGACGCAGGATGTGGTAGTACTGCGCAGGCGAGGTCGGATAGGCCACGCGCAGGTTGTTCTCGGCGCAGAGCTGGAGGAAGCGCTCGAGCCGCGCACTCGAATGCTCGGGGCCCTGCCCTTCGTAGCCATGCGGGAGCAAGAGGACCAAGCCCGAGTCCTGTCCCCACTTCGCGCGATCCGCCGCGATGAACTGGTCGATGATCGGCTGCGCGACGTTGGCGAAGTCACCGAACTGGGCCTCCCACAACGTCAGCGAATCCGTGGCTGAGACCGAGTAGCCGTACTCGAATCCCATCACCGCCGTCTCGGAGAGGGCCGAGTTGTGGATGTCGAACCGCGTCGGTGCCGTGGGGATCGTGCTGAGGGGTGCGAACGTCCCGCCCGTCTTCACATCGTGCAACACGGCATGCCGGTGCGAGAACGTCCCGCGCTCGCAATCCTGGCCGCTCATCCGCACCGACACACCCTCACGGAGCAACGACGCGAAGGCCAGCGCTTCCGCATGTCCCCAGTCCACACCGCCGGCCTCACCCAGCGCGTCACGGCGCCGTTCCAACTGCTTCGCGAGACGCGGGTGCGGCGTGAAGTCGGCCGGGTAGGTCAACAGCTGCTCATTCAACGCGAGCAACGTGTCGGCCGCGACGGCCGTCGCGACGGTCGCGGCTGGCGGCGCAGGGTTCGGCTCGGCGGTGGCGGCGTCGGGCTTCGACGCCTTCACGGAATCCAACACCTTCTGCGTGGACGCCATGAACGCGGCGTCCATCGCCTCGACCTCGCTGTCGGTGAGGAGCCCTTCGCCCACCAGCCGCTTCGCCCAGACCTGCCGCGGCGTCGGGTGCGCCTTGATGCGGTCGTACAACGTCGGCTGGGTGTACGTCGGTTCGTCGCCCTCATTGTGCCCATGACGACGATAGCCGACCAAGTCGATGACGAAATCCTTGCCGAACGTCGTGCGGTAGGCCGAGGCGATCCGCATCGCCATCACACAGGCTTCCATGTCGTCGCCATTGACATGCAGCACCGGCACCTCGAAGCCCTTCGCCACGTCGCTCGCGTAGTGCGTGGAGCGCGCGTCGATCGGGTCCGTGGTGAAGCCGACCTGGTTGTTGGTGATGATGTGCAACGAGCCCCCGACCTGATACGCCCGCAGGCGCGACAGATTGAAGGTCTCCGGCACGATCCCTTCGCCCGGGAACGCGGCGTCGCCATGCACCACCACCGGCACGACCGACTTGGCATCGAGCACGGCGCCCCGACGCTGCCGCGCGCGCGCGACCCCCTGCAGCACCGGGTTCACCAGCTCGAGATGCGACGGATTCGGCACGAGGGTCACCCGCACCCGGGTGCCGTTCGCCATCGTCTGTTCGCCGTCGTACCCCATGTGGTACTTCACGTCGCCGGTGGTCGCATCGCCTTGCGTGGCGTGCCAACCTTCGAACTCCGCGAACAGGGCCGCGTACGGCTTGCCCATCACGTTGGTGAGCACGTTGATGCGCCCGCGATGCGCCATCCCGATCACCACCTCATGCGCGCCGGCCGCCACGGACTCGGCGATCGCGGTGTCGAGCAGCGGCACCAGTCCGTCGGTCCCCTCGATGGAGAACCGCTTGTACCCGACATACGCGCGACCGAGGAAGCGCTCGAGACCATCGACCTGCGTGAGCCGCTGCAGGAGCGCCAACTTCTCGTCACGCGTCAGCGGGCGGGTCAGTTCCTCCGTGGTGAGCAGCGCGCGGAACCACTGCCGCTCGGCCTCGTCCGTGATGTGCGTATACTCCAGCGCCAAGCGCCCCATGTAGCGCTTGCGCAGCCGCTCGATCACCTCGCGCGCGGTCGCCATGTGCGGGAATCCCAGCGCGGCGCCCGGCACCTCGGCGAGATCCGCCTCCGTGATCCGGTGGAACTCCGGCTGCAGCTCCCTGGCGCCAGGCGGCGGGCTGCCCAGGGGATCCAGCTGCACCGCTAAGTGCCCGTACGTGCGGATCGCGGCCGCGAGACCGGCGGCACCCGCAGCCTTTCGTGCCAATTCGGGGTCCTGCGCGTCACCGCCGCGGCCCCCCGCGAGCTCGTTGGCAAGCCGAAAGAACTGGCGCCACGATTCGTCGACCGCGGCGGGATCACGGCGATAGGCCTCGAACATCTCGAGGACATAGCCGTCGTTGAAGACGGAACTGATCGGAGTACTAGCCATAAGTATGGGAAATATAGCCGCAGACCAGGCGGGTCGCGCTGCGGGCACGGCGCCACGGACCACGGCGTTCACCGGCCATGGGACCGATCCCCAAACCCTCGAGACCCTGCGCACGCTGCGGCCGGCCCTTCACCTGGCGGCGCAAGTGGGCGCGCGACTGGGATCAGGTGAAGTACTGCTCCGACAAGTGCCGCATGGGCCGGGCCGCCGAGCCCGCTGCGCCACCGGACCCCGGGGGCAGCGCCACGCCGGGCGGCCGCGCGGCTACTGGGCGCCCCCCGCGCGACGCCACGCGGCGTCGAGGTCGGTGAACAGGGTCCCGAACAACACCGTAGCGTCGAAGAGATTGCCCAACCGAAGGTTCTCGTCAGGCGCATGCTGGTTGTTGTCGGCGTTGACCGTCGGCAGGATCACCAGTGGCGCACCGAGGATCTCCTCGAAGAGGTACATCGGCAGGGAACCACCCATCGTCGGGGCCACGAACGGCGCCACCCCATAGGCACGGCGACCGATGTCGCTGAGCGCCGTCACCAGCGGATGCTCCATCGCCGTGCGCTGTGCACGATACCCGCCCGTCCACTCCAGCAGCGCGAGTCGGTCGCGCGCCGGATGCCCGTTGACCGCTGCGGCATCGGTGGTCACCTCATACCCCAGCTGCTCGAGATGGCGGGTCACCAAGGTCGCGATACGCGTCGGCGTCTGGGCCGGCACGAGGCGAAAGTCGATGGAGACGCTGGCCGAGGTCGGGATCGCGTTGTTCGCCCCGGGGCCAACGGTGCCGGCGCGCAGTCCCCGCACATTCAGCGCCGGAGCCATGATCTGCGCGGCCAATGGTGCGCCAGCGCCCTCGGTCTCACGGAGTCCCAGCGAGCGCCGCACCGAGTCATCCGTGGCCGAGAGCCGCGCCACCGCCGCCAGCTCGGCGGCCGTCGGTGGCGTGACATCGTCGTAGAAGTCCGCGATGGTGATGCGCCCGTCCTGGTCCCGCATCGACGCGACGACATGCGCCACCCGCAACGCAGGATTCGGCACCCAATTCCCGTAGTGCCCGCTGTGCAGCGGTCGGGTGGGGCCGTAGAGCGTGAGCGTCAGCCCGTACGCCCCGCGCACGCCGAGCACGATCTGCGGTGCACCGCTCTGGTGTACCGGCCCGTCGGCGAAGATCCAGGCATCCGCTTGCAGGAGCGCCCGGTGCGCCGTGAGCAACGCGCCGAGGTTCGGCGAGCCGGCCTCTTCTTCCCCCTCGAAGAAGAACTTGAGGTTCACACTGGGCCGCTGCCCGGTCGCGCGGAGCGCGTCGAGCGCGGCGAGCATCGCGACGATCGGCCCTTTGTCGTCGCTCGCCGAGCGGGCATAGAGACGCAGCTCCGGGTCCACCCGGCTCCCCAACGCGGGCAGCGGTTGCGGCTCGCCAACGCGACCATCGCGGATCGACCGCAGCACCGGCGTCCACGGATCCCCGAGCCATGGTCCCGTGACCGCCGGCTGTCCGTCGTAATGCGCATAGAGCACCACGGTGCGCGTCGCGCCAGGCACGAGCAGTTCGCCATACACCGATGGTGGTCCGCCCGTCGGCGACTCCAGCAACTGCGCTGTGACGCCCCGGGTGCGCAGCGCCGCGAGGAGCGCCTCGGCGTTCCGGCGGATGTCCACCGAGTCCCGCGCCACGTTCGGCAACGTGGTCAGCGCGGCGGCCTCGCGGACGATCGCCGCCTCGTGCGCGGCCACCCACGCACGCACACGGGCCGTGCTGGATTGCGCTGCCGCGCTCGTGGATACGGCGGCGAGCAGGAGCAGGACTCCGCGCGGCACGATCATGGTCGCCTCTCAGGGATCTCACACGATGATGGCGCGGAACCTCGCACCAGGGACCCGCGCGGTGCCTCCGCCACGGCACGTACCGCGCCCGCCAACCACTGGATCCGCGCCACATAGCGCGACATCTCGATGCGCTCGACATGGTCGGTGGGGCGGCGCCAGTCGGCATGCACCCCGCTGTTGATGGTGAGTGCGGGAACACCTGCCGCGAGTGCCCGCACATGATCCGATCGGCACGGCCGCTGCCATGGGTCGTCCGGCGTATCCCACGCCCAGCTCAGCGTGAGATCCGACTGACCGGCGTACGCAGTGACGAGGTCGGCGAGCGACGACGTCGTACCGAGCGCGCCTACCGCATACAGCGTATCGGCTCCGCGCGCGAGCCGCTCCACGTTGATGACCGCAGCGATGCGGTCCAACGGCACCGGCGCCTGTCGCCACCACCAGTCCGAGCCGAGCAGGCCGAGCTCGGTCGCCGCATGCCACACGAACAGCACGGATCGCGCGGGACGTTGGGCGGGGTCCTGTAGCAGCGCCGCCACGCCGAGCAGCGCGGCGGCACCGCTGCCCCCGTCATCCGCACCGGGATACAGACTCCCATCGGGCCCCACACCGAGTCCGTCGCTCGGGGCGCTCAGCACGATGACCTCGCGTGACGACTCGGGAGCGCGGCCAGGCAAGAGTAGGCTGAGGTTCTCGATCGGCGCGCTGGGCGCACGCTCCCGGACCCGAAGACTCGCCGTCATCACCAGATCCGGGTGCAGCAACAACGCACGTGTCGTCCGGCGCGAGAGTACGAAGAGCGGAGGCCGCCGTTCGCGCTTCAACGGGCCCATCGTCCACACGGGGCGTAGCCAGCGGGCACGCACCGCCGGGTCCACCGCATCGAGTCCGGTGATGGCGATGGCCGCGGCCGCGCTGAAGGAGGCGAGCCAAGTGCCGAGGCTGTCGTGCGCGAGCGCCTCTTCCGCCGTCAGGTTCACGGGAGGGTCCAGCACGATCACGCGATCGGCGATGGTGTCGCCGCGTTCGGCGGCAGCGACCCCGAGCCGACCCACATACCGCACCGTCGCACCCGACACCGCGACGTCGTCCTCGTAGCGAGGCCACACGTCCGGCGGCGGCATCACCCAGTCCCAGCCCGGCAGAAAGTGTCGATCGTGGGTCACGAGCGGCGGACCGAAGGTGAAGCCCGACGACGGCGGTGTGCCGCCGACGCGCGGATCCCAGCGCGGCAGCGGACGATAGCTGAGCGCGAGCGGGCGATCGTACTGGATCTCGACGCGGCGTAGCGGCACCCGGGTCTCGACGCCGCCAGGGGGGCGGAGCCCGAGCGCACGCCCCGCCTCGCGCAGAGTCGCGACCACCCGCGCATGCTCAGCACTGCCGTTCGCGCGGCCTTGCGATGCCGGCCCCGCGATCGAGGTCAGCCACGCGCGCAGCTGCACCGTGTCCAGCCCCGAGGACCGCGACGCGGCGGTCTGGGCGGCGAGCGGCGCGGCCCAGACGACAACGAGCATTGCCTGCCGCAGACTAGCGCGCAATGTGGATCTCCGTGCGTCCGCGCACCGCGGGCTCACCAGGGCGCGCCACCGCGACCTCCAGCCGGTACGCCCCCGTGGTAAGAGAGGACAGATCAAGCGCGATGGCCCGTGCGACGATCGGCACGCCCTCGCCGAAGACGAATGAACTGCGACCGCTGTCGGGTTCGCGCCACGAGACCGCCACTGGCGTGTTCAGGTCCGTGGCAACGCGCAACGCGACACCGAGCTGCCTGAGCGGCGTCTGCGGCGTCACCCGCTCCACCCAGAACGCGAGCTCGACCGTATCGCCGGGGGCGATGCCATACGTCTCCCAATACACCCCGATCCGGCTCCCACTGGTGAAGTGATGGCCGTCGAGCATCGTCGGCAGGGCCGCGTCGGGATCACCACGGGCCGCGCGGGGCGCATCCGGCGGCGCGATCAGCACGGGCACGGAGATGTCGTATCGTCCGGCCGGCAACACGCGCAGCGGCAGCGGCGGGACCACGCCCCAGCGTCCGACCCCGGCCGGTGCACCTGAACGCGGGTCATGATCGAACTCCACTCCAAGCAGCGTCGGCTCAGGCGGCAGATCTGCCCGCGCCACGAATGGGCGCTGCACCACCGCGCGCTGGACGCCCCGACGCACGACCGTGTTCGGCGACGGACTGCTCAACACGCGGACCTGCTCGATCGCGCCGCCGGCCGGACGTCGCAGACCGTTGGCGTCGAGCCGGACCACCGCGGCGTGGTGCGCCCCATCTTGCCGGCGCAACGTCACCGCTTGACCGCGATGCAACGCGATCATCGGCACCGGCGGGTCCCACAACTCCTGGGGGAACCATCCCGGCTCCTCCTGCCCGTACTCATCGCGCGGCGGCGTCAGCTGCCACGCCGTCGGCGGCGCCGTGAAGGGCTCACGGATCGCTGCCCAACTGGGCACGACCGAGACCATGCGCCGCGGATACTCGTAGGTCGGATACGGTTCCTGCACCGGCCCGGTGAGACCGAGCCGCACGAGATAGCCGCTGTGCTCCTGGTCCACCGCGCCGATCCCCAGCGCCGTCATCAGCGCCGGCGCCCCGTAGCGGATGCGCAGGTCCTGCCATGCATCACCTCCGGTCGAGTCGTACACCGCCGTGCGCTCGAGCTGCGGGGTCAACCGATGCAGCATCGCCTCCACGCCGCGTCGATGATGCGCGACCTCCCGCGCCGGGACCGTGTCCTCGAGGAACGGTCGGCTGACCCACCAGAGGCGCTCGCGGAGCGCGGCGTCACGCGCGCAGCGCCGCGCACCACGCGGTACACGCTCCGCATCACTGGGCAACAGCGCGAGATCGTAGACCTCACAGAGCCACGGGGCATCCTCCACCGCGTGGAACGCCCGCTGCGCGGCCCACATGTCACCCGCGTAGGCGATCGCATACGCGCGCAGCAGGCCGCACCACGCGGCCTCCGCGGCGCAGACCGCTGCCACGTCCCGGACCGCGGCCGTATCGCCCTGATCGACCGCGAGCCGCAGACGCAGCCCCGTGAGGAACCGACTCTCCGGGTGCTGGCGCGTCGCGACCTGGAGCTGCAGCAACAGTTGCGCGCGCGCGTCCCGTAGCACGGACCGGAAGGCCGGCAACAGCGCGGCGTCGGGATCCTGACGCTCGTCGCGAGGCAAGCTCGCGGCGCTCACGAGCCAGAACGGACAGAGGCGATGCAGATGGTACGCACTCGTGATCTGCCGGGCCCGCGCGCCGGTGGACATCGAGTCCGCCGTCCCGACCGTCTCCAACCGCGCCTGCCACGGCGTCGCCGAGGCATCGTGGCAGTGCAGGACCGCGCCCGCCGCACGCGAGGGGACCACGACACCACGCTGCCGCTCGTCGAGTTGTGAGGCCCGCCACGCCACCTGATACGCGTCGGCGAAGCGTACATAGTCGCGCCGCACGACCTGCTCGACCCGCTCGACCGGCGGCGCGAATCGCTGGTCGACCGGCTCCGGGAACCCGATCCCCTGCTGCGGCACCGCCGACACCGCAGCGAGCAGGGGAAGCGCGATGGTCCGAAGAGCGATCATACTCGCGACGTTAGCCCGCCGTCACGCACACGGCAAGCCGGAACACGGCGCTCGCGTGCCTATCGCCGCGGGACCGCGCCGACCAACAGACGCACCGGGATGCCGCCATTGCTCGTGCGCCACACCGGGGTCAGCGGCAACCGAAGCTGGCGCTCCAACCCGTGTCCCGCCGAGCGATCGGCCGACAACAGTGCCACGCGCCACCCGGCGAATCGGGCCCGCGCCAGCTGCCCGAATCGGGCATACAAGTCGCGCACGGCGTCCTCCTCCCCGACGCGGATGCCGTATGGCGGATTCGCCACGAGCAACCCCTCGGTGGCCGGCGCCTCGGCATCCGACAACGCCTGCGCCAGGAACGTCGTGTCCGTCGCGACGCCCGCCCGCGCGGCATTCGCCCGCGCGGCATCGATCGCGCCGGCATCACGGTCCGACCCGATGAGTGGGATCCCCGCCACCGATCGCTCACCCGCGGCCAGCTCTGCCCGCACCGCACGCCACAGCGCCGCATCGGCCGCTGGCCACTGCTCGGCCGCGAACACGCGCGCACGACCGGGAGTCATCCCCCGCGCGATCAACGCCCCCTCGATCACCAACGTCCCGGAACCGCAGAGCGGATCGACCAGCGCACGGCGCCCATCCCACTGCGCCCCCGCGAGCATCGCCGCCGCCAACGTCTCGCGCAGTGGCGCCTTCGCCACCGCCTGCCTCCAGCCACGCCGGTGCAGCGCGCTGCCTGCGGCGTCGATGCTGATGGTACACACGTCCTGCGCCATCCGCACGACGATCAGCTGCGCATCGTCCTCGGCGTCCTCGTCCTCCGCGCCCTCGATCACACGCACCCCACGCACGCCCGCCGCGATCGCCTGCGCGATGCGCTCGGCCACGGCGTCCGAATGGTAGAGGCGCGACTTCTTGCAGGTGACCCGAAGGCGGATGCGGCGGCTCGGCGCGATCCACCGGCCCCACTCGATCGCCGCCGCCTGCTTGTACAGCGCCGCGAACGCGGTCGCGCGGAACGCGGCAGCCCGCACGATCACGCGCGTCGCCAATCGCGACGCACAGAGCACCAGCGCGAGTGTACGCGGCGAGGCGGTGAATGTCACCCCACCGGGCTCGGCGTGGCCGCCGACTACGCCGAGCGACGTGAGTTCAGCGAGGAGGAGCGATTCGAGCCCGGGGGCGCAGACGGCGAATGACGGATGGTCCACGCGCGGTAACCTAGCAGGACGACGAAGATCAGCGCGAAGACCAGCGGCTCGCGGATGTCCGCCTTCTGCGACATCCAGAAGTGCACGACGGCGAGCACGGCGGCCACGTGGACCAGCTGATGGAGCCGCACCCAGCGCTTGCCCAAACGCCGCACCCAGCCCGCGGTCGAGGTCAGCGCCAACAGCCCGAGGATCAGGAAGGCCGTCCCCCCGACGATGATGTACGGGCGCTTCGTGAAATCGCCCAGCAACGTCGGCCCGTGCAGCTGGATGTCGAGACCGACATAGGTCACGAGGTGCAGCGCCGCGTACGTGAACGCGACGAGGCCGAAGCGGCGGCGATACCGCTGCAACCAGTTGGCCCCGGTGATCCGGCGCAGCGGGGTGATGGCCAGCGTCACCACAAGGAACCGGATCGCCCAGATCCCGGTCCCATGCTCCAGCGACTCGATCGGATCACTGCCGAGGTAGCGCGTGTTCCACAGGAAGTCCGAGACCAGCGCGAACACCTGCCACGCCCCGGGAGCCAGCGCCAGCAGTATCACCACAGGCGCCACCCACCGGGGCGGCGTCCATGCAGCGGCGCGGCTCAATACCACTTGGTCAAGTCGAGCCCACGGTACAGCGATGCGACCTGCTCGGCGTACCCGTTGAACGGCAACGTGTCGCGCATCCGGAACTCGCCGATGCGGCGCTCGCGCGCCTGCGACCAGCGCGGATGATCGACCGCCGGGTTCACGTTCGCATAGAACCCGTACTCATTGGCCGCGCTCCGCTGCCACGAGTTGAGCGGCATCTTGTCCGTGAAGCGGATGCGCACGATCGACTTGATGCCCTTGAACCCGTACTTCCACGGGACCACCAACCGCAACGGCGCCCCGTTCTGTGGCAGGAGCATCTGGTCGTAGAGCCCCGTCGCCAACAACGTCAGCGGGTGCATGGCCTCATCCATCCGCAGCCCTTCGACATACGGCCACTCGAGCGTCGGCATGCGCTGGCCGGGCATCCGCGACGGATCCAACAGCGTGGTGAACTCCACGAATTGCGCGCCGGGCTGCGGCTCGGCGCGCTTGATGACGTCGGCCAAGGGGATCCCGTTCCACGGAATGACCATCGACCACGCCTCGACGCAGCGCATCCGGTACACCCGATTCTGGATCGCCGACGGCTTCAGGAAATCCTCGAGCTGGTACTCACCGGGCTTCCGGCACAGCCCGTCGACCCGCACCGTCCAGGGCGTCGTCTTGAAATTGCGCGCCGTGCGGGCGGGGTCGCTCTTCGCGGTCCCGAACTCGTAGAAGTTGTTGTAGGTGGTGACGTCCTCGAACGGCGTCAGTGCGTCCTGAGCTTCAAAGGCATCACTCTTCCGCGGCCACAACGCCACCCCGGCCGCCCCAGCGGCCATCACGCCGGCGCCGGCAAGGCCCGCCTGTTTGAGGAAGGCCCGCCGGGTCGCATACAGCGACTCCGGCGTGATCTCGGACGACGGGGGGATCGGGAATCGGAACGGCATCGCGCGCTCTGCAAGGTGGGTCGGGTCGAGCCTGTCTACGGAACCTACTCACGGTAACTTGCGGTTGTTCCCAGAGCACCGGGCATTCCTACCCACCCCGCGCCCGCGCTCCGCTCCATCCCATTCACCCCACCCGATGTCCAGTCCAGTCCAGGTCACGCTCGTCCGGAACGGTCCCATCAAGATCACCGGCGCCGTCGAGGTCACCGACGCCGATGGCAACCGCGTCGAGCTTCCCACCGACAAACCCTCCATTTTCCTCTGCCGCTGCGGCGAATCGACGCGCAAACCGTTCTGCGACGGCAAGCACAAGACCAACGGATTCTGCGGGTGAGACCGCGGAGGTCGGTGGGGCCGTCCCCGGGACCCCACCGGCCTCAGTCCGCCGACACGAAGCGGTACAACACCCGGATCAGCCGATACGCCTCGGGCATCGACGCCCGCGTGAACTCCACCGTGGCCGGCCCGACCGCCCGCACCTCCTGGAAGGCGGTGCCGATCTCGACATACGCGGGATCCTGATACGTCAGACGCACGACATATTGCGCCGCACGCTGCGGCGGACCACGCCGGGCGCTCGCCACGCGCTCGCGAACAGCGGACTCGATCTCCCGGCGCGTGTCGGCCAGCGGCCGCAGCACCACCGCCCGCGAGTTGATCGCACGCTTGACCTCGACACCCAGCACGTCCGGGACCGTCGTGCGCTGCTCCGCGATCGCGACATCGTCGCCCGTCACGACGATCACCGGCACGCCGTACCACTGCGCCAGCAGGGCGTTCATGCCCCCCTCGCCCACGGACACGCCGTTCACGGTGAGGTCGGCGACCCGGCCACTTCCCGTGTGCGCGAACACACCTCGGGGCGACCCCGCCTTCGCGTGGTAGCCGACGAACACCACCGCGTCGAAGGTCTCGTCGAGGCCCTCCATCATCCCGTGCCGCTTGAAACTGTGGCTGATCAGCTGCGCCCGCGGATCGAGGTCCTCCGGTAGCAGGTTGCGCTGCCCCCCGTGCGCATCGTTCACGACGACCACCGTCGCGCCACCCGCGAACGCGCCGCGCACGGCCGCGTTCGCATCCTCGACCATCAAGCGGCGCGCCCGCCCGTACTCGCTGCCGGTGTTACTGGTCTGGTGCGGCCCGTTGACCCCGCTGATCCCTTCGAGATCGACCGAGATATAGACCTTCTTGCTCGCTTGGGCCGCGGCGCTGCCTGGCACGACGCAGCACAGCAGGGCAAGACCGACGGCGATGGCGCGACGCGAAGACGATGACATGGACGGGCTCAGGGGAAGAGGACCGCCCAAACTTCGCACCGGCTACAGCAGCGCGCGATGCCACGAGGCGGACGCCGGGACCTCGAAGCGGCGGCGCCACCCCGAGGCATCGGTGACGGTGGTGTCGAACACCATCGTCGCCGCGTCCACACGACCCGCACGGACCGCCGCCGCGAACGCGGTCCGCTCGGCGCCGACGACCTCGCCAGTCGCCTCACGCCAATACACGCGGCCGCTCGGCAGGAGTCGTGCGCCCACCTCGGCGCCGACCCGTTGCAGGACGCGGAACAGACCGTCGACCGAACAACCCGACGCGCCCGCCACACGCGGATCGACTCCGACGGCCAGAAAACGATCGTCCCGCCACGCGCGCGCGCAGGTCAGCGGCAGGCCGTGTGCCTGCCATCCCTCGAGGTACGTGTCGACTGCCTCCAGCAACGGGCCCGCACGCGCACCCTCGAGCGGCGTGTCCGACGCGAACACCCACACGCGTGCCTCGTCCGGCAGCGACGCGAAGTCGGTCAGCGGCATGCCGCCCCTCCCCGAGGCCGGTGTCGCCTCACGGTCGTGGCAGGCCCAGCGCACGACGCAGCGCGCCGGCGAGCCCCTCATCTGCAAAGGGGAATCCGTGGGCAAGCGCCACCGCCGGTGACACCCGCTGGCTCGCCAGGATCGTCGCCTCCGCCATTTCTCCAAAGGCCAGTCGCAGCGCGAACGCTGGCGCCGGTACCAGCGCGGGCCGCCCCAGCACCGCACCCAGCACCCGCGCGAACTCCGCATTCGTGACCGGGTTCGGCGCCACCGCGTTCACCGGGCCACGGACCGCGGCGGCGCCGAGCAACCAGAGCAGCAGCGCGATCTGGTCGTGCAGGCCGATCCAGCTCATCCACTGCCGCCCCTCGCCGATCGGTCCGCCAAGGCCCAGACGGAACGGCGGGAGCAACTTGGCCAGCGCCCCCCCATCGGGCGACAGCACGATCCCGGTGCGCAGATGCACGACGCGCACGCCGGCCGCCTCGATGCCGGCGGTCGCACCCTCCCACGCCCGACCGACCTCGGCCAGGAAGTCCTGCCCCAGGGCGCTGGACTCCGTCAGGACCTCACTGCCACGATCGCCATAGATGCCGATCGCAGACCCACTGATCAGCACCCGAGGGGGCTCCGGCAGGGCGAGCAAGGTGCGCGACACCAACGCCGTCCCCTGCACGCGGCTGTCGCGAATGGCCGCCTTGTGCGCCGACGTCCAGCGCTCGGCGATGGGGGCGCCGGCCAAATGCACCACGGCGGTCACTCCGCGCAGCGACGCTGCGTCCAATCGCCCGGCGGCAGGGTCCCAGCGCACATCGGCGGCCGCACCGCGCCCGATCCGCAGCACGCGCGCACCCCGCATTTGCAACGCGTCCACCAGCGCGCGCCCGATCAGGCCCGACGCGCCGGTGACCGCGACGATCTCCCGCGTCCAGTCGATGCTCATCCTTCGAGGTACCTCCACAGGTACCAAGACGCCACCGACCGATACGGTGCCCACGGCGCGCCGATGCGCGCCAGCTCCTTCGGCGTCGGCCGGGTGCGCAACCGATAGGCGCGCTGCACCGCCGCTTGGAGGGCGAGATCGCCGACCGGGAGCACATCCGGACGCCCCAACTTGAACATGAGATGCATCTGCGCCGTCCACTCCCCGATGCCCCGCACACGCACGAGGGCCGCGGTCACGGCCGCGTCATCCATGGTCGCCAGTCGCCGCACGGGGAGCCGCCCGTCGATCACATGCGCCGCGAGATCGCGCAGGGCCAATACCTTCGCGGTCGACACCCCAGCACCACGGAGCGCCGCGTCGGGCGTTGCGAGCAAGGCGACCGGACGCATCGACCCGCCGACGGCGGCCAACACCCGCCGGTGGATGGTCCGGGCGGCCGCGATCGAGAGCTGCTGCTGGATGATCGCGTCGGCGAGCGCCGCGAAGTGGCTGCGCCGACCATCGGGGACGAGCCCATAGGCCCCCACAGACGCGATGATGCGGCCCAGCGTGGGATCGGTGCGACGAAGATGCTGCAACGCGCGGCGCGACACCTGAGAAGCCTACGCCAGGTGTGGCGATGACTCAACCGTCGTGGGGTGGTGGCGGCTGGTCGCGCTCGCGACGGGCCCGCGGAGTCGCGATCCACGCGAGATGTTCCAGCAAGCGATCGTGCAACACCGGCGCATCGTAGTGCCCCGAGGCGATCCGATGGCGGTACCACGCCAACGTCAACGCGTCGAGCGGAGCATCAGATACCGCATCTCGGGCGCGTGGAGGATCGGACATCGGAGGGGAGGGGCGGGCGGCGGAACGGGGTCGTGCCGTAGGGTATCGGACCCCCGCGGCTGCGACTTGAGGGTGGGCGCGCGTGGCGGGTACGGCTCGCATCGGCTATGCTAGCCTCTACTCCTCCCCCTCTCGAGCTCCTCCCACGTGGCCATCATCCTCGGCGTCGACGACGAACCCGGCGTGCGTTCCCTGTTGCGGAAGAGCGTCGAACGGATGGGGCACGAGTACCTCGAGGCACCGAATGCGGCCGCGGCGCTGCACCTGCTGGCGCATCGACAGGTCGATCTCGTCGTCTCCGATTTCCGCATGCCGGGCATCGACGGGCTCGAGCTCCTGCAGATGGCGCGGGCCGAGGGGATGACGGTGCCGTTCATCATGCTCACCGGGCACGCCAGCATCGAGCACGCCGTGGCGGCCATCCGGGCCGGCGCGATCGACTACCTCGCCAAACCCTTCCGGTCGCAGCAGGTCGAACTGGCCATCACCGCTGGGCTCGACGTCTCGCGCCTCCGGCGCGAGAACGCCGAGTTGCGCAGCGAAGTCTCCGCGCTGCGCACGCGTCGCGCCCTGCTGGGGGACAGTCCCGCCATGCGCCAGGTGCTGGCCACGGCATCGACCGCGGCGCCCACGCGCGCCACCATCTTGCTGACCGGGCCCTCCGGGACGGGTAAGGAGGTCATCGCACGGGCGATCCACGACTGGAGCGACCGCCGCGATCGGCCGTTCGTGCAGCTGAACTGTGCGGCCATCCCCGAGGGCTTGGTCGAGAGCGCGCTGTTCGGACACGAGAAGGGCGCCTTCACGGGTGCCATCAAGCGGGTCGCCGGCGCGTTCGAACGCGCCAATGGCGGCACACTGCTCCTCGACGAAGTGACCGAGATGCGCATCGACCTGCAGGCCAAGTTGCTGCGTGTCCTCCAAGAGCAGGAATTCGAGCGCGTCGGCGGGTCCGAGGCCATCGCCGTCGATGTGCGGGTGATCGCCACCAGCAACCGCGACCCGCAGGAGGCGATCGCCACCGGTCGATTCCGCCAGGACCTCTACTACCGACTGGCTGTCATCCCCCTCACGTTGCCGCCCCTCAAGGAGCGCACCGAGGATATCCCCGCGCTCGCGCTGCACTTCGCGCAGCGCGCGGCGGATCAGGCGAGCAAGCCGTCGCCGATCCTCACCGCCGACACCCTCGCGTGGCTGGGTACGCAGGACTGGCCCGGCAACGTCCGCGAGCTCCAACATGCGGTCGAACGCGCCGTCATCCTCTCGCCCACGCCGACCATCCGCCCCGAGGCCTTCGCCGCGACCGGCCGCGCGTCGGCATCGCCACCACGCGACGCCGACACGCCGGCGGAGGCAGCTGGCACGGTCGCAAACAGCGGCACGATCCAGCTCTCGTCCCTCGCCCTGCAGGACGCCGAGCAGACCCTGATCGCCGCCGCCTTGGCCCGCACCGGTGGGAACCGCACCCAGGCCGCCGCGCTGCTCGGCATTTCGATCCGGACCCTGCGCTACAAGCTCAATGGCAGCCCAGCCCCATCGAGCCAGACCCCATAGTATCGGCAATTCATTCCTAGCTGAAAGTCGGCAATAACTGCCGCTCGGCAATTTTTGCCGATTTACTCGCGGGACGGAGCGCACCCAGCTAGAACAGCGCAAGCCAATACACAACAACGCGTTAGACACGCCCACCACGCAGCCGGCCCGGATGGCACGCATCCTGCCCCCTCGACTCACGAAGGCCAACACCAACGTGATCCAGGGACTCCAATGCTCGCCAACGCCACCACCAGCCGAAACGAACTCCTGAAGCAGCACTTCGGGCTCGTCCACCACGTCGCCCGCAAGATGCAGAAGCGCCTCTCCACCGAGGCCTCGCTGGACGACTTGGTGAGCGCCGGCTCCGTGGGACTCATGAGCGCGGCCGAGCACTTCGACCCCGCGCGCGGACTCGCCTTCTCGACCTTTGCGCTGCCCCGCATCCGGGGCGCGATGCTCGACGACCTGCGCAAGCTCGATCGCGTGCCACGGTCCGTCCGTCGCAAGGGCCGCACCCTGCAGCACACCCGAGAGCTCCTCGCTCAGCGCACCGGTCATGTGCCTGCCGACAGCGATGTCGCCACCGAGCTGGGCGTCTCCGTCGAGACCATCTGGACGTGGGACTCCGAGATCGCCTCGGCGCACGTCGTCGCCCTCGACCCACTCCTGGTCGGCTCCGAAGAACGTGCGGCACCGCAGTTCGCAGCCGACAGCGAAAGCGTCGATGAGCGGCTCGAGCGCCAGGCCGCCCGCGGCATCCTCCGGGACGCCGTCGCCGCCCTCCCGCCGCGCGAACGGCACGTGCTCGCCCTCTACTACGAGGACGAGCTCACCCAGAGCCAGATCGCACAGGTGCTCGGCGTGACGGAATCACGCGTCTCGCAGATCCGGGCCCACGCCATCGCGCGGCTCCGGTCGCAGCTGGCCGACCGCCGCGATGACCTCGCGCTGAACTAGCGCGACGGCGTCGCGGTGACCGGCGGAACGCGCAGCAGCACGAGGTGCACCGTCACGGCCACCGCGATCGCCACCAGCAACGCCCGCAACCACACCGCGCTCACGGCGAAGACCACCGTGCCGAGGATCGACACCCACAGCACGGACAGCGATCCCACCTTCACGCCCAGCGGGATGCCTCGCCCTTCGCGGTAGTCCTTGAGGTAGCGGCCGAACAGGCGGTTCTCGTACATCCAACGCGCCCAGCGCGGCGAACTCTTCCCGAAGCACCACGCCGCCAGCAGCAAGAAGCAGGTCGTCGGCAGCACGGGCAGGAACATGCCGACGACGCCCGTCGCCAGCGACAGCCAGCCGACCACGAAATACACCGCGCGGCGCGTGGGCGACAGCGTCGACGCCTCCGCCGCACCCAGCACGCGCTTCACGTGTTCGGAGGGACAGGCCGAGTTCCCCGGTGAGGCCGGGCGGATGAGATCAGGCGAAGTCACGGTATCCGAAAGTTACCTACCCAAAAGGGCTGGCGGTATCCCCGGCCTCACAGCTCCAGCATGGCCCGCACGTCGTCGTCGACGTCTGCGGCCTGAGCTGCCGTGAGCGCACTGACCACCACATAGACCACCGTCGACGCGGCGAGCGCCGCGCCCGCCACCGAGACCCCTCTGGGCAGCGCGATCACCTTGAAGAACACCAGCGACTCGACCGTCAGCGTCAGCACCAAGCCGGTCACGATCGACGCCAGCGCGCCGGCGCGGGTTCCGCCGGGCCAGTTCAACCCGATCGCGAGCGCGGGCACCAGCGTACTGGCGAACAAGCCGAACCCGAAGATCCCCAGGAACGCCACCAGCTGACCCGACCACTGTGCGACCAGCGCGGCCAGCACCGCGATGATCGCCGTCGCCACCCGCCCGCGCCCCAGCGGATCCGTCAGCGTTCGCCCGACCGCCCGCGGGAGGTCATGCGTCAGCGCCGCCGCCCCGACGTTCAAGAACGCATTGACGGTGCTCATGATCGCCGCAGCCACGCCGGCGAACACGATCCCCGCCAACGCCGCACCCGCATAGGTCCGCAGGAACGTCGGCGTCGCCGCATCGGGCGTGGCCAAGGGCGCCAGGTCCCCGCGGATCACCGCCGCCTTCACCGCCAACCCGACCCCGATGTACAGCAACAACGTCACCGTCATCGCCGCCCCCATCAACAGCGGATACCACCGTAACCGCGTCGGGTCCCGCAGCATGTAGAACTTGTGCACCACGTGCGGCTGCGCGAGCGTCCCCACGCTGAACACGAAGTAGAACGACAAGGCCCCGGTGACCGTGCCGGCGCCCCACGGCGACAGGAACCCCGGATCATGCGCGACGATGGTCTGCGACAGACCCGCAAGCCCACCGCCGGTGCCGAGTGCCGTCACGAACACCGCCATCGACGCCGCCGCCATCAGCGTGCCTTGGAACAGATCGGTGTAGATGCCCGCCAGGATGCCGCCGCTCACCGAATACGCGAACACCACAGCGGTCCCGATCCAGATCGACACGCCCAAGGGCCATCCGCTCAGGGAGCTCAGCACCACACCCAGGGCCAGCAGGTTCGTCGCCGTGTACCCGACCGTCGCGACGAGGATCGCCACGGCGGACACCCCCTGGGCCTCGGGCGAGCGGTATCGGATCCTGATCGCGTCCGGCACCGTCATCGCGCCCCGCACCTCGCCCAAGAGTCGCATCCGCTTGCCCAACACCCACGCCCCGATCGCGCCGGTCACCGCCGTCGGCAGCACCAGGTACACAGCGCCCATGCCCAGCGTGTACACCAGCCCCGGTCCGCCGATGAAGATGAACCCCGACAGCGTCGAGGCCATGGACGCCAGTGCCAGGGTCCAGACCCCGAGCCGTTTGCCGGCCACGAAGAAATCCGCGGCCGTCCGCGTCTGACGCGCGGCCCACACGCCGATCGCGAGGCAGACGCCCAGGTAGAGCGCCATGATCACCAGCGTCATGCGTCGCTCGGCGGCC
This sequence comes from uncultured Gemmatimonadaceae bacterium, assembly GCA_964503275.1. GTDB lineage: Bacteria > Gemmatimonadota > Gemmatimonadetes > Gemmatimonadales > Gemmatimonadaceae > DASRAP01. The sequence continues at coordinate 2,588 of CAZCZO010000018.1, read as the reverse complement.
GCAGCGCACGGAGCCGCGCCACATCGGCGTCGGTGGCGGACCACGCGGCGAATCCCCGCGCAAAGGCGCCGGCGAGCAGCAGCAGCGGCGCGATCCCCACCCCGTAGAGCACGAACGCGGCCCGCCGCGGAAGCCCGAGGAGCAGCGCCTCACCCTCCGCCGACCCCGGCTGCGCAGCGGTGGTGATCAGGATCCCACCGACCAGCGCGACCAGCACGACCACGGCCATCCACCCCGCGCCCAGACGGCCGTCGCGTCGGCGGGCACCCAGGAGCACGAAGGCCACCAACTGGAGCACCGTCGCGGCGGCAAAGAGCAGCGCCACGCCTCGCGGGGCCACCGACGGCCACCAGGCCGACGCGTACCCGACGAGCAACGCCAGCGACGACAGCGCCAGCAGACCGACTCCCGCGCGACGCACGGGCGCGTCAGGCGTCAGCGCCCGCGAGGGCGAGCCGCACCACGCTGCGCAGTTCGTCGATCGTGAACGGCTTCTGCAAGTAGGGCGCCCGGCGCTCCGCGACTCCCGTGAGCGACGACCGGTCGGCCACGTAGCCACTCATGAACACCACGGCCACGTCGGGCTGCACCGCGAGCATCCGCTCTGCCAGCTCGCGTCCACCCATCTGCGGCATCATCAGGTCCGTGAGCAACACATCGATCGCGAGGTCCGGCGCCTCGAGCAACCGCAGGGCCGCCACACCATCGAGCGCCGACAGCACCCGGTACCCCTCGCGCTCGAGGATGATGCGCACGAAGCGCTGCACACTCTCCTCGTCCTCGACCACCAGCACCGTGCGCTGCTGCGAGGTCGCCGGGTCGCGCAGGCGGCCCGCGAGCGGGACCTCGGACTCGATCACCTGCGGCAAGAGCACCGTGATGCGCGTCCCACCTCCCGGCGCCGCCCGCACCTCCATCATCCCGCCACTGTCGCGCACCAGCCCATAGGCCGTGGCCAACCCATGCTCCTCGGCGCCGTCCTCCCGCGCCATCGGCGGCTCGACGAGGCGCGCACGCGCGTCGGCGCTCAACGGCGGCCCGGTGTCATCGATCGTGATCGCCACGAACGCGGGCAAGGCGCGACTCGCCCGCGGCTCACCCAGCAGGGCCACGCGTTGGGTTGTCGCCGACAGCGCGATCCGCCCCTCAGGCGCCGCGCCGATCGCCGAGACCGCACGCTGCACGACCAGTTCCAACACCTGCGCCAGTCGCAGCGGATCCACGTTCACGCGCCCGATCTCCGCGTCAGCCGCCGCAACGGTCACGGGGATCGGTGCGGCCAGCGCGGTGAGCACCGGCCGCTGCTCCTCGAGGAATTCCTCGACGCTGATCAAGCGCGGCTCGAGGGCGTGTCCGCCGCTCAGTACCAGCAAGCGACGCGTCAGCTGGGCAGCCCGCCCTGCCGCCTCCTCGATCTCGTCGAGCGCCGCGCGCGCCGTGCTCGGGAGCCCCGGGTCGGCGCGCGCGATCGCCACGCTGCCGACGATCGTCGTGAGCGCGTCGTTGAACTCATGCGCGACCCCGCGGGCCACCTGCGCAACGACGTTGACTTGGATCGCGCCCGAAGCGCGCGGCACCACTGGGTCCGTCATGACCGGAACACTCGCCCCCGCGTGCGCACATCGCAAGGCGGCACCGCAGGCTCCGAGTGGCGCGGATCACACCCGCCGAAGCACATTGTGACGAACACCACAACGGACCCACCGCCACGCATGCACGAGATCCGCTTCGAAGCCCTGCACGCCGATGTGCTCCCACCGGCCCGCGCGACGGCGCACTCCGCCGGCTACGACCTGCGCGCGTGGTTCGCACAGGACCGCCACGACGTGTGGTCCGGCGCCGAGGTCGAGGCCAGACCACTGGACGGGGCCCCCGGGTCCTATGTCCTCACGTTGGGCCCGCTGGAACGCAGCGTCATCCCACTCGGATTCCGCGCCACGCTTCCTCCGGGCGTCGAAGGGCAGATCCGTGCGCGCTCGGGCCTCGCCCTCAAGAAAGGGCTCATCGTGCCCAATGCCCCCGGCACCATCGACCCCGATTACACGGGGGAATGGGGCGTGCTGGTGCTCAACGCGTCCTCCACTCCGCTGACCATCAGCCACGGTGAACGCATCGCGCAACTGATCCTCGCCCACTTCGTGTCGCTGCCCTTCGTCGCGGGCCCCGTGGTCCCGACGACAGAACGCGCCGGTGGATTCGGATCCACCGGCGCGCACTGACCCCTCGGTCGCCCCGACCTCAGGCCGCGAGCGCCGCCTGCACGTCGAACGACAGCTTCACCTCGTCGCTCACCAGCACGCCACCCGTCTCCAGCGCGGCGTTCCAGGTCAAGCCGAACTCGCTGCGCACGAGCTTGCCCTTGGCCTCGGCGGCGATCTTCGTGTTGCCCCACGGGTCCTTGGCCGGCTCGCCCAGCTCGACCGTCAGCACGACCGGCTTGGTCACGCCCTTGATCGTCAGGTTGCCCTCAGCCTTGAACTCACGGCCGCCCAGCGGCGTGATCGCCGTGCTCTCGAAGCGCATCGCGGGGAACTGCTCGGTCTCGAAGAAGTCGCCCGAGCGGAGGTGACCATCGCGCTGCTCCGAGC
>CAZCZO010000017.1:0-63416 GCA_964503275.1 uncultured Gemmatimonadaceae bacterium | reverse complement strand
CTCGTCAAGCGCAACCTGCGCTTCGTCATCTCCGTCGCCAAGAAGTATCAGAACCGCGGTCTGCCGCTCATCGATCTCATCGGGGAGGGCAACGTCGGGTTGCTCACGGCCGCGCGCAAGTTCGATCCCGACCAAGGGGTGAAGTTCATCTCCTACGCCGTGTGGTGGATCCGCCAGGCCATCCTCAGCTCGCTCGCGCGGCAGGGCCGCACCGTGCGGGTGCCGCTCAATCGCACGGCCGATCTCTCGCGCATCATCAAGGCCAGCGAGATCCTGCGCCAGAAGCTGCGCCGCGAGCCGGCGCCCGAGGAACTCGCGCAGGTCACCGGGCTCTCGGTCGATGTCGTGCAGTCGCTCGCCGCGCTCAACACGGGCGATGTGCGGCTCGATGCGCCGATGGATCCCGAGGGCGACCGCTCGCTCATCGAGCGCTTCGTCGCCGACGAGATGCCCGACACCGAGGAGGAGGCCATGAATCGCTTCCTCACCGACGAGATCGAGACGGCCCTCAACACCTTGCCCCCGCGCGACGCCAAGGTGCTGCGCCTGTACTTCGGGCTCGAGGGCGGCCGCGAGCATACCCTCGAGGAGATCGGCTCGATGCTCGGCGTCACCCGCGAACGCGTACGACAGCTGCGCGACCGCGCCCTCAAGCGCCTCCGGGAAGGTGACGTCGGACGCGCGTTGGGCAGCTTCGCCGCGTAGACCTGTGGCGCTGACCCTCCCCCCACGGGGCTCCCTCGTCCACCCCGACGACGGAGCCCCGTGGCACATCGAGGGGCCGCCACCCTCGCGCCGCGCGCGTGCCGCCGCACTATACTTCCTCCACCTATGATCCGGCTCGACGCCCTCACCAAATCGTTCGGCGACAAGCACGTCCTGCGCGGCTTCACGCTCGACGTGCAAGAGGGCGAGACCATGGTCATCCTCGGCTACTCCGGCTCGGGCAAGTCGGTCGCGATCAAGCACATCGTCGGACTGCTGCAGCCCGACAGCGGGACCGTGGTCGTCGACGGGCTCGACGTCCCGACGCTCACGCGGCAGCAGCTCTACGCCCTGCGCGCCAAGATCGGCTACGTGTTCCAGTTCGCCGCCCTCTTCGACTCGCTGACCATCGGCGAGAACGTCGCGATGGGATTGCGCAAGCAAGGACTGCTCAGCCGGCAGGAGATCGCGACCCGTGTGCACGAGGCGCTGGATCTCGTGGACCTGCCCGACGTCATGGAGAAGCGCCCCGCCGAGCTGTCGGGCGGCATGCGCAAGCGCGTGGGCATCGCCCGCGCCGTCGCCCTGCGGCCCAAGTACCTGCTCTACGATGAGCCCACGACCGGGCTCGATCCGGTCACCACGGCCGTCATCGACCAGCTCATCATCCGCATGCGCGAGACGCTCGGCGTGACGAGCATCGTCATCACGCACGACATGCAGAGCGCGTATCGGGTCGGCTCGCGCATCGCCATGCTCTACGAGGGACGCGTGCAGCAGGTGGGGACCGTCGACGAGATCCAGCACACGCGCGACCCCATCGTCCGGCAGTTCATCGAAGGCCGCGCCGAGCTGGACGAGCACGCCGCGTGAGCACGCATCACCCCTTGCCGCGCGAAGAGGTGTCGGCGGGCGGCGTCGTCATGCGCCGCATCGACGACGTGCCGCACTACCTGCTGATCCGCGATCCGTATCGCAACTGGGGCTTCCCCAAGGGGCATCTCGAAGCGGGTGAGACGCCCGAGGAAGCGGCGCGCCGCGAGGTCGCGGAGGAGACCGGCATCCGCGTGCAGCAGGTGCGCGCGACGCTCGACTGCATCGACTGGCACTTCCGCTTCCGCGGCCGTCTGGTGCACAAGACCTGTCACTTCTTCCTGATGGAGACGGGCGAGGGGTCCACGCAGCCGCAGCGCAACGAAGGGATCACGGCCTGTCGCTGGGCGCCCTTCGACGAAGCCGTGCGACTCCTCGCCTACGAGAACGCCCGCATCGTACTGCGGCAGGCGCACGCCTTGGTGCACGACGAGGGCCGCGCCCGGGTCCAGGGCTGAGGGTGGTGCCGCTCCGTCGCGCGGTCGAGGCGCAGGCGCCCGTGCTGGCGCCGCCGCCGACCGTCGCGGTGTATGCGCCGCGCGAGCCGTTCCGGACGCGTGTGCGGCACCTCATCCCGCGGCGCCGGAGCCGGATCGTGGCGGCCAAGTCGGCCGCCGAACTGGACCGGCTCTTCCGGCGGGATCTCATCGATGTCGTGATCCTCGATGTCTCGACGGCGACTGACGACACCTGGCGTGCCGCGGCCTGCGCGTCCGAGTTCCCGTCTGCGCCGTTCCTGGCGGTGACGCCCTACCGCGGCGCGGACGGGCCCGCGATCGCGCGCAGCGCGCAGTTCGGGCTCGCGGACGTCCTGGCCGCGGGCGTGGACGATAGCGTGCTGCGGGAGGCGGTGGAGGCGCATGCCTTCAGTCGGCGCTTCGCAGCCGCCCTGCAGGTGCCGCCCAGCGCGCTGGGGCTCGACGGAGCGCTGCAGCGGCAGGCCTGGAGCATCCTGGTGGGGCAGGGTGGGCGGGCGATCCGCACGGACGCCGTGGCACGGCAGGTGGGCATGACCCGCGAGCATCTGTCGCGGCGCTTCGCCGCCGGCGACGGGGCCAACCTCAAGCGCATCATGGACCTGGTGCGCGTCCTGGCGGCGGCCGAGTTGGCCAAGAACCCCGGCTACGACACCAGCGATGTCGCCGCCGTGCTGCGCTTCGCCTCCCCCTCGCACCTCTCGACCACGGTGACCCGCGTGACCGGGGCCCGGGCCGAGTCGCTGGCCCGGTTGCGCTCGGGCGACCTGATCCGCCGCTTCGTGGATGGGCGCAGCCGCTCGATGGGCTGAGGGGGGGCGAGGGTCGAGGGGGCCAGGGACGGCTTCGGCCTGCTATCGGTCCGGTGGGCCCGCCGGCCCCCCGGCCCTTGGTTTGGGGGACCTTTGTGACTATTTTCACAAGCTACGCCTTTTCCTGAGGCGTTTCCCGTTCCGACCTTACGCACGCCACTCTGAACATGGCTTCCGAGACCCTTCTGCGCCCCAGCGAGATCAAGGACATCCTGCTCCGCGAGATCGAGGCGGCGGATCTGCATCAGCTCGACGTCGAGGACGTCGGTACCGTCATCGAAGCGAAGGACGGCATCGCCCGCATCTACGGCCTGCAGAAGGCGATGGCGGGCGAGATGCTCGAGATCACCGTGAAGGCGACCGGTGAGAAGGTCACCGCCCTCGCCCTGAACCTCGAAGAGGACAACATCGGCGCCGTCATCCTCGGCGACTACCTCAAGCTCAAGGAGGGCGACGAGGTGCGTCGCACCGCCCGCGTGCTCGAGGTGCCGGTCGGGCCCGCGCTGGTCGGGCGCGTCGTCGATCCGCTCGGGCGCCCCATCGACGGGCTCGGGCCCATCGAGGCGACCATGACGCGCAAGGTCGAGAGCCCGGCGCCGGGCATCATCGTGCGTCAGCCCGTGAAGGAGCCGCTGCAGACGGGCATCAAGGCCATCGACGCCATGATCCCGATCGGCCGCGGCCAGCGCGAGCTCATCATCGGCGATCGCTCCACGGGCAAGACGGCCATCGCGCTCGACGCGATCCTCAACCAGAAGGGCCAGGGCGTGATCTGCGTGTACGTCGCGATCGGCCAGAAGGCCTCGACCGTCGCCACCGTCGTCGAGAAGCTGCGCCAGGCCGGCGCGATGGAGTACACGATCGTCGTCGCGGCCAACGCCTCGGACCCGGCGCCCATGCAGTACATCGCCCCCTACTCGGGCTGCGCGATGGCCGAGTACTTCATGTACCACGAGGGCCAGGCGACGCTCTGCGTCTACGACGACCTCACCAAGCAGGCCGCCGCCTACCGCCAGCTCTCGCTGGTGCTGCGCCGTCCGCCGGGCCGCGAAGCCTACCCGGGCGACGTGTTCTACCTGCACAGCCGCCTGCTCGAGCGCGCCGCGAAGCTGCGCGAGGACGCGGCGGTCGTCGACAACGTGATGATCTTCAAGCCGGGCGGCTCGCTCACGGCCCTGCCGATCATCGAGACGCAGGCCAACGACGTCTCGGCGTACATCCCGACCAACGTCATCTCCATCACCGACGGCCAGATCTTCCTCGAGGCCGACCTGTTCAACGCCGGCGTGCGGCCGGCCGTGAACGTCGGCATCTCGGTGTCGCGCGTCGGTGGCTCCGCGCAGACCAAGGCCATGAAGTCCGTGGCGGGGCGTCTGCGGCTCGACCTCGCGCAGTACCGCGAGCTCGAGGCCTTCGCGGCCTTCGCCTCGGACCTCGACGCGGCGACGCGCCGGCAGCTCGAGCGCGGCGCGCGCACGGTCGAGGTGCTCAAGCAGGGCCAGTTCGAGCCCATGAGCGTCGAGGCGCAGGTCATGTCGATCTACGCGGTCAGCAACGGCTACCTCGACACGCTGCCGGTGAACAAGGTCCGCGAGTGGGAGAAGGGCTTCCTGACCTTCATGAAGTCGCAGTTCCCGCAGGTGGGCGACAAGATCCGCACCGAGAAGGCGCTGTCGAAGGACAACGAGGCGGAGCTGAAGCGCGCGATCGAGGCCTTCCAGAAGACGGTCGCCTGAGATGGCCAAGGGCCGCGAACTCAAGGGCCGCATCAAGTCGGTCGAGAACACGCGCAAGATCACGCGGACGATGGAGATGGTCGCCACGTCCAAGATGAAGCGCGCGACCGACCGGATGCACGCGGCCCGTCCCTACGCTGACGCGCTGCGCAGCGCGATCGGCGACCTGTACTCGGCCGAGCTCGCCGACCGCTTCCCCTTGCTGCGGCAGCCCAAGGCCGAGCGGCGGGCGGCGGTGATCCTGCTGACGTCGAATCGCGGGTTGGCGGGCGCGTTCAATGCCAACCTGATCAAGGAAGCGCGGGCGCTGATCACCCGGCTCGAGGCGGCGGGGACCCAGGTCGAGGTCCACGCGGTCGGGCGCAAGGGCATCGGCTACTTCCGCTATATCGGCCGTGCGATGCAGGCGCAGCGCACGGACATCACCGATCGTCCGCTCGCGTCCGACGCGGCCTCGATCGTGAACGACCTCATGGCGCAGTTCGTCGCCGGCGAGATCGACGCGGTGTACGTGGTGCGGTCGAAGTTCCTGTCCGCGCTGTCGATGCCGCCGGTCGCCGACCGCATCCTGCCGGTCGAGCCGCCGCCGGCCGGCAAGGCGCAGCGCGACTGGTTGCTGTACCCGTCGGCCGCCGAGATCCTGACGGAGCTGTTGCCGGCCTACGTGCGGAACGCCGTGTACCGCGCGCTGGTGGAGACGGCTGCGGCCGAGCAGGCCGCCCGCCGCACGGCGATGAAGAGCGCGACGGACAACGCGAGCGAGATGCTCACGTTGCTCAAGCGCACCTACAACCGCGCCCGCCAGGCGCAGATCACGCAAGAGATCGCCGAGATCGTCGGTGGTGCGGCCGCCCTCCAGGGTTAGGTCGCACCGCCCCACGCTCCCGTCGCTCGCGCTCATCCCTTTGTCCTTACCCGTGCCCTTCGCGGCCACCCGATCGCTCTTATGACCACCGGCTCAGTTGTCCAGGTAATTGGTCCCGTCCTCGACGTCGAATTCGCGGCGGACACGCTTCCGGAGATCTACAACGCCATCCGGATCGACACCGTGGCGCCCGATGGCACCACCATCAAGGTGACGGCAGAGGTGCAGCAGCACATCGGCCGCAACCTGGTGCGTGCGGTCGCGATGTCGTCGACCGACGCCGTGGTGCGCGGCATGCCGGTGGTGGACACGGGCGGGCCGATCACGGTGCCGGTGGGGGCGCCGGCGCTGGGCCGCATCCTCAACGTGCTCGGTGAGCCCGTGGACAACGGGGCGGACATCGCCGCCGACGCCGTGCGCTGGCCCATCCATCGCAAGCGTCCGGACTTCGTCGATCTCGAGCCCAAGACGCAGATCTTCGAGACGGGCATCAAGGTCATCGACCTCATCGCCCCGTTCGTGAAGGGTGGCAAGATCGGTCTCTTCGGCGGCGCCGGCGTGGGCAAGACGGTCGTCATCCAGGAGCTCATCAACAACGTCGCCAAGGGGCACGGCGGGAAGTCGGTGTTCTGCGGCGTGGGCGAGCGCACGCGCGAGGGCAATGACCTCTACCTCGAGTTCCAGGAGGCGAACATCCTGGACTCGGTGGCGCTGATCTACGGGCAGATGAATGAGCCGCCGGGCGCGCGCCTCCGCGTCGGCCTCGCCGGGCTGACGGTCGCGGAGTACTTCCGCGATGTCGAGCAGACGGACGTGCTGGTGTTCATCGATAACATCTTCCGCTTCACGCAGGCCGGTTCGGAAGTGTCGGCCCTGCTGGGTCGTATGCCCAGCGCCGTCGGCTATCAGCCGACCCTCGCGACGGAGATGGGCGAACTGCAGGAGCGCATCACCTCGACGCGCAACGGGTCGATCACCTCGGTGCAGGCCATCTACGTGCCGGCCGACGACCTCACGGACCCGGCGCCGGCCACGGCCTTCGCGCACTTGGACGCCACGGTCGTGCTCTCGCGCAAGATCTCGGAGCTCGGCATCTATCCCGCCGTCGATCCGCTCGACTCGACGTCGCGCATCCTGGACCCGCAGTACATCGGCGACCGCCACTACAACGCGGCCTCGCAGACGCAGCGCATCCTGCAGCGCTACAAGGAGCTGCAGGACATCATCGCCATCCTGGGCATGGACGAGCTGAGCGAGGACGACAAGAAGATCGTCGGTCGTGCGCGTCGTCTGCAGCGCTTCATGTCGCAGCCCTTCCACGTGGCCGAGCAGTTCACGGGCCGCCCGGGCAAGTTCGTGAAGCTGTCGGACACGATCGAGTCGTTCGAGCGGATCTGCGCGGGTGAGTTCGACCACCTGCCCGAGCAGGCCTTCTTCATGGCCGGCACGGTCGAGGATGTCGAGGTGAACGCAGCCGAGTTGGCGAAGTCGTGAGTATGCTGACGGTCGCGGTGGTGTCGCCGGAGAAGACGGTGTTCGAAGGGACGGCCCAGTCGGTGGTCGCCCCCGGGCACGATGGCGAGCTGGGGATCCTGCCCGGGCACGCGCCGCTGTTGACGCTGCTGGGTGAGGGGACGCTGCGCATCGGCACGGACGTGCGCGTGGCGGTGAAGGGCGGGTTCTTGCAGGTGGCCGACGATGTGGTGCGGGTGGTGACGGAGTCGGCGGGGTAGGGGCTGCGCAGGCGCGTCGGCATGCCCGGCGCGCCTGAATCTCGGCGCGGGATCGTTCCGTACGCAGCGGGGTATTGCCAGCGGGTCCACTTCTCTCCGCTCGCCCCAGCTGAGTCCCATGCAGAATCGCCTGTTGCTCGCCGCGTCCGCGGTGCTCCTGTGCGCGGTCCCCGCTTCCGCGCAATTCTATAGCTATCCGGCCTTCCAGCCGCCGCAGATCGCCGACCGGGAGTTCAATTTCGCGGTGGCCGACGGCGGGCGCTCGGGCACGTCGCTCCTGGTGCAGTGGCGCGAGGGGCTCTCGCGCGGCTCGGAGTTCCGTCTGGATGCGGGGATCGCCGATCCTGAGGGTCGCGGCGCGTCGTCGCGACTGATCCTGGGTGGCAGCTGGGGTTATCAGTTGCATCAGGGGTCGAATGACGTGCCGCTGGCGATCCAGTTCACGGCGGGGCTGGGGGGCTCGTTCGGCGGTGGTCAATCGCTGCTCCGCATCCCTGCGGGGCTGTCGGTGGGGCATCGCTTCGACCTTGAGGGTGGCATCAGCGTGATGCCGTTCGCGCACCCGCGGATCTCGCTGGACACGTGTAACGAGTGTGGCCGCAACGGTCGGCGGGACACGGACATCGGGGTGGATGTGGATCTGGGGGTGGACGTGCGGTTCACGCGCGCCATTGCGGTCCGGGCGGCCGCGATGCTGGGCGGCTCGGACTTTCAGGGGCGACAGGACGCGGTGGGGATCGGGCTGATCTGGAGCCCGCCGTCGCTTCGGTAATTCCGATGTTCGTCGATCGATAGATCGTCTTATACATATAGAAAAGGCCGTCCCCGACGATTCGGGGGCGGCCTTAATTGTTTTGTAATGTGACGCGACCGAGACCATGCGAGTACAGGCAACGCAAGGGGGAATGGGCTTTTGAAATTCCTTCTTGACACGATGGTGACGGAGCACGACCTTGGAGCACTTCAAGCACCTACGGGTGGCGACAGCCATCCGCGGTGGCCGGACCGGTTCGACCGATCGCGCGACGCGCGTTCGGGGAGTCATGGTTCAGGTCACCTGTATCCCATGTTCGACGCTGACCGTCGGTTCTCACACCTCGGTGGGACGATCAGGCGGCGTCGGTCCGGAAGCGAACACCCCTGCGGAGGGAATCGGACCCATGCGGAGTTGGCGTCAATTCGCGCTCACCTTGCTGGTCGCACTTGCGGCCCTTGGAGCGCCCCGCCTCGTTGAGGCGCAGACAGGATCACTGACCGGCATCGTCACCGACAAGGAGACGGGCCAGCCCATCGAGGGAGCCACGGTCTTGATCCAAGGGACCCAGTTGGGAGCCCTCACTACCGCCAACGGGCGGTACACGATCCTCGGCATCCCGCCGGGCTCGTACAACGTCATCGCCCGCCGCATCGGCTACGGGACGTCCGAGGTGAAGGACATCGCGATCCGTATCGACATCCGTCGCGATTGGAATTTCGAGCTGTCCTCGTCCGCGCAGCTCCAGGCGGTCGTGACGACGGCGCCGCCGGTGCCGCTGGTGGAGAAGGGCACGGTGGGCTCGTCCACGACCATCACGGCCGAGACGATCGCCGCGTTGCCGGTGACGAGCATCAACGAAGTGCTCGCGCTGCAGCAGGGCTTCCAGGAAGTGCCCGCGAACACCTACTTGTTGTCGGTCGCGGAAGAGCGCCGCAGCACGGTGGCGCCGGTGCGCGTGCGCGGCGGCCGCGGTGGCTCGACGGTCTCGCTGGTCGACGGGATCCCCGTGATCAACCCGCTGTTCGGCTCGACGGCGATCAACCTGAACGCCCTCGCGGTCGCGCAGGTCGACTTCACGCGCGGCTACATGGAGCCGCAGTACGGCAACGGTCTGGCCGGCGTGATCAACAACGCCGTCCGCGAAGGCGGCGAACGCTTCCAGGGGGCGTTGGACTACCAGACGACGTCCATCCCGGGCGCGCTGGGCTCCGAGCCCGATCGCTTGCAGGGTGAGCAGCTGTTCCGCGGCTACATCTCGGGCCCGGTGCCGGGCACGGGCAACAAGCTGCGCTACTCGCTCTCCGGGCAGGTGCAGCAGCGCACCGCGACCGTGCTCCAGTACGACGACGACTTCACGCAGTTCAACGCGCCGTCGGTGGCCGAGACGCCGCGCGTGGGTGCGCCTCTGACCCAGGATCTCACGGCGGGCTGGCAGGGCTTCGGTGGTTCCTCGAATCAGCAGTTGGTCAGCAAGCTGACCTGGCTGGCGAGCAGCACCACCAAGCTGTCGCTCTCCTACACGAACGAGACGCGCTCGAACCAGTCCTACGACCGCCGCTACCAGTTCGCGGTGCAGGGCGATCCGTGGTCGCTGGTCGACAACCTCATGGACTCGCTGGGGACGCAGGGCTCGCGCAACTATGCGAACATGATCCAGTCGAACGTCCGTTCGCAGGGGGACCTGCTCGCGGCGAGCTGGGTCCAGCAGTTCGGCGACAAGACCAACTTCGCGATGCGCGTCGGCCGTCAGGAGTACGGCCGCAACACCTGCTCCATCTGGCAGGGTGTCTGCATCGGGAATCGCTTCTGGGAGGCGAACTTCACCGAGAACTTCAAGGCGCCGTTCTCGGGCATCGCCCAGGGCTATCAGTACTACGGCACGGACCTGTTCTACGGTGGCGAGAACTACACGCTGACGACGGTCCGCGCGGACCTCACGTCCCAGGTCACCGACCACCATCAGCTGCAGGTCGGGGCCTCGTACGTCCTGAACGACATCACGTACGCTGAGGCCCGCGGGATCGACGGCAACTCCGGTGCGGCCGCCTTCGTCAATCAGGCGTACAAGGCCAAGCCCATCGAGATCTCGACCTACCTGCAGGATCGTATCGAGTACGACTTCCTCACGATCCGCTTGGGTCTGCGTTACGACTACGGTCTCGCGAAGGGCCGGGGCTTCACGGACCCGCTCAACTCGACGAATGGCACGACGGCGCGTGAGGTCTGCGACGGCAACGCCCCCGGGCTCGGCGCGACCACGCCCTACACCTTCGTGAACGATCAGGGCCAGACCCTGACGGGTGCGCTGGCCTGCTTGTCCTCGACGCCGAACGCCGAGAACAAGCCGTTCCTGCTCGACTCGGCGACGAAGTTCGCACAGCAGGACGACTTCCGCGAAGCCAAGGCGCGCACGGCCTTCCAGCCGCGTATCGGCTTGGCCTTCCCGCTGACCGAGACCTCCCAGCTCTTCTTCAACGCGGGGCGTTACGTCAAGAACCCGTCGTACCATGACGTGTACCGCAACTCGGGTGTCGGCACGGTCGCCGGTGGTGCGGACGGCTTCTGCGCCGCGGCCGCGGTGAAGCCGGGCACGACCGAGTGCCACCCGCCGCTCATCTTCAACAACCCGGACTTCATCGGCAACCCGAACCTGTTGCTCGAGCAGTCCACGTCGTACGAGCTGGGCTATGGCGCCGAGATCGGCAACTACGCGATCAACGTCCAGGTCTATAACCGCGACGAGTCGGGCTTGACGGGTATCCGCACGAACAACGCGATCCAGGACATCGGCTCGACGTACAACGGCATCTCGCTGCCGCAGTACCGCATCGCGGTGAACCAGGACTTCCTCACGGCGCGCGGTCTTGAGGTGCAGTTCCGCAAGCGCCTGACGAATCGTTGGCAGTACGACCTGAACTACGGCTGGATGCGCGCGACGGAGAACTCGCCGCCGCCCGACCGTGCGTTCGAGGCGATCGAGGCCGGCGAAGTGGCACAGGGCACCACGTTCCGCGAGCTGATCTCGGGGGCCTCGGCCGGTCACACGGCGAACGCCTCGCTGATCGTCGCCTTCGGCCGGAACGACTATCCGAAGTTCCGTGGTGGCAGCGCGCTGCAGAACACGCGCTTCTCGCTCACGTACTCGATCCGGCAGGGCTCGCCGTACACCCCGATCCGCAACTTCGTGATCGGCGGTATCGTGAACTCGATCGCCGCGTCGGACGTGAACACGGGTCGTGGTCCGTCGACGCAGTCGGCGAACCTGAGCATCAACAAGGACCTGACGATCGGCAACGCGCGCTACAGCGCGTTCGTCCGCATCACGAACGTGTTCGATATCACGAACTGCACCCAGGTGTTCCCGAACACCGGCAATTGCAACACGGGTGTGCGTGAGTTCAGCCAGCGTCGCGAGGGCAACGCGGTCAATAACCCGTCCTCGACCACCCTCGACCAGCCGGAGCTGCGCAGCCAGACGCGCCGCTTCTTCACTGGCTTGACGATCAACTTCTGACCGACGAATGATGCATCTCAACTCCTTCTGGGTCCGGCGCTCCGGCGCCGCCCGCGTGGGACTGCTGTCGCTGGCCGTGGCGGCTGCTGGTGCGCTCCTTGTGAGCGCACCAGCAGCCGCGCAGCAGGCGACCGTTCCGCTGGTAGACAAGATCTTGGACGAGGGCACCGGCCAGTACGAGCAGCTGCCGAGCCGCCCCCGAGGGTTCAACCTCTTCGCCGAAGAGGACCTCGCGGGCCACTCGCTGCGCTTGAGCGGCACGTACCAGTACCCGGCGATTAATGCCGGCGGTCTGTGCCCGTTCGCCGGTACGTCCGGTGACATCTTCAACACGAACTGCGGCGTCTTCGACGGTGGTGGCACGTACTTCAACGTGACGCCCGCCTGGGGTGTCGGCATCACGTCGTACCGCAAGATCCGCGACGTCCACCCAGCGGTCGCCACCATGCAGGCGCCGGTGGGCTACGGCACGCCGTGGCGCATCAGCTCGGTCGCACCGGTCGTCATCCGCATCAACGCGGCGGACGGTCAGTTCGGCCGCCTGTTCGCCGGGGTGACCTCGGCCACGGGCGAAGGTTGCCGCGACCACTCCGGCTTCGCCGGTCACGGCCTGCCGAACAACTTCACGTTGACGGCCGCGCTGGGTTGTCAGGTCTCATGGGCCGGTGGCGTGTACGATGGTATCCGCCGCGTGCCGGATGACGTGTGGAAGGCGCGCTTCGACGCGAATCCCAACGCGTTCCAGTGGCGCGACTACCAGATCCCCCGCGATCAGTACACGACGTTCCCGTTCCTCGGGAACAATTCGACCTACGGCGCCTTCTCTGACTTCCCGCGTGAGGTCCTGGCCCGCTACGGCGGCGTGACGCGGAAGGGCTCCGGTCCGCCAGCGGAGCGCGGCTTCCCGGTCGGTCTCACCATCCGCTACGACGCGTGGAAGTTCGACTCGCCGTCGCTGCGCAACGGTGCCTTCGTGCGCTGGCTGATCATCAACGAGTCGGCGAAGATCTACGGCACGGGCATCGATTACGACGACATCGTCATGGGCCTCGATCCGGGGCCGTTCTTCCCGTCGCAGGCGCCTGGTGGGCACAACATCATCAAGTGGGGTGTGCATACGATCACCGGTGGCGGTTGGTCGAACGCCTGCACCACGACGTATCCTCGCCGAGGTGTGCCGGCGAACGGCGCCTGCGACACGCCCCGTGCAGCGTCGCACCGCTTCATCATGATCCTCAAGTCGCCACTGGGCGACCTGCGCAACAAGCAGCTGTCCGATCCATCGTCGCCGTTCTATGCGCCGAACAGCCCGTTCGCCGACGACACCATCACGTTCAATCAGTGGCGTCGTGGTGGCTTCAACGCTGCCCAGGCGGCTGCGTGGCGCCGGTCGGACCGTGCGACGTACGGCTGGATGGCCGGCGACGAAGAGGCGTGGTTGGATGGCCGGCAGGTCTCTGAGTTCAATGCCACGCAGCTGTGGACGTGGTTCCTGTATGAAGGCACCGACGGGACGACGGCACCGGGGAACCTCCGGTTCAACCGCTTCGTGCCGGGCGACACCGAGGGTTATGGCAGCTGGGACTTCAACAACGATGGGATCCAGGACACCATCAAGGTGCCCGACTGTGGCGTCCAGGGCTGTGCGCAGCCGTGGGCCGACACGATCGCCGGCGGTTACTCGGCGGAGATCATCGGCAATCTGGGCAACTTCCTCGGCTTCGGTCCGTTCGCGTTGAAGGCTGGTGACACGACCGAGGCGATCTTCTACATCGGTGCCGTGCGGACGCCCTCGTTGGCGGACACGCTGGCGGCGAAGCAGCAGTGGGAGAACATCACCAAGACCTACTTCGCGAACTACTCGGGTGCGACGGCGGCGCCGGTGCCGCAGATCCGCCCGGAGAACATCACGGTCAACTCGGCCTTCTTCCGCGACTCGGCGAGCAATGTGCAGACGGCCGAGGTGCGCATCCAGATGAAGATGCCGCCGGTCCGTCCGGATCCGTACCTGCAGGGGATCTTGACGCGCCTCGAGAGCGCCGAAGGCGCCACGGTGCGTGCGAACAACCCGGGCATCGTGAACGTGGTGCGTGGGCGTGTCAATCAGAACACGGCGGAGATCCTGGTCTTCAAGAGCTGCGACAACGGCGTGAGCTGGACGCACCTCGCGGACTGCACGTCGGCGGTCGCCGCGTCGACCACGCGTGATGAAGCCGGCAACCCGGTCGGTGGGATCGGCTGGCGCTATCGGTCCCGCTTCCCGGCGGACTCGGTCACGGGTGAGCTGAGCGGCTACATCTTTACGGACGTGGTGCAGGGTGGTCGGACGTTCCTGTACTCCTTCGTGTCCAAGACGCGCGGCCTGCTCGACATCCCGGTGCGCCTCGGCATCCCGAAGGCGAACGGGATGGACTCGGTCGTGACGTTGCGTGAAGTGTTCCAGGTGGACGTGGACACGATCATCAGTCCGCTCGTGGCGTCGGGGAACACGACGGCGCTGGTGTATGTCCCGGTCTCGGTCCCGGCCGGAACGAAGTTCGCGACCCTCGATACCATCCGGACGCAGACGCGCTCGCTGGCGCCGACGCGGACCCCGGTGACCTTCGCGGTCCGCGATCCGAACATCAACGGCACCTACCGCGTGCGATTCGGCAATAACTGGATCATCACACGCACCGTGAACCAAGCGACGGGGGCGCAGACCACTGAGGTCATCCGTCAATCCATCTACACGAGGGCGGTGACGCAACCCGGTGCGACGCCCACGCTGAACTTCGTCGCGGCCGCGGATACGTTCCGCTCGAACGCCGGCATCACCAATGGCTCGTTCGTCGCACAGCCCAACGCGACGCAGCTCCCGCTGCAGTTCCGGACCACCCCCCGGAGCACGGTGAACGGGATCGAGACCTATGTGGATACCATCGCCCGTGCCGGCTACGTCGTGGCACAGGCCACAGGCGGGACGGCCCCGGTGTACATCGCCTTCTCGACCAACGGCACGGTGAGCCAGACCACCGGCTACATCTCGTCGTTCCGCCAGGACTCGTTCATCATGAACACGAACCGCTTCGAAGGGGCGGCGGAGTTCCCTGGCTTCACCCTGACGCTGGCGAACACGAACCATCCGCGAACGGCGACGCTTGCCGGTTCGGCGCGTTCGCGCCCGCTGCTCCGGTCGCCGGCCGATACGGCCGATGCTGGGGTCTCGCAGACGTTCGGTGTCACGTACAGCAACGATGTGTCGATCATCTACCAGCCGGGTGGCTTCATCCCGGGTGGTCAGTACCGGGCGGAGTGGGCCGGTGAGACCTTTGGTCCACGGGTGCCATTCCGGCTGACGACGCCTGCGCAGCTGCAGGCGGAGTTCGACGCCTCGATCGCCGCACGGCCGACGGCACAGACCGCCTCGACCGACGAGTCCGTCCGATCGCTCGCCGGCTGGCCTTCGGCGACGCGGGTGCTGGTGCCCGCGAAGTTGCCGTTCCGTCTCTTCGATCGTGAGAACAACCCGGCGACGGCGTACATGTTCGCTCGCAATGCGCCGGGCAACGCGGCCGACTCGGCGTTCCGCAACTCCCTCTTGTTCGGCACCGCTGGCGACACGATGCGGGTCAGGATCCCGGCCGATATGTGGATGCCGGGGGACACGCTGTATTTCGTCGAGAACATGTTGCAGGACTCGGTGATCTTCGACGGCACGAACCGTGTGGTCGTCGTCAAGGACACGACCGTCAACGGTCGCCTGCAGCGCCTGCCGATCCAGGTCCGCAAGCCCACGTTGACGCAGCGGGTCATTCTGGCCTGTGCCGGTGCGGGGAACCCCACCCGGACGACCTGCAACCCCCTGGCGCTCGGCACGTTGGGCGCGACGGGCTACTTCCCGCTGCAGGCGGGCTGGAACCAGCTGTGGCGCCTCAACGAGACCTTCGACCAGAACGACGAGATGCAGTTGGTCGCCAACGCGATCCAGCCCAGCTCGGTGCCGCTGTCGAATGTCGATATGGAGCGCATCTATGTCGTGCCGAACCCGTACGTGGTGGTCAGCAGCTTCGACCGCATCGCCACGAACCGGAACGTGCTCGACCCGCGTGTGCTGTTCGTGAATGTGCCAAAGGAAGGGCTCCTGCGGGTGTACTCGGTCTCGGGTCAGCTCATGCAGCAGCTTTCGTGGACGCAGAATGACCTGCTCGCTCAGGGCAGCGGGACGCCCACCGGCGACCTGCCGTTCATCCTGCGGACCAAGGAAGGGCTGGACTTCGGCCCGGGCCTGTACCTGTACGTCCTGACGGCCAAGGGTGACAATGCCAATGGCAAGGTCGCTCGCGGCAAGTTCGTCATCATCCGCTAAGGGGAACTCACACGATGACTTCGATCCGTTCCATCGCCGGACGCGCCGCAGTTTGCGGCGCGCTCCTGGCGTCGGTCGCCGGTGCGCAGGGCCCAGGCGGGCTCCAGCCGGCGGCTGACGAGCCACCGACCCGGCAGGGTACGCGTGGTGCGAACTTCTTGCACATCGGGCTCACGGCCCGGGCCAATGCCATGGCGGGCGCCGTCGGGACCTCGGTCTCTGGCCCGACCGCCTGGTACTGGAACCCGGCCGGCGCCGCCCTCACCGAGTCGTTCGAGTTGGCCGCAGGCCGCCAGAATCTGTACGGCGATCTCGGCTTGTCGCAGAACTACCTCGCCTTCTCGATCCCGCTGATCGGCGGCGCGGTCGGTGTCTCGGTCAATTCGCTCAACTCGGGCGACATCCCGCTCACCGACGAAGGCGCGCCCTTCGGCACCGTGCAGCGAGGGCAGTTCTTCGAGTGGTCGTCCATGGCCGTGACCGGTGGCTACGCCGCCCGGCTCACCGACCGTCTCGATGTGGGTGCACAGATCAAGTACATCTCGGAGGGCGTCACGGGTTCGCGCATCAACTTCGTGGCGGCCGACATCGGCACCCAGTTCCGCACGGGTCTCTACGGGCTGATCCTCAGCGGCACGCTCTCGAACATCGGCAACGGCTCGCGGTATCGCGGGTCGCTGCTGGAGCGCGGCGTGAACACGAACGATGTGGCCCGGTCGGCCACCCGTTTCGTGCTCTACACGCGCGAGGTCGAACTGCCCACGGCGTTCCAGTTCGCGATCGGCAACGATCTCTACGGGTCCGCCGAGTCGCTGCTGGGCCGCGGGAACGGCGACCACAAGGTCTACACGGAGCTGTCGGTGAACGACGCCGTGGATTTGGCCGTGCAGACCTCGCTCGGCGTGGAGTACGCGTGGAAGAACACGCTGTTCCTCCGCGGCGGTAAGCGCTTCTACAACGACGAGCGGGGAGCGCCTGGCGACGACGGATTCGGGTTCGGCATGGCCGGTGGCTTCGGCGTGCGTCTCCCCGTCGCAGGCCGGGCGTTGCGGTTCGACTACTCCTACACCGCGCTGGGTGACCTGCGCGACATCCAGGTCTTCTCACTCGAAATTGGCCGATGAACGCACACTGGATCACGCGCGCTCGGTCCCTCGCTCTCGCCGCGGTCTTCGCGGCGGGGGCGGCAGGGAGTGCCGGAGCGCAAGACCTCTCGGTGCTCGTGCGCCTCGGCTCACAGAGCTTCGACAAAGCCGCCTCGCTCGACAACACATTGTTCGTCGGGCTTGATGCGATGTACCCTGTCAACAGCTGGCTCGAACTCGGCCCGACCTTGTCGATCGGCCGTGGTCAGACCACTGGGGATCACTTCATCTCCACGATCACCTACGGCGTCGTCGGCGTGGGTGACACGACCAGCTTCTACCGCGCCACGCAGCCACAGACGTTGCTCGATGCGACCTTTGGGGCGCGGATCTCACTCCCGGGTGACCGGCTGATCCGCCCCTACGCGGTCGCTGGCGTCGGTGGCTACGTGCAGCTGCTCGACCCCATCGTCATGCGCCGCGACAAGCGCCAGGTCGGCGTCTCGTTCAATGCCGGCGTCGGCGCGCTGTACCAGTTCAGTGAGCGCGCGGGTATCGCGCTGGACTTCCGCGCATTCATCCTGAACGACTACGATCGCACCGCCCTTGATCCGCGTGAAGGCATCAACACGCCTACCGCACGCGCCGAGAACACCCTGTGGGCCGAGGACTTCCCGGCGGCCCCGGCGAGCAAGAGCTCCGTGACCAATTACTCCATGAGCATCGGCTTCTCGTATGTGCCCTCGTTCCTCGGAGGTGGCCGATGAACCGCCGCCTTCTGCTGGGTGCCCTCGTTGGCACTTTCGCACTCGGAGCGTGTGACGAGGAGCGCGCCGATCTGAACTCGCCGGACTTCCCGGATGCCTATGGGTTCCAGCTGGTCCAGAGTGGCACGACCTTGCCCCGTGGCACGGCGCGATTCGGTGTCTCCGGCACGGCCGTCGACTCGTTGCAGGTCACGATGCTCGGCCTCGACTCGCTCAACACCGGATCGTACGTGGTGTGGATCGGCGACTCGCTGGGCGGCACGTTCAAGCGTGCCACCGGAACGCTGACTGCGACCCGGGCCGACACCACGTTCGACAATGACGGCAATCCGATCCAGAACTTGGTGACGATCTCGCACGGCACGGTCTCGTCGTTCAAGAACGGTGGGCCGAATCAGTCGTTGGCGTTCCGTACCACTCGCGCGGCCTCTGGTCTGGCGGCGGGCGACGCGATGCAGCACGTGATCGTGTCCATCGAGACGGACGCGGGTGCCACGACGCCAGGCGATGTTCGCCCGCTGTTCGCCCGCCGCGGCGATGCCGCGATCTCGGGCACGGCGCGTAGTCCCGCGCTGATCTTCGGCAACTACGGCGTGACCACGGCGGATCAGTACCGCTTCGTCACGCAGATCCGCGGCCGTGGTGGGTTCCGCGGGCCGGTGCTCATGGTCACCGACTCCCTGATGTCGCGTCCGCCGAAGGGGTACTACTACGCGGCCTATGTCTTCAAGCGTCCGCTGGGCAACATCGTGCCCGACACCGTGTATCTTGGTGAGCAGCGTTCGCCGTGGCCGAATCGCCACCTCTCGCAGCGCAACGCGGACGTTTCGATCACCGACCCGGCCAACGTGTTCGACACTCCGTACCAGATCCGCGCCGGTCAGTACCGAATCGACGCGGACACGATCGCAAAGTTGCCGGCGACGACGCCGTACAAGGAGTACTTCGAGGTCTGGGTGACGCTCCAGGCGAAGGGAGGCTTCGAGGGCCGCATGAGCCCGAACCGAATCGCGTTTGCACCAGTGCCGACGCGCATTTGGAACGGCGAGCGGCAATAGTCACCACGGTCGACCCGCTGGACGGGGACCGACCACTGCAGTGAATGCGAAGGGCCCGGGAGCAGATCGCTCCCGGGCCCTTCGTTCATCAGTCGATCAGCGCCCGATCGCGGTACTCACCTTGCGAAGCACCGCCGTGCCGGAGCGATCGACCACGATGAGGTCATCGCCCTGCACCACCACGTTCACCACGAAGCCGAGTTCGCGGGCCAGTCCGACCGGCACCAGCTCACTGCCTTCGGTCCCGAGCACGGTCACCCCGTCAATCCCGGAGGCCACGAACAGACGGTCGGCGGTGAGCGCGACATCGTAGGCGAAGCGCGCTCCGGACCAGCGCTCCGTCTGCCGAACCGCCGCGGCATCGCTGATGTCGAGCATGACGACGCCCGAGTCCCCGAGCGCCACCGCCATCTTGTTCCCGGCCATAGCAAAGCGCCGGCCACCGAACGGCAGCGTGGTCTCGCTGAGGGTCCGCAACGAGTCGCCCTGACGCTCCAGCGCGAAGATCGCACGCCCCGTGAGTGCCCAGGCCACCCCGCGATCATCGACCTTGATCGCGCGCACGGTGTCGCCGATGTCGATGCCCGGCCACGACGGGGCGGGATCCTCGGCCGCCCGCGGTACCCGTTCGAGCCGAGCCCCCGTGGCGATCAGATAGTGATCCCCCCACACAGCGACCGCGGTCGCCGTGCCACCAGCGCGCAACTGGACCCCCTGCCCATCACCGATCGGGAAGCGGTAGAACCCACCGCCGCCGACGATCCCGATCTGCGCCTCGCGTGCGGACAGCGCGACGTCGTTGATGCCTCGCAGACCGGGGGCCTTCACGCCCAATACCGCGAAGCGATCTATCGACGCCTCGACGACGTGGACGCCGCCCAGCCCCGCCGTGGCGATCAGCGACTGATCGGCCGTGAGCGCGATGGGTTCGCCGGACAGTGCGAGCGATCGCGTTGGGGCATTCAGCGGGCGACCGCCACGATACCGCAGGTCGTGCAGCGCATCCTTCTCCCGGCCGATCAGCAGGCCGACGAAGGCCCCCGCGCCCAGCGAGGCGAGGCCGATGCAGGTCGCACTCGAGCAGGTGCCCTTCAGACTGCGCTGCTCTGTTGAAAGGATGAGACTGGAGGCGGCGCCCGTCACGAGCATCCCCAAAAAGGGATACACATGGCGGCGCGGGACCCGGCCATACGCGTCCTTCTTGAGGAACTGCGCTTCCAGCACGGTCGGTCCGGCGATGGTGGCCACTCCAGCGGCCACGAGGAGGATTCTGCGGTGCACGTCCATCTAGGGTCTCCGGATGTACATGGTACGAGTGGTCTTGTCGACGCGACCAGATTCCAGGTCGGTCATCGTGATCTCGAGCCGGTATTCAGCCGGCGGCGCCGATGAGAGATCCACGGAGAGCTGGTGGGCCAGACGGTCATCGCCACCGCGTAGCACGGGGGCCGAGACGGGGTACCGGACCGAGACGGCGTCCTTGCCCTCGGCGCTCACCCGCAGTGCGTCGGCCATGCCGCCGAAGAACTTGGCCTGGAAGGTGTTCGCCCGATTCAACTCAACGATGGTCAGCGAGACCTCGACCTGCAGCCGGTACGTGCCGTCGGCCGATGGAGTCGCCCCGTAGGACTCCCAGTAGAGGCCGACGGGTTCGCCGGGGTCGAGCGTGACGTCGGCGAGCACTTCGATGGCCACGTCGTCGCGGCTGCGCGGTGTGCTGGTCAGCGCACGCACGTTGCGCCCGAGGAGCACGTCGGACATCGAGAAGCGCTCCGACGGGTAGCTGAAGACCGACAACACCCCCAGCGCGCGTGCGCCCCGGTTGGCCTGTGACTCGAGGGCTTCGAGGCGGAAGCCATACTCACCCGGTTGGAACTCACGCTCATACCCGGTGGGTCGCGGCTTGGTCGCGCCAGTGCGCACGATCACGGTGTCGCGTGCATCGACCACTCGGCGGCGGGCGCCGTCAAGGATCAACAGGGCCGTCTCCACGGGCACGCGATCGAGCTCGGCGCCGGTGGCCAGGGTGTGCGTGGGATAGTCCGCATAGACCTCGACGCGCGAGGTGAGCGGACGACTCCCGCGGAATCGCGCGAGCTGGAAGGGCACGGTGTCCACTGTGAGCCCGCCCGGAAGGGCATCGAAGCGCACCGGCTGCTCCGAGCGGCGCTGCACGGTGTAGTCGCGGAAATCGGCGGCGAACCACGCGGTGCTGAAGGCAGGTGGACCGATGAACACGAAGCGGAGCTTGGACTCAGGATACAGCCAGACCGTTGTGACCTTGGCCAGCGACTCGCCCATGTCGGTGACGGCGATGTCGGGCGCGAAGGTGGCCGCGATGGGCGGTTCGCCGTAGCGCAGGACGATGGTGCCCCGATCGGTCAGGGCACCGCGGATGCCGAGGTCTGGCGTCGAGAACATGAGGTCGGCGTAGGCCACCCGACCGAGGAAGGCCAGACGCGCCTCGTTGACGCCCGTCAGCAGCAGTGGATCGGCGAGGTCCCAATAGGCGCGTTCGCGGGCGAGCCGCGCGTCGAGCGGGAGCGCCTCGAAAGCGCGGGCATCGGCCTGCTTGAGGATCGGCGCGATACTGGCGATCTGGCTACGCTCGCGTTCCGTGAGCAACTGGTACGCCTGTTCGAGCGTTGTAGCGGCACGTTCGCGGTCGCCGATGCGCAGTTCGGCAAGGCCCAGAGCGAAGCGCACGCGGGCCGCGCCCGGCGCGGCGGCGCTGCCGAGCCGCGCGATGTCGGCCATCTCCTCGAAGCGCTGCTTCTCGTAGAGCAGGATGGCCAAGGCGGCCAATGCCCCCTCGTTGCCGGGCTCGGCCGCCAAGGCATCGCGGTACGAGGTCTCGGCCTTCACGAAGTCGATCTCGCCCGAATTCTCGATGGGCCGCGCACTCATGGCGAGGAAATTCTCGACGTAGGTGCGGTCGTACTGTGCCTCGTAGGTGTCGAACGAGGACACATCGCCGATGAATCCATAGCGATTCAGCTGCGACCGGAACCGACGGTCGTAGATCTGCCCGATCTCGAAGTGGATCGTCGCCAACGCCTTGGGGTCGTCCATCTGACTCGCGACCTTGAGCGCGCGCTCGAACAACTGCTCCGCGGCGATCCGCATGAACGGCATCTTGAGCCGCAGCCGTCCCAGCTCGAGCAAGGCCCAGGGGTTCTCGCCGTCGAGCTCGATCGCCCGCGACAGGGCATTCACGGCGAGCTGGCGCTTGATCAGATCGCCGAAGCCCATCTCCGACGTCCGCGCGAGCAACAGCCCGCGGTGATAGTGCGCCGGGGCGAAGCGCTCATCGGCCTTGCGCGCCGAGTCGAGCAAGGCGAGCGCGGCGGTGGTGTCGCCGGATTGCGCGGACTCCAGCGCGATGGACACCAACGAGTCGGCCCGCGCACGCTCCTGGCGGCGCTGCGCATCGAGCGACGCGGCGTCGAGGGTGCCGAGGGCCAGCAGCAGGGAGCAAAGGACTGCGGGGCGCATATGTACTAAAGAAGGGACAGATGGCCGTGGTTCGCAAGCATCGTGTGGGCGGACCGTTGGCGCGATCAGCTCAGCACGGCGGGGACGCGGTGACCTCGGCCTACCGTCCCGCCGCCAACAACTCCAGCACCAGTGCGACCGCGCGGTCGGCCGCGCCGCGCTCTCCCTGCACAACGCGGCGTGCGGCCTCGCCGTTGTCGCGCGCCGCTCGGGCATCGCCCAGCCACGCCTCGAGGCACCGGGCGATGCTGAGGGCATCGTGCACGCCGCGCCCACCGCCGCCCGCGAGGAGTCGCTCGGCATCGCGATTGCCCACGTGCTGCGGGCCGAAGAGCACGGGCACCCCGAACGCGGCCGGCTCGAGCACGGAATGCAGTCCCGCCGCATGGAAGCCACCCCCGACGAAGGCAGCGGTCGCCACGCCATAGCAGTCGCCCAGGACACCCACACGGTCGATGAGGACGATATCGGCCGTCGCGACGTCCGGCGCGTCGAGTGTGACGAGCCGTAGCCCGGCCGTGCCGGCCCAGGCCCGGAGCGGGGCGAGATGTGCGGCGGTGGGCTCGTGCGGCGCGAGCACGAGCCGGGCGGAGGGCACGCGAAGGCGCAGCTGCTCCCACGCAGGCAGGAGCACCGCCTCGTCGGCGGGCCAAGTGGAGCCGGCCACGAGCGTCGGACGGCCATCGGCGAGCTGCGCCCGCCACGGCTGGTCAGTCGGCGGTCGCTGCGCCCGCTCCCAGACTTGATCGTAGCGGGAGTCCCCCGTCACCCGCAGCGCCTCCCGCCGCACGCCGACCGACAGCAAGCGCTCGGCGTCGTCCGCTGAGATCGCGCCGACGAGGTCCAGCGCCGCGTATGCGTCGGCCAGCAGCGCCCGCGCGAGGCGGCCGCGTCGCCCCGAGCCGGCCCGCAGCGTGGCGGCGATCATCCCCAGAGGCACCCCACGGGCCGCGGCCTCCGCAGTGAGGGTGGGCCACACGTCGAGCTTGGCGTAGATAAGCGCGGAGGGCCGGATGGCGTCCAGGACCCGGCGCGCGCCGCGGCCGGAGTCGAAGGGGAGGTAGCCCGAGAGATCGGCCTGGAATCGCGCCGCGAAGGGCTCGGCGCTGGGTGAGAACCAGGTCGTCGCGATCTGTGGGGGATCGCCGCGCTGCCGCAAGCGCTGGACCACGGGGAGCGCTTGCAGCCCCTCCCCCACGGAGGGCGCGTGGAACCACGCCAACGGACGCGCGACGTCGCGGTGCGCGCCCTGGGCGTGCCAATGGGCCGCCTCGTCGCGCCGAGCGGTGATCGTACGCTGCCACTTCGCCGGTCCCGGCGGGAGCAGCGCCACGGCGGTGTCGGCCACCGCGCCGAGGGCGGCCCAGGGAAGTCGGAGCAGGGAATGCACGTGTGGTCCAAGCTATTGGCGCGCCGCGGCGGGCGGAATGCTGCCGGGTGCCGCGGCCCTGTCACGGAATGACACTTTTCGCGCGGGGTGACGTACGTTGTATGTGTGACGACCTTGCTGTTGTTCGCTCTGCTGCTGCTTCCCCTGCAGGGGCCCGACCTGCCTGCTCCGCGCGGCCTGCTGAGCGATTTCGCTGAGGTCGTCAGCGCCGAGGGCGCCGCGCGCATCACGCGGATCTCGGAGTACGTGCAGGAGCGCTCGGGCGGCGAGATCGCCGTGGTGACGCTGCGCGACCTGGGGGGTCGCGAGGCGTTGGATGTGGCGATGCGGCTCGGACGCGAATGGGGTGTCGGGGCCGAGGCGGAGGTCGGGGATCGCCGCCGCAACGCCGGCGTCGTCCTCTTGGTCATTCCCAAGGAGACGTCCGCCGACGGGCGCGGGTACATCGCGATCTCGACGGGGCGCGGGGCCGAGGGCTTCCTCCCCGACGCGGTGACCGGCGACATCCGGCGCGAGGCCATCCCGCTCTTGCAGGCGCAGGACTACAGCGGGGCGATCGAGCTCATGACGTTCCGCATCGCGGAGCGATTCGCCGGTGAGTTCGGGTTCTCGATGGACTCGGTGGGAGTGGCGGCGCCGGTGCGGTCGCAGGGTTCGCGCGGCGGGTCGCCCCTGCCGTTCCTGGTGTTCTTCCTGGTGTTCTTCTTCGTCATCCCGATGCTGAGCCGACGCTCGCGACTCGGGCGGCGTGGTGGGATCGTCGTGCTGCCGCCGTACATCGGCGGCGGGAGCGGGTTCGGCGGCGGTGGTGGTTTTGGGGGCTTCGGTGGCGGCGGCGGTGGCTTCGGCGGGTTCGGCGGTGGTGGTGGGTTCTCCGGTGGTGGCTCCAGCGGGAGTTGGTGACCAGATGGCAATGACACGAGACGACCTGATCCGCGACATTCGCGCGGCGGCAGGTGAGACGGTATGCGCGATCGTCCTCTACGGCTCGGCCGCAGGGGCGGATTATCACGCGGCGGGATCGGACCAGAACATCCTCGTGCTCATCGAGGATGCGGGCCTGTCCACGCTCGCTCAGCTCGCGCCCACGGTGCGGCGCTGGGTCGGCGTGGGGAACCCGCCGCCGCTGCTGATGACCCGCGCCGAGTGGAAGCGCCGCGCCGATGTGTTCGCGATGGAGTACAGCGACATGCTCGAGCGGCATCGCGTGCTCTTCGGCACGTTCCCCACCGAGGGGATCCAGGTGTCGCGCGCCGACCTGCGGCGGCAGCTGGAGTCCGAGGCCATGGGCAAGCTGTTGCGATTCCGCCGTGGCGCGATGTCGGCCGGGGGCGATCTGCAGCGGTTGCGTTCGCTGGTCGAAGACGCGTTCCCGACCATGCAGGCCCTGCTGCGCGGCCTGTTGCACTTGCACGGGGAGTCGGCGCTGGGCGCGACCGAGGAGGTCGTCACGCGGGCGGCGGCGCTCGCAGGGTTCCGCCCCGAGCCGATCCTCACCGTGCTGGCGCATCGTCGCGGCACGACGACCTTGCGCGATGACGCCGTGATGGGCGTGGTCGAGGGTTACCTCGCCGAGTTGCAGGCCGTGCTGGCGTATGTCGATGGCTTCGCCGACGCATAGCACGGCGCCCCGAACCTTCCTCTCACTCAAGACTCCGACGATGACGCGACGACACTTGATGGTCCTGGCCTTCCTTCCGCTGACGCTCACGGGCTGCGGCTACAACACCATCCAGACCTACGAGGAGCAGACGACCTCGGCCAAGCAGCAGATCAGCGTGCAGTTGCAGCGGCGCGCGGACCTGATCCCGAACCTGGTGAACACCGTGAAGGGCTTCGCGGAGCAGGAGACAGAGGTCCTCACGCGCGTGACCGAGGCGCGGGCTGGCCTGGTGTCGGCCGTGCAGGGGGGCAATCTGCAGCAGATGGCCGATGCGAACCAGCAGGTCACGGGTGCGCTGGGGCGCCTGATGGTGACGGTGGAGGCCTACCCGATGCTCAAGTCGGACCAGTCGTTCCTGCGCCTGCAGGATGAACTGGCGGGCACGGAGAACCGCATCGCGGTGGCACGCACGGACTACAACGCGGCGGTCGAGCGCTACAACGTGTACATCCGGCGCTTCCCGGCCGTGCTCACGGCGAAGGTGATCGGGGCCAAGCCAGCGGAGTACTTCGAGGCCAGCGAGGGCGCGCAGACGGCGCCGACGGTGGAATTCGGGAAGTAGGCGCCCGGCGCGCGGGTCGGTGTGTGACGAGGGGGCGCTTCGCGATGGCGAGGCGCCCCCTTGGCGTTCCCTACTCCGGGATCACGTAGGTCAGCGGATCGACCGGCGTGCCGTTCACGTGGATCTCGTAGTGCAAGTGCGGGCCGACCGAGAGCCCGGTGCTGCCGACCGTCGCGATCTCCTGGCCGCGCTCGACCCGCTGTCCTTGGCGCACGAGCAGGCGCTGTGCGTGGGCGTAGCGGGTGATGATCCCGTTGCCGTGGTCGATCTCCACCACATTCCCGTAGCCGCCATCGCGCGCGGACTTGATCACGACACCGGCCGCCGTCGCGATGATCGGCGTTCCGGTGGGCGCTGAGAGGTCGATGCCGAGATGCGGGCGGCTCTCGCGCAGGATGGGGTGCATCCGGGCGTGGGAGAAGTCGCCCGTCAGGAAACCCTTGGTCGGCAGGATGCTCGGCGTGGTGCGGAGCTTCTCCATCTTGACGGCCATGGTGTCGCTGACCTCGGCGAATGCCGAGGACAGTTGCGCCGCGCGGGCCAAGAGGGCGCCGACATCGCTGCGCCGCGTGCTGCGCTCGCCGAAGAACTGGGCGAAGGGGCGCCGCACATCGCTCATGGAGGCCGAGGCGACCTGCAGGGCCCCGGCGCCGTCGGGCGCGACGGCCCCGATCGTCAGGAGCGAGTCGGCCGAGGTGATCCCGGCGATCGCACGGAACTGCGATTCGCGCAGCGCGAGCGCCTCGAGGGAATCGCCGACCATCGCCAGGGCTCGGTCCATCTGGGCCAGCTCGGTCTTGAGGCGCTCGTTCTGCTTCGCGGCCAAGCGCGCGGCGGGGGTGGCCCAGGGCGTGAACAGCACGCTCGCCGCACCGAGCACGAGCGCCACGGCGACCGCGATCGCGACGGTGGCGTGGCGCAGTGTCCGCTCGCCCACGACGTACTCGCGGGGCGACTCGGTGTCGTGCGGGACGACGAGAATGGTCCAGCGGCGCGGGGTCACGCGGTCGGGGTGGGAGTGGGAGCGGGCTTGGGGAACAGCGGGTCGCCCTTGGTGACCCGCCATCCGGTCACGTCGAGCGCGTCCAGCGCCGAAAAACGGACATCCTGAATAGTACCCGTTCCGCCCAGCGCGTTCCAGAGCACGCCCGCCTTGCCGGGCATGATGGGGGCCAGGAGCAGGGTCTGCCGGGCGATGCTGCGGATGAGGGTGGCGAGGACTGCCGCCAGCTCGTCGCGCCGGGCGGGGTCCTTGGCCAGCGCCCAGGGCTGGGTGCGTTGGATGAACTCGTTGGTGTCGCGCACGGTGGCCATGGTCCGGGCGATGGCGTCGTGGAGCAAGAAGCCCTGCCCGCCGACCACCGAGGCGGCGGCCCGTTGGAGCTCGCTGAGCACCTGAGCGTCGTGCGGACCCGGGGGGGCTGCCGGGACCACCCCGTCGAAGTACTTCTCGACCATCGCCATCGCCCGCGATGCGAGGTTGCCGAAGGCGTTGGCCAGGTCGGCGTCGTAGACCTCCGCGAAGCGCTCCCAGCTGAAGGCCCCGTCGCCGTCGAAGGGGACCTCGCGCAGCAGGTAGTAGCGGAAGGCATCGGGGCCGAAGCGCTCGATGGCTTCGTCCAGCGAGAGCTTGACGCCGGCGCTCTTGGAGAAGCGCTCACCGCCCAAGCTGATGAACCCATGCACCCAGACCTGCTCGGGCAGCGGCAGCTCGGCGGCGAGGAGCATCGCCGGCCAGATGAGCGTGTGGAAGCGCGTGATGTCCTTGCCGATCACGTGGACCTGGGCGGGCCACTGCGCGCGGGCGCCCTCGGGGCGGGTGACGGTCCAGTAGTTGGGGAGCGCATCGAACCACACGTAGGTGGTCTGCGTCTCGCCGGTCGAGAGCGGGCGCGGGAAGGGGACGCCCCAGGTGAAGCGGGCACGGCTGGCCGAGACATCCTCGAGGCCCTGGTCGAGCAGCGCCTGCATCTCGTTGCGACGGAAGGCCGGCGCCACGAAGTCGGGCCGTTCGCGGAACAGCGTGCGCAGGGCGTCGGTGTAGCGCGAGAGCCGGAAGAACCAGTTGCGTTCCTCGACCTGCTCGAGCGTGCGCGTCGGATGCAGGGCGCAGCGGCCGTCCGCGATGTCGGCGTCCGCTTTGAAGGCCTCGCAGCCGACGCAGTAGGCGCCGGTGTAGGTCTGCTCGTAGAAGTCGTCGGGATGGCGCGCGAAGATGCGCTCGATGAGCTCGGTGACGTAGTGCTTGTGCGCGGCGCTCGTGGTGCGCACGAACTCGTCGTGGCTGATCCAGAGTTGTGCCCACGCGGCCTGGAAGCGTTCGGCGACCCGGTCGGTGAGTTGCTGTGGGGTAAGCCCGGCGTCCGCGGCGGTCTGCGCGACCTTCTGGCCGTGCTCGTCCATGCCGATCAAGAAGTGCACCGAGCGGTCGGCCGCGCGGTGGAAGCGCGCGATGGCGTCGGCGCCGATCTTCTCGAACGCGTGCCCGAGGTGCGGGTCGCCGTTGGCGTAGTCGATGGCCGTGGTGATGAAGAACGGGCTGCCGCTCACGTGCTGGATCCTCCGCTGGGTCCTTGGCCGCCGCGCCGTCCGCCGCGCCGGCCGCGTCGACGGCGATTGCGGCCGCTGCTGTTCTCGCTGCGGTCCGCCGCGTCTGGTGCGTCCGGTGTTCTCGGTGCGTTCGGTGCGTTCGGTGCGACGGGCGCCTGGGCCTTGGGCGCCTGGGCCTTCGGCGCTGCGGCCTTGGGCGTTGCGGCGGCGGGCGGCGCGGCGGTGGGTTGCTGCGATGCCCGCGACGGGTCGTCGCGGCGCGGGGCCTTGGTGAGCCGCACCGGCCGATCCTGTGGCTTGGGCACCGCTGGGCGGGCCGGGCGCTCGGCGGGCTTCGCCGCCGCTGACCGCGCCGGTCGCAGGTCGCGGGGGATGGGGCGTTCGACGGTGTCGGTCATCGAGAGCAGCTCGTCACTCCACGACTCCGGTCCGGTCGCCTCGGGCTCGATGTCGATCTCGATGGGCTCGCCGCGGAGCTCTTTGTCGAGCTGGGTGAGCGGGATGGTGCGCAGTTCGCCGTCGCTCATGCGGCGCAGCGTCACGCGCTCGCGGAAGAGGTCGTTCACGACGACCTTCTCCTCGCCCATCGCGGTCATGACCGGCTTGCCCTCCTTGGGAAAGCGGCGCCGCGTCTCGACGTACCAGTCGTGCTCGAAGCGCAAACAGCACATCAGGCGCCCGCAGGTGCCGGAGATCTGTGTGGGGTTGAGCGAGAGCTTCTGGATCTTGGCGAGTCCCAGCGAGATGGGGCGCAGCTCGGTGAGGAACGCGGCGGAGCAATACTGGCGCCCGCAGCGTCCGATGCCGTCGAGGCGCTTGGCTTCGTCGCGTACGCCGATCTGCTTGAGCTCGATGCGCGCGCGGAACTTGCCCGCGAGGTCGCGCACCAGCGCGCGGAAGTCGATGCGCTTCTCGGCCGTGAAGTAGAACGTGAGCTTGCGTCGGTCCCAGCGCCACTCGGCGTCGGTGATCTTCATCTCGAGGGCCTGCGCCCGCACCAACTCGATGGCGATGCGCCGGGCGTCATCGTCCTGCGCGCGCAGTTCCTGCAGGCGGCGCACGTCGTCCGTCTGGGCGAGCCGGCGCGCCTGTTGCGAGGCCGTGGCGTTGCCGAGGCCGTGGGTGCAGCCCTTGGCACGCAGGGCCGCAAGATCGCCGACGGCATGCACGGTCCCGAGGTCCTCACCGCGGTCGGCTTCGACGATGACCGGCGTGCGCAGCGGCGGGGGCGCGTCCCCATTCCAGAGGAAGAACTCCCGCCGATTGCCCTTGAACGCGACTTCGATGAGGTGCGCCACTACTCGTCGAACGCGCCCATCTTGAGGAACTTCTCGCGCCGCTTGCGCACCAGCCGGTCGGGCTTGAGCTTGCGCAGCTCATCGAGATGACGGGTGATCGTGGCCTTCAGCGCCGCTGCCGTGGCGGCGTGATCCGCATGGGCCCCGCCGGGCGGCTCGGGGATCACCTCGTCGATGACGCCGAGCTCCGTGAGGTCGGCCGAGGTGATGCGCAGGGCGTTGGCGGCCTTGCTGCGCATCTCGAGGGACTTGCCGTCCTTCCAGAGGATGGCCGCGCAGCCCTCGACGGTGATCACGGAGTACACCGAGTGTTCGAGCATGAGCACGCGGTCGGCCACGCCCAGAGCGAGCGCCCCGCCCGAGCCGCCTTCGCCGATCACCGTCGCGATGATGGGCACCGAGAGCTGGCTCATCTCGAACAG
The DNA here is from genome assembly GCA_964503275.1 of uncultured Gemmatimonadaceae bacterium. Lineage (GTDB taxonomy): Bacteria > Gemmatimonadota > Gemmatimonadetes > Gemmatimonadales > Gemmatimonadaceae > DASRAP01. The sequence continues at coordinate 33,307 of CAZCZO010000017.1, read as the reverse complement.
GTTGCGCGCGATGGCCTCGCTCTGGCCGCGCTCCTCGGCGCCCAGGCCGGACCATGCGCCCATGCAGTCGATGAACGTGAGCACCGGCACCTGGAACTTCTCGGCCAGTCGCATGAGCCGCAGTGCCTTGCGGTAGCCCTCGGGGTGCGGCATGCCGAAGTTGCGATGCACGTTCTCCTTGGCGTCGCGGCCCCGCTGATGCCCGACGACCAGCACCGTCTCGCCATCGAGGCGCGCCCACCCGCCGACGATCGCGGCGTCGTCGTGGAAGGCCCGGTCGCCGTGCAGTTCGATCCAGTCCGTGAAGATGTGCTTCACGTAGTCCAGCGTGAACGGGCGCTTGGGCGAGCGGGCCACCTGCACGCGCTGCAGCGGCGTCAGGTTCTTGTAGATCTCCGAGCGCAGCGCACCGAGCTTGCGCTCGAGCGGCGCGATCTCGTCCTGCACCGCGAGCTGCCCGTCGGCGGCGAGCTGCTTGAGCTCGTCGAGGCGACGTTCGAGTTCGAGGATCGGCTTTTCGAATTCCAGGGCAGAGGCACCCATATCAGCTCCCACGTTCGAGTCGGACGCGCTCCTCACCCAGGAGGGCGCGCAGTTCCTTCAAGGCCGCCCCGCTCGCGGCCACCTTCAGTGAGCGCGAGCGCCAGCGGGTCTCGCCCCCGTCGGGCCCCCGGTAGCGTAGCACGATGGGCGCGCCGCCGGGGTGGGTGGACACGACCGACGCGACGTCGGCCATGACCTCCGGTGGAAGTTCGCGCTCTGCGAGCTCGATCGCCACATTGTACGCCCCGGCGGCCCGGAGCTCGGCCAGCGACTGGACGCTCTCGACCACGAAGGTCGGGTTGTCCGCGCCCTCGTCCCGGCGGGCATAGCCGCCCTTGACGAGCATCGGGACATCGGTCCGCACGCTGTGGGCGATCGAGGCCCAGGCCTCGGGGAACACCATCACCTCGGCCGTGCCGGTGAAGTCCTCGAGCATGAGGCGGGCGAACTCGTTGCCCGTCTTCTTGGACAACTGCCGCTTGATGGATGTGATCACGCAGGGGATCAGCATCGCGTCGGTGGACCAGCGGCCCAGCTGCGCCAGGGTGTGCGTGCCGATCAGCTCGCACTCGGCGCGGAACGGCTCGAGCGGATGCCCCGAGATGTAGAAGCCGAGGATCTCCTTCTCGCGCGTCAAGCGGTCCGATTCGCTGTATGGCGGCACGGACAGCAAGGGCCGCCGCATATCGGCTGCCGGGGTATCGTCCACGACGGCGCCGAACAGCGAGACCTGGCCGCTCGCCTTCTCCGCCGCGGCGGCCTGTGCGTCGGCGAGCACGGTATCCAGCGAGGCGGCGAGCTGGGCCCGGTGGCCGTCGAGGGAGTCCAGTGCTCCGGCGTGGATCAGGGCCTCGAACACGCGCTTGTTGCAGAGGCGGAGATCGACGTTGGCGGCGAGGTCGTGCAGCGTGGTCACCGGCCCGTTGGCGCGCGCCGCGATCAGCGAGTCGATCGCGCTGCGGCCCACGTTGCGGATGGCGCCGAGGCCGAAGCGGATGCGCCGGTCGCCCACCACCGTGAACTTGTAGTTCGACTCGTTCACGTCGGGGGGCAGCACCTCGAGCTTCATCTCACGCGCTTCGGCGATGTACTTCACCACCGAGTCGGTGTCGCCGATGCAGGCCGAGAGCAGCGCGGCCATGAACTCGGCGGGGTAGTGCACCTTGAGGTACGCCGTCTGGTACGAGAGCACCGAGTAGGCGACCGAGTGCGACTTGTTGAAGCCATAGCGGCCGAAGGTCTCGATCTGGCCCGAGAGCTCCTCGATGACCTTGGGCGGATGTCCCTGGGCGATGGCCTTCTCGCGGAACTTGCTCAGCTCCTGCTCGATGAGCGCCGCATCCTTCTTGCCCACGGCCTTGCGCAGCACGTCGGCTTCGGCGAGCGAGATGCCGGCGAGCACCTGGGCGATGCGCATCACCTGTTCCTGATAGGTGATGACGCCGTAGGTCGGTTCGAGGATCTCCTCGAGTTGCGGGAGCGCGTAGGTGACGGCCTCTTCGCCCTTCTTGCGCTTGATATAGACCTTGTGCATCCCGGCGTCGAGCGGGCCGGGGCGCATCAGGGCCGACGAGGCCACGAGGTCGTCGAAGCGATCGGCGCGCATCGACCGGATGAGGTCGGTGGCCAGCGGCGACTCGAACTGGAACACGCCGGCGGTGCGTCCCGCGCGCAGGGCGCGGAAGGTGGCATCGTCGTCGTAGGGGATCGCGTCGAGATCGACCGTCTCGCCGCGCCGGGCCGCGATGAACTGCAGCGTGTCGTGGATGACCGTCAGCGTGGTGAGGCCGAGGAAGTCCATCTTGAGCATCCCGGCCTTCTCAAGCGCGTTCATATCGTACTGCGTGACCACGACGCGCTCGTCGCTGCCGCTGCCCGAGCCCTTCGACTCCTGGGTGCAGATCGGCACGTACTGCTCCAGCGGGCCCGGCGCGATCACGATGCCGGCCGCGTGGATCCCCGCGTGTCGCGACAGGCCTTCGAGGGCCATGGCGTAGTCGAGCAATTGCTTGACGCGGGGGTCGCTGCTGTACTGCGCGCGGAGTTCGGGGATCTTCTCCGTGGACTTCTTGATGTCGAAGCCGTCGTTGGGCCCGTTGGGGATCAACTTGGCGATCGCATCGGTCTCGGCGGGCGTGAAGCCCAGCACCCGGCCCACATCCTTGATGGCCGCACGGGACTTCAGCGTCCCGAAGGTGATGATCTGCCCGACGCAGTCGCGGCCGTACTTCTCGCGGACGTACTCGATGACCTCGCCGCGGCGCTCCTCACAGAAGTCCACGTCGATGTCGGGCATCGAGACGCGCTCCGGGTTGAGGAAGCGCTCGAAGAGCAGGTCGTATTTGATGGGGCAGACGTCGGTGATGCCCAGCGCGTAGGCCACCAGCGATCCGGCCGCCGAGCCGCGGCCGGGCCCCACGGGGATCCCCCGGTCGCGGGCCGCCTTGATGAAGTCGGCCGTGATCAGGAAGTAGCCGGCATAGCCCGTCTTGGTGATGACGCCGAGCTCGAACTCCAGGCGCTCGCGATGCAAGGCCGGCAGCGGCGACCCGTAGCGCCGCTCCGCGCCAGCGGTCGCCAGCTGCACGAGCAGGTCGTTCTCCGAGGAGACCTCGGGGGGGAGCGGGAAGGCCGGGACGTGATACTTCTTCTCGAAGCGGATGTCCACCGCGTCCGCGATCCGCAGCGTGTTCTCGAGGACGTCCGGGCGCGTCGGGAAGTGCGCGGCGATCTGTTCGTGATGCTTGAAGTACAGGCCGTTGTCGTACTTCATGCGGTCGGCGTCGGCCCGGTCCTTCTTGAGGCCGATGCAGAGCAACACATCGTGCGCGTCGTGGTCCTCGGCCCCGAGGAAGTGCGCGTCATTCGTGGCGACCACGGGGAGGCCCAGGGTCTGGGCGAGCGCGAAGACCTTCTCGTTCAGGCGGCGCTGCTCGCCGGCCTCGTGGGCCTGCACCTCGAGGTAGTAGCGATCCTTGAATACCTCGGCGTACCAGGCCGCTGCCTCCTGGGCGCCCGCCGCATCGTCGGCCAGCAAATGCTGGGCGACCTCGCCAGCCATGCAGGCCGACGAGACGATCAAGCCCTCGCTGTACTTGGCCAGCAACTCGCGATCGACCCGCGGCTTCCCGTAGAAGCCCTCAGTGTAGGCCAGCGACGTGAGCCGGACGAGATTCTGATAGCCCACGCGGTCGCGGGCGAGCAGGACGAGGTGATAGTATGCCTTGTCGCCCGCGGCAGCCCGAGTCCGGGCGCGTCGGTCGCCGGGCGCGACGTAGGCCTCCATCCCGATGATCGGCTTGAGCGCTGCCTTGCGGGCCTTCTCTTGGAACTCCCAGGCCGCGTGCAGGTTGCCATGGTCGGTGATCGCCAGCGCCGGCTGCTCGAACTCGAGCGCGCGCTTGATGAGATCATCGACGCGGTTGGCGCCGTCGAGGAGGGAGTACTCGGAGTGGCAGTGCAGGTGGACGAACGACATGGATTCGAAGAATAGCGATGGCGAGAGCGTGGTGAAAGGCGTGGCCTGTCCTCGGCAGAGAGCGGTATCCCATTGACGCGAAAGGACTTGCGCATGCTTGCGTGGGTCGTTGCTCTCGCCGGATGTGGGGCGGATGCGCCGTCCGCCGCCCCGGAGCATGCACCGGCGCGGGTGGTGGCGATCGAAGGCCTCTGGCAGGAGACGGTCGTGGGCGCACGAGTCGCGGCGCCCTTGGCCGTGCGCGTGCAGGGTCGATCGGGCGCGCCGGTCGCGGGCGTGATCGTGCGTTATGCGGTGACGCGAGGCGATGGCGCGATCTCCGATCAGGAGGTCCGCACCGGTGCGGATGGCGTGGCACGCACGGAACTGCGCGTGTTGGGCTCGCCCGGTGACACGGTCCACGTGGTGGCGACCGCTGGGGGGCTGCGCAGTGCGGTGTTCCGCATCGTGTTGCAGCCGGCACCGGCCGTGCGCGGGATCGACGCCGAGTCGATCCGTGGTGGCGACGAGCTCACGATCCGCGGCGTGGCCTTGCACAGCGCGGCATCGCCGGCCGAGGTCCTGTTCGACGGGCTGGTGGCGCAGATCCTGGTCGCGACGGACTCCCTGCTGCGGGTGCGGGTCCCACCGTGTCTGACCGGCGACGAGGTCTGGGTCATGGTGCGCCGCGGGGGCGGACGCTCGCTCCCGCGGCCGGTGCCGCATCATCCGTCTGTGAGTCCACTCGCGCTGGAGCCGTTCGGGTACGCCACGGTCGAGGCCGGGGGGGATGCGGCCTGCTTGCTGCTCCCCGGCGAGGCAGCGGAGTACCTGGTGGTGGCGCAATTCGATGCGGGGACCGAGCAGGTCCGCGATGTTCCGGTCCGGTTGTCCGTGGGGTCAGGGGCGCAGAACATCGGCTCCACGACGCCCTCGTCGATGGTGAGCGGAGCGCCTCCGCGGGTGCGGTTCGAGCACACCCTGCGCACGCGCGAGGCACAGGTCGACGTCAGCGCGCGCATGCGGGCCGCGCAGCGCGCGCCGGCCGCAGTGCCGGCGGTGGGAGCGACGCGGCGATTCCCGGTGATCGCGACCATCGATGCCTCGCGATTCGACACCGTGACCACTGCCCTGCGCTACCGGGGTGAGCGCGTGTTGGTCTGGCTCGACACCGCCGCCGTGATCAGCGACGAGTGGATGCAACCGGTGGGACGCTGGCTGGATGGGGAGCTCTACGATGTCGGGGTGCAGCACTTCGGCACACCGTCGGACGTCGATGGCGACGGACGGGTCCATGTGGTGCTGACGCCGGTGGTGAACGGGCTGACCCCAGCGAACCAGTGCTCCCTGAGCGGATTCGTGGCCGGCTTCTTCACGGCGCACGACCTGTTCGCGTCGGCGCCGAATGCGGCGGGCGCCGATGTCGTGTACGGGCACGTGCCCGACCCGGCGGGACAGTGGGGCTGCCCGCACACGCTGTACTACTGGGGCCGCAATCTGCCGCTGGCGTTCGTGCATGAACTGCAGCACTTGATCAACTTCAATGAGAAGGTGCTGTTGCGTCGCGGCCGTGAGGAAGCCGTGTGGCTCAACGAAGGGCTGAGCCACTTGGCCGAGGAACTGGTGTCGGTGGTGCACGAGCGTCGGTATCCGCCGCCCAGCGGCCGCGAGACCGCGGCGCAATTGTTCCCCGACTCAGCGGGCTGGTTCGTGCTCAACAACATGATCAATGGATTCCTCTACCTGCGGGAGCCGTACAAGCATTCCCTCAGCGCGGTGTCCGGCGGCGGGACCCTCGAGGAGCGCGGGGCCGGGTGGTTGTTCGCACGATGGCTGGCGGACCGCTTCGGGCCCGACATTCCCCGGCGCTTGGTGCAGAGCCCATTGCGTGGCGCGGTGAACGTGTCCGACCGCGTGGGGATCCCGTTCTCGCAATTGGCGGCGGAGTTCGCGCTGATGGGCTTCGTGGACTCACTGCCTGGCGTGCCGCGCCTCCGGGTCCCGACTGCGTTGCGGCTGCAGTCGCGCAACCTCCGGCAACTCTTCGCGCGCTTGAACGTGATCATCGGGGTCCCGGCGTTCCCGGTCGAGCTCGCCGAGCTCCGCGCGGGGCAGCACGTCAGCGGGTCGCTGCGTGGTGGTGGCGCGGTGTACGCGCGAGTGACCAGTGAGCCGGGCGACCCGGTCACCGTCCGGTTCGCGCCCGCAGACGGTGGGCGCTGGGCCTCGACGGACCGGCCACGCCTCACCTTGTTCCGACTCCCGTGAGCCGCGGGCGACGCGCGATGGGACTCGTGGCGAAGATCTTCCTGGGGCTGGGAGCGGCCGCCGTGCTGTTCCTCGTCGTGACGCCGACGGGCCGCTACTTGCTGCGCGCGGGCAAGGCCGAGGCGGGGATCCTGTGGCGGCGGCAGCCGATCGATCGCCTGGTGAACGACACGACGCTCGACGCCGCCACGCGGGACAAACTGCGCTTGGTCCAAGCCGCGCGACGCTTCGCCGTCGACTCACTCGGACTCAGGGCCGGCGAGTCCTTCACCACCTACTCGACGGTGGACCGCGACACGCTGGTGCTGGTGGTGTCGGCCGCGTATCGCGACCGCTTGGCGATGCGCACGCGCTGGTGGCCGGTGGTCGGCCGCGTCCCGTATCAGGGCTATTTCGACTTCGCGGCCGCGCACCGCGAACGCGATGCGCTCGAGGCGGCCGGATTCGACGCCGAGATCCGACCGGCCTCGGCCTTCAGCACACTGGGCTGGTTCAACGATCCGTTGCTCAACACCTCACTGCGCGCCGACAGCGCGGAGTTGGTCGAGACGGTGATCCATGAGCTGGTGCACAGCACGGTGTGGATCAAGGGCGACGCGGTCTTCAACGAGAGCTTCGCGAACTTCGTGGGTGTCCACGGTGCCGCGTGGTTCTTCCGCTCCCGAGGCGACACAGCGGCGGGAGCGCGCGTGCAGCGCGGGTGGTCGCAGGAGCGCGTCCTCGGGGCATTCTACGCGGAGACCTTCGAGGCGCTGCGCGAGGCCTTCGCCGCACGGCCGGGTGACAGTCTGCGCGAGGCGCGCCTGGCGGAGCGGGACCGTGTGTTCGCCGCCGCGCGCCTGCGGTTGGCCGCCGAGGTCGCGCCGGCCCTCGGTGTGCGCGACAGCGCATGGGCCGCGGGGCTGCGCTTGAACAACGCGACGGTGATGGCGCGGCGCGTGTATCGCACCGGGCTGCCGCTCTTCGACGCGGTGCTCGACGCCGAGGGCGGCGATCTGCGGCGGGCGTTCCGGCGCATCGCCGACGCGGCGCAGGCGGCGCCGGTCGGCGAGGCGTACGCCGCCGTGGAGGCCTTGGGGCGCTGAGCGGGCGGGTCGACGCGCGCGAGGTGGCCGCGCATCGACCCGCCACGCACACGGATCAGAACGCCCGCTGAAGCCCGAACTGCACGAGGCGCGGCATCCCGGGCAGCAGGCCGCGCGTGCGGTCGACGATCACCAGCGCGTCGAACACGTTCTTCACGGTGGCGAAGGCGGTGACGCCCAGCGCGCGCAGCGGCAGATTGGCCGCGACGTTCCACAGCGTGCTGGCCGGCAGCGCGCCCTGTTGGCCGTCGGCCACCAGCACGCGGGTGTTGGCCGCGTCGCCGGACTGTTCGCCCAGGTGCACCGCCTCGACCGAGAGGTCCGCGCCGCTGGTGTGGCGCAGGCCCAGCGTGGCCGTCGTCGTGAACTCCGGAGCGTACGGCAGGCGGTTGCCGCTGACGTCGAGGCGCGTGCGTGTGCCGGCACCGTTCTGCTCGGCGTACACCTTGCCGGCCACATCCCCCGCCGCAGCACCGATGTACGCGAAGCGATCCCCCTCGAAGCGGGCGATGGGCACCCAGGTGCTCGCCAGCTGCACGAAGGGGGTGACGGTGCCCATCGGGCGCAGGTCACCGCGCAGATCGAGTTCGAGACCCTGATGCAGGGTACGTCCCGCGCTGGTCAGCGCGGCGCCCGTGCCGCCCGCCACCGAGGCCGGGATGATCTGGTCCTCGAAGTCCATGCGGAAGGCCGTGAGGTCGAACGTCCAGCCGCCGCGCGGGGCCCAGCGGAGACCGGCCTCGACGTTCCAACTGCGCTCGGCGTCCAGCTCCACCGCGCCGCCCGTGGTGTTGCTGATGATGTCCTCGTTGCGCGGCGGGCTGAAGCCGCGGTGCGCCCCGGCGAACAGCGTGACGGCGCTCGAGGCCGTGTAGGTCGCGCCGAGGCCGGGGATCAGCTCGGTGAGCGAGGTCGCGCCGAACACGCCATCGGGCGCGTCGGGCACCGGGCGGCGATTGCGACGCGTGATGTCGATGTGCTCCACCCGCAGGCCCGGTGTCACGGAGAAGCGGTCGTTGCCCAGACGGGCCTGTGCCCAGCCTGCCACGGCGTCGGTGCTACGCCGGTTGTCCTCGACGATGCCCGACCCCGGGTTGCTGGCCGGACCCGCTGTGCGGCTGTTGAAGGACGCGCCATTGACCTGCTGACGCTCCTGCACCTCGCGATGCACGCGGGCGCCGAGATCGAGCGTGCCGGCCAGCGCCGAGAACAGCAGCGGACGCCGGTAGCGGGACTCCGCGCCGAGCACCTGATAGCGGCGGATGCGGCCCTCGTTGCCGCAGCCGGACTCGAGGTTCTCGAGGCCGCCGCAGGCCGGGTCGCCGCGATCGTTGGGGCGCTGCGCCGAGTTGGAGGACTGCCGCCACCACGGTCGCGAGATGTCGTGGCCGTAGAGTGTGGTGGTGAGGCGCTGGGGGCCACGGGTCAGCTCGTGCGCCACGGTCGCGCCGAGGCGCTCGACGGTGAAGAAGTCGTTGCGGAAGGGGTTCTGCCGCGGATCGGCGGCCCATTCGTCCTCGGTGAGACCGGAGTAGGTGACCTGCGAGGCCTCGCGGTACACGTTGGTCTTGGCGGTGAGGCGCTGCGTGGGCGTGAGCGGCACGAAGAGTTTGAGTGACGCGTCGGTGACGTCGGAGCGGATGTTCTCACGAGCCCCGTCCGCGCGCCAGCGTCCGACATCGAACACGGCACCCACGTCGCCATTGGCCGCCGCGGCGCTGACATAGCCGTTGGCCAGACCGTTGTTGCCGCCGGTGAAGCGCAGCGTGCCGCCGCTTTGCGTCGGCAGGCCGGGGGTGATGTAGTTGATGACGCCACCGACCGTCTGCGGGCCGTGGAGGATGGAGCCCGCGCCCTTCAGCACCTCGATGCGCTCCATGCGACCGATGGGCGGGTGGTAGTAGGCCGCATTGTCGCCGTAGGGCGCGATGGTGACGGGGATGCCGTCCTCCAGCAACAGGGTCTTGGTGCTGCGCGTGGGGTTGAGGCCGCGGATGCCGATGTTGGGCCGCAGACCGAGGCCTTCCTCGTCGCGGACCACCACGCCGGAGACCTTGCGCAGGGCTTCGTTGGTGGTGAAGACCCGGGCCCGCTCGAGGGTGGTGCGGTCGATCACGTGGGCGCCACCGGGGATCGTCGAGCGATCGGTCTGCGTGCCGATGATGGTCAGGCCGGGCAGGCGGGCGACGGAGTCGCGGGAGGCCTTGGCGTCCTGAGCGCCAGCGACGGCGGCCGCGGCGAGTCCGAGGGCCAGGGCCAGAGCAGCGCAGTGAGCGACGGCGTTTGGTGCAGCGAACATCTAGCGAGGCGGGTTAGATGAGAATAGATTTCAGATAGAATCTCCGTATGCTAAAAGGGGAGCGATAAACTCGGCAATAGGGGGAACTACGGAGTCGAGCGCCGCCCGACCCATGGCCGACCGATCAGACCCCGGTGATCCCGTGGTCGATCGCGTAGCGCGTGAGGCCGGCCACCGTCGTGATGCCCAGTTTGCGCATCACGTTCTCCCGATGCGTCTCGACCGTGCGGTGCGAGATCCCGAGGTCGGCCGCGACCTCCTTGTTCGTCAGGCCGGTCGCGATACCTCGCAGCACCTCGCGTTCGCGCGGCGTCAACGGGTCCTCGCTCGTCGGGGCGGGCCGTGCGCGCCGGCCCAGCTTCGCGCTGCGGAAACGCTCGCCGCGCCGCGCCGCCGCGATGGCCTCGCCGAGCTCCGTCGCGGCGTCGTCCTTCAGCACGTAGCCGATCGCCCCCACCCGCTCCGCCTCGCGCAGGTACTCGGCGTCGCTGTGCATCGACAGCACGATGACGTGCGCCCCGCCGGTCACCTCGCGCAGGCGCCCGACCACCGCCAGGCCCGTCGCACCGGGCATCGAGATATCGAGGATGACGAGCTGCGGTCTCAGGGTCGCGGCCTGCGTCACGGCGTCCGCGGCTGTCGCCGCTTCGCCGACCACGCGCAGGGAGGCGTCGGTCTCGAGCAGGTGTTTGATCCCTGCGCGGACGACGGAGTGGTCGTCCACCAAGAGGACCCGCCAGATCGCGCGCGTCACCGCGCCACCTCGCCAGGCAGTGCGATCCGCAACACCGTGCCGCGCGGCACGGCCCGGCGTACCTCGAGCTGCCCGCCGAGCGCAGCGGCGCGCTCCCGCATGCCCGTGAGCCCCATCGCGCCCTCGCGCACGCGCGCGGGCTCAAAGCCGGTGCCGTCGTCCGTCACGGTGAGTTCGACCATCTGTGGAGTATGGCGCAGGGTGATGTCGATGCGCGAGGCCTCGGCGTGCCGGACCACGTTGGCGACCGCCTCCTGCAACGCGCGGTAGAGCACGAGCTCGGCCTCGCTGCTCAGCCGGGTGCGCGCCTCGTCCTCGATGGTGAACGTCGTGGCGAGCCCGCCCCGTTCCGCCACATCGCTGACCACCGAGCGCAGCGCCGGCACGAGGCCAAGGTCCTCGAGCACGGCGGGTCGCAGTTCGTCGGTCACCGCACGGATCGAGCGGATGCTCACGTCGACGAGGGTCAGCGCATCGTCCACGCGGCCCTGTTCATCGTCGGGGACCACGCGGCGGATCACGCCGAGTTCCATTTTGAGGGCGCTGAGCACCTGCGCGGTCTCGTCGTGCAGTTCGCGCGAGAGTCGTCGCCGCTGTTCCTCATACTGCCGGACCATCTGCGCCGAGAGTTGCTCCAAGGCCGCGCTGCGCTCGGCGAGCTGGTCGGTGAGCGTGGCGGTCGCCAGCGCGCTGCCCACCTGCTGGCCGAGTGCGGTGAGGAAGGCCTCGTCGAGCGCGGCGAAGGGGGCGCGGGCGTCGCCGACGATGACCAGTGCGCCGCGAAGCCCCTCCGCGTCGCCGACGGGGAGCAGTGCGGCGAAGGGCAGGAGGAGATCGCCGCTGGGGCTCGCCCAGCGATCATGCATCGTCGCCGCGCCGCGCGAGAGCATGGCGTCGAGCAGTCGTCGCTCTGGCTCCGCGGGTGCCGCGTCCGCCCACGTGGCGCACACGCCGGCCCCTTGCTCGAATCGGCCACGTTCAGCGTGGTAGAGCGCGGCCCCCCGCACCGCTGGCAGCGTGAGCGGCCGTGCGAGCAGCGCGTTGACGAGCGCAGCGCGGGCGCGCGGTCGCGCCTGCTGCAGTTCACCCGACAAGGTGGTCAGGGCATGCACGCCTGCGCGCAGGTCGTCCGCCACGAGGAGCAGGATGCCGGCTCCCACGGCGAGTGCGAAGATGATGTCGAGGTAGTAGCCCCAGGGCACCCACGCCCCGCGTGCACGGAGGATCGGGTAGTCGAGGTGATGCACGCCCCAGAGCAGGAAGGACACCGCGAGCACCCGTGCGCCCAGTGAGCCCACGCGGCTGGCGTAGCGCCAGAAGACCACGCCCGTCCCCAGGGTCGCCGCGGCGAGAAAGACCACCGCGGGCAGCGCGGCCCAGACGAAGGTGTCGAGCACGTAGATGGCGACGTACGACCACAGGGGCGGGAAGACCGCCGCGATCGCGAACCATCGCCGGGCGCCGCCGCCGACGGCGAACACGACGGCGGTGGCGAGCACCGCGAGGGCCGTCCAGCCGGTGAGCACCTGGTGCCAATACAGCCAGATCCAATCGCCGCTGAGCAGGAAGGTGAGGATCGCGCCGAGCCGCACGAGGTACAGCGACCACGCGATGGCCCACCACTTGTAGACCGGCTTGCGGTAGTTGCGGTACAGCAGCGCGCAGAGGCCGGTCAGCGCGGCGGTGACGACGACCTGAAGGATCGCCGCACTGAGCTCATCGAGGCGGCCGATGGGGGCGGCGGTCTCGGCGATCTGCGGGAGGAGCGGGAGGGGGAGCACTGCGATGAATGATGGCGATGCTGCGAGGAAAGGGAAGCTGGGTGTGCGAAGTCTTGCCGTGTTGGGTGGTGAGGGCTATCGTAGGTCGGACGACTGGGCTGTGGGCACGCGGGATCCATGCGAGGAGGTCGCGATGTTCGTGCGGAGGCTCTCTCTCTCTCTCTCTCTCTCTCGGGCGTGGGCCGAGTGCTGAGGAGCGGTCGGTAGATGGCGTGGGTGATCGTCGGGGAGGCGACGTGGGTTCGTGCGATGCGCGGCGTCCTTGACGGCGCGCGTGTTCGTCCTGTGGTGGGCGCTGTGGACGCGGGGCATCTCGTCGAATGGCCTGCGGACGCTGTGGATCGTGGCGCGGTCGTCTGCTGTCGGTGCTATGGGTTCAGGCAAAGGAGGTCTTAATGCTTCGCGGGACGCCGTCCTATCTCATCAACGGTCGCTTGTACGAGGGCGTGATGGCCCCCGCCGACTTCGCGCGACTGTTGGCCCAGGCGCGTGGTGCGCAGGCCACCGCGCTGGAGCCGTAGCAGTGCGGATGCTCGGGGCGGTCGGTGTGATGCTGGCCGTGCTTGCGATCAACATCGAAGCGCAGCCGACCGACCGTGCGCCGGCCACCCTGAGCCCTACCGCGCTCGCCGCCATTGACGACAGCGCCCATGCAGCATTCCGACGCTTCGTATGGGACTGGCGGCGTATCCATCGCGCCAGCGAGAATGCGCGCGATGTGGCGCGCGACGGCGGGCGCCGTCGGACTTGGTGGCCGCCGCATTCGCCTTGGATGGTCGCGGCGGCATGCACGAGTCGCGAGGTCGCGATGCTGCAGCCAGGACATCGCGAATCGCTCCACTGGAGAATCCAGCGGTTTGAGCCAGCGAGCGGCTTGATCGGCGCCTGTCCGAGCAATCTGGTGGCGCCGGTTGACGAGGTACGCGCCGACGGAAGCGCGGACGGGCAGCTCCTGCCGCGCTATCGTCGGTTAGCGCAGTCGATCAGAGCGGACCTGCTTCGCGCACTTCACGCACTTGATGCGTCCGCCCAGCATCAGGCAGCACTGGTGTCCAGCCTGCTGGTGCTGATGGAATTGGATCAAGAAGATCCCGAAGCAGCGCAGGACGTCGCGATGCGCTGCGGTGTCAGTGCGTCATGGTGCGCTCTGTTGCGACGTTTCGCGATCCTTCGAGGACGACCTGTCGGTGCCGACGCGCCATGGGAGACCGATTCACATGATGGGTGGCAGTGGTGGCTGTCGGACCCGCTCTGGACCGCCGTGGGTAACGAGAGGCGCGCCGAGAACTTCGTGCGACGCACCGAGCTTGCGATTCGACGACCCATGAGCTTCGACGAATTCTACAACTGGGACCCTCGTGTGCGCGGGGAGGCGATCGCGGCGGCGATCGAGCGCTACGGGATGCCTGACTATCAATGGGCCATGGGGTCGCACCACGACAAGATCATGTGGGCCGACTTTGTCCACGGCCCCCCCGTCCGCTCCATCACGCCCTTCCTCTCAATGGAGTACTTCCGCGATCGGGTCGCGCTCGTGCCGCCGGACAGCGTGCTGGCCAGGCCGTTCGCGGGTATCCCCTGGTCGGTGGTCCCACCGGCGGATGATGCGATCCCGTGGCGGCCACGCGAGAGCATGCGCCTGCCGTTCGGGCTTGTCGAGCTGCCAGGACGGGTCGCGCTGTTCCGACGCGACTCGGTGGCGATGGTCGCGACGGCGGTCGCCGTTCCCGCCACTGCGCGGGAGGCCCCGCAGCGACTCGTGCGGCTGTTGGCCTCGCCGGCCCCGGAGCAGCTCGATACCCTCGCATCGCGACCCCTCGGCTCAGACCGCGTGCTCGCGCTGCACGGCGCCGTCTCCGACTCAGCCGCCGTGATCGGCATCGAGTACCTGCCCGACACCGTGCTGGGGTCTGCGGCTGGACGCTTGCGCCTCGGGCTCACCATGCCGCGGCCACTGCATAAGACAGACTCACTCCCCGCCCTCGCGCCCCCCGTGCTCTTGCGCGCGGATGTCGGCGGATCGCTGCCGCTGCGGCGCGACAGCGACGCATTCGCGGCGCTCGCCCCCTCGCACGAGGTGCGGCGGGGCGACCCGCTCGTGCTGTACTGGGAGACCTACGGCGTTCCGGCCGACAGCACCGTCACGCACGGCGTCTGGCTGCAGCGCACCGATCGCCCGGGGCTCCTCGTGCGCCTCGGGGTGCGGTTCGCCTTGCGGCCCGACGCGAACGCGCCCGTCGCGGTGTCGTGGACCGAGCAGGGACTGGGGGCGCGGGCGGTCGCTATCCCGAGTGTCCATACCACCGCGATCGGGCGCAGCATGCAGGTGCAGACGACGCAGCTGCCGCCCGGGCGCTACGTCCTCGGCGTCTCGGTCTCGCGTGCGGAGCGCGTGATCCTCGTCGCCACCACGGATGTGCAGATCACGCCATGACTCGACGAGTCATCCCCATTCTATGGGCACTGCTCGCCATGTCGGTCAGCACGGTGGGTGCCCAAGCCGCCGCGCAGCGCGCATTGCAGTCCCTCGGGTTCGTCGGGGCTGGTCCGGATCGAGGCTTCGTGCGCGAGGTTCGCATCGTCGAGCGCCGGCTTGATGAGCCGCACACGCGTTTCCTGGTCGGCGACACTATCTTCCATCCCGACGACTTCTTGCCGATCATCAGCGCACGCGGTGTCGATGTCGATGCCAGCATCGCGCTGCGTTTCAGCCGCATCGTGTACGGTGGCGTGCTCGGCGCGACGAACGCCGTGGCGCCGTTCGACGTGCGCGGCAAGGTGGTGGTCTTCCTGCCGCCGCTGAACGCGGAGGGCAAGTTGGTCCCGGAGGTGTGGCGGTATCCGGAGCTGCTCGAGCCGTACCTGTTCCGCGATAGCGCGCTGGCGGTGGTCATCGTGGGCCTCGACTTGCTGGCGCCGAGGGCCGAGCAGGCGCTCCGCGCGCCGGCCCTTGTACCCCGCGTGATGGGGCGCCCGCGGAACTATCCGCCGCTCCTGCTCGTGCGGCGACAGGTCGCGGCGTTCCTGCTCAACAACGAGGTCGATGACGTGCCGCCCGGATTCCAGTCGCGTCACATCGGGCACGATTATGCCACAGAACTCACGCAACTCCGATTCCGTCCGGCTGACCGTGAACTGCCGGAGCGCGGCACACTGTTCAGCGCCGAGCGTTCAGGGCGTCGCGGTGAGCCCAAGGTCGTCGTCACCTCAGCACTCGGCGCGACCGACGCATCTGCCGCTCAGTGGATGCGCTTCGTCGAGGCGATCGCGATGGACGAGGCGCTACGCGCCCATCCGGTCCGTGTCGCGGTCGCGGACAGTGGACCGGCGGGCGAGGCGGCGCTGTCGCTCGCGCTGATCGAGGAGGATGAGCCCCGCCGCCAGCTGCGCGCTCATGTGCACGTCGCGCCCGCGATGGATCGATGGGCAGACCAGCCCTGCGGCTGGACGGTGCGCAGAGCGGACATCGTATTGACGGTCGATCCAAGCGTACCGACGGCGCACGTGCTGGAGGTTCTGATCGGCAGCATCGTACCAGCCCCGTCACAACCCACGGAGATCGCGCCCGGGCTCTGGCGCTGCCCGAGCGCCGCGGCGACACTGCGCTGACGTCCGGCGGAGCAGGCCACCGAGGCCCGTGACACAATCGTGGCAATTCCGTGCGCCCCCCGATACCTGGGTCACGAAAGTTATACAGGCGTCGACGAGCAGTACCGGCCGTCGGCGCCTCATTTTATACGGGAATACACGCATGTCATTGCTGCATTGGATCACCAAGGTCGTCTCGCAGCGCGCCGTGTCCGGCCGCGCGCGTCTCGCCTCGTCTCACCTCGCGCTCGCCCTGTGCAGTGTCGTGCCAGCGCTCTCCCCCCTTGCGGCGCAAGAGATCGCGACCGGGCGGGTGACCGGCCGCGTGATCGACGCCGAAACGGGCCAGGGGATCGCGGGGGTCGGCATCCAGCTCGTGGGCACCACGCTCGGGGTCATCACGCGCGTCGACGGGAGCTACAGCCTCCCCGGGGTGCCGGCTGGCACGGTCACACTGGCAACGCGCCGGATCGGCTACGGTCCCAAGAGCGTGACCGGCATCCTGGTCCCGGCGGGCGGGTCCGTCGAGCAGAACATCTCGCTCGAGACGGCGGACATCCAGCTCTCGGCCGTCACCGTGACCGCCGACACCGAGCGTGGCAGCGTGAACGCGGCGCTCGATGCGCAGCGGTCGGCGACCGGCATCGTCAACGCCATCACGGCCGAGCAGATCAGCAAGAGCCCGGACAACGATGCAGCGAAGGCCATCTCGCGCGTGAGCGGTGTCACGGTGCAGGACGGGCGCAGCGTCTTCGTGCGCGGCCTCGGTGAGCGGTACACGGTGACGAACTTGAACGGGGCGCGCATGCCCAGCCCGGAACCCGAGAAGCGCTACGTGCCGCTCGACATGTTCCCGGCCTCGCTGCTCCAGAACATCAACGTCAGCAAGACCTTCACGCCGGACTTGTCGGGCGACTTCTCGGGCGCCTCGGTGGACATCCAGACGCGCGAGTTCCCGGCGAACCGCGTCGTGACCTTCTCCTCGAGCGTCGGCTTCAATGATCAGGTGACCGGACGCTCGGTCATCGCGGCCCCGAACGCCGGGCGCGAGTGGTTCGGCTTCGGCGCCTCGGCGCGCCCGCTACCGTCGGACTTGTCGAGCGCGCAGCGGATCTCGCAGCTCACCTCGCGCCCCGAGATGAACGGCGCGATCAACGCGCTGCGCAACTCGTGGACGCCGACGCAGCAGACCGGCCTGCCCAATGGCTCGATGGGCGTCTCGGTGGGCGGGCAGGACCCGGTGCTGGGCCTGCGCGTGGGCTACCTGGCGTCGCTCACGTACTCGGCGGGCCAGGAAGTGCGCAACGACGCCTACTACGCCAACCCGGTGCAGCGCGACGGTGCCCCGCAGGTGCTGGAATCGTGGCGCGGCTCGGGCAGCACGCTGACCAGCACCTGGGGCGGCATGCTCAACCTGAGCTCGTTGGTCACGGCGAACACCCGTCTGTCCCTCAACAACACCTACACGCGCAGCGCGGACAACGAAGCGCGCCAGTCCACCGGCGAGTCCTTCGAGTTCTCGCTGGCTCGCGTCGAGCGCAACACGCTGCGCTATGTGGAGCGCGCCATCCGCAGCACGCAGCTGCGGGGTGAGCACGCACTTGGCCTCAACACGCAGCTCGACTGGACGGCCTCGGCGGCCGGCGTGATCCGCAAGGAGCCCGACCGCGCCGATCTGGTGTACGCACAGTTCGGTCCCGATCAGCCCTTCCGGTGGACGGACGGTGATCCCAACGTGGCGCGCCGCACCTTCGCCGATCTGCAGGAGTCCAACTGGAGCCTCGGCACCAACTTCAAGCACAGCTTCGGGGCCGCCGGCGACGGGGTGTCGGTGAAGGTCGGCGGTGTCGTGCGCGCGACGGACCGGAACGCGCTGAATCGCCAGTTCGCGATCATCTCGACGGTCGTGCCCGAGGCCGACGCCACGCGCCGCGCCGAGGAGCTCTTCGATGGCCGGTTCACGGGTGGCGATGAGAACATCTTCAACGTGCTGAACGTGTCCGAAGATGGTCGGTACACGGTGACCGAGCGCTTGGGTGCCGGCTACCTGATGACCGAGGTCCCGCTTGGCTCGCGCATCAAGCTCATCGGTGGGCTTCGTGTGGAGCAGGCGCGCATCGAGGTGAACACCTCGCTCGCGTCGGGTGCCATCCAGAACTCGACGCTCGACAACACGGACGTCCTGCCAGCCCTCGTACTGAACGTGCAGACGAGTGACAACGGACAGCTGCGTGCCTCGGCCTCCCAGACGCTGGCGCGGCCCGAGTATCGTGAGCTGTCGCCGGTGCAGTACCTGGAAGTGGTCGGCGGCCAGATCACCAGCGGCAACCCGAACCTCGTGCGCACGCTCATCCAGAGCTACGACCTGAAGTACGAGCTGTTCCCGAACCCCGGCGAGGTCCTGAGTGTTGGCGTGTTCGCCAAGCGCTTCGATCGACCGATCGAGCGCGTCGATATCGCGACGGGCGGCCAGCCGATCGTCTCGTTCTTCAACGCCGCGGCGGCCACGAACCTCGGAGTGGAGTTGGAGGCGCGGAAGAGCCTCGGTGCGCTCGGCCCGTCCTTCGAGCCCCTGACCGTGTTCACGAACGTGACGCTGATGACCAGCGACATCGAGATCGGCGAGGGCGCGTCGGCCAACACGAATGCGAACCGCCCGATTATGGGGCAGGCTCCGTGGGTGGTGAATGCGGGGACGACGTACGCGAGCCCCGGCAGTGGTCTGTCGGCGACGCTGCTATACTCGGCGGTCGGCGCGCGCATCTACAGTGCCGGCACGATCCCCTTCCCCGACGTGTACGAGCAGCCGCGCCACATGGTGGACCTGTCGCTGCGCGTGCCGTTGGGTGAGCGCTGGACCTGGCGCATGGATGCGCGGAACCTGCTGGACGCCCCGTTCCGCCTCACGCAGGGCCCGATCACGCGCGAAGAGTACCGCATGGGTCGCCAGCTCGCCGTCGGCATGCAGTGGACCCAGTGATCGCACGCGGTACCGTCCCGCGGCCGCGGTGACCGCTTCGTGACACAGCCGTGGTCGAGCAATGACACGGTGAAGGGATCTTGGGGGATCGGCACACGTGAACGTGCCCGTCCCCTCTTCCTTTTCTCGCACAGGTAAGACATGTCCATCGCTTTGCCCCGCTTGCTCTCCCGGGTCGCGTCGATCGCGTGCCTCGCCGCGTTCGCGGCCTGCAGCGACGACGATCCGGCGGGTCCTCCCGCCCCGCAGCCGCTCGTGGCGCCGACGAGCGTGGCTGGTACGTCGCCGTCGCCGACCAGCATCCGCGTGACCTGGTCCGCGGTGTCCGGCGCGACCTCGTATGAGGTCGAGCGTGCGCTCGGCGCCGAGGCCTTCGTCGCCGCCGGTACCTCCTCGACGACGGAGCTCGTGGTGTCGAGCCTCGCGCCAGAGACCGCATACCGCTTCCGCGTGCGCGCCCTGCGCAACGCGGAGCAGGGCCCGTACTCGGCCGAGGCCACGATCTCGACGTCCAACCGCATCACGGTGCAGGTGACGGCGGACATCACGACCAACACCACGTGGACGGCCGAGAACGTCTACCAGCTCACGCGTGTGATCTCGGTGGCCAACGGTGCGATCCTCACGATCCAGCCTGGCACGAAGATCATCGGCGGCAACATCACGCCGGGCCAGGCCCCGCCGGTGACGGCGCTCATGGTGCTGCGCGGCTCGCGCCTGGTCGCCAATGGCACGCGGCAGAACCCCATCGTCATGACCTCGGCGGCGCCCGAGGGGCAGCGTTTCCCGGGTGACTGGGGCGGATTGATCCTGGTCGGCAACGCGCGCTCGAACCGCACGGGCCGCACCGTCGTGGAAGGGCCGGCCCCGGCCGACACCGTCAGCTGGAACGGCGGCAACAACGATCTCGACAGCTCCGGCGAGCTCAGCTACGTGCGCGTGGAGTTCGCGGGCGCGGCGGCGATCCTCAACGTGGAGCTCAACTCGTTCTCGTACTACGCGGTCGGGAGCTCGACCCGCAATGAGTTCCTGCAGGCGGTGCGTGGCCTCGACGACATGTTCGAATGGTTCGGTGGCACGGTGGACGGCCGCAACCTCGTGTCGTATGAGTCGGGCGATGACCACTTCGACGCGGCCGAGGGCTATCGTGGGCGCAATCAGTTCCTGATCGCGCTGCAGACGGGCCCGCGTGTCTCACCGCGTCCTGGCAACCCGGGGGCGCTGTCGGCCGAGCAGAGCGGCTTTGAGATCGACGGCTGCGGCTCGGCGGCCGGTACCTGTGCGCAGGGCTTCAACTCGACCCCGTACTCGATGCCGGTGTTCGCCAACTTCACGATCATGGGCCCCGGGCCGAACGTGTTGCCGGTGCGCGCTGGTGGCGACGGCGGGCTCGGCGCGAACCTGCGCCGTGGAACGGGTGGCGTGTTCATGAACGGCGTGCTGGCGCGCTGGCCCGAGGCCGCGATCTCGGTCTTCGATCCGGAGACCAATCAGCGGATCACCGAGGACTCGCTGAACCTGCGCAACCTGCTCTTCGTCGACAACAACCGCGACTTCGACGCGGTGGGCGCCAGCAACCGGTTCGGCCAGGCGGACAAGTTCACCGCGAATCAGATCCGCACCTCGGCGACGGCGGCGCACAGCCTCTTCGCCAACGTGCCGGCCGCGACCGTGACGGTGACGAACAACTTCCCGCTGGACTGGCGCGCCGCTGCAGGCGCGGCCGGTCAGCCGCTCCGTGAAGGTGGCACCGGGGCGACGCTGCCGGGTCGCATTGGGAGCCGCGTGACCAACTTCTTCGGTGGCACCATGCAGGGCACCACGTATGTCGGCGCGGTCGATCCGTCGTCCACGGATCCGTGGTACGCGGGCTGGACCCGGTACTACCGCGACTGAGTTCACGTATTGTTCACGGGGGCCGGGTTCACGCGCTGTGAGCCCGGTCCCTGTGTCCGTTCTCCTGTCACTTTCGTCAGTCATGTTCTTCAAGACCACACCCGCAGGTCGTCGGATCGGCCTGCGCGTCCTGCTCGTGGTGGCGGCCTGCGGTGTCGCCGCGTGCACCGATTCCGACGATGCTGGTCGTGCGGCGGCCCTTGCCAGCGCGGATACGCCCCTGCAGGAGGGTGCGGTGCGCCAGCCCATCCCACGCGGCGTCGATCCCCGGATGGTCACCTGGCGCACCGATGGCATCCTGATCCCGTCAGCGGATTCGCTCGCCAAGACGCCGGGGTACGTCGTCGATAGCGTCTTCCCGCCTGAGGAGATGTTGCGGCGATTCCAAGCGGAGTCGGGCGTCGCCGTCACCGCGTTGACCGGCGGCGAGCGCAGCATCGACGCGTTGCTGACGCGCTACTGGTCCACGCTCGTGGCGGGGGATACGATGGCGCTGACCCCGCTTGTGGCGTCACAGCGTGAGTTCGCGTATCTGTACTTCCCCGAGAGTCGCGAATTGACCGATGGGGTACCGCCGGCGATCTCGTGGCTGATGCTCACCAGCAACAGCGGACGGGGCCTGACGCGCGCCCTGCGAGAGGCCGCTGGGAGCGACCCGGTCGCACGTGGGGTCGTCTGTCAGCCACTGGAGCTGCAGGCCGGCCGCTCGCGTATCGTCGGCCCCTGCGGCGTGATCCGCACCCGGGCCGGTGCGCCGGACACGCTGTGGTTCGTGAAACATGTCATCGAGCGTGATGGCGTGTTCAAGCTCATGAGTTTCGCGAACGATCTGTGACGATGGTGATGCGTCGCCGCCGGTCCGTGGCGCGGCCAATCGTCAGCGCGGCCCGAAACGCGCCCTGAGGGCTGCCCGCACATCGACTTGCGGCGCAGCCCGCTGCCCCGGCGCCGGCTCCGGCGGCGGCGGTGGCTCCACCACCACACGCTGCATCGACTCGCGCACACCGCGGTCCAGGAAGCGGCTGAGCTGGTCCATGCCGTAGTCCGCGCCGCGGCGTGAGGCGTAGACGTTCACGGGATAGGTCACGAAGAGGTGATCGCGCGCCCGCGTCAGCGCCACGTACATCAGTCGGCGCTCCTCCTCGATCTCCTCGTCGCTGCCGGGCGCGCGGCCCATGGGGAACCAGCCGTCCACTGCCCAGATCACGAACACGGCGTCCCACTCGCGGCCTCTTGCGCTGTGCGCGGTGCTCAACACCAGCACGTGGCGTAGGTGGAGCGGTGGCTCCGGAGCGCCCGGGCGCAGCCGAGCGTCAGTGGCTGGCGTGACGGACTGGGACTCCCAGAATCATCTTTGTGATAGTGTTGGGGCGAATTGTTACTCAGCGTGCCACTTTGTGACGCAGCGTGCCACATTGAGGGCAGAGTCGGCGATAGGTGTTGCCGGGGTCATTGACAACGGCTTGGGGTGGTGTATCCTAACGGCACCCGAGCAACGTGTCCCAGTCAAAGACAACCAGCGGATCGCAGCGTGCGCTGGTCGGCGTACTCGATTCACCGACGTCGTGGCCGAGTCACTTCCCGTACTTCAACCATCCTGTCCACTGCGGGCGACCACGTGCTGGTCCGAACGCCTGAGGCGGATGGAATCGCCCGGCTCACCATTTGGAGGAGGATCGCGCAGTGCAGCGAGCATCACAGTTTTCACTCTGGAGCGCCCTGTTGCTCGTGTGTGGTGCAGGCGCGGTGGTCTTGCAGCTGTCCGGAGCCTGGCCTGGGCAGGTCGCATCGTTATCGCTGGTGGTGATTGCCTGCGTCGCGACGCTGAGCTGGCTGCGCACCGGAGTCACCACGTTGCCCGAATTGCAGCTGCCGCACGTCACCGTCGCATGGGCACTGGTGGTGATGGTGGCGAGCCGAAGGATCGACAGCACCTCCTGGAGTCCGGGCGAGAGTTGGCTTGCGCTGTTGGCGACCGTCAGCATCGCTGTGACAGTGGTCGCGGTGCTGAAGCGAGCCCTCGTCAACCGACGGATGAGGGCGCGAGGGGAGCACGCCGTGGGCGGAGCGTCCTGACCGACCGCCCCCTGATCACACCCCGAACCGCGCCCGCATCCCCGCCCGCACATCCACCACCGGCGCAGCCCGCTCCCCCGGCGCCGGCTCCGGCGGCGGCGGTGGCTCCACCACCACGCGCTGCATCGACTCGCGCACACCGCGGTCCAGGAAGCGGCTGAGCTGGTCCATGCCGTAGTCCGCGCCGCGGCGTGAGGCGTAGACGTTAACGGGATACGTGACGAAGAGGTGATCGCGCGCCCGCGTGAGCGCCACGTACATCAGTCGCCGCTCCTCCTCGATCTCCTCGTCGCTGCCGAGCGCGCGGCCCATGGGGAACCAGCCGTCGACTGCCCAGATCACGAACACGGCGTCCCACTCGCGGCCTTTTGCGCTGTGCGCGGTGCTCAGCACCAGCACGTCGTCCTCGCTGCCGCCGCCGAAGCCCAGGTCGCTGGTGTGCTGTGGTGGCTCGAGGGCCAGCGCCGACAGGAAGGCCCCGCGGTCGGGATACCCGGCGGCGATGGTCTCGAGCTGGTCGAGATCGGCTAAGCGCGGGTCGGCCTTGTCGTATTTGTCGCGCAGCAAGTCGTCGTAGAGCGCGCGCACCTGCGCGATCTCGGCGGCCACGCGGCGGTCGCCGGGCTGTACGCCGCGGCGCAGCGTGGCCAGCAGCGACACCAGCGCGCCGTGCGCGGCCTTGGCCCGTGGCGGGGCGTTGAAGGCGCCGAAGGCGGCAGCGTCCCAGGCGGCGTCGGCCAGGGCGCGGATGGCGTTGCGCGCGGTGCTGTCGCCCACGCCGGGCAGCAATGTCAGCACGCGGTACCAGCTCACCTCGTCGCGGGGGTTCTCGAGGATGCGCAGGAAGGCCAGCACGTCCTTCACGTGCGCGGCCTCGAGGAACTTGATGCCACCCCACTTCTCGAAGGGGATGCCGCGGGCCGTGAGCTCGATCTCGAGGTCGGCGCTGTGGTACCCCGCGCGGAAGAGCACCGCCATCTCGCGCAGCGGGATGCCCTCCTCGTGCAGCTCGAGCACACGGTCGCAGACGAAGCGCGTCTGCATGGCCTCGTCGCTGGCCGTGACCAGCCACGGCGGCTCGCCACCCGTGCGTGTGGTCCACAGCTCCTTGGTGAAGCGCTCCGCGGCCCGCGAGATCAGCGTGTTGCTGGTCGTGAGGATGGGCTGCGTGCTGCGGTAGTTCTGCGCGAGTGTGACGAGCCGCGCACCGGGCCACTGCGCACGGAAGTCGAGGATGTTGCGGATGGTGGCACCGCGAAAGGCATAGATACTCTGCGCGTCATCGCCGACCACGGTGAGGTTACGGTGTGTGCGGCACTGGCCGGCGAGCAGTCGCGCCTGCAGCGTGTTGGTGTCCTGGTACTCATCGACAAGCACATGGTCGTACAGTGCGCGCAGCTCGTCGCCGATGCCGTCGGCCTCGAGCAGGGCCAGCCAGAACAGCAGCAGGTCGTCGTAGTCCACGAGGTTGCGGGCCGCCTTGCGCTCGGTATAATCGGCGAAGATGCGCAGGATCTCGGGCGCGAACTCGTGGAACTGCGGGTACTCGTCGCCGAGCAGCTGTTCGACCGGGATGTCGGTATTGACATGCCGCGAGTAGAGCTGGTGCAGCGTCTCCTTCTTGGGGAAGCGCTTGCCCTTGTCGGCCACCCCGGTAGCGGCGCGAGCCAGCTGCATCAGTCCGGCGGCGTCCTCGCTGTCGAGAATGGTGAAGTCGGCGCCCAACCCCGCGCGCTGGCCGAAACGCCGCAGCAGTCGGTGTCCCGTGCCGTGGAAGGTCCCGCCGTGCACCTGCCGCGACACCGGCCCCACGAGGCGCTCGGCGCGCGCGAGCATCTCCTGTGCGGCTCGGCGCGTGAACGTGAGCAGCAGGATGCGCTCCGGCGGGATGCCGCGTTCCAGCAGGTGGGCCACGCGGTGCACCAGCGTGCGCGTCTTCCCCGTGCCCGCGCCGGCGACGATGAGCAGGGGCCCGTCGCCGTGGGTGGCGGCCGACAGCTGAACGGGATTGAGGCCGTCGGTGGTGTTGCGCCCAGTGGGGACGACCTCGCGAGGGCGTGCTGGGTAGGAGCGCGGGACGTCGGGGGGCATCCCGTAAATATACCGAAAACTGGGGTGGGGGGCGAGCGGCTGGCGTGGTCCGTGATTTCCTGTTGCCCCACGCCGCCGTCGGCGCGAGATTCGCTGGATATGGCACCGTGGCTCCGCTGGAACACCATTGCGCGCGTCGTGTTCGGCCTCCAGGTCTCGGCAGCACTCGCCGACGTGGTCGCAGCGCAGTCGCCCACCGCGACGCAGGCGGTCCCGCTCCCCATCCCTGCGACGGCACAGCTGGTCGAAGACCTCCGCCTGGACGGCGCCCGGGTGGACCTGCTGCTGTCGAACATCAAGGCGCTGCTGCCGCACGCGAGTGGGGACCTGTGGTTGGTGGAGCACAGCCAGTCCACGAGTTCGATCTACTCGTCCACGGGCGCTGTTCCGGTGACGGGGACGTCGCGTGTGGTTCGCATCAGCGGTGACGGCGCGGGATCGGCGCGCGACGTGGGACGCAGCGGGAGTGGGCCTGGCGAGTGGCAACTCCCCGCGGGGCTGACCGCTCTCCCCGACGGTCGCGTGGTCCTCTTCGACAACGCCATTCCGAATCGGCTCACGCTGTACCGCGCCAATGGTGCGCTCGATACCACGCTGACGCTGCCGATCCGTGTCATGGACGTGCGTGCGGACACGGCGGGGCTTCTGTGGGTCATGCAGCCACCCGTGATGAAGCGAACGGCCCAAGGGGCCACCGCGACGCCTGCCGGTACGCGGATCCTCGATAGTCGAGGACGGGATCTTGGCGCGGCCCCAGAGGGACCGCGACCACCGATGAGTCGGCCCTCCTTCCCGATCATCGGGTCTGGTTCCAAGCAATCGCGACTGATCCCGCCCTATCTCGGAGCCAACTTGCTGGCCTGGAGCCCTGCGGGGGAGTTCGTCGCGACGTTCGGCGATTCAGGGCGGCTGGTCCGCTACCCGATGCAGCGAGGCCAAAGCGGTGAGCCCGTCCATGGCTGGCAGCTGGGAAGTCAGTCCATCGACTATCTGCGGCGCGTGCCCCGTGTCGCGGTAACGGAGCAAGAGCGCGCAGAGCAACGCGCGCGACTGCAAGAGATCGCGCGTCGCGCCGATGCGCGTCGCGCCTTGATCCCTGAGATCCCGACGGAGAAGCCGTACTTCGGCGGCGCGCGATTCGATGTCGAAGGGCGTCTGTGGTTGCCGGTCGCTGCGAGCTCCGTGCGGCGGCCCGATGCGGACTTCGCGGCTCGCAAGATCAATTTCCCTGGTGAGGTGCCGAACCGCTGGTATGAGCCGGCGGTGTTCGACGTCTTCGACACTGCGTACCGCCCGCTGGGTCGAGTCGCGCTTCCGATGCGTGCGAGCCTCGGCAACGGCGCAATCCCTTCACGCGGCGATGTGCTGTGGGTCGTGTTGCATGATGCCGATGATGTGCCCACGTTGGTGCGATACCGGCTGCGCTGGGGGGCGCGCGGCGAATGAGGTCAGCCTCGCGCTGTCACCGAGTGGGCGAACGCGACCGTGTCGGCGCGGGGCAGCCCATCGGATTGCCAATGCTCACGTAGCGACGCCAGCGTCCTTCGTGCCTCCCGACCGAGGCGATGTACGCGATGCACCCATCTCGCACGGGTCCTCGCAGGTTCACGTCGATGAGAATCAATTCTCCTCGGGCGGAAAACGCCCCTACCTCGACCAGCAGGGTATCCAGACTGCTGCTCGCCCGCAGCGCTGCGGGCAGTCGGTCGTTGACAAGGGCGGCCCTCGTCAGTGCTTCATGTTGGCGGGGTCGACCGTCCGTGTAACGCAACACCAACTCCAGCGGTGCCGTTCGCGAGCTGAAAATGCCGCGAAGGCTGGTCTGTACAAGCATCACCACCTGCTGCTCGATCGCCGCGGAATCGGCGGACGAGAGTTCGAGGATCGAGGCCTTGACGTTTGTCTGCGCCCCTATCGGTACCGCGGCGAGAATCAAAGTCACCGCTGTGACCGTGAAGAGATCCGTCATTCTACGGAACATGAGCGCGCGGCCTCCTGTGCGGTGTAGGTACTTCCCATATCAGCATCGGCGATCAGCGCGTTGCCGAAGAGCGGGTCGGCTTCCCAATCGATGATGCCGTGGGCGGCTTCATGGATGATGAGGTCCATGGCGGTGAGCCGGTCGTTCGTGCCAACTATCGGAGCGTCCACGCTCCGACCCGTTGGATCAAAGTCCGGTCGAAGTCAAGCGGTGCGGTACTATCCCGGCATCCTCCAAGAGCGAGCACGAGCACGACGGCGCTTAATGGCCTAATCGCCACCGCGATTGCGAGCTTACCGTTGAGCATTCCCAGCTTCGTGGTTCCAATCAACATCGCTCCTCTGCCACTGCGAATGGGCGCCAATCCAGCGCCGAACGATACCCCCCCACTGCATGATGTCAACGGTGCTAGCCGATTCAGCTGACGGTCGATCTTGGTTGATCCGACCATTTGCGGTTGGATGATGACGACTTCATGGTGGCGGCGCGGAGCGCGAGCCCGGAGTCGCGAGGGTATCCGCTGCACTTGGTCAGTGCGGAGGGGCAGTGGGTGCGCTCGTTCGGCCCGCCCGACAGTATGGCGGAGCCCGGCGGCTATGTGCTCGAGCGCTGGAGTCCGACGGGTGAGCTCCTGCTCTCGGTCGATGTTGCACCCGACTGGTTCGAGCCGCGGTACCTGCAGCGCCGGGAGCGTCCACTTGAGGAGGCGCCGGCACCCTTCGTCACCTACGTCGCTGAGGGGAGCGATGGGCGGGTGTGGGTGCTGACCATGCGGGCCGATGCGGACTGGCGCTGAGTGCAGCCGCGATGGCGGACGACGCGCCGGTGTTGCGGCTTCACAGGGTGGGGTCGGAGGCATCATCAACCCCCTGCGCCACCTACCGACAGCCCGCATCCACCCCCATCACATACTCGCGGATCACGAACCCCGCCTGCTCTGCGCCCTGGAACCCGCGGATAGAGTCTGCCACGACGCGCCGCGCATAGGCCGCGAGCAGTGGCTGCGACACAGGGCGGTAGGACCAGTGCCACTTCTCCTCGTCGTGCCCCGTGGGGCGCGCCTCGCCCTTGGGGGTGTAGGGCTGGCAGAACCCGAAGCGCGACGCGTTGTCGCGTAGCCAGGCATACACGCGGGCGCCCTCGCCGCGCTGGAAGTAGCTGTCATTCAGCGCGTTGAGGTCGATGTCCGTGCCCCAGTGATGCCGTGACGCGCCGGGCATGGCGCTGAAGGTGAGCACGGCGCGGGCACGGGCCTCGAGATCGCGCTCCGTCGAGAGGTCGCGGCCGGCCACGAGCGTGCGTCCGGTCCACTTGTCCTCCCAGAGCTTCTGCTGTGCGCTGAAGTTCCGCGTGGCGGACACAATGCGCAGCGTCACGCCGTCGCGAGCGGCGGCGTCGGCCATCTGCGTGAACGCCGCCAGCGCGTCGCGGCGCAGGTACATCCCCTCGCGATTCGCGCGGGCCGCCGGCACGGGCGCGAAGGCCGCGTGCGCCGCGGGCTCGAAGCGGCCGAGCAGGTAGGGGACGGTGTCGAGTTGCTGGGCACGCGCGACCGACGCCAGTCCCATGATCGCGAGGGACCACGTGAGGCATCGGACGGTGATGCGGTGCATCGAAGCGAGCATGTGCACCGCTAGGCCGGTCCCACCATCGCGATCATCGCGCCGACAGGGTCATGCACCAGCGCGATGTATTGCCCGCCGGGGACCTGATGGGGCCCCATCAAGGTGCGACCACCGGCGGTATCGCTGCGGGCCAGGGCGGCAGGCACCGTGTCCACGTTGACGTAGTAGGTCCACTGACTCACCGGCGACATCGCGCTGGTCG
This sequence comes from uncultured Gemmatimonadaceae bacterium, assembly GCA_964503275.1. GTDB lineage: Bacteria > Gemmatimonadota > Gemmatimonadetes > Gemmatimonadales > Gemmatimonadaceae > DASRAP01. Next base: position 4,681 of record CAZCZO010000017.1, on the reverse strand, counting down.
GGTACAGCCCGACGAAATCCTGCCCTTGGATCTGCATGATCTGGTAGGGCCCCAACTCGCCCATGTCGTGACGTTCGCCGGGCGTCCAGCCGAGCAGCTCACCGTAGAAGCGCATGGCGGCGTCGAGGTCCGCGACGGCGAGGTCGGCCCAGCTCACGTGGCCTTCGGGCGGCGGGAAGCTGGGACCACGGCTCGGTCGATCGGCGGGCGGTTGCAGCAGCGCGACGGTCGCGCCCGAGGGGTCCCCCAGCACCGTGAAGCGGCCGACCTCGGGGATGTCCGTCGGCGGAACGAAGGTCGTGGCGCCCATCGCCACGGCGAGGGCGGCACTCGCATCGGCGTCGTCCACACCGAAGTAGCCCAGCCACTGATGCGGTGCGTCGTCCGGCGTGGTCGGCGGCATCTGCATCATGCCGGCCACTGGGAGCTCGCCGACGAGGAAGGCGGGGTAGGGCTGTGGTTCCATCGGCAAGTCGACGCTCTGCCAGCCGAAGACCTGTTCGTAGAAGGGGCGCGCGGCGCTGACGTCGTGCGCGAGGAGTTCGATCCACAGCAGATGGCCGCGCGAGGGGGAGGTCATGGGCGTTGGTGGTGAGGGCAGGAGCGGACTGGGGAACGTAGCAGCTCGTGCCCCCCTTTGACGCCGGTCCCGGCGCGTGGGTTGCCTGGTCGGCTCGCGGCCCGCACACGGGAATGCTAGCTTCGCCGAGCGCGCCACGCTGTGCCACCCGCCCGCGTCCGCCCCCCACTCGCTCACCGCCCGCTGATGCCTCGCCACGCCTCTGCCGTCGCGCTCCTTTCGCTCGCTGCGGGCATCGCCGCCGCGCAGGCGCCCACGCACCCGCTCGACGGGCTGTCCGCACGCGAGCATTGGCGGGTGCGCGATGCCCTCGTGGCCTCGGGCCGCACCGACAGCACCACACAGTACCTCTACGTCGGTCTGCACGAGCCCGACAAGGCCGAGGTGCTGGCGTGGCGACCGGGGCAGCGCTTCCGCCGCGAGGCCCTCGTCCATCTCGTGCAGGGCGGCCGCGGGTATGAGGCGATCGTCGACGTGACCGCGCCGTCGGTGTTGTCGTGGAGCGACGCGCCGGGCCAGCGCTACATGACCACCGACGACGAAGAGGCCTTGGCCTCACGTCTCGCCCTCGCCGATCCGCGCGTGCGCGACGGCATCGCGAAGCGCGGCATCACGGACTGGTCATTGGTCGGCTGCTGGGTGGCGAATCATGGGTACTTCGACCTGCCGGAGGAGCGCGGCCGGCGGGTGGTGCCAGTGCTCTGTTACACCGAGCAGGGCCGCGCCCTGGGCTATGGCGAGTTCTTCGAGGGCTTGGTCGCCGTGGTGGACATCACGGGCGAGCGGGTGCTGCGGGTGATCGACACGGGGGTGCGGCCGCTGAGCGGCCCGGTGGGCGAGTACGAGCCCGAGGCGATCGGCCCGACGCGCGAGGCGCCGAACCGCGTGATGATGGTGCAACCCGCTGGCCCGAGCTACACGCTCGAGGGGCACGAGGTGTCGTGGCAGAACTGGCGCTTCCAGTTCCGCATCGATCCACGCCGTGGGCTGGTCGTCTCGCAGGTGCGGTATGCCGATGGGGGTCGCGAGCGCTCCATCATGTACCAAGGGTCGCTGTCCGAGCTGTTCGTGCCCTACATGGACGCCAATCCCCCGTGGAACTACCAGGGCTTCTTCGACCTCGGCACCTACACCGCGCTGTTCGGCGGGATCGCCAGTTCACTGGAGCGCGGCGTCGAGTGCCCGGAGTACGCGACGTATGTCGATGCGTGGGTGGTGACGCCGCGTGGGATCCCGCGCCAGCGCCAGCGTGCGGCCTGCCTCTTCGAGCGCCACGCGGGCGACGTGGCATGGCGGCATGGGCGTGAGGGCGGCAACGTGATCGACGCGCGGCAGCGCACCGACCTCGTGCTGCGCATGTACATGACCGCGGGCAACTACGACTATCTCTTCGACTGGGTCTTCCGGCAGGATGGCACGATCGGCGTGGACGCCTCAGCGACCGGCATGGACGCGACGAAGACCGCGGCCGGTACCGTCGACGATGAACGCTACGGCCGCCTCGTCGCGCCGGGGCGCGTGGGCATGAACCACAGTCACTTCTTCTCGTTCCGGCTGGACCTTGATGTCGATGGCACCGCGAACTCGTTGCACGTGGATCAGCTTCGCACGCAGCGCTTGCCGGCCGAGAATCCGCGACGCAGTGTGTGGACCGCTGAGACGGTCGAGGCGCGCACCGAGCGGGAGGGGATGCGCATGTCCACGATGGCGGCGCCGGAGGTGTGGCGCATGGTGAATCCATCGGTGAAGGGGCCATACAGCGGTTATGTCGGTTACCAGATCGACAGTCACAGCGCGTCGCCGCTGCTCGCGACGGACGATTACATGCTGCGACGCGGCGCATTCACGGAGCACATGCTCTGGGTCACGCCGTACGACCGGCGGCACTTGTACGCCGCTGGGGACTACCCGACGTCGCATCCCGCGGGCGATGGATTGCCTGCGTGGACAGCGAACAACGCCCCGATCGTGAATCGCGATCTGGTCGCATGGGTGACGATGGGGTTCCACCACATCCCGCGGCCGGAGGACTGGCCGCTGATGCCGGTCGCGACGCATCGCTTCGAGATCAGGCCGGTGGGGTTCTTCGCGCGGAATCCGGCGATCGATCTGCCGAAGCGGTGAGGGGCGGCGCCTCGACCGTCAGGGCAGACGCGCGTCCCCGGCTCGCCCCTATCGCTCCCGCGGTAGCAACGCGAATCGCACTCGCGCGGTGGCGCGTACGGAGATGTCCCCTGGCATGACCGCGGTGGCGATGGGGGGCGCGGACTCGATGGTGCCGCGCTCGACCAGAGGCGCGTAGATGTTCGGCTGGTCGACGGCGATCTCGAGCACGGGGCCCAAGACCTTGTCGGCCGCGGTGGCGGCCGCCTCGGCGCTCTGTCGCGCGGAGCGGATCGCGATGGCCAAGGCCGCGCGACGTGCCTCGCCCTCTCTCGACGACGCATAGGTGATGCCGCCGATGTCTGTGGCGCCGTTGCCCAGCGCAAGGTCGATGAGCGTACCGATGCGGGACAGGTCGGTCAGGGACACCTGTAGCCCGTTCCGCGCGGCGTACACCAGCGGGGCGTCGGACGGACTCATACGCCCGAGCGCATCGCGCTCCTGCCCGACGTTGAAGCCAGCCGTGATCAACGCGGCATCCGGGACGCCGGCCGATCGCAGCGCGCTCAGCAGACGCTGCATGCGGTCGGCATTGAGTCGGCTGGCCTCAGCCGCGGTGGAGGCCCGAGTGACCACCGCCACGTTGAGCGTGGCGTTGTCCGGGTTGATCGACACGACGCCCGCGCCGTTGACGACGAGCTCGGGAGCGGCGACGGACTGGGCGCCCGCCGAGCTGGCGAGTAGCAGTGCAGGGACGAGCAGCGCGATGCGACGCATGGGCAGGCGACTCACAGGGTCAGAGGTTGCTCCGAATGTGCACCCCGTCACCAGCCCTCGCTACTCCTGCGCCAACCTCAGCGCCGAGCGCCCCTCCGCCCTCATCCCGAACACCGCCCCCATCGCGCGCACCACCGCCGCCCGCACGGCGAACCCATCGGCCACGCCGAGTTCGCGCTGCACGCTGGTCATCACCACCTGGTCGATCCCACACGGCACCATCACGTCGAAGAGCGAGAGGTCGGTGCTCACGTTGAGCGCGAAGCCGTGCCAGGTCACCCAACTGCGCGCGTGCACCCCGATCGACGCGATCTTGCGGTCCTCCACCCACACGCCGGTGAGCTTGTCACGGCGACCGGCGCCGATGCCGGTCGCGGCGAGCGCATCGATCAGGACCTGTTCGAGGCAGCGCAGGTACCAGTGCAGGTCCTCCTTGTGCCGCCGCAGGTCGATGATGGGGTATCCGACGAGCTGCCCCGGCGCGTGCAGCGTGATGTCGCCGCCGCGCTCGACCTCGCGCAGCTGGATGCCGCGCGCCGAGAGCAGCGGCTCGGGCACCAGTAGGTTCGCGGCCTTCGCCGACCGCCCCATGGTCACCACCGGCGGGTGCTCGCAGAGGATCAGTACATCCTGCGGCACGCGCTGCGTGATGCGGTCCGCCGCGACCTGGCGCTGAAACGCCAAGGCCTCGTCGTAGTCGACGAGGCCCAGGTCTACCACCCACAGCTCGCGGGCGCTCATGCGCTCAGGCGTGCAGCATCTTGCCCATCGAGTCGAGCACCGCTTCGGCGACCGCCTCGCTGAGCGTGGGATGCGCGTGGATGGCGAGGTCGATCTCCTCCACCGTGAACTCGTTCTCGCGGGCCACCACCAGTTCGTGCAACAGCTCGGTGGCATGCGGCCCGATGATATGCGCGCCGAGGATCTCGCCGTGCTTGGCCCCGCGGATGATCTTCACGAAGCCCTCGGTCTCGCCCGCCGTGCGGGCACGGCCGTTGGCCGAGAAGGGGAACTTGCCGACCTTGTAGTCGAGCTTCTGTTCCTTGCACTTCTCTTCCGTGAGGCCGACACTTGCGACCTCGGGGTGGCAGTAGGTCGCGTTGGGGATGTTGTCGTAATTCACCAGATGCGGCTTCTGTCCGCCCAGCAGGTCGGCGAGGATATGTCCCTCGCGCGAGCCCTTGTGCGCGAGCATCGGCGGGCCGGCCACGTCGCCGATGG
>CAZCZO010000016.1:0-66767 GCA_964503275.1 uncultured Gemmatimonadaceae bacterium | reverse complement strand
TGTCTGTACGCTCGCGTGGTCGCCGGACGGTCGCAGCATCGCGATGTCGTCGGACCGCGGAGGCACACTCGATGTGTGGACCGTCGATGTCGCGAGCGGTGCCCTCACGCAGCGCACGAACTGGCCGTCGTGGGAGGATTCACCCGTCTACAGTGCCGATGGCCGCTCGATCATCTTCGGGGCCGATCAGGAATCTCGGCTGACGGACCTCTGGCGGTTCCCCGCCGACAGTGGCCAACCGACCCGATTGACGACCGCGGGAAACTTCGCTGGTCCTCTGCTGCGTCGCGGGACCAGCGACGTCGTCACGACCGTGATCCGTGAGTCCGACGGCGCCTTCGCCCCGGTGCGCATCACCGACGCGGGAGCGATCATCCCGCTGTGGACCGATCGTGGGACGCTCGACCCCATCGTCGTTGACCCTAGTGGTGCCCGCTTGGCGGCGGTCCGGCCCCTCGCCGATGGCACGGGCGCGGTGCGCATCCTCTCGATGACCGGAGGCGACGCGCGTGAGGTGCTCAGCGAGAACGCCTATCCGTTGGACTTCTCACCGGACGGTCGTTCGCTGCTGTACCGCTTCATGGCGGGTGCCGCGTATGATCTCGGACTCCTCGATCTGCAGACGGGCGAGCGGCGCACGGTGATCGCCACACCGACCACGTCGGAGCGGGGCGCGGAGTTCGGTGCCGACGCCAACACGATCATCGTCCGGCGCGAGCGGACCACGACCCGCTACTTGCAGGTGAAGGGGGTGGCCGGGGGGCGGTGAGGCGTTTCGGCGCACCGAACGGTCGGCGTTCGGCACAGCCTCCCGCGCGGTGATCGTGGGGCCTACCCTCGCCGACGCGCTCAGCCTCCCGCCGCGACGTTGAGAGCGCCCAACTGCCCCCGTGTCCCCGCGTACACCATCTTGGCCATGTAGTCGCGCGCGAGGAACTCGTGCGGGAAGCCCGGCTCCACGGCGCTCGCCGCATCGAGCCTCGCCCGTTGCGCCTCGGGCAACACCAGGGACAACGCGCCGAGGGTATCCTCGAACTGCGTCAGTGTGCGGGCGCCGATGATGGGAATGCTGGTCGGCGCGTGCTGCCGCAGCCACGCCACGGCCACGCGGCTCGATGTCGTGCCCAGCTCCTGCGCCACAGCCGCGACCTCCGCCGCGATCGCCAGGTTGCGCGGCGTGAGCCGCAGACTACCCTCCTTGAGCCGTGTACCCTCGGGGAGACCATGCGCATACTTCCCGCTGAGCAGTCCGCTGGCCAGCGGAGACCACGGCGTCACGGCCAACCCGAGCGCCCGCGCCATCGGCAGGAGTTCGCGCTCCACCGTGCGCTCCACCAACGAATGCTCGACCTGCAGGGCCGTGAGCGGTGTCCACCCCCGCAACTCGGCGATGGTGTGCGCGCGGCTCACCAGCCAAGCCGGGGTGTCGGAGAACCCGATATGCAACACCTTGCCCGCCCGCACCTGGTCGTCCAGCGCGCGCATCACTTCGTCGGGTGCCACGGTGAAGTCCCACGCGTGCACCCAGTACACGTCCACGAAATCCAGGCCCAAGCGCTTGAGCGAGCCGTCCAGCGCATGCACCAAATGCTTGCGATGGTTGCCCGCACCGTTCGGATCGCCAGGCCGCGTGACCAGCGTGTACTTGGTGGCCACCACGAAGCGCTCGCGGTCCTCACGCACGAACTCGCCCACCCAGCGCTCGCTGGTGCCCTCGGTGTAGCGGTCGGCCGTGTCGATGAAGTTGCCGCCCGCAGCCACATACGCGTCGAAGATGCGACGCGCCTCGGCGTGGTCCGAGCCCCAGCCCCATTCCTCGCCGAAGGTCATCGTGCCGAGGCAGAGCTCGGAGACGCGGAGGCCGGAGCGGCCGAGAAGATGGTAGCGCATGGGGTGCTGGTGGCGATTGGTGACAGCCGGGTTCGCTCAGTAAAGGGAAACTAGCGGGGTGGCGGCGCGTGGTCTGGGAAGAGGGTTGCAACCAGCTGCGTGCTAGCGTTGCGATTGGCCGGAGTCGGCAGATTGAACAGCCACTTCGCACGCTCGCGCACCTCCGCGCGCACATCCGTCATTCGCAAGGACCCTTCCAGTGCGCCCGTCGACGGCAACCGTCGCTACACCGCCGCGAGCGATACCTCGAATCCGTGGTGATCAGGCCACGGTGAGCCAGGAAGCGGGAACAGATCCGGCCACACCGAAGCAGGGCGGGCTCTCAACGAGAGGTCACGGTCCAGGACGATATGGTCGATGCTCTCGCGCCAGCCGCGACTCAGGAGCGGATCGCTGTCATCGCCGGTGACGGCCACCAGTTGAGCGGAGCCGTCAACGTTGACGAGGGCAGCAGCCGGCCGCTCTGGTTCCTCGAGAACCTCCAAGCGCGTCACGCGCTCGACATTCCACGTGGCGACGATGAGCAACCGGTAAGCGCCAGGCTGAGTCCGCATCCGACGCACACTACGATGAAGACGAGCTTCTGGGAGTCGCGTGGAATGAACGGCCTGTCCTCTGGCATCCTGTCCTCCGAAGGGTCGTTCACAAAAACGGTTGACTCCGGGCTCGTCGCCCAGGGTGGTGGCACACCGCGCACCGCTCAGGGGCGGCGGGGCGGGGCAAAAGACTCGTCCTCGAGGCTGATCCGCAGCCCTGCCGGGGTGCGGCGCACCAGGCTCACGTAGGAGAATTGCAAGGTGTCGGCGTCGCCGCGCTCGTACCAGCGGAACTGGCCGGCGACGACCATCGCAGAGTCTCCCGCCGGTAGATAGCTGAGGTTGGAGAACGCAAAGTAATCCGGACCGGTCCAGCCGGCTCGGTAGATCGCAGCGAGGTTCTCGAAGGGCATGAACGACTTGTCGCCGTTGCCGAGGATGATCACGCCCGCCGGATCGTAGCGCGCGATGATCCCTTCGCGATTCCGGTCGCGGAGGTCCGCCTCGTAGCTCTGCATGAAGGCCTCGACGTCGCGCTGCGACAGCGCGGGCTCCGGGCGATCGGGGGCACAGCCTCCGGCAACGGCGCCCACGACGAGGGCGAGCGCGAGGTACCGGGCTCGACGGCGCATCAGGTGCTCCTGGGGGACTGAGACGATCATGATTGAGTGACGGACGCCCAAATTGAACGCGGCGGTGCATCCGCCGCTAGCGCCCGGTGCGTACCCCGCTGGGGCCGCCGAACATGGAGGCGGATCCGAGCCCGCGACTCTGCGTGAACCAGTGCAATACCAGATGCGCCGTGATGCGGCGTTCACTGCTGTCGCGGCGGATGAACACGAACCGCCGGCCGTCGGGTGTGACGTCGTAGTTGGCCTCGTGCAGCATCCGCCGGTAGGGATCGGCGAAGAGCGCGGTGGGCGGCGCGACCCGTGGTGCCTCGTCCAACCGCAGGGTCACCGCGAACAGCGAGTCCGGGCCACGGAAGTACAGTTCGCCGCCATCGGGACGCCACCGCGGTTCCACGCCGCCATTGGTCGACACGAGCGAGGGTGGTCCCTCCGGGAGGATCCGCCGGATGTACACCTCGTCGCGCCCCGTGCGGTCGCTCACGAAGGCCAGCCAGCGACCATCTGCCGTGACCGCGATACCGCGCTCGTTGCTCGCGGTGGCCGCCAACGGGCGCAGCTCGGTCGGTCGCGCGAGAGGCGCCAGGTAGATGTCCCGCATGCCGGGTGCGAGGCGGTCCTCGCGAAAGACCAAGAGGGAGTCGCCGGGCAGCAGCTGCGCCTCGACGATGTTGCCGCTGTCACGTGCGAAGAGTGGTGTCGACGTGCCGAGTCCATCGGCGTCGATCCGATGGACCGTGTGTGGATTGCCGAATCGCATGAACACCAGCGCGGTCCCGTCGGCGGTCCACGTCGGCCGTGAACTGACGCTGTCGGTCGTGAGCCGCTCCGCGCGCCGCGTGGCGGGCTCGTAGATCCAGAGGTCGCCGTTGAAATTCTGACGTGAGAGCGCGATGCGCCGGCCGTCGGGCGAGTAGCGAGGCTGCAGGTTCGGAGCGGCCGGCAACGGCAGCGCCTCCTCCCGTCCTCGGCGATCGACCTCGACCAGTGTGTTCGACTGCTCCTCGTCACCGGTCGCGTACAGCACCGTCCCGTCGCGGGAGACCGCGAGGCGCCTGTTGCTCGGACGTTCCGCGGCGATCGCGACCGGCTCCCCCACGGTGCGCCGCCGCTTGAGGTCGAAGCCGATGGCGCGTACGGCGTTCGCGTCCGGGTACACGAGGTAGCCCGCATCCACAGGGTACGCGTTCTCCACGGGGATGCCGAGCGCCGTGACCTCGGCGCCGTCCCGTGTCATGAGCAGTTGCTGCCACGGTGCGCCGCGCGTCGGGGTCCACCCCACCACGAGGTGCCGGTCGTCCGGCAGTAGCGCCGGCACGCCGAAGATGCCGCGCGCCAGCGAATCCGGGACGGGGATGCGAGCGCTCGGTCCGCCGCTGGCCGGAACGACGTACAACGCGCCGCCGCGCGAGTAGTACAGGCGATCATCGTCGCTCCACGCAGCCCCGGCCCACCCCCCGTCGATGGCCGACGTCTGCGCCGCTCCGCCTCGCAGCGACAGGCGGATCATCTGCGAGCTGCTCCCGGAGGTCCGCACGAACGCCACCTCGGTGCCGTCGGGCGAGAGCACGGGCACACCTGGTGAGTCCGTACCGTCGATCGGGACGACGCGTTCGTCGTCGAGCGATCGCACGAAGAGCTGATCTGGCGCGCGCCCACGCGCATCGCGCCGCGCCGTATCGCTCCCGACGAACACGATCGTGCGGCCGTCGGCGCTGAGGGCGATCCCCCACGAGGTGGCCCGCTGTGCACCGAGATCCAACGGCACGCGCACGACCGCCGCGGGCGAAGGGGTCGGCCGCTGCCACGCCCACAGCGCGACAGCGGACATCCCAAGGGAGGTCGCGACGAGCACCGGCATGGTCCAGCGGCGCGACGCTGGCGCCCCTGCGCGCAGCGTCGCTGCGGAGGGAGCCAGACCGATCGACTCGGGTGTCCCTCCACGAAGCGCGGCCGCGAACGCCGCCGCCGATGCGTGGCGATCCGCCGGGAGCTTCTGCAGCGCCTTGAGCAGCGCGGCCTCGAGCGCGGGCGGGATGGTCGGTCGCAGCGCCGAGGGGCGCTGAGGTTCGGCGGTGAGCACCTTGGCGACGATGGCCTGCGCCGACGGCCCAGTGAAGGGCGGCTCGCCCGTGAGCATCTCGTACAGCACCGCACCCATCGCGAACACGTCGGCCCGCCGGTCCACGACGCGCTCTCCCATCGCCTGTTCGGGCGCCATGTACTGCGGCGTGCCGAGCGACAACCCGGTCTGCGTGAGCCGCCCACCGCCCGCGCTCTGCACGGCCAGGGCGATCCCGAAGTCCGCGACGAGCGCATGCCCATCCTGCAGCAGGAGATTCTCTGGCTTGATGTCCCGATGCACCACGCCGCGCGCATGCGCATGCTCCAGTGCGTCGGCCACGGCGCAGGCGATGTGCACCGCCTCGTCGAGCGGCAGCTGGGTCTCCCGGTCGAGCCGAGCCCGTAGCGACTCGCCCGACACGAGCGGCATCACGTAGTACAGCAAGCCGTCCGCCTGCCCCGAGTCGAACAGCGGCAGGATGTGCGGATGCTGGAGCGCGGCGGTGGTCTTGATCTCCGCGAGGAAGCGCTCCGCGCCCAGGACCGCCGCCAGCTCCGGATGGATGACCTTGATGGCCACCGCACGGTCATGCCGCACGTCGTGCGCGCGATAGACCGTCGCCATGCCCCCCGCGCCGAGCGTCCCGTCGATGCGGTAGCGGTCAGCGATCGCGGCGGCGAAGCGCTCGGCGGGCGCGGTCATGGAGGCGGGGAGCGGTCAGAGAAGGCCCGACGAACAGGGAAGCCCTGTTCGAGGGTGAGCAAAGTATAGGCTGGGGTGCTGAGGGGCGCGAGGGATGTGGCGGGAGGCGGTGCGAGGCGGTCGCGGCCCTGGGTGAACGGACCGGTGATCGGGGGACGGATGCGCGAGCTATGGGTTACGCATGGCGTCGGATTGACGTGTCACCGATCTCGCCGGCCGTTCGGGCCTAGCGCGCGGTACCCCAGGTGAGGGACAACTTGCGGCCCGAGGCGGCGCAATCGCGCAGGTAGAGGTTGATGAGGCTCTGGTACGGGAGCTCGGTCTCCTCGGCGAGCGCCTTGAAATACTCGACGGTGGAGTCATCCAGCCGAATCGTCACCGAGCGCTTCAGGCGCTTGGCGTAGGGATTCTTCGTGGCCTTCGAGAAGTCGTAGTGCTTTCTCATGGGCGTCTCTGCGCGGCATAGGAGGCACATTCAGCGCGATCCGCCTTTCGCGCCGAGATGATGCGGAAGACGTCGCCGTCCTCGCGTTCGCAGTGGATGACGACGAGGATGCGGAGGGCTCCGCTGAGCCCGATGAGCAGAAGCGCTCCTCGCGGTCCGACTGGTCCGGGTCAGGGATGATGAGACCTTCGGCGTCCTCAAAGACCGTCCGGGCCTCCTCGAAGCTGACACCGTGCTTGCGGAGGTTGGCGGCGGCCTTGGCGGTGTCCCAGTCAAAGCGGAGCTGGCTCATACAGACAATGTATGTACACTGTATGGTCTGTCAACGTTCCGGAGCTCGCTGGCCGTCCGGATAGCGTTTGCTTCTGCGGCAGGTGCTCCAGTAGACTGCGCGGGCGTAGCCCGCGCTACCCAGTGCACCTGTCGGCAGCAAGCTGCGTTATAGCGCGCGCACCCTTGCGTAGTAGCACCGAGGTGCTACCTTAGTAGCATACCCGTGCTACGGAGAGACCCATGGTCCGCGAACTCACCCTGCGCCAGGTCGGCGGCTCGATCGGCGCCACGATCCCGAAGGACATGGCCGAGCGCCTGCACCTCGAGGCCGGCGACCGTGTGCTGGCTGTGGAGACGGACCGAGGGATTCTGCTGACGCCCTACGATCCGGACATCGAGGCGGGGCTCGCGGTCGCGGCGCATGCGGCGAAGAAGTTCCGGAACGCGCTGCGCGAACTGGCGAAGTAGCCGATGGCGACGCCTCGCTGGGTGCCGCGGCTGGTGCTGGACGCCGCGCACCTGGACCAGCTGCGCGAGCACGGTGGACTCCCGGGCATTCGGGACGAGAATGCGCTGGAGGCCGCCTTGGCGCGTCCACAGCAGAAGCACAACTACGAGCCGGGTTCCGACCTCGCGACGCTGGCGGCCGCGTACGCGTTCGGGCTCGCGAAAGCGCATCCATTCAATGATGGGAACAAGCGGGCCGCGTTCCTGGCCGCGATGATCTTTCTCGGCCTGAACGGCAAGGACCTCGACGCGACGGAAGCGGAGGTGGTGCAGGTGATGACGGCGCTGGCGGCCGGCTCACTCACTGAGGCTGCGATGGCCACGTGGATGCGTGAGCGATTGATTCGATTGAAGCTGTAGCGTCCGGTCGCTGTAACGTCAAAATGGCTCCGCAGCATACCCCGCGAGCCTGCGACAACTCCGCATCCAACCGCAGCCTGACTCCAACCTGCAGTTCCGCCCGAACCCGCGCTAGTACCTGCACCACAATGACTTCGGGCGCGCTCGCGACGTGCTCCAAACGGCCTGAGCACGGTCGGCCTACGCAGACTAGGTTGCCAAAACGCCGAGAGCATCCGCGGAGGGATCCCGCCCGAGCCGACGTTCACCCCTCCCCGCCTCGCCCCCCCAACACCTCCCCCACCCCCACCCCACGCCCAGCCGCCACCTCGCTCGGCGCCATCCGCTTCTTCCCCGCCACCTGCATCACCACCACCAGCACCGCGCCCTCACCCGTCCCGATCACCATCCCGTTCCGCCCGATCTCCAGCACTTCGCCCGGCGCGCCGCTGCGCCCCGGCACCACGCGCGCACCGAACAGCCGCGTCTCCACCCCACGCAACCGCGTCCACGCGCCGGGCTTGGGGTCGTACCCGCGGATCTCACGCGCCACCACGGCCGCGGGCTGATCCCACTCGATCCACGCACCCGCGCGGGTGATCTTGCCAGCGTAGGTCGCCAACGCATCGTCCTGCGGCGCCGGCACCAACGCGCCCGCCTCGTGCAGCGCCAACGCCTCGATCAACGCCGCTGCGCCCAGCTCGCTCAGCCGCGTCTGCAGCTCGCCGTAGGTCTCCGTGTCGTCGATCGGCACCGCACGCTGCAACAACACCGGCCCCGCGTCCAACGCCTCCACCATCTGCATCACGGTCACACCGGTCTCCGTCAATCCGTCGCGGATCGCAGCCTGGATCGGCGCGGCACCGCGCAGCAGCGGCAACAACGACGCGTGGATGTTCCACGTCCCCATCGGCGGCAGCTCGATCACCTCGCGCTTGAGGATGTGCCCGTACGCCACCACCACGTTCAGGTCGGGCTCCAACGCGCGCAGCGACGCGTAGAACTCCTCGCCCCGCGGCTTCTCGGGCTGGAACACCTGCAGGCCCTCCGCCTGCGCGATCGCCTTCACCGGCGGCGGCACCAACACCGACCGCGACCGGCCCTGCGGCTTGTCCGGCTGCGTCACCACACCCACGACGTCAAAGCCCTCCCCCAGCAAGGCGCGCAGGGGAGGGCAGGCGAACTCCGGGGTACCCCAGAACAACACGCGCATCACATGCGCTCGCTGTCAGGGTGCACCATGTCCCGCGACGCCGCATCGCCGCGCACCGCGTCGGGATCCCCAGGGTCCCCAGGGCTCAACACCCGCACATGCCCCGGGAACTCCTTCTCCATGCGCGCCCACTCGGCCATCGCCCGCCGGCGCTTCAGGAAGCTCAGACGGTCCGGGAACAGCTTGCCCTCCAAGTGGTCGAACTCGTGCTGCAGGCAACGCCCCAACAGCCCACCAGCCGACACCTCGAACACCTCGCCGTCCAGCGTCGCGCCGCGCATCGTCACCACCGCGGGCCGTACCACCTCGGCGAACACCTCGGGGATCGACAGACAGCCCTCCTCGCCCGACTCCGTCTCCGCCGACGCCGTCACCAACTCGGGGTTGACGAACACATGCTTCGCGCCGTCGACATCGACCACGAACAGCCGCGTGCTCACCCCCACCTGCGGCGCCGCCAGCCCGATGCCGTGCGCGAGATACATGGTCTCGAACAGGTCGTCCACCAAACGGCGCACACGGTCGTCCAGCGGGCCCACGGCCTCCGCGCGACGCCGCAGGACCGGGTCGCCCAGCACGCGGATCGGCAGGATCACGGCGCCGGGGGCGTCAACACCCGCGCGATACGTCCCCGCTCGACGAGCACCTTGGCATCGCCCGACTTCACGGTGATGCGGTCATCCATCTTCGCGCCCTCCTCGCCCACCGCGGCGGGGATGTGCAGCACCTCGCCCACCAACCCGCCGGCGGTCACGATCTCATCGCCCTTCCGCAGCGCTCGCAGCGTGTCCTCGTGCTTCTTCCGGTCCCGCTGCTGCGGACGGATCATCACGAAGTAGAAGATGGCGACGATGAGGACGATCTGGACCAGAAAGCCGCCCATGCCGGGACCGGCGACGGGGGCCTGCTGCGCGAACGGGAGAAAGAGGCTCATCCCTGAAAGATAATCACACCCGCGCCGCGGCCCGATAGCGCGCCAGCCACGCCGCACTCCACCCCGCGAAGCTCCCGGCCGCGATCGCCGCCCGCGCCTCGCGCATCAGCCCCGTCAGGAAGTGCACGTTGTGCAGCGACAACAGCCGGAACACCAGCAGCTCCTCCGACACGAACAGGTGCCGGAGGTACGCCCGGTCGTAGCGCGCACACACCGCGCAGTCGCACTCCGGGTCGATCGGCCCCTGATCCAGCCGGTACCGCGCGTTCTTGATCTGCAGGCGCCCGTCACGGCTGAACACCGCCCCCGTGCGCCCCATGCGCGTCGGCGCCACACAGTCGAACAGGTCCACGCCCCGCGCCACGCCCTCCACCAGATCCTCGGGGAAGCCCACCCCCATCAAGTACCGCGGCACGCCGCGCGGCAACACCGCGTCGCACTCGGCGATCATCGCATACATCGCCGGCTTCTCCTCGCCCACGCTCAGCCCGCCGATCGCCACGCCCGGCCACGCATCCACCTGCAGCACGCCGCGCGCCGCCTCGCGCCGCAGCGACGCGTGGATCCCTCCCTGCACGATGGGGAACAAGGCCTGCTCCCGCGCGCCATCCTCGGAGGCCAACCGCTGGAACTCGTCGCGGCAGCGCGCCAGCCAGCGCAGCGAGCGCTCGCTTGCCTCCTGCGCCAGCGCGTACGCCGACTGCCCCGGCGCCACATGGTCGAACTGCATCACGACATCGGCCCCCAGCGCGCGCTCCAAGCGCATCACACTCTCGGGCGTGAACACGCGCAGCGACCCGTCCAGATGCGAGCGGAACGTCACGCCCTCCTCGGTGATCGTGCGCAGCCCCTCCAGCGAGAACACCTGGAACCCGCCGCTGTCGGTGAGGATCGGCCCCGGCCAGCGCATGAAGCGGTGCAGCCCGCCCAGCGCACGCACGGTGTCCTCCCCCGGCCGCAAATGCAGATGGTAGGCATTGGCCAGCACCATCGTCGCCCCGGCGCCCCTGAGGTCGTCGCAGTCCAGTCCCTTCACCGTGCCCAGCGTGCCCACCGGCATGAAGCAGGGCGTGGGCACCTCGCCGTGCGGCGTGCGGAACACCCCCGCGCGGGCGGACCCGTCCTCGTGCTGCAGCGTGAACGCGAATCCCGTCATGCGGCGAAACCTAGCGCCGCGGCTCCGCGACGATCGTGAACGCCGCGCGGCGCATCGTCCGCTGCCGCGTGACCTGGTCCAGGACCTCCAGCGTCAGCTCGTAGGTCCCCGGTGGCGTGCCCGACAGGTTGAGCCCGATCTGCTCGACGATCGTCGCGCGGTGCGCCACCCGCCGCGTGTAGCGCACGTCCACACGGCTCGACCCGCGATCGATGCCCACCCGCGCGCCCAGCGCGCCAAAGGTGTTCGCCAGCACCCGCGCCACCCGTCCTTCGGCCGGCCGGATCGAGATCCGCACCTCGTAGGCCGCCGAGCCCTCGCGCGCGCCGAGGTCGTAGGCCTCCCAGACCAAGGCGAAGCGCCCGCCCGCCACCTGCGGCGCGATCGGCGTCACGCCCAGTGCGTCCCAGCGCGCGGCGTCCGTCACGGTCGTCGGGCCCTCGGCGAACAGCAGATCGCTCAGCCCAAAGCCACGGAACGCGAAGCCGTCGCGCTCCTCGCGGATCCGCACCGGCGCGAAGGCCCGCGCCGCCAGCCGCGCGGTCTCGGCCGTCGCCTCGGTGCGGAAGAAGTAGTCGCCGACCCCCATGCGCTGCCGCCAACTGCGGTGGGCCGATCGTGCGGCCAGCACCGAGTCGTGCCACACCGGCTCCAGGTTCGCCCTCAGCAACCAGGCGTCGCTCCGCACCGCGGTGCGCACGTCCGCCACCCGCCCGATCGCCTCGACGTCCGGCCGCGCCGTCAGCACCACCTCGGCCGTGTCGCCGCCGCCCCGGAACCGCGTCACGCCCACCGGCATCGAGTCGATGCGCACCGTCGCGATGTTGTCCCAGCGCGCCGGCATCGAGTCCACGACCTGCGCCACCGCCCAGGGCGAGATATGCCGGTAGGTGCCAAAGGTCGGCGCACCCACGAACCAGAACTGCAGCCGCGCGTAGTCGTACACCCAGATCTTGACGAGGTCCGAGCCGATCCCGTCGGCCTTGCTCGTGGTCTGGATGTCGGGCGGCCCGTAGCGGATGTAGATGTCGCCGCGGTCGGTATCGGCCCCACGGGCCCGCATCTCGTCCACCGTCCAGCGCAGCTCGGCGAAGGCCACGCGGGCGAGGAACTCGGTGCGCGGCTGCTCCTCCTGCCGCGACCAGAGCGGGTCCACCGCAAGCCAGAACGTATTGCCCGCCGCCGCCCTCGCGCTGTCGTTCAAGGCGACCACGCGCGTGGAATCCGCCGGGCGCAGCAACCGCTCGAAGCGGTCCAGCCGCCCCCGTTCTTCGGCCGTCATGTACATCGTGGCCGAGTCGAAGGCGGCGACGGCCACACGGTCATCGCCAAGCCGGTGGGAGGCGAGGCCGAGCGACATCCAGGCCCAGGTGTGCCGCGGTTCCTCGCGCAGGCGGTCGCGCGACAGCGTCCGCAGCTCGGACCAGCGCTCGCGCTCCGCGTAGAGCATCGCGAGGTGCCGGAACGCGCGCAGCGACGTCGGGGCCACGCGGTACGCCTCACGAAAGTGGTCCTCGGCGCGGATGTAGTCGGCCTCCCCGCCGAAGCCACCGCGCGTCCGCGTATAGATCGCATGGCGGATCGAGTCGCGCGCCCAGCGCAAGGTCTGCCGCGTGTACGGCACGCGTCGCGAGCCCGAGTCGGGGTCCCAGGCGCGTGCGCTGTTGAACGCCGAGTCGCGCATGAGGTTCTGCGCGATGGCCTGCGCTTCCATGCCGAACACCGACTCGTACGGCGGGAACGCGTGGATCTCGTAGCGCAGCCAGTAGGTGCGACCGACCTCCACCGCTGCTTCCGAATGCATCGCTGGGTCATTGCCCAGTCGCGCCGCCGCGAGGGCCCGCTCGAACAGATCGTAGGCCTGGATGCGGGTGAAGATCATCCCCGACGACTTGTGCAGTTGGCCCAACGTCATCGCGATGCCAGCGTCGTTGGGGGCCAGCGCCACCGCGATCCGCAGGGAGGTGTCGGCCATACGGCGCAGCAAGGTCCAGTCCACCCCTTTGATGCTGCCCTCGCCGTACTGGTCCCGCTCCGACAGCGACCACGCGGCGACACCGCGACGCAGCCACAGCTGCGCGTCGTTGGGGGTCGCCTTGAGCAGCGTGTCGAGTCGCCGGATGACCGCCAACGACTCGGCCGCCGCGGCCGCCGTCATCGTGTCCGCGCCCGGCGGACGCTGCGCGCGCAGCGCGCCCGCCGCAGCAAGCAGCGCGAGCAGCGTGGTCAGCGCCCCGCACCTCACACGATGCACATCGCGTCTCCGTACGAGTAGAACCGGTACCCCTCGGCCACCGCCGTCGCGTAGGCGTCCATGGTCAGGTCATACCCCGCAAAGGCCGCGACGAGCATCAGCAGCGTGGACTTGGGCAGGTGGAAGTTCGTGATCAAGTGGTCCGCGCCCCGTACCGTATACGGCGGCCGGATGAAGATGTTGGTCGATCCGCTGCGCGCCCCGAACGCCCCCGACGCATCGACCGTGCTCTCAAGCACCCGGAGCGCCGTGGTCCCCACCGCCCACACTGCGCCGCCGCGGGCGCGGGTCGCGGTCAGCGCGTCGGCCGTGGCGGGGCTCAGGGTGAAGCGCTCGTGGTGCATCACGTGTTCCGCGGGGTCCTCCGCCTCGACGGGCTTGAAGGTGCCCGCCCCCACGTGCAGCAGCACGGTCTCCCAGGCCACTCCGCGCGCGCGCAGGGCGTCGATCACCTCGGGGGTGAAGTGCAGGCCGGCCGTCGGCGCGGCCACCGACCCGGCCTCGTCGGCGTACACCGTCTGGTAGCGGGTGGCATCCTCCGCGCGGTCGCTGCGGGCGATGTACGGCGGCAGCGGGATGTGTCCGTGGCGCTCGAGCACCTCGTCCACCGACGCCGCCGCGTCGACACGCACCAGCCGTGTGCCGTCGTCCGTCGCGTCCTCGATCACCACGTGCACGTCGGCCGCCACACGGACGCGGTGCCCCGGCTTCATCCGCGCCGACGGTCGCACCAGGGCTTCCCAGCGCTCGCCCTCGCGCGGGTGCAACAGCAGCACCTCGGCCTGCCCACCGCCCTCGCGCGTGCCGAGCAGGCGCGCCTTGAGCACACGCGAGCGGTTCACGACCACGGTGTCCCCGGCGGGGATCACTCCCGGCAGATCCCGGAATTGCGCGTGACTGATGCGTCCGGTCGATCGCTCGACGATCAGCAGTCGGCTCGCATCGCGCTCCGCCGCCGGGGTCTGCGCGATGAGCTCCGGCGGCAACACGAAGTCGTAGTCCGCCGTACGCAGACCGCGACCGGCGCCCGCATCACTCATGGCGCGGTCGGCGCCCGCATCAGCGCAGCACCAGCTCGCTGCTGCGGGCGCGGCGGAGTCCGGTCACGGTGTCGGTGATCTCGACGGTCAGGCGATACTCCCCCGGCGGTGAATCGCTGAGCGACAGCGTGAACTGGTCCAGGAGGATCTCGCGCGCCGCCTCCGAGCGGTGGAACGCCACGCGCACATCGCCCTGTTCGGAGCGCGCCGAGCCCCGCGCCCCGCTGAGCATCTGGATGGCGATGCGCGCCGCCTGGGCCAGTCCGCCGCGGCGGACGATCCGCTCCAGGCGCACCTCGACGTCGAGCTCATGCCGTCCATCGACCGCGCCCGCCTCGTACAGCTCCCACAGCAGGTGCAGTGGCCGGCGTCGGTCGTGCTCGCCGGGCACGGGGCGCAGGTCAAGCTCGTTCCACCGGTCGGCGTCCCGCCGCCGCGACGGGGCCTCGCTCAGGAGCAGGTCACTCATGCCGAAGCCACGGGTCATGAAGCCGGCCGTTTCGTCGGGGCCGGTCGCGATCGCGCGGGCCGCGCGGGCCGCACGCGTCGAGCCCACATGCGTCCCCTCGCCGCGCATCACGTAAGTGCCCTCGGGCACCGTGGCGCGATACAGCACGTAGCCGTCCGTCCCCTGCAGCTTGGTAGAGTCGCGAGCCAGCGTGTCGCCGCCCGGCTGCATGATCCACCAGTGGGCCGTGGTCTCACCGCGCAGGATGGCGTCGGCCTCGATGCGCTGCACGGGCACGCGCGCCGCGTAGATCACGTCGACCCCGTCCTCTCCGCGAAAGCGCGCCGCTTGCGTCGGCAACGAGTCGATCCGGTGCTGCACGATGTTCGACCAGCGCACCGGCACGTCGCGCATGAGCTCGAGCGTGCCCGGGTGCCGATCCTTGTCGAACGGCAGGTCCTCGAGGCCGAAGAACCACGCGTCCAGATTCACCCGGCCGTACTGGGCGCTCTCGAGGGCGCTCGCCGTCCAGCGCCAGTGGCTGACCAGGAACGCCTCGCCCAGCTCTGGGCGCGAGGGGTCGCCACGCTGCGTGATGATCTCGCGCGGTGGACCCCAGCGCACCAGCATCTCGCCACGATCAGTCTCGGCGCCCAAGATCTCGATGTCCGAGAAGCTCAGCCGCAGCTCCGCTTGCACCAGCCGAGCGAGGAACTCCGTGCGCGGCTCATCGCCGATCACGGACCACAGCGGATCGGCCAGCAACCAATACAGCGACGCACGTTCCCGCTGCCGTTCCGGCGGCATGGCGTTGAAGGCCGCCGTGTCGTTGATCGGCAGGATGCGCTGCAGTCGGTCCAGCCGCGCGCGATCCGCCGGCGGCAGCAACGACATCCCGCGCTCCAACAGGCGCGCGGCCTCGGCGAAGTCATCGAGGCGTTGCGCGGCAAGCCCACCGGCGAGATAGCCCCAGGGATCCTCCGGCGACAGGCGCATCACGTTGCCCGCGGCGGTGCGCAGTTCGCTCCACCGCCGGCGCTCCACCAGCGGCCCCGCCGCGTCGCGGAGCAGGGTCGCGGACCCGGGCAAATGCCGCATCGCCTCCTCGAAGGCGCGTTCGGCGGCCAGGAAGTGGGACTCGCCGGCCTCGTCGCTGCGCGATGCCTTCCCGGCATCTCCCGCGCGCTGGTTCTGGAGGATCGTGAAGTCCATCGCCGAGACCGTCGCGGGCGAGGCGTCGCCCGGCACACCCACCACGCGGTCAGCGAAGGACTGATACAAACGCCACTCGATGCGTCCGAGGGCGTGCGCGGTGAGGCCGATCATCCGGGGATCGCCGGACTGCTCAGCGCTGCCGCGCATGGTCTGGTACAGATTGCGCGCGGCCGTGCGATTGAACACGCCGAAGGTCGACGCCAAGTACTGACCGGCCGCGATCCCGTAGTGTACGCTGTCGGGCCTGAGCAGCGCCGCGAGCCGCAGGGAGGTGTCGGCCATGTGGCCCAGCGCCTGCCAGCTCAACCCGGAGACCGGCGGCGGCACCTGCGCGCGTCGCGACAGCCCCCACGCCAGCATCCCGCGACGATACATCAGCTCGGCGCGCTGCACCCCGTCGCTGCGGCGGGCCGAGTCCGTCAGCGCGGCGAGGACCGCGAGCGAGTCTGGTACGGCCGCGGACGCGATGTCTCGCGAGGGCAGCTGCGCGTGTGCCCGCACGCCGACGCCCGCGGTCGCCAGCGCGGTCAACATCGCGACGCCGAGCAGCCGGCATGCGAGGCGGGAGTGGGCGGGTCGTCCCATGAAGCGACGATACCACCCGCCGCACCGCCACGCCAGAGCGAAGCCCCAACGCGCGATGTCAGGCACCGGGCAGCGCTCGACGGTCACGCCCGTCGATGTGTCCGCAACGGCCAGTGTGACGACGAAGCGCTCATCGTGAGCGCCGCGCACCGGCCCAGTCGCGCGGCGATCAGCCGCCGAACAGCTCGGGCTGCGCGCCGCGCTGCGGCGGTGGGGTGAAGCCCAGGTGCCGGTACGCGGCCGGTGTCGCCATGCGGCCCCGCGCGGTGCGATGGATGAACCCGCTCT
Organism: uncultured Gemmatimonadaceae bacterium; assembly: GCA_964503275.1. GTDB lineage: Bacteria > Gemmatimonadota > Gemmatimonadetes > Gemmatimonadales > Gemmatimonadaceae > DASRAP01. Next base: position 50,248 of record CAZCZO010000016.1, on the reverse strand, counting down.
GCACGAGGAAGGGCTCGTAGGCCTCCTCCAGCGTGCTCGCATCCTCGCCGATCGCGGCGGCCAGCGAGGCGATGCCTACGGGCCCGCCGTCGAACTTCTCGACGATCGTGCGCAGGATGCGCACGTCGAGGTCATCAAGGCCGAACGGATCAACTTCGAGCATCTTCAGCGCCTCGCGGGCGACATCGCCGCTGATGCGTCCGTCCGCGCGCACCTGCGCGTAGTCGCGCACGCGCCGCAGCAAGCGGATGGCGATGCGCGGCGTCCCACGCGACCGGCGCGCGACCTCCTGCGCGCCATCGGGCGACAGCTCCACATTGAGCACATCGCCCGTGCGCCGCACCACCTGCTCGACCTCCTCCGGCGGGTAGAAGTCCAGCCGCAGCGCGATGCCGAAGCGCGCGCGCAAGGGCGCGGTCAGCAAGCCGAACCGCGTCGTCGCCCCGATCAACGTGAAGCGCTCGATCGGCATCGTGATCGTCGTCGCCTTGGGGCCCTCGCTGAGGCGGATGTCGATCTTGTAGTCCTCCATCGCGGGGTAGAGGAACTCCTCGATGATCGGACGCAGCCGGTGGATCTCGTCGATGAACAGGATGTCGCCCGCTCGCAGATTCGTCAGCGGACCGACCAGGTCGCCGGGCTTCTCCAGCGCCGGCCCCGACGTCGTGTGCAGATTCACGCCCAGCTCGCGCGCGATGAGCTCCGCCAGCGTCGTCTTGCCGAGCCCCGGTGGGCCGTGGAACAGCACATGGTCCAGCGGTTCGGCGCGCCCGAGCGCGGCGCGGATCGCGATGTCCAGCGATTCCTTCACCCGCGACTGACCGATGAACTCGGCGAGCCGCCGCGGACGCAGCGACAGCTCGACGACCGACTCCTCGCCGATCGCTTCGGGGGTGGTGATCTCGGTGCGCGTCATGGGCGGAATCTACCGTCCCTGCAGGGTCGCGAGCGCGCGCTTGATCAGGTCGGCCGGCGAGGCCCCGCGCGCCGCCTCGATGGCGGCGGCCACCGCCCGCTCGGCGTCGCTCTCGCCGTAGCCCAGCGCCACCAGCGCGCGCACCGCATCGCTGGCCCCGGCCCCGCGGGCCGGCTCACCCGCCGCAGGCGCCCAGGCCTTGAGCTTGTCGCCCAGCTCCACACAGAGCCGCTCCGCCGTCTTCTTGCCCACGCGCGGCACCCGCTGCAGGGTGGGTACATCGCGCGCGGTGATGGCCTGCACGAGGCGCGTGGGGGTGAGCGACGACAGCAACGACAGGGCCAGCGAGGGCCCCACGCCGCTCGCCGTGCGCAGCAGCTGGAACAGCGCACGGTCCGTCGCCGCCACGAAGCCGTACAACTCCCAGGCATCGTCGCGGATCACCAGCGCGGTGTGCAGCGTGACCGGTTCGCCCACGCGCGGCAACTGCTCGAACACCGAGAGCGGGATGTGCACCAGGTACGCGACGCCGCCCGCCGTCAGCAGTTCGACGCGGTCCAGTTCCCGCTCCAGCACGGTGCCCCGCAGCTGCGAGATCACAGCGGCCTGACCATGGGCAGGCGCGCCCCCAACAGGCAGGTCAGTGCGGCGGCGACCCCGTCGGCAGCGTCGGCCGGCGCGGGGGCCGACTTGAGGCGCAGGATCTTCGCGGTCATGAACTGCACCTGCTCCTTGGTCGCCACGCCCGTGCCCACCACCGCCTTCTTGATCGTCGCCGGCGAATACTCATGGATCGCCACACCCGCGTGCTGCGCGGCCAACAGGATCACACCGCGCGCATGGCCCAGCACCAGCGTGGTCCGCACATTCTTGTTGAGGAAGGCCTCTTCGACAGCGACCGCGTCGGGCCGATGCTGCGCGAGCAGCGCCTGGACGCCGTCGAAGATGGTCGCCAGCCGCGCGGCCAACGTGGCCGACGCGGCCGTCCGGATCACCCCGCATTCGATCAGCGTGGGCGTCGCCCCCTCGCGGCGAACGATGCCGTAGCCCGTCGTGGCCGTGCCCGGGTCGATCCCCAGTACGATCACGCGCGTCCGCTCAGGCCTCGGCCAGCTGCGAGAAGTCGATATCGAAGTTCGCGTCCACCTTCTGCACGTCGTCCAAGTCCTCGAGCGCCTCCAGCAACTTGAGCAGCTGCTCGGCCGCGTCGCCCTCGACCTTCACCGTGGTCTTGGGCACCCACACGATGGCCGCGTCGGTGGCCGTGATCCCGCGGGCCTCCAGCGCCGTCTTCACGGCGTGCAGGTCGGCCGGGTCCGTCGAGATCAGGAAGCGGTCATCTTCGCGCGAGAAATCCTCGGCGCCGCACTCCAGGGCGGCTTCCATCGTCGCATCCTCGTCGCGGCCGGCGGCCTCCACGTACATCTGGCCCTTGCGGTCGAACAGGAACGCGACGGAGTTGGTGCTGCCGAACGAGCCCCCGCCGCGCGAGAGCTTGAAGCGCACGTCGGCGACGGTGCGCGTGGGGTTGTCGGTGAGCGCCTGGATCATGATCGCCACCCCGCCCGGGCCGTAGGCCTCGTAGGTGACCTCCTGGTAATCGACGCCCTCGAGCTCGCCCGTCCCCTTCTTGATGGCACGCTCGATGTTGTCCTTGGGCATCGAGTTCCCCTTGGCCGCGTCGATGGCGGTGCGCAGGCGGGGGTTCCCGTCCGGATCACCGCCGCCGAACTTGGCGGCGACGGTGATCTCGCGGATCAACTTGGTGAAGAGGGCACCACGCTTGGCGTCAGTTGCCGCCTTGTAGTGCTTGATCTGCTTCCACTTGGAATGACCGGCCATCGGAGTGCTGTGGGCTGAGGGACAGCCTGCAATCTAACGCCGGGCCGCGACTACTTCAGGCGGAACGCGAGGCCCCCCTTGAAGCCGGAGAGGTCGGTGGAGCCCACCTGACTCTCGAGCGAGCCGCTCCCCACGCTCACACTGGGGAAGACGAGCAGCGGGCCCAGCGTGAGCCGCGTGCGGAGACCGATGTACGCGAGCGAGCCCGCACCGGTGCCGTCGATGCTCCAGCGGCGGGCCTCGACGTTGGGCTCGACGAACAGCGAGCCGAAGGTCATCCCGTAGCCCGCACTGATGTTCGAGATGCCCTCGGGCGGGGCGATGCCACCGATCTGCTCGCCCTCCATGCGCTGCAGGTGCCAGCCCGAGACGAAGAGCTGCCCGATGCCCAGCGGCATGTCGAGCGCCGCCTGCCCGATGATGCGGTCGCCGGTCGAGTAGGTCGTGGTCGCGGCGACGTCCTCGCCGAACGCCGAGTAGATGAGCCCGAGGACCACGCGTCCACCGAAGGCGAGCCGGTCCGCGCCGATGCGCACGCGGATCTCGTCGGCCGGCTGGAAGCGCAGCACATCGTCGGACTGCTGGAACGCGCCGAACTCCGTGGAGCGGCGGAAGCTGCCGCCGAGGCCGAGGTTCCACGAGCCCAGCGGCCGCGCGATGGCGATGCCCCCCGTCCCGGCGATGCCGTTGCCGTAGCTCGACACGGGCATCGCGAGGAAGTCGTTGCCGATCTGCCCGGCCGCGGCGATCGCGTCCTGCTCGACCTCGTACTGCCCGGTGGGCACGTTGAGGCCCGCCGTCAGCACCACCGCGTCCGTGCCGATGGTGTAGTTGAAGCGCAGTTGCGTGTCGGTGAGGCCGGTGATCTCACTGACGTTGTTGCCCGACTCGACCCGCGTGGTCGCGAACGCCGTCGCGACGTCGAAGGTGAGGCGTCCCGAGAGCGGCACGATCATCGCGATCGGGACCGCGCTCTGCGACACGGTGGTCTCGTTGGCGCCCTTGCCGAAGGTGTAGTTGGAGATCTGCGGCGAGATCCGCCACGCGGCGTCCCCGATCCCCTGTGCCCCTGCACCGGCTGGCAGGGCCAGCGCGAGTGCTCCCGCCGCGAGAACCGACTTCGCGATCATAGGCCTCCCGGCCGGCGAATGATGATGGTCACGGTGCCCGCGCGCGTCGACGGCTGATCGACCCCCGTCGTCTGCGTGGAGGCATCCCGGGTCGAGGTCCCCGTCTGCACGCCGATCAGGTCCGCGCCCGAGGGATTCACATCGGCCAAGGCCTGCTGCAGCGTCGAGCCGAGCAGGTCCGAGTTGATGACCACCGCCCCGGTCGTCGCGGCCTCGACCGTCTTGCCTTCCGAGCCCCCGGCCAGGCTGGCTTCGATGGTCGGGGTGGTGACCGTCGCACCGACCTGCGTCGAGCGCGCACTCTGCGCCGCGGCCGCGGCCGCCCCGAAGCCCGGGTCGAGCGCGCGGGCGTTGTCAAAGAAATTGCGGGCCTCATCGAGGCGGCCGGCGTCCGAGGCCACCAGGCCGCGGCTGTAGGCGAGGAAGGCCTGCACCGAGCGCGTTGGGCGTTGCTGGATCGCCTCGCGTTCGGCGGGGGACAACGTGATCCCCAGGCGCTCGATCACGCCTAGGACGATCTCCTTTTCGAGGTCGAACAAGCGCTCGAGCGAATTCTCCGCGTTGGCGGTCCCGGTCGCCTCGGAGGTCGCGACACTCACGACCGAGGCTGCGACCTGCAGCCGGTCCGAGCCGGTCTGCGTGATCGCGCCCTGCACGACGCTGCCCGCGGTCAGCAGCCGCCCGGAGCGCACCGCCGAGGCGGCCTCCACGCGGCCCGACTCCGAGAGCTTGATCTCGTCCATGAGCACCTGCACCCGCTCGCGCTCCAGCACCGTCAGCGCCTTGACCTTGGCGAAGTCGGTGACCATGAGGTCGACCATGCCGCGCTCGAGCGGGCGCAACGTGGTGTCCGCGCCGACGAAGCGCAGCGGCATCACCGCGATGGTGGTCTTGGGGCCGACCGTGTTGCCGAGCTCTTGTTCCCGCGCCACGGCGGCCTTGGCGGCCGCTTGGAGCTCGAGCCGCTCGACCGCCGCCAGCCGGTCCTGGACCAGCGTGCGCGTCTTGCGGGTCTTCCCGGTCGCGAGGTAGCTCGTGTAGGCGCGGCGCGCCGCGCCGAGGTCGTTCACCGCCTCGGCGGTGAGGCCGAGGTAGAGGGCCGCGAGGCCGTCGCGTGGATCCAGCGAGGTCGCCCGCGAGAGCGCCGTGCGCGCGTCGTCGTACCGCGCCGCTTTGTAATAGGCGATCCCGACGCGCCGCTGCGCCTCGGCGCTGTTCGGCGCCTTGTCGCGCCCCTGTTCGGCGACCGCGAGCGCGCGATCGGTCACCTGGCCCTGCACCGGGGCGGCTGCGCAGAGCGCGGCGGCCACTACCATCCAGTTCGTCGTGCGTCGCATCGGTTTCGTCTCCTAACGATCCGGGTCCAACAGATCTTCGAACCGCATCCACTGCTCGAAGAAATAGAGGTCCACATACCCTGTTGCGCCATTGCGGTGCTTGCGCACCAGCAGCTCGGTGGCACCCTCGATGCCGAGGCCAGGGTCGTACATGCCTTCACGATACAGCGCCAGCACGATATCCGCTGTGTCCTTCGTCGCACCCGCCGCACCGAAGTCGTCGAGTGTGGGGCGGCGGTCCGGGCGCCGCAGGTCGAGCCCGGGCAGCGGCGATGACACGATGACGCAGACCTCATGCTCAAGCGCGAGCCGCTTCAAATCGGCCACGATTCGCGCCATTAAGGAATCATCAACGCGCCCTTCATGCGCCAGTGCAGCGATCGGGTCGACAATCACCACCGACGCCCGGTCCGCAGAATCCCGCAAATACTGCGCAACGCCCTCCACCCCGCTCCGGCCTAGCGTCAGCACGATCGGCGCCCGGTCCCGGAGCCGCAGCGCCGCCGCGCCGACCGTCGCGCGTTGCAGCTCGTCCAGATCGCCGGAGCGCAGGGCCGCCACCGGCACCCGTCCCTCGATCGCCAACGCCCGCTCCAGCACGCGGTCCGCCGTCATCTCGCCCGACCACAGCAGCACCGTCTGCGTCGCCGACATCCGCAGGGCGAGCGCGAGCAGCAACGCCGACTTGCCGCTCCCCACATCGCCACCCACCACCACCAGGTCGCCGCGCCGCACGCCGCCGCCCAGCATCCGGTCCAGGCTCGGGAACCCGCTGACGATCGTGTCCACCGACGGCGCGCCGTCGGCCAGCGCATCGACGCGACGGATCAAACGCGACACAGGGGAGATGTCAGAGCGCGGCACGCTGGCGAAGATACGCCGTCCCGGGCCACAGGGCAAACGCTCAGCGGCGGGGCACCCCGCCCGACGGGCGAGCCAGCGCCGTGTACGGTGCCAGCTCGGCCCGCGCGGCCGGCGTCAGCAACTCGCTGGTCGCTGCCACCAGCTGCAGGAGTGCCTTGCGCACGCCACGCTCCTCGCCGGCGATCACGGCCTCGCAGACGCCCGTCGCCGCCGTCCGCACCTGGCGATCCGGACAGGAGGCCCGCAACCACTCGGCCGCGGCCTGCGCGCGCGTCGCCGCGACCACGAACAGGCCCTGCTCCCCGAGCATCGCCGCTGCGATCCGGGTCACCAGCAACAGCGCCACCACCGACTCGCGCCCCTGCCCCAGCGCCAAGCTGCCGCAGAGCCGCGCCAGCGCCGGGAACCGGAACGGCGTGCTCGCCAAGAGGTACTGGGGTCGGATATCGCTCGCCACAGCGCGAATCTCGCACCGCGCGCTGCCCGAGGCCAGCAGGCCGCCAGGCGGACCCGTCGCTACATTCCCTCTATGGCGCCACCGACCAAGTCAGTCCTCTGGGTGGACGACGAGGCGGAGCTGCTCGAGCCGCATCGGCTCATCCTCCGCGATCGCGGGTTCGACGTCCACATGGCGACCAACGCCGCGGACGCCGTCGAGCTCATCCGCCGTCGCCCCTTCGACCTGTTGCTGCTCGACGAGCAGATGCCCGGGACCCGCGGGCTCGCCGTCGTGCGCGACGTGCGCGAACTCGCCCCGACGCTGCCCGTCGTGATGGTCACCAAGAGCGAAGAGGACGCCACGCTCCGCGATGCGATCGGCCAGAGCGTCGCCGAGTACCTCGTGAAGCCGGTCACCCCGCGGCAAGTGCTCGCCGCCGTGACGCGCCTGCTCGACGGCCCCCAGATCCGCCAGCAAGCGCTCGCCCGCCGCTTCTCCGAGCGCTTCCGCGAGCTCGAGGGCCAGCGCACGCGGGACTTCGGATGGCGGGACTGGGTCGATCGGTATGTCGAGCTCACCCAGTGGGATATCGAACTCGCCACGGCGGAGGAGAACGGCTTGCGCGATGCACTCCGCGGCGTGTACCCCGCCATGCATCGCGACTTCGCCTCGTACGTCGGGCAGCACTACCCGGCCTGGGTCCACGACGGCGAGGTCGACCGGCCCCCGCTCTCGGTCGACGTCGTCGAGGAGTTCCTGCTGCCCGTGCTCGCCGGGCACCGCGCCGCACTGTTCGTCGTCATCGATTGCCTGCGCCTCGACCAGTGGCAGGTCCTCGCGCCCGTGCTCCAGGAGTGGTTCGACGTCGAGACCTCGCACTACTTCGCGCTGCTGCCCACCGCGACCCCCATCGCCCGCAATGCGCTGTTCAGCGGGCTCTACCCGGCCGAACTCGCCGAACGGCATCCCGACTGGGTCATCGATCACGAGGACGAGTCGCTCAACGCCCACGAGGCCGAGCTGCTCTCCGAGCAGCTGAAGGCCCTCGGCGTCGCGCATCCCGTCCGCTACCGCAAGATCACGGGCGAGCGCGAGGCCGAGGACCTCCTGCGCCACACGCACGACGCGATCGCGCCCGAGGGCGTGAGCGCCTTCGTCTTCAACTTCGTCGATCTGCTCACGCACGGGCGCTCGGAGTCGGCGATCCTGCGCGAGATCGCCCGCGACGAAGCCACGCTCCGTGAGCTCACCGTGCAGTGGTTCAAGCGCTCGCCGGCGCTCGCGGTGCTCCGCGAGGCGGCCCGCCGCAAGCTGCCGGTGCTCATCACCTCCGATCACGGCTCCATCCACTGCCAGACCCCGGCGACCGTCTTCGCCAAGCGCGATGCCACCCCCGCGCTGCGCTTCAAGTTCGGCGAAGGGGTGCGGGCCGAGCGCCCGGAACATGCGTTGCTCTTCGCCGACGAAGCGCACCTGGCGCTGCCGCGCCGCACGCCGGCCGCGGGCAATGTGCTGCTCGCCACCGGCGACACGTTCTTCGTGTATCCCACCAAGCTGCGCGAGTACCAGCACCGCTACCGCGGTGCGTTCCTCCACGGCGGGGTCTCGCCCGAGGAGTGCATCCTGCCCATCGCCCTGCTGACTCCCCGCCCGTAGATGGGGCCGTACCGCCGCCTCCTCGGCTTCCTCCGCCCGCACGGGCACTACCTCGCAGGCAACGTCACGGCCAACGTGACGGCCGCCGTGTTCGACGGCGTCGCCTTCGTCCTGCTCATCCCGTTCCTGAACGTCCTGTTCGGCACCGCCGAGCCCATCCCGGTGGGCAAGGGCTGGCTCACGGATCTGCTCTCGGCCCTGGTCGGACGCCTCATCATCCCCGGGGCGCCCGAGCGATCCTTGCTCGGCGTCATCCTGATCATCGTGCTGCTGGTGACGCTGAAGAACGCGTGCCTCTGGCTCGGCGGACAGTTCGGCGTCTCGCTCCAGGAGCGGATCACGCGCGATCTGCGCGATGTGGTGTTCCAGCACATGCAGCGGCTGCCGTTGGGCTGGTTCGCGAAGACCAAGGCCGGGCAGATCATCGCGCGCATCCTCAGCGACGCCGAACAGGCCAAGGCGGTGATCGCCGAGGTCGCCACCCGCACGGTGCAGAGCACGGCGCAGATCCTGGTGACCATCATCGTCCTGCTGCGCATGTCGCCGCGGTTGACGATGCTGGCGCTGATCATCGCGCCGATCATCTCCCTGCTGCTGCAGCCATTGCTGCGCCGGCTGCGCAAGGGGCACCGCGCCCTGCGGAACGACTACGGCGAGATCACCTCGGTGCTGCAGGAGGTGATCTCGGGCGTGCGCATCGTGAAGTCCTTCCGCGGTGAGGCGTACGAGGACGCGCGCTTCACGACCGCGAGTGGCAACTACACGCGAGGCATGGTCCGCATCGCCCGGCTGGCGCTGGTGTCCGGGCCCGTCACCGAGGTGCTCGGCACCATCGTCGCGGTCACCGTGCTGTGGTTCGGCGCGCAGGAGGTCTTCGCTGGCTCGCTCGGTGGGGCGACGCTCATCACTTTCATGGTCATGGTGATGCGCCTGCTGCCCCCGCTCAAGCAGCTGGCGCAGGCGCCGACCATCGCCCAGCAGTCGCTCGCCGCCGCCGAGCGGCTCTTCGAGGTGCTCGACGAACCCAGCGAGGCGCAGCGCGACCGGGGGACCCTCGTCGCCCCGGGGTTCCGCAGCGCCGTCGCCTTCGAGGAGGTCACCTTCGCCTACGAGGCCGACACGCCGGTGGTCAGCCAGGTCTCGTTCACCGCGCGGCGCGGCGACATGATCGCGCTGGTCGGCGCCAGCGGGGCAGGGAAGAGCACGCTGGTGGATCTGCTCCCGCGCTTCATCGAGCCTACGAGCGGCCGCATCACGCTCGACGGCGTCGATACCCGGGAGCTCACCCTGCCCTCGCTGCGGGCGCTGATCGGCATCGTCAGTCAGGACACCGTGCTCTTCAACGACACGGTGCGTGCGAACATCGCCTATGGTGCCGCGGCGCGGTACACCGACGCACAGGTCGAGGCGGCCGCGCGCGCGGCCAATGCGCACGGCTTCATCACCGAGTTGCCACAGGGCTACGACACCGTCCTCGGCGAGCGCGGCACACGGCTCTCGGGAGGGCAGCGACAGCGGCTGGCGATCGCCCGCGCCCTGCTCACGGACCCGCCGATCCTCATCCTCGACGAAGCCACCAGTGCGCTCGACACCGAGTCCGAGCGATTGGTCCAGGATGCGATCGACCGGCTGCTCGCCGGCCGCACCGTGTTCGTGATCGCGCATCGCCTGAGTACGGTCGTCGCCGCCACGCGCATCCTCGTGCTCGACCGTGGCCGCGTCGTCGAGGAGGGCACCCACGCGGAGCTGCTGGCCCGCGGGGGCCAGTACGCGCGCCTGCACGCGCTGCAGGGGGCGCCGGCATGAGTGCATCGGTGACCCTGATGGACCGCGCGCAGTACGCCGCGCTGCGGCTCTTGGTCATCGTGATGCGCCTCGTACCGTTCCGCGTGGCGGGGGCGGTCGGCGCTGTCGTCGGACGGCTCGGCTACGCGCCCTTCGGCATCCGCCGCAGCGTGGTCGACGCCCAGCTCGCCGCCGCGTTCCCGGAACTCGACGCGGCCGCGCGCCGCCGCATCGCCCGCGAGAGCTACGAGAACCTGGGCCGCGTCGCGATCGAGACCACGTTGGTGTCGGTGCTCCCCGCCGACCGCGTGCTGCGGCTCTTCGATGCGCCCACGGGGTGGGAGCACGTCGCGGACGCGCTCGCGGCCGGCCGCGGGCTGCTGCTCATCTCCGGCCACCTCGGCAACTGGGAGCTGGGGGCCGCGTATCTCGCCGCGCGTGGCGTCCCCATCGACGCGGTCGCGCGGCACATGAACAACCCGCTCATGGACGGCTATGTCGCCCGGTCCCGGCGCCGGCTGGGCGTCACGGTGCTCTTCGACGATGTCGCGGCGCCGCGCATCCCGCGCAGCGTCCGCGCCGGTCGTGCGGTCGCGCTGCTCGCCGATCAGGACGCCAAGGGCTTGGTCAGCACCTTCGTGCCGTTCTTCGGCCGTCTCGCGCGGACGCCGAAGGGGCCCGCCGTCTTCGCCCTGCGGCTCGGCGTTCCCGCGATCCTCGCCATGGTCGTCCGCGAGGCCACCGGGCAGTATCGTATGCACTTCGAGCCGGTGCCGGTGCGCGACACCGGCGACCGCGATCGGGACGTGGATGGCATCGTGACCGCGTACACCGCGCAGATGGAGGCCGTCATCCGCCGGTACCCCGGCCAATACCTCTGGCACCACAAGCGCTGGAAGCGCCGCCCGCCCGAGGCGCCGGCGGCCTGAGTCAGCCGGCGGTCACCGCGACGATCCCCACTTCGCGCGCCCCTTTGCGCACCAGGACCCAGCGGCCCCGCACGGCGGTGTCTGCCGGCAGTGTCACCGCGTCGGGCGACAACTTCACGCCATTGACGGTCACCGCGCCTTGCTGCACGAGCTTCTTCGCCTGCGAGCGTGACACGCCGAACAGCGCTTCGAGGAGCTCTGCGACGATCAACGCATCCGCCCCACGCGTGGCCGATGGGACCGCCGTGCACAGCGTCTCGTACACGGCGTCCGTGATCGACGCGGGGTCGGCCCGCTTGTCGAAGACCACGGCACTCGCCGCGCGCACCCGGGCATACTCGTCCGCGCCGTGCACCCAGGTCGTCACCTCGCGTGCGAGCACCTGCTGCGCCCGTCGCTCGTGCGGGGCGTCGGCATGTGAGGCCTCGAGCGCGAGCACCTCGTCGTCGGGCAACATCGTGAACAAGCGGAGCAGGGTCGGCAGATCCGCGTCGTCGGTGTTGATCCAGAACTGGTAGAACGCATAGCTCGAGGTCAGGGCGGGATCGAGATAGATGGCCCCGGCCTCGCTCTTGCCGAACTTCTTCCCGCTGGCCGTCGTGAGCAGCGGGAAGGTCATCCCATGCGCCACACCGCCCACCGAGCGCCGGATGAGCTCGGTGCCCGCCGTGATGTTGCCCCACTGGTCGCTCCCGCCGAGCTGCAGGGTCACCCCGTGCCGCTGGAACAGCTGCAGGAAGTCGTAGGCCTGCAGCAGCATGTACGAGAACTCGGTGTACGAGATCCCCGACTCGAGCCGCGACCGCACCGTGTCCTTGGCGAGCATCCCGTTCACCGGGAAGTGCTTCCCCACATCGCGCAGGAACGGGATCAGGCCGGTCGCCCCCAGCCAGTCACCGTTGTCGACCATCGTCACGCCGTCGCCGAGCAGCCCCCGCAGCTGTCGGCCGATCGCGGCGCCGTTGGCGGCCACATCGTCGGCGGTCAGCAGCGGGCGCTCGGCGGACTTGCCGCTGGGGTCCCCGATCATCGCCGTACCGCCGCCCACCAGGGCCACGACATGGTGGCCGGCGGCGACCAAGCGGCGCAGGCCCATGACCGGGACCAGGTTGCCCACGTGCAACGAGGCGGCCGTGGGGTCGAAGCCGCAGTAGGCCCGGAGGGGACCGGCGGCGAGGGCCGCCGGGAGGTGATCGGTGTATTGGTAGAGCTGCCCGCGCGTGCGAAGCGCGTCGAGCAGCGGCGCGTCGATCGTCATCCTACAAACGTAATCGCGGGCCGTCACGCGTTGCCCTGCATCCCGTGCGCCCCTTAGCTTGCCGTCTGCGTGTTCACCCGCCTCCGTTCCATCGTTCGTCGCCCTGACCTGCGACGCCTGCTCCGCCGCGCCGCCATCGCCATGGCCGCGGGCGGCGTCCTTGGCCTGCTGATCCTCGTCGGGATCTGGGTCCGGACCTGTGCGAACGACAGCTGCCCCTCGGTCGACGTGCTCGACCAGTACGTGCCGCAGCAGACCTCGAAGATCTTCGCCGCCGACGGCCGGCTCATCACGGAACTCGGGCTCGAGAAGCGTACCGTGGTGCGGCTCGATTCGCTGAGCCAGCCGGTCCGCGATGCCTTCCTGATCGTCGAGGATCGCCGCTTTTACGAGCACGGCGGCATCGACTACCGGCGCATCGTCGGCGCGGTGATCCGGAATATCCGGGCGGGCGGCTTCGCGCAGGGCTTCTCGACCATCACGATGCAGCTGGCGCGCAACATCTTCCCCGACGAGATCTCGCGCGAGAAGACCATCACCCGCAAGCTCAAAGAGGCGAAGGTCGCGCTGGCGATCGAGCGTCGCTTTCCCAAGGACCGCATCTTCGAGCTCTACCTGAACCAGATCTACCTCGGCAGCGGCGCGTACGGCATCGAGGCCGCCGCGCAGCGCTACTTCGGCAAGTCGGCCAAGGACCTCAACGTGGCCGACGCCGCCCTGCTCGCGGGGCTGCCCAAGGCGCCCGAGCGCTATAACCCGCGCCGATTCCCCGAGCGGGCGGTGCAGCGCCGCAATCTCATCCTCGCGATGATGCAAGAGCAGGGCGTGCTGACCGCCGCCGAGGCGTCGCTGGCACGGGCCTGGCCCATCCAACTCGGGCGCTCGTCGAGCGCGCGGACCGATGTCGCGCCCTACTTCGTGGAGTGGGTGCGCCAGCAGATGCAGGAGCGCTTCGGCGCCAAGCTCTACACGGACGGCCTGGAGATCCACACCACGCTCGACCTCGACCTGCAGATCGCCGCCGAGCGCTCGATGGACGCCCAGCTGCAGCTGATCGAGAGCGGCCGCTTCGGCCGCTTCCGCCACACCACCTACGCGCAGCACGCGCAAAAGGAGGTGCTGCCGTCGGACCCGAACGCCGCGAACACGCCCTACCTGCAGGGCGCGTTCATCGCGCTCGAGCCGCGCACCGGGGCGGTCCGTGCGCTCATCGGAGGACGCGACTTCGAGGACTCCAAGTTCAACCGCGCCACCCAGGCGCTGCGCCAGCCGGGCTCCACCTTCAAGCCCATCGTCTATGCGACCGGGATCCGGGCGGGCCTCCCCGCCTCGCTGATCCTCGACGACTCGCCGCTCACGATGACCCAGCCCGACGGCACGGAATGGGCGCCCAAGAACTACGACCTCACGTTCAGCGGGCCGATGCCCATGCGCGAGGCGCTGTACCAGTCGCGCAACCTCCCGGCGATCCGCCTCGGGATGGAGGTCGGCGAGACCAGCGTGGTCGACATGGCCCGGCGCTTCGGCATCACGACGCCTATCCTGCCCGTGCCCGCCATCCACCTCGGTGCGGCCGACGTGTATCCCATCGAGATGGTGTCGGCCTACACGGTCTTCGCCAACCTCGGCTCGCGAGTCGCCCCGTCGGCCATCGTCCGTGTCACCGACCAGTCGGGAGCGGTGCTCTGGGAGCCGCGCCCCTTCGTCGAGTCGGTGCTGTCGCGCGAGGAAGCGTGGATCATGAACGACATGCTGCGCGACGTTGTGCGCCGTGGGACCGCGTACGGTGCCGTGGTCGCCAATGGCGGTTTCCGGCACCCGGCCGGCGGCAAGACGGGTACGACCAACGAGTACTCCGACGTGTGGTTCATCGGCTACACCGCCGACATCGTCGCGGGCGTGTGGATCGGCTTCGACCGGCCCAAGCGCATCATGGACAATGCGCAAGGCGGCCGCCTCGCCGCGCCGGCCTGGACCGCGTTCATGAACGACGTGTATCGGCGCAAGCCGGCGCCACCCGAGTGGCCGCGACCGGCCTCGCTGATCGCGGTCGAGATCGACGCCCCCTCGGGACAGCGGCGCGGCCTCTGCAGCGCGAGCAACGCCACCACGGAGTGGTTCATCCCCGGCACCGAACCCGTGGACCTCTGCCTCCCCGGCGTGCTCGACGCCATCCGGCGCATCCGTCGGTGAGACGGCTGCACGCGCGCTGGGTCCTCCCGGTGGGAGCGCCTCCGCTGCGCGACGCGACGGTCGTCCTCGACGACACACGCATCCACTGGGTCGGCCCGCGCGCGGCCGCGCCGCCCGCCGACGTCGAGCAGGACCTCGGGGACGCCGTGCTGCTGCCGGGCTTGGTGAACGCCCACACCCATCTGGATCTAGCGCCGTTCGCCGGCCGCGCGCTGCCGCGTGACTTTCCCGCGTGGATCCGCGCCCTCGTGGGGACGCTCAACGACGCGCCCACCGTCATCCTGCAACGCGGCGCGGAGTGGGCAGCGCGTGATCAGTTGGCCCATGGCGTGACCACGGTCGCCGACACGGCCCCCAACCGCTTCGCCTTCGATGCGCTGCGCCGCGTCGGTCTGCGTGGCATCGCCTATCGCGAGGTGTTCGGCCCCGAGCCCGCCCACGCCCCCCTCGCGCTGCGCGCGCTGCACGAGGCCGTCACGGACATGCGTCGCGACGCGACCGACTTGGTGCGCGTCGGGGTCTCGCCGCACGCGCCGTACTCCGTCGCCGACCCGCTGTACCGGGCCGTGGCCACCTATGCGCGCGCAGAGGCGCTGCCGGTGGCGGTGCATATCGCCGAGTCGTCGGCCGAATCGGCGCTGGTCCGCGACGGCACCGGCCCCTTCGCGGCGTACCTGCGTGATCTGCGCGGCATCGCCGTCACCGCGCGGGCGGCCTCTCCGATCGCGCTGCTCGACGCGCTGGAGGTCCTCAGCGCCCGCCCACTCTGCATCCACGCGGTGCAGGTCGAGGCGGACGACATCGCGCGATTGGCCGACCGTGGAGCGTCCGTGGCACACTGTCCCTGTTCCAACGCCTGGTTCGGGCACGGCCGGAGCCCCGTCGCGGCGTTCCGCGCGCACGGCATCGCGGTCGGCCTCGGCACCGACTCCATCGCCAGCAACGCGCAGGTGCGGGTGCGGCGCGAAGCGCGGGCGGCCGCCGACGACACGCTGACCTCAGCGCAGCGTCTGGCCCTCGCGACGCACGGCGGTGCGGAGGCCCTGGGGCTCGGCACTGTCATCGGACGGATCGCACCCGGCTTTGAGGCCGACCTCGTCGCCTTCGCCGTGGACGATGCCGATCGCGCCGACGCCGATCCGGCGCGCTATGTCCTCGACCTCCCCGACGATGCGCGGCCCCTGCTGACCCTGATCGCGGGCCGTGACCGCACCGTGACCGACCCGGTGCTCGCACCGGCACCGGACTTGCCTTGAGTCACGTTGGTCCACCCCCGTAGATTTCAGGGTATGAGTAGCGTGATCGGATGTCTGGCATTGAATGCCTCGTACGAGCCGCTCACCATGATCCCGATGCGGCGCGCCCTGCGCCTCGTCATCGATGGCAAGGCGGAGATCGTCGAAGCCGACCGGGACCGTCTCGTGCGGTCCGAGCGTCTGGCCATGCCACGCCCCGCCGTCATCCGGCTCACCAAGTTCATCCACGTCCCGCGGCGCTTCCGGCGGCAGGTGACCAACACCTTCCTGTTCGCACGCGACGACTACGCCTGCCAGTACTGCGGCCGTCAGGCCAGCGAGCTGAAGCCGCGCGAGTCGCTCACGCGCGACCATCTCATCCCCATCTCGCGGGGCGGAGCGAACACCTGGACCAACGTGGTCACGGCTTGCTCCAGCTGCAACACGCGCAAGGCCAACCGTCTGCCGCATGAGATCGGCATGCACCCGCGCATCGCGCCCACCGAGCCGCACTTCGTGCACCTCAGCTGGGCCGTGCGTCGCCTCACGCCGATCCAAGAGCGCTACATCCAGACGTTCTACGGCGCCGAGGTCGTCGAGGACCTGCACACGCTCACCGACCGCTAGGCTCAGCCCGTGAAGCGTCGGCTGCGGGCCTCGACGCGCACCACCTGCCCACCGAGTACGCGCGACATCAGCGTGCGGAGCAAGCGCGTCACCGGCGAGACCGGCCCGACCTCGCCCTGCAGCGCGCCGCCCAGATCGCCGCGCAGCCAGCGCTCGGCGTCGGCCAGGTCGGTGGAGGTCAGCGTCGAGACCGTCATGCGCGCGCTGTAGTACAGGCCGCGTCGGCCGCTCGGGGCCGGCAAGGGCACGCGGATGGGCGCACCCAAGGCGTCCGTCAACGCGGCGAACGATGCGTGGCGGCCCACCGGATACAGCGAGTCCCCGATCGCCCGCGCCACGCGGTACACCTCGCCGACCGCGTCGTAGCGCACGACCCAATCCGAGCGCACCAGCGCGAGTCGCTCGTCCGTGAAGCGACCGGTCGCCCAGAGCTCGACGTCCATCGTCACCCGCGCGGGGAACCCCGACGCCAACAGCTCGCGGCTGCGCTGATCGCCGAACACCCGCTCGATGCGCACCACCGGCCCGCCCACACCGGCCGCGTCGGCCGGGACCGTGACCGACAGCGACGGCCGGGCCTGGGCCGCGGCGCTCCCTGCCACCACGGCCAGTCCCACGGCGAGTCGGCGCAGCGAGCGCGTCAACTCAGAATCGCCGCTCCAACCGCACGATCACGTTCGCGGGCTCGTCACCATCGCTCAGCGCCTTCGCCACCGCGATCGACAAGGACCCGAAGTCCAACCCGAGGCCCAGGTCGGTCTTGAAGGTCCGCAACGACGGGAACGCCGTGAGCGGTGCCGGGTCCGCGATGCCGTCCGCCCGCGTCCGCCAGCCGCGCCCCGCGTTCATGAAGGCGATCCACGACGGGCCGTTCAGCTCCGCTGGGATCCACGAGCGGTCGTGGTCGGCGAGATCGAAGCCCAGCGAACCGCGGTACTCGATCTGCGCCAGCGCGACGCGGTCGCAGAGGGCCGGCATCCCGGGTGCCGCGCCGCGTGCATCGCTGCACTGGAGCCGGTCCTCGCCGCCCCCGCCGTGCCGACGGAAGTCGAAGCCGGGCAAGGTCGCGGGCCCGCCCACCGACAGGCGTCGCTGCAGGGGCAGGGCGTCGCCGCCCAGCCAGCCGCCGTACACGACGCGCAGATTCAGCTGTGCGCCCGGGCCCAAGCGATTGTAGCGACGCAGGTCCACGAACCCGCGGGTCCACGTCCGGTCGCCGCTGTCGAGATCCAGTGGCACATCGGGATGGTCGAGCGGCAATCGCGCCCCGAACGCCGTCGCCGCGAGGTCGCCACGCTCCAACTCCGCGCGCACGAACCACCCTGCCCACGGGGAGTAGCGCTGGGTGCGCGTGTCGAGATTCACAGCGAACGTGGCCAGCGTCGCGACGCCGGCATCGACCGTGGGGTTCGCGCGCCACGCATCGTCGGCGCGGATCAGCGTCCACGGCCGGCGCGCCTCGCGCGAGCTCCATCGCTCCTCGCCAAGGCTGGCGGACACCGACAGGGCGTCGCCGAGGTACCCGCTCACCGTGCCGCGGGCCCCATGGCGCGTGTAGTGATCGCGGAAGTCACGGTGCAACAGGAAGGTCCCGAACCCCGCCTCACGCGCCGAGATCTGCCAGTCCTCGACCGCGGTCACCTCGTCGTAGTGCTGCACCGCGGCGCCGAAGCCCGTCCCGGTGCCGCGGCGCACCGCGACGCGCGCCGTGTGGCCCAACGTACCGCGATCCCACTGCACAGGCTCGGCCGTGCGCACGATCCCGCGCCCTTCGACCGAGAGCGAGCCCCAGCTCCGATTCAGCCGCAGCCGCGGACCGATGAGGATCGGCAGCCCCTCGACTCGGGTGTACGCACTCGCCGTCGCGAGCGAGATGAGATCGAACCGCGTGCGGTCACCGTCCCGCCCGCGCCGCCAGAAGTCACTGTCCTCCTCCGGCGCGGCGCCCGGCTCGAGCCCATCGATGCTCAGCCGATCCTCCGTGAGTGTATAGCGGACGACCTCGGCGTACACACGCACGTCGCCCCGGATCTGGGCCTCACTGCGTCCATCGACGCGCCCGCCGACCACCAGGATGTCGCCATCCACCCGCGCACCGGCCAGCAGCGTGACGTTCGCATTGATGGCGACCAGACTGCCTTCGATATGCCCCGCGATGGTCACCGGCCCCGTCCGGACCGCGAGGGCGCTGCGCACGACCGAGTCGGCGGGCAGGGTGAACGCGCCGACCTCACGCCGCGTGCCGCTGGCGTTGTACAGCGTGGTGAGGTCACTGATGACCGCCGGGGGCAGCGACATCGGTGGACGGCGCTGGGCCTCGAGCGCGCCCGTCGCGGCGAGCAGGGCGCCGAAGGTGAGCAGCAGAGTACGCATGGGTGGAACGCTCCATCGAAGGGGGGGCATCGTCCTCTGCCGAGGGCACTGACACGTCTCGTTCTGCATCAGGGTGTGTCCAATCCGAGTCGTTTCATGCGGCGGTAGAGGTTCGGACGATCCGTCCGCAATCTCCGTGCCGCATCGGCGATGTTGCCGTCCGCCGCCGCCAGGGCCTCAGCGATCAAGTGCCGCTCATAAGCATCGAGCGCATCGCTCAGGGGCAGCATGGCGTCGGCCACGAAGCCCGCGTGGGTCGCCAGCTCCGCCGGCCGCGGCACCGAGGGCAGGAGCCCCTGCACCTCACGCGCCGTGATCGTCGCGCCGCCGTGCAGGATGATCAGTCGCTCCACGATGTTCTGCAGCTCGCGGACGTTGCCGGGCCAATGGTACGTCGCGAGGGCGCGCAGGGCGTCCTCACCCCACTGGGGCATTCGTTGTCCGCTGCGGACGCGCAGCAGGGCCGTGAAGTGACGCACGAGGGCGGGGATATCCTCGCGGTGCTCCCTGAGCGGAGGCAACACGATCGGGATGACGTTCAAACGGAAGAGCAGGTCCTCGCGGAACTGGCCCTCACGCACCGCGCGGCTCAGGTCGCGGTTCGTCGCGGCCAGTACGCGCGCATCCACGGCGATCACCTTGCCGCTGCCCACGCGCTCGATCTCGCGCGCTTCGATCGCGCGCAACAGTTTGGCCTGCGCCTCGAGGCCGAGGTCGCCGACCTCGTCGAGCAGCAGCGTGCCGCGGTGGGCCAGCTCGAAGCGGCCGATGCGTCGCTCCGTGGCCCCGGTGAACGCGCCCTTCTCATGGCCGAACATCTCACTCTCGACCAGGTCGCGCGGGATCGCCGCGCAGTTCACGCGCACGTACGATTGATCGCGCCGCGCACTCTGGGCGTGGATCGCTCCGGCCACCAGCTCTTTGCCCGTGCCCGACTCGCCCGTGATGAGGACGCGCGCGTCCGTGCCCGCCACCCGGGTGATCATCGCGCGCAACTCACGGAGCGGCTCGCTCTCGCCGACCAGTGGGCCATCGAGTCCGAAGTCGGCGCGCAATGCCCGCGCCTCGAGGCGCGCGCGCCGGAGCTCGAGCGCCGTCGAGAGCGCCAGCAGCGTCGCCTCGGGGGCCAAGGGCTTCTCGAGGAAGTTCACGGCGCCGAGCCGCGTCGCCCGCACCGCGTCGGTGAGCCCGGCGCGTCCGCTCATCATGATCACGGGCACGTCGGGGTGCGCGCTGCGCAGCTGCTCCAGCGTGGCCATCCCGTCCAAGGCCCCGGGCATCATGAGGTCCACGAGCACGGCGTCGGGCTCGGCGTCCGCGGCGGCGCGAATGCCGGCGGCCCCGTCGGCCGCGCTGCGCACCTCGTAGCCTTCGGCTTCGAGCAACGCGCCGACCATGCGGCGGATGTTCGGCTCGTCGTCGATCAACAGCACGGTGGTCATCGCGGCTCACTCTCCGGTGCGGGCACGCCATTCGCCCGTGACCGCGGGCAGGCCGTCGTTCACGGGCAGGACGAATCCCACGGTCGTGGGTTCGTCCGCGGCCTGCGTCGCGAATACGACACCGCCATGGGCCTCGATGGATTGACGGGCGATCGCCAGGCCGAGGCCGGTGCCGCCGGCCTTCGTCGTCTCGTAGGGCTCCCAGAGCGTGGCCGCGATCGCGGGTGCGAACCCCGGCCCGGAGTCGGAGACCGCGACCCGCACCGCCGGCGCATCGTGCAGCGTGGTCGGGGTCACCGAGACCGTGATCCGCCCCGCGCCACCGGTCGCGTCCACCGCGTTGAGCAGCACGTTCGAGAACGCCCGCGCCAGCGCATCGTAGTAGCCGCGGACCAGCGGCACCTCGTCCGCGATCTCGACGTGCAGCGTCACGCCGTCCGGGATGGCCGCGCGCGCCGTGTAGGTCACGAGCTCGCCCACATCGACCTCCGCCGCCGGGCCCTCGGGCAGCCGGCCGAACTGCGCGAAGCTGGTCGCCATGCGTTCCAAGCGCGCGGTCTCGGTCGCGAGCACCTCGAAGGTCTCCGCCTGCTCGGCGGGCACATCCCGGCGCAAGCGCTCGACCGCGAAGCGGATGGGGGTGAGGGGATTCTTCAACTCATGCGCGAAGCGCCGCGCCGATTCGCGGAACGCGCCGAGCCGCTCAGCCTCGACCTCGCGGCGACGCCCGGCGGCGAGCTGCGCCGACATCGTGCGCATGCGGTCGCGCAGCACCGCGAACTCCGGCGCGCCCCGGGCGTCCTCGGTGGGTGGCAGCGGCGCGGCGTCGGCGATCGCGGCGGTCCAGCCCACCAGTTCATCCAAGGGCCGGCTCAGCAGGCGGCTGAGGTGCCCCGCCACGCGCGAGGTGATGTACGCGAGCGCGAGCACGCTCAGCAGCGTCCCGATCGCGAACGCCGCCACCAGCCGGTCGGCGAGGAAGCGCACCTGCCGTGCCGAGGCCACCGACGCGGCCAGCTGCCCCGTATGCGCATCGACCGCGGCCCGCTGGGTCGCCGACAACGGCGCGTCCTCGAGTGCGCGCGCCATGGTGCCCCCCGTCGCGGCCACATCGTCCCAGGGCGCGGTGCCCCCCAGCAGGGGTACCACCCGGTTGAACGCGTAATAGCCCCCGAGGCCGACCACCCCGGCGGGGATCACAGCGAACAGCGCGAGGATCGCGAAGAGTCGGGTTCGGAAGCCGAATCGCACAGGGCGGGGGAACGGCGGAACGGTCGCGGTGGCGTCACGGGCGGGTGGCACCCCTGTACCAAACGTAGGCGGGCGAGCGACCCGATGGACGCGCGAGCGTCCCTACGCGCCGCCGCAGGGGGTGGGTTTCGCGGCCCGTTCGTGGTACCTTTCAGTGTTACCTCCACAGGTACGTCGCGCGTGCGCTGGTGCGAGAGCGGTCCGAATGCCGCTCCCCTTGCTGCCACGACCTCCTGTGGAGGGACCGGTCCACGCGGCGGCGGAGCATGGTGTTCTGCCGGGGCGCGCGGGCCGCGAGCACATCACCTCTGAGGTCATGCCCGTCCGTCCCGTTCGGAGCGCGCCCACCCGCGCGCCCATCGCCCCGTTGCACCGGGGCCCAGGTGCCAGCGCCACCCATGCCGCCACCTCGCCCAACGCCGCCCTCCTGATCGACTTCGACAACGTCACGATGGGGATCCGCTCGGATCTCCAGACCGAGCTGCGCAATCTGCTCTCGTCGGACATCGTCAAGGGGAAGGTCGCCGTCCAGCGCGCCTACGCCGACTGGCGCCGCTATCCGCAGTACATCGTCCCGCTCAGCGAGTCGTCGATCGACCTCATCTTCGCGCCGGCCTACGGCTCGTCGAAGAAGAACGCCACCGACATCCGCCTCGCCGTCGACGCCGTCGAGCTGGTCTTCACGCGCCCCGAGATCGGCACCTACATCCTGCTCTCCGGCGACAGCGACTTCTCGTCGCTGGTGCTCAAGCTCAAGGAGTACGGCAAGTACGTCATCGGCGTCGGCATCCGCGAGTCGTCGAGCGATCTGCTCGTGCAGAACTGCGACGAGTACTACTCGTACAACGCCCTCGCCGGCCTGGTGAAGACCAGCGAGGAAGAGCTGGTGAAGTGGGATCCGTGGCAGCTCGTGGTCGAGGCCATCGGCCGCATGCAGCGCAATGGCGATGTCATGCGCGCCGACCGGCTCAAGCAGGTCATGCAGGAGATCGACCCCAGCTTCGACGAGAAGAACACCGGCGCCGCGAAGTTCTCGCGCTTCTGTCAGGATGCGGCCCAGCGTGGACTGCTCAAGGTCACGAAGCTCGAGAACGGACAGCTGGAGGTCGGGCCCGCCACCGGTGTCGCCGCTCCGGCAGCCGCGGCAGTGCGAAGCGCGGACGCCGCAGTGGCGCCGGCCACCGTGGCCGACAAGCCCGCCGAGGAGCGCGAGGGCCGCGAGGGTCGTGGTCGTCGTGGTCGCCGTGGGGGCCGTGGGCGTGACCGCGATCGCGAGGATCGTCCGCGCAGCAGCGGCGATGCCGCGTCGGGCACGCCGGCGACATCCACCGAGACGGCCGCGGCACCCGCCGCCGCAGTGGCCCCGACCGCTGCGGATCTCCCACCGGTCGACCCGTCGATCGGCGTGAGTGGCGAGCGGCTGTCGCGCGACGAGGCCTTCGACCTCGTGCGGCGTGCCGTCGCCGAGGTCGCGACCGTCGACACCGCTGCGCCCGCTGAGACGGTGCGCCAGCGCGCCTTCGCGCTGCTGGGCCGCGACAGCGAGAGTCTCGCCGAGCGTATGTTCACGCGGATCCTGCGCGATGCGCATGATGCGTCGGTGATCGACCTGCGCAAGCGAGGGCAGTCCTACGAGGCGTCGCCGGCGGCGTCGGCCCCGACGGTGACGGAGCAGCTGAACATCGCGGCCGCCGCGCACGAGGCCGCGAACCCGGCGCCGGTCGTGGCGACCACGCGCTCCATCGTCGGGCGTCGCGCCGGTGGTGGCCGTGGGAAGGAGATCCCGGCGGACCTGCTGAGCGTCGGCGTGGTGGAACTCGACACGGCGCCCAGTGCGCCGGCGCCCGCCGCGCCCAGCGTCGCGACGCCGACCGTCGTGGCCGCCGAGGTGACGCCCGCCGCGCCGGCGAAGGCACCGGCGCAGAAGGGGGCGAAGCCGAAGGACGGGGGCAAGCGCTCCACCGCAGCGAAGACGCCTGAGGCGAAGCCTGCGTCGGCCAAGCCGGCGCCGTCAAAGCCGGCCGCCGCGAAGCCGGCGGCGCCTGCCGCGAAGCCCGCGGTCGCGGCGAAGTCGGCCCCCGCAGCCACCGCCAAGCCCGCCGCCAAGAAGGCCCCGGCGGCGAAGAAGAAGCCGGCGAAGAAGGCCTGAGACCGGCGCACACGCACGACCGAGAACGCACAGGGGCGGTGACCATCGCGGTCACCGCCCCTGTGGCATCTCTCCCCCCCTCACACTCAGCGCATGCGCTCCACCGCCCGCGCGGCATTGATGCGCAGGCCGCCTTCGATCACATACGTCAAGCGATCGCCGTTGATCAGGAACTCGCCGCGCCCCTGCGTCGGCATCACCTGCGCTTGGATGAACGGCGCGAAGCGACGCCAGTTCGCCTGCACGCCTACGGTGCCCAACAGCGACACACGCGCCTTCACATCGTTGATGCGCGCCAGCACGGTGTCCCGCGCCTCCGGGCTCGCGAACTGGTCGCCCTGCGGGCCGGCACGCGGCACGAAGTTGAACGCCATGCCGAGCCCCGCATAGGGGCGCACCGACTCGCGCCACACGTACGGGAACGTCACACTCGACAAGGTGAAGCGGCGCAGGTCGCGGATGTCCACGCGGCGCACCACGCCGCGCGTCGGGGCATCGGCGACGGTCGACACCGCCTCGAAGTACGACTGATCGAGCCCGACATGCAGGCCGACCTTCGATCGCGTGATGAGCCAGTCGACGCCGATCAACGGGGCCGTCGTGCTCGCGATCTCCGTCTTGAAGAAGGTCGCACCTCCCTTCGCACCCCAGAACCAGGAGTCCGAAAAGGGATGCTTCTCCTGAGCGCCAACGAGGGCGGGGACCAGCAGGAGGGCGGCAGAGCCCACCAGTCGAGCGGCACGCATGCGAGAGACCTCTCGGCGAAGGAACGACACCGGACGGAGTGCTCCGCGCGCGTGCGGATCCCCGACCCGAACCCCGCGACAGGTCGCGGGGATTCTGGAGAGAGACGAAGGGCGCGACCCCCAAGTAACGGAGCCGCGCCCTCCCCGGCGACAGCGCCCCGGTCCGGCGCGCCATCGCGGTGCTCGTCCCGGCGGTCGCTGCCTACAGACGCGCCCGGGCCGCGACGAAGGCCTGCACCGCGCGGCGGAGCTGCTCGGGCGTGTGCGCGGCGCTGATCTGGCAGCGCACCCGGGCCGTGCCGTGCGGCACCACCGGGAACCCGAACCCGGTCACGAACACGCCTTCGTCCAGCAGCAGGCGGCTCATGCGGATCGCGGTCGCGGTCTCGCCGATCAGGATCGGTACGATCGGCGTCTCGCCAGGCATGGGATCGAACCCCGCTTCCTGCATCGCCGCACGGAAGAACAGCGCGTTCTCCCGGAGCCGCGTGACCCGCGCCGGTTCCGCTTCGATCGCCTGCACGGCGGCGAGCGCACTCGCGGCCACCGTCGGCGGCAGCGCATTCGAGAACAGCTGCGGCCGCGACCGCTGCGTCAACACATCGCAGAGCGCCGCCGACCCCGCGACGAAACCACCGGCGGCCCCGCCGAGCGCCTTCCCCAACGTCGACGTGATCACATCGACCTCGCCGACGAGGCCGAAGTGCTCCGCCGTGCCACGACCGGTCGCGCCCAGCACGCCGGTCGCATGCGAGTCGTCCATGACGAGGATCGCATCGTGGTCCCGTGCGATCTGGACCAGCTCGGGCAGCTTGCAGATGCTGCCTTCCATCGAGAACACACCGTCCGTCCAGATGATGCGCCGCCGGGCACCGGCTGCGTCGCGCAGCTTGCCGACCAGGTCGTCGAGGTCGCCGTGCTTGTACACGCCCGTGCTGCACTTGGTCATCGCCTTGGCGAGGCGGATCGAGTCGATGATCGACGCGTGGTTCAGCGCGTCGGACACCACGAAGTCGCCCTCCTGGACCATCGACGCGGTCAGCCCTTCGTTGGCGTTCCAGCAGGACACGAACGACAGCGCGGCCTCGGTCCCGACGAAGCGCGCGAGCGCCGTCTCCAGCGCGCGGTGCACCGTGAAGGTGCCGCAGATGAAGCGCACCGAGCCCGTCCCGGCCCCATAGCGGGTCAGGGCGGCCTGTCCCGCCGCGATCACCGCGGGCTCGTCGCAGAGGCCGAGGTAGTTGTTCGACGACAGGATCAGCACGCGACCGCGGCCCTCGATCTCCACCTCGGCGGACTGCGGTGAGTCGAGGTACATCAACTCCTTGTACGTCTTGGCATCGTGCAGGGCCTCGAGTTCGGCCTGCAGGGACGCTTGGAAGGCAGCGTTGGGCATCGGTCTAGAGTTCGAAGACCACCTTGCCGGCCTCACCGCCCTGGATGAGACGCATGGCCTCGTCAAAGGCTTCGAGCGGCAGGCGGTGTGTGATCACCGGCGTCGGGTCGAAGGCGCCCGAGCGGAGGAACTGCGTCATCTGCAACCACGTGTCGTACAT
Source organism: uncultured Gemmatimonadaceae bacterium (assembly GCA_964503275.1). Lineage (GTDB taxonomy): Bacteria > Gemmatimonadota > Gemmatimonadetes > Gemmatimonadales > Gemmatimonadaceae > DASRAP01. The sequence goes on along the minus strand of CAZCZO010000016.1, from coordinate 24,520 downwards.
CCGGCGGCCGACGACCCCATAGACGGTCAGCCCCTTGAAGATGATCTCCGTGGCGAAGTCGATGTCGATCGTCGACGAGGGGATGCCGAGCAGCTGCACACGGCCCCCGGGGCGCGCGAGTGCGAAGGCCTGATGCACGGCCGCCGGCACGCCCGACATCTCGAGCACGACGTCGGCGCCGAGCCCGCGCGACCCGCGGGCGACGGCGTCGGCGGCGTCCTGGGGGGCCACTGCTTCGTGCGCACCCATGCGCAGCGCCAGCGCACGGCGCGTCGGGTTGGGATCCGTGGCGATCACGCACGAAGCGCCCGCCGCCTTCGCGATCCCCACCGCGAAACAGCCGATCGGGCCGCAGCCGGTGACCAGCACGACGCTGCCGGGGATGTTCGCCGTCAGCGCGGTGTGGAAGGCATTGCCCATCGGGTCATGGATGCCGCCGATCTCGAAGGGGATCGCGTCATCCAGGTGCCAGACGTTGCTCGCGGGCATCGCGATGTAGTCGGCGAAGCAGCCATCGCGGTCCACGCCGATGATGCGCGTCGCCGGATCCACATGCGCCTGGCCCGTGCGGCTGAAGTAGGACAGCGGCGGGACGATGTGTCCCTCGGCGGTCACGCGGTCGCCGACGCGCACGTCGGTGACCAGCGCCCCGACCGCCGCGACCTCGCCAGCGAACTCGTGGCCGACGATGAACGGGGGGCGGCAGCGGCCCTGGGCCCACGCGTCCCACGTATAGATGTGGACGTCGGTGCCGCAGACCCCGGCGTTGCGGACGCGGATCAAGACTTCGTCGTCGCGGATCTCGGGCTGCGGCACCTCGGCCAGCACGAACCCCGGTCCTGCACTGCGTTTCACAAGCGCTCTCACGCGCATGATCTCCCGAGAATGTTGATGTGCGCCGCACGCGTGATGCGCGCCGCCGCACCTGCTGGAAACTCGCATGGCGGGATGCGTGGCGTAAGCGCCGCCGGTTGCGCATCGCGCCGCGCACACGTCCCTGCAGTGATGGGGTGCGCACCGCCGGACGGTGCGTGCTATTGCGCGGAGTTCGCGGTGCTCCTATATTCGCGGACAGCGACCAACCGGACATCGGTCCGAGGGTACTGCGTGGCATCTTCGCGAAGAGACAGCGTGTTGCACCTTCCCGCCTACGGCTCGTCACCACGAGCAACGTCCGCGGAGCACACTTCCACCCCGTTCGCGTCACGCGACGCGCGGGGGCGTCGCCGTCTCCCCATCCATCGTCGTGGCCACCGCGCCCGACCGCATTCCCATCCCTTCTCGTTCGGCGTGATGCGAATCACGTGATCGTTCATGCGCGGTCACGGACCGCGCCACGACTCCGACGCGTATCGCTGGCAGCGGTCGCGGCGGATCCCACTCGACGATCCACCGGGGGAACGTTCGAGTGTCAGCAACCTCCTTTCAAGGAGCAACACGATGCCTGCCAAGAAGAAGGCGGCCAAGAAGGCCGCGAAGAAGACGGTGAAGAAGGCCGCGAAGAAGGTGACGCGGAAGAAGGTCGCGAAGAAGGCGGCCAAGAAGACGGTGAAGAAGGCCGCGAAGAAGGTCGCGCGCAAGAAGACCGCCAAGAAGGCCGCGAAGAAGCGCTAGTCGCGCTTGGAACGAAAACACGAACGCCGGCTCCCACAGGCCGGCGTTCGTGTTTTCGGTTCGGGCGGGTCGGGCGCGCTGTCGCGCCGGCAGCCTACGCCACGCGCTGCTGCGGCAGCTCGGGTTCCTGCTCAGCAGGACCCCAGACGTACATCGAAAAGCGCGGCTCGTCCTGCGCGCGACTGCCGCGCGAGATCACGATCCCGACGATGTCGTCGTCCTGTCCTGCGGCCATGAGGCGTTCCATCGTGAGACTCCCGCGCCAAGGGCGCGTGTGCATGCTGCAGATCGATCACGATCGGCGGTGGCGAACATCGCCACGCGAGTGACCATAACGTCCCACAAGAGGAAGCACGAAACGTGCCACGCAAACGCGGCGCGGTAAGTGATTGATCCGTATGATGTTGCGGCTGTCAGCGTGGGCGCCGAGCGCAGTCGCCGTCACATCGTGACACGACTGCGCGTGTCAAATCGATACGCTACGCGACCTTCTTCGCCACGAATGTGCTGCCCAGTCCGCCGCCCTCAGACTCCACGCTGATCGACCAGCCGGCGTAGCAGCGCTCCAGTTCGGCCAGGTCCAGCAGCTGCTGACCCGCCACCAGCGTCTCCACCAGGTGCACGCCACCGTCGCGGGTCGCGCTCTGGAGCACCGCCAGCACGCGCGAGCGCTGCTCCTCGCTCAGCCCTGTGAAGGCCGCCTGCGAGCAGATCACCGCCGACAACGGCTCGTCCGGGGCCCAGCCGTCGAGCGATCCGACCCAGGGCTGCACCCGCGTGGCCAGCCCGTGCTGCGTCGCCATCTCCATCACGCGGGCGACGTGATCCTCCTCCTGCTCCAGCGCGCTCACCGTGCAGCCGTTCGCCGCCAGGAACAGCGCGGCCGTCTGATGCTGTGGGTGCGAGACCAGAACGTGGGCGCCGGTCACGGTGGGGCAGTTCCGCACCAGCGGTGCGTCGGCGGCCAAGCCCCACGCTTCGGGGCGGCGCAGCGTCGCCAGTTCCTTGCGTCGCTTGCGCGACCAGGTCCCGAACGAGGGGATCCGCAAGCGCGCGGTGATGATCCGGTCCACCTCGTCGCAGAGGAGGATCTCATTCAACGCCACCTGCTCCTGCTCGTGCAGGCGCAGGACCGCTTCGTCGGCGATCTTGAGGATCGCGGAACGCGGCAAGCGTTCCTTGTAGTCCTCGACTTCGCGTTCCACGAACGCGTCGTACTCTTGCTTCAGCGAGAATCGAGTCGAGAAACCCATCGGCGGCGTGAGGGGTTGGAACATCACGAATGTAACGTCTCGCGCGTCCGGGACAAGACACACGCCCTCAGGAGCGAGGACGAGGGACCGCCCCGAACGTCACCCACGGCTGCTCCATCGATGCCCGAACTCCCCGAAGTCGCTGCCGCACTGCGGCGGATCCGTCCGGCCCTCCTCGCGCGTCGGATCCGGCGCGTCGAGCCGCGCCATCCCGCCTTCGCCGCCGCGCTGCCCGCCGGACACCGTCGTCGCGTGGCCGGCCGCCGCATCGTGCGCCTCGAACGCCGCGGCAAGTACCAGCTCCTGCACCTCGACGACGGCTCCACCCTGCTCGTCCACTTCCGCATGACCGGGGACTGGCGCGCGCTCCCGCCCGCGATGCCGCTGCCGCCGCACACGCGGCTCGTGATCCACACCGACGCCGACACGCGCGTGGCCTTCGTCGATCCCCGCGCGCTCGGCACCGTGACGTACCACGCCTCCGATGCGCCGCCGCAGCTGGCCCTCGGCCCCGAGCCGCTCGCGCGCGGCTTCACGCCGGCCGTGCTCGCGGCCGCACTCGCCACGACGCGCAGCGCGATCAAACCTGCCTTGCTCGATCAGCGCATCGTGGCCGGGCTCGGCAACATCTACGCGGCCGAGGCCTGCTGGCACGCGGCGCTCGCGCCGCAGCGCGTGGCGTCCGCGTTGCCGCCGGAGTCGATCACCGCGCTCGTGGCGGCCATCAAGCAGGTGCTGCGGCAGGCACCCGCGCAGCGCTACCAGGACCAGCAGGGGCACGACCTGTGGCAGGTGTATGACCGGGAGGGGCTCCCCTGTACGCGCTGCGGGACGCGGGTCGCCCGCGTAACGCAGTCCGGACGCTCGACCTACTGGTGCCCGGGCTGCCAGCGCTAGTCGCGCTGGATGACCGCGCCCTTGAGGTATCCGGTCTCGGGCACCGTCAGCAGCTCGGGGTGATCGAGACCCTGCCCCGTCAGGCTCCGCAGCGACAAGCGCCCGCCCGCTTCGGACGCCGCACGCTGCAGCATCTCCCAGAACAGCGGCTTGGTGACGTGGAAGCTGCAACTCGCGGTGAGCAGTACGCCGCCCGGCGCCAGCAGACGCATCGCGCGGCGATTGATCTCGTGGTACCCGCGCAGCGCGGCGGGTACGCTGGCCTTGTGCTTCGCGAACGCCGGGGGATCGACGACGATGGTGTCGAAGCGCGCGCCGGCCCGCTCCTGCGCGGCCAGGTACTCGAACACATCGGCCTCGACCGCGCGGATGTTCGTGAACCCGTTGCGCGCGGCGTGCGCGTCGACGCGGGCCAGCGCGGCGGCGGAGATGTCCACGGCCGTCACCTCCGACGCGCGGCCCGCCAGATGCAGCGCGAACGAGCCATGATAGCTGAAGCAGTCGAGGGCCCGTCCGCGGGCGAGCGCGCCGATCAGCACCCGATGCTCGCGCTGGTCCAGGAACGCACCGGTCTTCTGTCCCTCGCGTGGCGCGGCCAGATACCGCACCCCGTGCTCGTGGACCTCGATCGTCTCGGGGACCTCGCCCGCGAGCAGCTCGACCGCCGTGGGCAGGCCTTCACGCGCGCGGACCGACACATCATGCCGCGCGAGGATCCCCGCCGGGCGCAGCACGCGATCGACCGCCGCCACGATCTCGGCACGGAAGGCCTCGAGACCCGCGCTCAGCAACTGCAGCACCACCCACTGGTCGTAGCGGTCGATCACCAGCGAGGGCAGGTAGTCGCCCTCACCGTGCACGACGCGATACGCATTGGTCAGCCCCTCCAGCGGCGCACGCCGCGCAAGGGCCGCGCCGATCCGCGCCTCCCACCACGCCCCGTCGATGCGCGCGTTCGCGTCGCGGTCCAGCAGTCGCAGCGAGATCTCGGACGCCGGGCTCCACAGCGCCCAGCCCAAGCGCACCCCATGGGGATCCTGCACCAACACGGCCCCCGCGGCGGTCGATGGGCGCTCCCGCACCTCGCTGCGGAAGATCCACGGGTGCCCCTGCGCCCAGCGCGCCGCGCCGCGATGCGTGACCACGGCCAGCGCCGTCATGTGCCGAACGCCCGCCGCAGCGCCTGCGCCGCCGACCGTGGATCGGCCTGCGCCATCACCGCCTGGATCACCGCCACGCCGTCGGCACCCGCGTCGCGGAGCAGTGCCGCATGGCTCGCCGTGATGCCCCCGATCGCCACCGTGGGGCGCGCACCGAGGGCCCGCAGCGCGGTGAAGCCGGCCACGCCCAACGCGGCGCCCGCATCGGTCTTGCTCGCCGTCGCGAACACCGGACCGATCCCGACGTAATCGGCGCTGCCGAGGGCCGTGGGGTCATCGCCCGCGCCCAGCGAGGCGCCGATCACGAACCCCGGTGGTGCGAAGCGACGGATCGCCTCCACGGGCACATCGTCGGGGCCCACATGCACGCCATGCGCGCCCGCCGCGATCGCCACATCGGCACGGTCGTTCACCAGCACCGGGACCGGCACCGCCTGCACCACCGCGCGTGTCACTTCCGCCAACGTCCGGGCCTCCACATGTTTGAGGCGCACTTGGATCATCGTCGCTCCACCCTCCACGGCCGCTGCCGCGCGCGAGACGAGTCCCACGACGCCGTCCCGCAGATCGTCGGTGATCACCAGGAGGCGCAGGGCCTCGCGGAGTCCCGTCATGGGCACCCCACCACCTCGCTATGTCCGTACGCACTGTTCGCGCGCTGCGCGGCGCCATCACCGTCGCCACCGACGACCCCCACGAGATCCGTGACGCCACGCAAGAGCTGCTCGATGAGCTCCTGCACCTCAACGGCGTCGATCGCGAGGAGGTGATCAGCGCGCTGTTCAGCGTCACCCCCGACCTCGTCAGCGAGTTCCCCGCGCACGGCGCCCGCTTGGTGGGCTGGTCCGACATCCCGATGATCTGCGCCCAGGAAGCGATGGTGGATGGCGCGCTGCCGCGCTGCATCCGCGTGCTGCTGCACGTCCACACCTGGCGCAGTCGCGGCGACCTGCGTCACGCGTACCTCCGCGACGCGGTCATGCTCCGCCCTGATCTGCGCCAGGAGTAGCGGGCGGCGCCGTTCCCGCGGTGTCCGCGCTCGCGGCGGCCTGTGCCCGCCGGGCCGAATCGGCGCGCGCCCGGGCCCGCACTTCGCGGATCGCCTCGAGATGCTCGCGGTACGTGGTGCGGAACTCATGGTGCCCGCTGGGATGCGCAACGAAATAGCGATACGGGACCTGCGCCGGATGCACGGTCGCGTCGAGGGCCGCCGCGCCGGGCGCAGCGATCGGTCCCGGCGGGAGCCCCGCGTTGCGGTACGTGTTGTAGGGCGAGCGGACCTCCAGGTCGGCGTACATCACGCGCGACACCGAGCGCCCCAGCGCATAGATCACCGTCGGATCCGCCTGCAGCGGCATCCCGATGCGCAGGCGGTTCCAGTACACCGCGGCCACCACCGGACGCTCCTCGCCGAGCCGCACCTCGCGCTCCACGATCGACGCCAGGGTCACGACCTCGTGCCGCGTACGACCCAGACTCGCGAGGCGGGCGTCCCACTCGGGGCGCCACGCGCGCTCGAAGCGCGCGACCATCGCGGCGACCACCTGCCGCGCACTGGTCCCCGATGCGAAGGTGTACGTGTCGGGGAACAGGTAGCCCTCGAGGGTCTCCGTCGGGGTGCCCACGCGCGCCCGCAACGCACTGTCGCGCACGGCGGCCTCGAGCGAGTCGCGCGGGATGTCGAGCGTGCGCGAGAGCAGCGGGATCATCTGCCGCAGCATCCATCCCTCGGGGATCGTCACGGTCGCGACCACGCCGCGCCCGGTGTGCAGCGCATCGATCAGCGCGGACCACGGCTGACCCGGTCGCAGCTCGTAGGTCCCGGCCCGGATGGTCCGGTCACGCCCCTGCACGCGCGCGTACCAAGCGAAGAGCCGCGGCGAGCGTAGCAGGCCCGCCGCGCCCAACGAGTCGGCGGCCTCGCGGAACGACGCGCCCGACGGCACGAGCACCCGCACCGGCGCACCTGTCGTCGGGGTCGCAGTGTCGAACCGCCACCACAGGGCCAGCACGACCGCGCAGAGCCCGAGCGCGGCGAGTCGGACCGGCCGCCAGCGCCGCCACCGGTGCGCGCGGCGCTTAGGCATCGAGACCCAGGGCGTGCTGCAGCAATACGGTCGCGGCGAGCGCATCGACATCGCCGCGGCGTTCATGCTGCGCCCCGCCCATCTCACGGATCGCCCGCCGGGCGATCGCGGTCGTGTAGCGCTCGTCCACCAAGCGGGACGGCAGCGTGGTGCGCTTCGTCAGCTCCGCCGCCAGCCAGCGCGCGTCGGTCGCGCGGGGCGTGTCGTTGCCCTCCCCGTCGAGGGGCAGCCCCACGACGAAGCCTTCGGCCTCGAGCTCGACCTGCTTCGCGATCAGGGTCGCCACGGGGATCTTCTTGCCGCGGCGTCGGGCCACGAAGCCCGCAGGCGACGCGATCATCCCGCTCGGATCGCTGACGGCCAACCCGATACGCGCATCGCCGAGGTCGATCGCGAGCCAGCGCACCTCAGCCGCCCTGCGCCATGCGCTTGAAGAACTCGCGGTTGCTCGAGGTGCCGGCCATCTGTCGCAGCAGGAACGGCAACGACTCATCCTCGGGCATCGCACTGAGGTAGGTGCGCAGGAGCAGCGCACGGTTCTGCTCCTCCTGCGAGAGCAGCAACTCCTCCTTGCGCGTGCCCGACTTGAACAGGTCCACGGCCGGGAAGATGCGGCGGTTCGCGAGCGTGCGGTCCAGCACCAGTTCCATGTTGCCGGTGCCTTTGAACTCCTCGAAGATCACCTCGTCCATGCGCGAGTTGGTCTGCACCAGCGCGGTCCCGATGATCGTCAACGACCCGCCGCCGGCGATCTTCCGCGCCGCGCCGAAGAACTGCTTGGGCTTGGTCAGCGCGCCCGCCTCGACGCCGCCCGACATCACGCGGCGATTGGGCGCGATCGCATTGTGGGCCCGCGCCAGCCGCGTGATCGAGTCCAGCAGGATGACCACGTCGCGCCCCGACTCGACCAGCCGCTTGGCCTTCTCCTCGACCATCGCGGCCACCGCCACATGGCGGGCGGGCTTCTCGTCGAAGGTCGAACTCACGACCTCCGCCGTGGGGACCGCCTCGCGCATCCCCGTGACCTCCTCGGGACGCTCGTCGAGCAGCAGGATGATGAGCACGACCTCGGGATGGTTCTCCACGATGGCGTTCGCCATCTGCTGCAGCAGGACGGTCTTGCCGGCGCGCGGCGGCGCCACGATCAACCCGCGCTGCCCTTTGCCGATGGGCGCGAAGAGATCCACCACGCGCATCGGCAGCGACCCGTCCTTGGTCTCCAGCCGCAGGCGCTCGTCAGGGTACTGCGGGCGCAGCGTCTCGAACTCGCCGCGGGTCGCCGCCTCCTCGGGGGGGCGGTCGTTCACCGACTCCACGCGCACCAGTGACAGCGTCCGTTCCCAGGGCTTCGGCGGCCGCACCACGCCGCGGATGGTGTCCCCCTGCCGCAGTCCCAGCCGCCGGATCAGCGCCGACGGGACGTACACATCGTCGGGACGCTCCAGATAGCTGGCTGAGGCCGAGCGCAGGAAGCCATTTCCCTGCTTGACGATCTGCAGGGTACCTGTGGCATGCACGGGCACACCGCGCTCGAGGGTGGCCCGGCCCACGGCGGTGACCAACTCGGGCGGGCTGAGTGCTTCGCCCTCCGGCACCGCCAACTCGTCGGCGAGCGCCAGCAACGCTGGCGTCGGCATCTGTTTGAGGTCGGCGATGTCCACGGGATGGTCCGCGCGCGGCAAAGAGCGGCCGGCGGGCTGGACAGGGAGAAGGGAAGACAATGCGCGAGGCGGGACTCGAACCCACGACCTTCGGCTCCGGAGGCCGACGCTCTATCCAACTGAGCTACTCGCGCAAGACCGGACACTCGACCGAACGTCGGGCGCGGTATCCTGAATGATACCCGATCCGCGACGGTCCGGGCAAGGGATGGGGGCCGACGCGTGCGCCGCGCCGGCCCCCGGACGCTCCTCCCGACGCTCAGCGGATGTTGAGACTGCGCGTGCGCGAGACGGTGCGGTTCGTCGTCTTGTCGGTGATCTCGAGCGTCAGCAGGTAATTCCCCACCGGCGTCTCGCCCAAGGCCACCGACATCTGTTCCACGATCACCGGCGCATGGGCCACGGTGCGGTCGAAGCTGATCGTCACCTGATCCTCACGCGCATCGATCCCGGCCGCACCGGCGACGGCGCCCAGGACCCGCGCCGTGATCCGGCCCGCCGCGCTGCGCTCCCGCTTGATGATCAGCTTGAACGTGTACTGCGCCGAGCCGTCCTGGGCACCCAGCTCGTAGAGCTCCCAGAGCAGGCCAAGCGAGGCGCCCCGTGGGAAGGCCCCCACGACCGGCGCCACATCGAAGTCCCGCCAGCGCGTCGCCGTCCCGCGCGGGGTGACGGAGGTCGCCAGCAACAGGTCGCTGATCCCGAAGCCGCTGGTCGGGAACGCGTCATCGCCCGTCGGGCTCACCGACAGCGGGACCGCCGAGCGCGCCGCCCGCGTACCATCGTCGACACTCGCTTCCACGCGAGACACATAGGTCCCCGGACCCACCCGCGCCGACCACAGTCTCGACCCGTCGCCGGCGTCGAGCACCGAGTCCCGCTCCACCACGACGATCCCGTTCTGCAGCAACCACCAATCGCTGCGCACCGTCTTGCCCGGCGTGGGCGCCGACGCGCTGATGGCCGCCACAGGCGCCCGGGACGCCACCACGAGATCCACCGAGTCCGCGCCCCCGCGGAAGCGCAGCGGCACCGACGGCAGGGAATCCACCGTGATCGACGCCAGATTGTCCCAGCGCACCGGCATCGCATCGGCGATGCGCTCGACCATGAACTTGTCATCGACCCCCGTGCGCGCGGTCCCGAACGCCGTCGATCCGATGAAGCTGAACAGCAGGCCGGAGTTGTACACCCAGACCTGCGAGACCTCGGATACGTAGGCCGAGGTCGAACCGAAGGCGGCGATGATATCGGGCGGGCCGTAGCGGATGTACACGCTGCCGCGGTCGGTGTCCGCGCCGCGCACATCGAGATCCCACACCGTCCAGCGGAACTCGGCGAAGGTCACCCGCGCCAGGAACTCCAGCCGCGTCTCATTGCCGTCGCGCGACCACAGCGGATCCGCATAGAGCCAGTACAACTGCCCGGTGGCCGCGCGCTGCTCCGGGGTGGAAGCCCCCAGCCGCGCGGAGTCCGCCGTGCGCATCACGCGCTGCAGCCGATCCAAGCGCTGCGCCTCGGCCGGGGACAGGAAGGTGAAGGCGCTGTCGAACGCGGCCGCCGCGAGCTTCGTCTCGCCCAGGCGATACGCCGCCATACCCATCGACATCCAGGCGTACGGATCCCAGGGGATGAGCGCCAGCTGCGCCTCGGTCGCGGTGCGGAGCTCGCCCCAGCGATTGCGCTCCGCGAGCAACATCGCGAGCGCACGGAAGGCACGTGGGTGCTGGGGCGACGCAGCGACCGCTTCGCGGAACATCCGCTCCGCCGCTTCGTAGTCGGTGTCGCCGGTGACCGACCCCGGCAGCGCCTGCGTCGAGGTCTCGATCCGCTCCCGCACGGCCTTGAGCGTGAGCTGGGGATCGGCCCCCAGCTCATTGTCGAAGTTCCCCGTGCCCGACATCGGCTGCAAGGCCTCGGAGATCTGCCGGATCGCGGCGCCGGGGGCCGTCGTCAGCCGCCGATGTACCAGGCCGTCATAGCGACGCCAGTGCGCGTACCCGAGCTCCACGGCCGCATCCGCGATGCCCGTGGGTTCGGCGCCCGCGCGTTTCGCATCGCGCACGGCTTGGTCGAACTGCTGGAACGCCGCCGACCGGGTCATCGCGAGGCCCGAGGCGAGCAAGTAGCGGCCGACCGCGAGCCGGTACTCCGGCTTCTCCGGCGCGAGCGAGGCCGCCATCCGCAACGAGGTATCGGCCTGCCGTCCCATCCGCGTGTGGTCCACGATGTTCCGCGAGCCCTTCTCCTTGCCCCATTCGGTCAGCGCCCACGCGACCATGCCCAGTCGGTGCCACGCCGCCGCGTCCTTGGGATCGCGGCGCACGGCCGCTTCGAGCTCGCGGACGATCGCCAGCGAGTCGTTCACGGCCTCGTCAGCCAGGCGCAACGTGTGCACATACTGCGCATCGGACCGCATCGGACACGCTACCACCGCTGCCGCGACCAGCACGGCCATCAGGACCCATCGCATCATCACAGCCACTCCCCAAGAGATCAACGCTCGCGTCTCGTTCTGCGAAAGCTACCCACGCGTTCGACGGCGTGGGGACGCGGACCGTTAGGCACCGTGCACGCCCCCGGTACCACTGCGACACGGCCCGTCCCCGCGGGGTTCCCTACCGGATCGTGAAGACGCGCGTGCCGGTCGCGCTGCGCCCGTTGCTCCGATCGGTGATCGTGAGCGACAGCCGATAGCGCCCCGCCGGGGTGTCACCCAGCGCGAGCTCGACGTACTCCGCGACCGTCGCGGCATGCGCGACACGCCGGTCGAAGCTGATCGTCACTTCGTCGGCGCGCGATTCGACGCCCGCCACCGAAGCGATCGCGCCGAGCACCCGCGCCGTGACGCGCCCCGCCGTGCCGCGCTCGCGCCGGATCGTGAGCGTGAACCCATAGTGCGCGTCGCCCGCCGCTGCGCCCAGCGCATAGGTCTCCCAGAGGAGGCCGAGCGAGGCCCCCGGCGCGAACGTGCCCATGGACGGCGTGACGTCGAAGTCGCGCCATCGCGCGGCCGCTCCGCGCGGTGCGACCGCGCTGGCCAGCAGCAGGTCACTGATGCCGAACCCGCTGGTCGCGAACGCGTCGGGACCCGTGGTCGCGACGGTGATCGGGACCACCGCGCGCGCGGCCCGCAGGCCGTCGTCGATGCTCGCCTCGAGGCGTGCGATGTAGCTGCCCGGACCGACCCGCACCGACCGCAGCGTCGGGGCCTCGTCCGTCACGAGGACCGAATCGCGCTCGACGACGACCGTGCCCTGCTGCAGGAGCCACCAGTCGCTGCGGACCGTCGGCCCCCGCGTCGGCGTCGAGGCCCGGATCGCGGCGACGGGCGCCTGCGATGCGATCACCAGATCGACGGAGTCGCCGGCCGCACGGAACCGGGTCGGCACCGTCGGCAGTGAGTCCACGGTGATCGCGCCGATGTTGTCCCAGCGCACGGGCATCGCGTCGGCGATCCGGATCACCATGAACCGATCGTCCAGCCCCGTGCGCGCCGTGCCGAAGGCGGTGATCCCGATGAAGCTGAACAGCAGCCCGGAGTCGTAGATCCACACCTGCGTTGCCTCGGACGTGTACGCCGAGGTCGAGCCGAAGGCGGCGATCATCCCCGGCGGACCATAGCGGATGTGGACATTGCCGCGGTCCGTGTCCGCGCCGCGCACGTCGAGGTCCCACACGGTCCAGCGGAACTCCGCGAACGTCACGCGCGCGAGGAACTCCAGACGCGACTCGTTGCCCTCACGCGACCACAGCGGGTCGGCATACGACCAGTAGAGACGGCCGGTCGCGTCGCGCTGCGCGGGGGTCGCCGTCGCGAGGCGAGTCGAATCCGCGCTGCGCATCACGCGCTCCAAGCGGTCGAGCCGCTGTGCCTCCGCGGGCGCGAGGAACACGAAGGCGCTGTCGAAGGCCGCGGCGGCGCGCTTGGTGTCGCCCAGCCGGTAGGTGGCGAGCCCGAGCGACATCCACGCATATGGGTCCCACGGGATCGTCCGGAGCTGGGCCTCCGTTGCCGCGACCAGCTCCGTCCAGCGGTTCCGCTCCGCGAGGAGCATGGCCAGGGCCCGGAACGCGCGCGGATGCTGCGGCGCGGCACGCACGGCGTCCCGGAACACGCGCTCAGCGGCCTCGTAGTCGCGGTCGCCGGTCACCGACCCTGGGAGCGCCTGCGTCGACGTCTCGATCCGCTCGCGGACCGACTTCATCGTCAGCTGCGGGTCATCGGGCGCGTCTGGGTCTCCGGTGCGCATCGCGGCGCCGCCGGTGTTGGCCATCGGCTGCAGCGCCTCCGCGATCTGACGGATCGCGGCCCCGGGAGCGGTCGTGATCCGCCGGTGCACCAAGCCATCGTAGCGACGCCAGTGCGCGTAGCCCAGCTCCACCGCCGCATCGGCGAGCGTGGCGGGATCGGCGGACGCCGCCGTGCCCTCGCGCAGCGCCTGGTCGAAGTGTTGGAACGCGGCGGAGCGCGCCATGGCCGAGTTGGAGGCGAGCAGGAAGCGACCGACGGCGAGTCGATACGCCGGCTGCTCGGGTGCCAGACTCGCCGCGACGCGCAACGCGGAGTCGGCCTGGCGCCCCAGGCGCGTGGCGTCCACGAGATCGCGCGAGCGCTGCTGCCGCCCCCACTCCGTGAGGACCCACGCGACCATGCCCAGCCGATGCCACGCCGCCGCATCCTGCGGCGCGCTGCGGACCGTGGCCTCGAGCGTGCGCAGCACCGCGAGCGAGTCGGGCACCGCCGCATCCGCGATCCGCAGCGCGTGCGCGTACTGTGCCTGCCCGCCCGACGCACCGAGTCCCGATCCCAGCGCGACGACCGTCGCCAGTGTCCATCGCCGCATCGCCGCGCCTCATCGCAAGGGAAAGTGTGCTGGAACGTCCGCCCCTACGTATACCTCCCGTCCACGTGCACCGCCAGACGCGACACGGCCCATCACGCCGGGCCCGCGAGTAGATTCCAGCTGTGGCCCTCCTCTTCGGAACTCCCCGCGTGCCGACCCGCGCGTGCGCCGTGGGACGATCCTGGTCGATCGTCGCCGCGCTGGTCATCCTGCTGGTCGCCGCGCCGCGGCTCGTCGCGCAACCGGTCGCCGCCGCCCCGCGGCCCATCGTGCATGTCGTGCCCATCGAGGGCATGATCGACATGGGCCTCGCGCCTTTCGTGGAACGCGTGCTCGCGGCCGCCGCGGCCGACGGGGCCGCACTGGTCGTCCTCGACATCAACACCTTCGGGGGCCGCGTCGATGCCGCGGTGGCCATCCGCGATGCGCTGCTCGGCAGCCCGCTGCGCACCGTCGCCTTCATCAATCGCCGCGCGATCTCGGCCGGGGCACTGATCTCGCTGGCCGCGACCGACATCGTCATGGCCGACGGCGGCACCATCGGGGCCGCGACGCCGGTGCAGATCGGCGCCGGCGGTGAGGCGCAGGAGCAGCCTAAGGCCATCGAGGAGAAGTCCGTCAGCTACGTGCGCAAGGAGTTCCGCGCCACGGCCGAGGCACGCGGGCGTGACCCGCGCATCGCCGAAGCGATGGTCGATGCCGATGTCGCGATCGATTCGCTCATCGCGGCCGGCAAACTCCTCACGCTCACCACCGACGAAGCGCTCGCCCGCGGCGTCGCCGACCTGCGCGCCAATTCGATCGCCGCGCTGCTCGACTCGCTGGGCTTCGCCGACGCCGACACCCGGCGGCAGGACACCAATTGGGGCGAAGCGCTGCTGCGCCTGCTCACCAATCCCATCGTCGCCTCGCTGTTGCTGTCCGTGGGCACCCTGGGGATCCTGCTCGAGCTGCGCACGCCCGGCGTCGGGTTGCCGGGGGCCGTGGGCCTCGCGGCGCTCGCCCTCGTCCTCGGTGGGCATTATGTGGTGGCGCTCGTGGGATGGGAGGAGCTGCTGTTGGTCGCTGTGGGTTTCCTGCTCGTCGGACTGGAGGTATTCGTGATCCCCGGATTCGGAGTGGCTGGCGTGGTGGGCATCCTGGCCATCCTCGGCGGGATGACCATGGGACTGGTCGGGGTCGGTGCGAGCTCGGCGGCGGTGGTCGGCACGCTCTCGCGGCTCGGGCTCGCGCTCGCCGGCGCGATCATCGCGGCCGTGATCCTGTTCCGGATGCTCGGCACGCGAAAGGTCGGACGGCGGCTGCTGCTGGAGACGGCACTCGATGCGGAGGCCGGGTATGCCTCGGCCCCGGAGCGGGACAAGACCTGGCTCGGTCGCACGGGGAGGACCACCTCGCCGCTGCGGCCCGCGGGCTACGCCGACATCGATGGCGAGCGCGTGGATGTGGTCTCCGACGGCGAGATGCTCGACGCAGGGGTCGAGGTCATCGTCGCGCGGGTGGACGGGAATCGCATCGTGGTGCGCAGGCACCACGCAACGCAAGAGGGCGTGTAGTCATGGCAGAACTCATCAGTCTCATCGGCGGCGGCGGGATCGGCCTGCTCGTCATCCTGATCCTCGCGGTCGGGTTCATCCTGTACTTCGTCCCGGTGAACCTCTTCATCGCGGCCTGGGCCTCGGGCGCCTACGTGAGTCTGGCCACGCTGATCGGCATGCGGCTCCGCCGGATCCCGCCCGCGACCGTCATCAATGCGCGCATCAGTGCGGTGAAGGCGGGGCTCGAGATCACCCTGGGCGACCTCGAGGCGCACTTCCTCGCCGGCGGCAATGTCGTGCGCGTGGTCAATGCGCTGATCTCGGCCGACAAGGCGAACATCCCGCTGAGCTTCAAGCGCGCGGCGGCCATCGACCTCGCCGGGCGCGACGTGCTCGAAGCGGTGAAGATGTCGGTGATCCCGAAGGTCATCGAGACGCCGCGCATCGCCGCCATCGCCAAGGACGGCATCCAGCTGATCGCCGTCTCGCGCGTCACCGTGCGCACGAACATCGACCGCCTGGTCGGCGGGGCCGGTGAGGAGACCGTCATCGCGCGCGTCGGCGAAGGCATGGTGAGCACCATCGGGTCGGCGATGTCGCACAAGGATGTGCTCGAGAATCCGGACTTCATCTCGAAGCACATCCTGAGCAAGGGCCTCGATGCCGGGACGGCCTACGAGATCCTGTCCATCGATATCGCCGACGTCGATGTGGGCGAGAACATCGGCGCCAAGCTGCAGATCGACCAGGCGAACGCCGACAAGCAGATCGCGCAGGCCAAGGCCGAGGAGCGCCGGGCCATGGCCGTCGCCCAGGAACAGGAGATGCGGGCGCGGGTCGTCGAGTCCGAGGCCGAGGTGCCGCGCGCGATGGCCGAAGCCTTCCGCTCCGGGAATCTCGGCATCATGGACTACTACAAGATGAAGAACGTCCAGGCCGACACCGGCATGCGCGAGTCGATCGCGCAGGGCGGGGCGGACGAGCAACCGCCGACCCGCAAGTAGGGCGTCGCCCCATGGAGCGCGAACTGCAGCAGCTGCTGATCATCGTCGCGGTGGTCGCCTTCTCGCTGCTCGATCTGCTGTTGCGCTGGGCCAAACGGAAGATGGGCGGGCAGGGGCCGCAGGGGCCCCTGCCCGAGGCGGACGACGACGGCGCATTCGAGTCCGCCGAGGTGAACGTGCCGTGGCCGCTGCCCGACGCGCCACCGGCGCGCCCGCCGGAGCCGACCCGGGCGCCCGAGCCGCGGCGCCCCGCAGCGGCGAGGCCGGTCCTCGCGCCGGCACGCAGCGTGGAACCGCCGCGCGCGTCGACGCCATCACGTCCTGCGGCCGGCATCGGACGGCGACGGGTGGCGCGGTTCACCGAGCGCGATGCACGGCAGGCGATCGTCTACGCCGCGGTCTTCGGCCCGCCTCGCGGCCTCGACGGGGACCGCTAGGACCGCCGCGGGGCCGCGCGCCTCGCGTCAGCCCTGCTTGATCCGCATGGTGAGCCGCGAGCGCTCCCCGTCGCGGACGAAGCGCATCCCCTCGGTCATCGCACGTACGAGCCCCAGCCCGATCGTGTCCTCGAGCGCCGACTCGTCCAGCGGGTCGGCCGCGTCCGCGACGGTCTCCCACTGCAGCTCGACGCTGCGGTCCTGCTCCGAGTACCCCACCGACAGGTCGATGGCGGCGCGCCGCAACGTGGGCTGGAAGAGCAGCAGGACCTCTTCCACCACCAACTGCACGTGCGCCCGCACCTCGCGCGGGAGGATGTGCTTGTCCCCGAACGCGTCGAGCTCCGCGTTCAGTGCGTACAGGTCGTGGTCCGGCGAGCCGATCCGCACCGTGAGCGTTCGGATCCGGCGGATGAACGCCTTCGTCCGCTCCCGCTGCGGATCGCCGAAGATCTGCGCTGGCGGCCCCGCCTCGTAGATCACGCCCTGATCCATGTACAGCACGCGGTGCGACACGTCGCGCGCGAACTCCATCTCGTGCGTGACGATGAGCATCGTCATGCCATCCTGCGCCAGGCGCCGGATCACGGCCAGCACCTCGCTGACGGTCGTCGGGTCCAACGCCGACGTCGGCTCGTCGAAGAGGATGATGTCCGGCCGCATCGCCAGGCAGCGCGCGATCGCCACCCGCTGCTTCTGCCCGCCCGAGAGCTCGTCGGGGTAATGCTGTGCCTTCTCGGCGAGCCCCACCAGCCGCAACAACTCGGCGCCCTGCGCCTCGGCCGCCGCGCGCGACACGCCCGTGAGGCGCATGGGCGCGAGGGTCAGGTTCTCCATCACCGACAGATGCGCGAACAGGTTGAACGACTGGAACACCATGTTCATGCGCTGACGCACGGCCGACACATCGGTGCGCCGGTCGAGGATGTCCACGCCGTCGATCGTGATCGCCCCGCCGCTGGGCCGCTCGAGCAGGTTCAGGCAGCGCAGGAACGTGCTCTTGCCGGTGCCCGAGGGCCCGATGATCGAGATCACTTCCCCCTTCGCGATGTCCACCGTCACATCGCGGAGCACCTCGAGCTCCCCGAAGCGCTTGGCCAATCCCCGGACCGAGATCATACGCGCCCCCCGGCCGCGGCGCGCCGCCGTTTGGGGTCGGTGCGACGCTCCACATGGTCGATGGCCTGCCCCAGGATCCACGCGATGCCGAAGTACAGCACCGCGATCAGCACCAGCGGGAAGAACGCGTCGAAGGTCCGGCTCCGGATGATGTCGCTGGCCTTCGTGAGGTCCTGCACCGCGATGTACCCGACGATCGAGGTCATCTTGACCAGCGAGATGAACTCGCCCTTGTACACGGGGATGATGCGCCGGATGGTCTGCGGCATGATCACATAGGTGAAGGTCTGCACCCGCGAGAAGCCCATGGCGAGCCCGGCCTCGCGCTGGCCGTCGTCGATGCTCTCGATGCCGCTGCGGAAGATCTCGGCCACGTACGCGGCGAAGTTCATGCCGAACGCGATGACCGCGACCAGCACGGGGTTGATGTCCACGGAGGCGAAGACCACGTAGAACACGAGCATCAACACCACCAGCACCGGGGTGCCGCGCAGCACCGCGATGAACGCCTTCGCCGGCATCCGCGCCCACCAGCGCGCCGACATGCGCATGGCGCACACCAGGGCCCCCAGCAGCGTCCCGACGAGGGTCGACAGCAGCGCGATGATGACCGTGACCTTCAGCCCGTCCCACAGCAGCCGCCAGCGGCCCTCACGGATCAGGTTCGACTCCACGCTGGCCTTCACACGGTCGACGAACCCAGCGCGCTCTGCGCCGCCGCCGCTGGTCGCGCCGACCAAGCGGTCCCGCCGCACGAACACCTCCGTCCCCATCTCGAAGTAGGGCACCGAGAAGTCGATCTGCTCCTCGCGCTCGGCCGTGACGTAGATCGAGGCGATGATCGCATCCACCTTGCCCGACGACACCGCCGCGATCAGCGCACCGAAGTCCATGTTCGAGAGACGAAGCTCCCGGCCCAGCGACGCGGCGAAGCGCTGCGCGAGTTCGATGTCGAAGCCGACCAATACCCCGTTCCGCACGCCGACGAAGGGTAGCCCCACGTCGCTGACGCCGAACGTCAGCGGAGGGCCCCGCCGGTCCACGGGGAGCGTCGGCATCGCGGCGCTCCCACCCTGCATCCACCGCGCCAGCATGTCGTCGTACACGCCGTTGGCGCGGATCGCCCCGAGGAACGCGTCGAACTGCTCGCGGAGCGCATCGCTGCGATCCGCGAAGCCGACGCCGACCGGGAAGGTGAACAGCGGCTCGCCAAGGACGGCGAGCGTGGAGTCGCCCGCGAGCAGTTCGCGCAGCGGGAGCGCATCGAACAGCGCCCCGTCCACCTTGCCGGTGCGCACCGCCAGCGCGACGTCGGCCGTGCCGCGGTACTGCACGGCCTGCGCCTGCGGCCACTCCCGGATCACCCAGGTCTCGTGCGCAGAGCCGGTCGTGACCCCGACCCGCATCGTCGCCAGGTCGCTCGGGGTGCGCAGGGGTGTCGCGCGACCGGTGCTGAGCCGGCGGGTCATCATGATCTGCCGGTTCGCGAAGTACGAGGTCGTGAACGCGACCTTGAGCGCGCGCTCCGGCGTCGCGGTCATCCCCGTGATGATGGCGTCGATCTTCCCCGACTGCAGGGCGGGGATCAGCGCCATGAACTTCATGTCCACGAACTCGATGCGTCGCCCCAACGCCGCCCCGATCCGCCGCGCGAGCTCGCCGTCGTGGCCGGTCACGCGCCCGGTCGAATCCTTGTAGCTGAAGGGCTCGCGTGTCGCGGCGACGCCCACGCGGAGCACGCGGTCGGTCGCTGCCTCGGGGATGTCAGGCTCGTCGTAGGGCTCGAGGTCGTCCTTGAACCAGCGGCGCGACAGGTCAGCGAGCACGCCCTCCTCGCGCAGCGAGTCGATGATGCCATTGAGCGACCGCAGCAACGCCGTGTCCGTGAGGCGCAAGGCGATGGAGGTGTTCTCGTGCTCCAACGCCTCGTCGAGCACCTTGACGTCGGTGTTGGTCTTGGCGATCTGCAGCGCGGCGGGGAAGCCCGTGACGGTCGCGTCGAGCTGGCCCGCGCGCATGGCCGCGATCGCGTCCATCACGTCGTCGAAGGTGCGGATGTCGGCGTCGGGGAAGCGCGCGCGGGCGATCGCTTCCCCGGTGGTGCCGGTCATCACGCCGATGCGGGCGGTCCGCGCGTCGGCGAGGGTGCTGATCTCGGGGCGGGCGCGTTCGCAGGCGCTGCACAGCAGCGCCAGTGCGAACGCGAGCCACACCGAGGACGGGCGACGGACAGAACGAGGTGGAGTGGGCACGCCGAACGTTACGGCCCGGACCCGGCGGCCGCATCGGCACCCGCGCTGCTACCGGCACCGGCGGCCGCATCGGCAGCGCAACCCGCGGCGGCCGCATCGGCCCCGCGGGCCTCGACCCTACCGCACGCGGACGATCACGGCGTCGGCCGTCGGGGCCGCTTGGGGCCCGTTCTTCAGCACCGCGGCGTGGCTGTTGGTCTGGAACTCCACGCTCACCCGGTAGTCGCCCGCCGGAACGCCGGGGCACTCGCCCTCGGCGATCCCCGAATAGCCCGCACGCTCCGGCGACCGCGTGAGCACGCAGAACGAGGTGCTCTGCGCCGATGGCACGGACCCGTCGTCCGTGATCGGTACGAGGTAGCCGTGGATGTGCCCCTGGACCACCCCATCGACGACCACCTGCGGGGCGCTGCCCAGCGTCGCACCTGCATTGGGGGTCCGCAACTCGGGACGGAAGTCGAAGTCCTGGTACGCGACCCGGATCGTCACCGGTTCGTTCCGGCGCACGCGCCCCTCGGTGGTCGGCGACAGCAACCGCAGCGAAGGATTGACCGTCGGCTGCTGCCCCATCGGCGTCTCGATGTAGCGCCCCAGGACCGACACGACGGCGCCGGCGACCCGGCGGACCATCGACGGCGAGCCGCCGTGGTCGTCATGGACTGGTGCCATGGGAGCATCGGACGAACACGCGCTCACGGCGAGCGTACAGCCAAGCAGGAACAGGGTGCGGGAGACACGGCGCATAGGGAGCTTCTCGAGGCCAGGGGGACCGTGCGCCGGGACCCGAGGTGGCCCCGCGCACCCGGCGAAGCAAAGCGGGTGTGTGTGGCCCGCTGCGCGCGGCGTGATGATCGACCGTCACACTGTGACGGACAGTTTCGTGCCCCGGCGCGGCTCCGCTCGCGCCGTGATGCGTGCCGCCGCGGTGGTGACGGCACGCAGTGCTGCACCGCAGAAAATCAAGCCGTGGCGCGCGGGGGTGACAGCGCGATAGACTGTCGCCTCCCTGCTGTCCCTGTCCACCGATCGCTCCACGGCATGCCTCTCGATCCCACCCTCGTCGCGCGCGTCGCCGCCGACCTCGCCCTGGCCCCGCAACAGGTCGCGCGTACGCTGGCGCTCTTCGACGAGGGCGCAACGCTCCCCTTCATCGCGCGGTATCGCAAGGAAGTGACCGGCGGGCTCGACGAAGTCCAACTGCGCGACGTCCGCGAGCGCGCCGACTACCTGGACGAGCTGGAGCAACGTCGTGCCGCGATCCTCAAGAGCATCGACGAGCAGGGCAAGCTCGACGACGCGCTCCGGAGCCGCATCCGCTCCGCCGACACCAAGCAGGCCCTCGAGGATCTCTACCTGCCGTACAAGCCCAAGCGCCGCACCCGTGCGATGATCGCGCGGGAGCGCGGCCTCGGCCCGCTCGCGGAGGCACTGTGGAGCGGTGCCGTCAGCGACGCGGAGGCCGGCGTGCTGGCGGCGAACTATGTGCTGCGGCCGTCGCCGGAGGGCGCGCCCTCCGAGCTCCCGACGGTCGAGGCCGCCTTGCAGGGCGCACGCGACATCCTCGCCGAGACCATCGCCGAGGATGCCGTCATCCGCGGCTGGGTCCGCGACCTCACCCGGCGGCGTGGTGTGGTGACCAGCAGCGTGCTGACGGGCAAAGCGACGGAGACCTCGAAGTACAAGGACTACTTCGAATTCCGCGAGGCACTGGCGACCATCCCCAGTCACCGCATGCTCGCCATCCGGCGCGGGGAGGCCGAGGAGGAGTTGCTCTGGCGGGTCGAGGCACCGGTGGACGAGATCACCGAGCGGCTCACGCAGGAGGTGCTCGGACCGCGCCGGGCCACGGAGCAGCTCACCCGGGTCGCGGCGGATGCGTACAAGCGCCTGCTCGCGCCGGCCATCGAGGTGGAGCTGCGCATGGAGCTCAAGTCGCGCGCCGACGACGAAGCCATCACGATCTTCGGGCGGAACCTCGAGCAGCTGCTGCTCGCGGCACCCGCGGGCGACAAGCGGGTGCTGGGTCTGGATCCGGGATTCCGCACGGGCGTCAAGGTGGCGCTCGTCAGCGCGACCGGGGCGTTGCTGCACACCGATACGCTCTACCTGCATCAGGCGGATCGCTTCGCCGGGGCGATCCGCGCCGTGGTCCAGCGCTTCGCCCCCGAGCTGATCGCGATCGGCAACGGGACGGCCAGCCGCGAGACGGAGACCCTGACGAAAGCCGCGTTGCGGGAGCTGGATGCGCCCCGCCCGCAGGTGGTCGTCGTCAACGAGGCGGGGGCGTCCGTCTACTCGGCGTCGGACCTCGCGCGGGCGGAGTTCCCCGAGCTCGACGTGTCACTGCGTGGCGCGGTGTCCATCGCGCGCCGCCTGCAGGACCCCTTGGCCGAGTTGGTCAAGATCGATCCCAAGAGCATCGGTGTCGGGCAGTATCAGCACGACGTGAACCAGACGCGGCTCAAGCAACGCCTCGACGACACGGTCGCCAGCTGTGTGAATCGCGTCGGGGTCGAGCTGAACACGGCCAGTGCACCGCTCCTCGGCTATGTGGCCGGCATCGGCCCGTCGCTCGCGCAGGCGATCGTCGCGACGCGCGATGCGCAGGGCGGATTCCGCGCCCGTGCCGACCTGCACGCGGTGCCGCGCCTGGGCGCCAAGGCCTTCGAGCAGGCGGCGGGCTTTCTGCGGGTGCGGGGGGGCGCGCACCCGCTCGATGCCAGCGCAGTCCATCCGGAGCGTTATGCGGTGGTGGAGCGCATGGCGGCCGACCTCGGCGTGGCGGTGGCGGCACTGATCGGCGACGAAGGCCTCATCGATCGCATCGACCTCATGCGCTATGTGCGCGACGACGTCGGCCTGCCCACACTCCGCGATATCGTGGCCGAGCTCAAGAAGCCCGGCCGCGACCCGCGTGCGGCCTTCGAGCCACCCGCATTCCGCGACGATCTCCAATCCCCGTCCGACCTGCAGACGGGGATGGTCCTGGAGGGCGTGGTGACGAACATCGTCGCCTTCGGCGCGTTCGTCGATGTCGGCGTGCACCAGGACGGCTTGGTGCACGTGAGTCAGCTCGCCGATCGCTACGTGAAGGATCCCAACGAGGTGGTGACGGTGGGACAGCGCGTCCGCGTGACCGTGCAGCAGGTGGATTTGGCGCGCCATCGCATCGCGCTGTCGATGCGCAGCGACGCCGGCGCTGGGCGCGCGCCAGGCGACGCCTCTGCCGGACGACCCGCCGCATCGCGGCCGCCGCGCCCGGCGGAGGCATCGCGTCAGCCGGCCAAGGGGTTCGTCCCGACCAAGGGCAGCGTGGCGCCCAACGGGATGCGCTTTCGGTGAGTCGCTACGCCAGCAGGACCCGGCCTGGGTAGGCCGCGACCTTTGGATCGCGCGTGAGCAGCGTCAGCCCCTCGACCGCAGCCTGCGCCACCAGCAGACGGTCGAAGGGGTCGCTGTGCAGGGCCGGCAGGTCGGCCAGCGCCTGGGTGTGCCGGACGTGCACGGGCAGTTCGACGAACGCATTGTCCGCGACCACCATGGCGACGGAGCGCGTGCTCTGCAGCTTGCCGAGCGCGGTCTTGATCGCGATCTCCCACGCGGAGGCCGCGCTCACGTAGACCTCCGACGCGGACCGGATCGCGTCGGAGGCCTCGGGTCGTAGCGCCTCACCGGCATCCCACCAGATGAGGACGTGGGTGTCCAGCAGGAGGCGCATCAGCGGCCCTCGAAGTCCGCGAGGACCTCGGGGGGCAGCGGCGCGTCGAAATCGGGGGCCACCACCCAGGCGCCTGCGCCGCGCCCGGGCACCCGCACGGGCGGCGTGTGCTCGAGGGGGACGAGGCGAGCCATGGGGACGCCCGACTTCATGATCACGATCTCGGCGCCGGCCGCGGCCTTTTCGACCAAGGCGGAGAGCTGGGTCTTCGCCTCGTAGAGGGCGACGTTCTCCCGCAGGGACTTGGGTGCGCCAGTCTTCTTGTTGGTCATACCGAATCATACACTGGTTGACCAACCAGGTCAACTAAAGATACTGGCCACCGGAAGTCGCTCAAGCAGAACACCCCACCGTGGCACAGCCACGATGGGGTGTTCGATGATGTCTCAGTCGGGGCGACTGGATTTGAACCAGCGACCTCCTGCTCCCGAAGCAGGCGCTCTACCGGGCTAAGCTACGCCCCGATCCCTACGGTCCCGCGGTCCTGCGAGTGCGCCCGGAGAGAGTCGAACTCCCAACCTTCTGATCCGTAGTCAGATGCTCTATCCAATTGAGCTACGGGCGCGTGTCCTGCTGGCTGCTGACCCTGCGCCCATCCCACCACGCGCAATGCCAAGCTGTCTGCCGCACAACGCGGCCAATGGGCGGTACAAGACTCGAACTTGTGACCTCCACGATGTCAACGTGGCGCTCTAACCAACTGAGCTAACCGCCCGGAGGTCCTCACCTGCGTCGGTCACCCCGGCACCGCGCCGGGGGACCGTCCTGAAGAGCGGGAAACGGGACTCGAACCCGCGACCCCAACCTTGGCAAGGTTGTGCTCTACCAACTGAGCTATTCCCGCATGTGCCAGCGCCGATACTTGCGTGAAAGGCGCTGGCGGCCAGTGGAGGCGAGGGGAATCGAACCCCTGACCTCTTGAATGCCATTCAA
>CAZCZO010000015.1:0-74278 GCA_964503275.1 uncultured Gemmatimonadaceae bacterium | reverse complement strand
CGCTGCAGGTCCATGATGTTGTGGTACATCTGGACGTCGGCGTCGATGATCTCGCCGGTGCGCGGGTCGGTCGTGGAGGGGCCGACGGCGTTGGCGACGGCGCTGGGCAGCCAGCGGACCATCGCGACCGTGGCGTCCTCGCCCGAGAAGTCCGGGTCGTTCGGCGCGTCGGCTGCGACGATGCCCTTGTGGAAGCCAGCCTCTTCGAAGGCCTGCTGCCATTCATCGATGCCCGCCTTCACCCAGGGGACCAGCCAGCCCGGCGTGGCCGGGTCGACGTAATAGGTGATGGGCTTCTTGGGCACGCAGAGGTTGCCGACCTTCTGGTCGGAGCACTCGAGGCGCCAGCGCGCGATGTAGCGGCGCTGCGTGACGCGCAGCTCGGGCGAGCCGAAGTCCTGCTTGGTCTCGCCGAAGTAGCCGACGCGCGCATCGAGCAGGCGCGGCATCATCGGGTCGTCGGGCAGGCGGACGATCGAGAACGTGTAGCTCTGGGTCGTGTTGCCCGGCGCGCCGCCGCGGCCACCGGCCGCGGGTGCCCCCGCGGCGGCCTGCGGGGTGAAGGTCTGCACCGCCGTGACGTTGACATTGCGCGAGAACGCGGCGAAGCGCTCGATGTACGAGCGGTCGGCCGCGACCGTCGCGCGCTGGCCGTTGGCCGTGAACTCCTGGATGCCGCCCGTGAACATGCGGGTGACGTCGAGCACCGGGGCGCTGTCGGCGCCGTAGGCGGCGACGGGGAACGAGGCGATGATCGGGTGCTGCGTGATGAGATCCATCGCGCGCTTGCCGAGCAGGGCCGAGTCGGTGGCGACGTTGTTGAAGCGCACGTCGCGCACGTACACGCGGTTGGCGCGGCGCTCGAAGCGGATCACGCGGTCCGGACCGAGCGTGCCATTGATGTCCACGCTGGTGGTCGTGCCGGCGATGACCGTCGTGATGACGAAGTCCTTGCCGAGCTCGCCGGCCGGGATCTCGAAGTACAGGGTCTGGCCGACTTGGTGGACGTTGAAGACGCCCTTCTTGGTGGTCGCACGGTTGGTGATCACCGTGTTGAAGGGGCGCGGGGCGGGATCGCCGCCGGCCGCGCCGGCACCGCCACCGGGCCCAGCACCTCCGGGCCCGCCGCCGCCAGGACGTGCGGTCGTATCGCCGGTCGCCGGAGTCGGTGCCGCTGCACCGCGCCCGCCCGCACCGCCCGGGGTGGGCGCCGGTGTGGGCTGTGGGGCCTTGCTGCACGACGCGAGCACGAGACTCGCCGCCGCCAGCGGGAACAAGGTCATCCGCATTGCTTCAGGGGCTGATGGGGACAGGGGGGCGGCGAACGCCGCAGTACAACCCCTGTAGTCTATGGGCCGGACCGACCGGGAGGGAGCGGTCCCGCTGGTCTGTCGGGCGCTCTTCGGGTCGCGGTCAAGGTCGTGCGCTCGCGGACCGATACCAGAAAGGTCAACTTTTCCCCACCCGTTCGGGTGAGCGCAGACGGTTGGCACGCCCCTCTCCCCTCCTTCGGACCCGGAGACCCGATGACCGCACGGCTGGATACGTTCACGTACGACGACGACATCGTCAGGAAATTCCTGGTGGCCACCTTCGTGTGGGGCTTCATCGGGATGCTGGTCGGCCTGATCATCGCCATCCAGCTCGGTGTCCCCTCGCTGAACCTCGCGCCGTATCTGACCTTCGGCCGGCTTCGGCCGCTCCACACCAACGCGGTGATCTTCGCCTTCGCGGGCAACGCGTTCTTCCTCGGGGCCTACTACTCCACGCAGCGGCTGCTCAAGGCGCGCATGTTCTCGGACGCGCTGAGCCGGTTCCATTTCTGGGGCTGGCAGGCGATCATCGTCGCGGCGGCCATCACCCTGCCGATGGGTTTCACGCAGGCCAAGGAGTACGCCGAGCTGGAGTGGCCGATCGACCTCGCGATCGCGGTGGTGTGGGTGGCCTTCGCGATCAACTTCTTCGGCACCATCGCCCGGCGCCGCGAGCGGCATCTGTACGTCGCGATCTGGTTCTACATCGCCTCGATCATCACGGTCGCGATCCTGCACATCTTCAACAACCTCTCCATCCCGGCAGGGCTGTTCAAGTCGTACTCGATCTACGCCGGCGTGCAGGACGCGTTCATGCAGTGGTGGTACGGGCACAACGCCGTCGCGTTCTTCCTGACGACGCCCTTCCTCGGCCTGATGTACTACTTCATGCCGAAGGCCGCCGAGCGGCCGGTGTTCTCGTACAAGCTGAGCATCCTGCACTTCTGGTCGCTGGTGTTCCTGTACATCTGGGCCGGCCCGCACCACCTCCACTACACGGCGCTGCCGGAGTGGGCGAGCACGCTGGGCATGCTCTTCTCGGTGATGCTGTGGATGCCGAGCTGGGGCGGCATGGTGAACGGCCTGCTGACGCTGCGCGGTGCGTGGCACAAGGTCACCAACGATCCCATCCTCAAGTTCTTCGTGGTCGGCGTGACGGCCTACGGCATGTCCACGTTCGAGGGGCCGATGCTCTCCATCAAGAGCGTGAACGCCCTCGCGCACTACACGGACTGGATCATCGCGCACGTGCACACGGGCGCGCTGGGCTGGAACGGCTTCATCACGTTCGGGATGATCTACTGGTTGCTGCCGCGCGTGTTCCAGACCAAGGCGGTGTACAGTACGAAGGCGATGGAGCTGCACTTCTGGATCGCGACCTTCGGCATCCTCCTCTATGTCACCGCCATCTACTCGGCGGGCATCACGCAGGGGTTGATGTGGCGTGCCTTCGACGAGACCGGCCGCCTGGCGTTCCCGGACTTCGTCGAGACCACCCTGCGCTTGATGCCCATGTACTGGGTGCGCGTGGTGGGCGGGACGATGTACTTGGTGGGCATGGGCCTCTTCGGCTGGAACATCTTCAAGACCTGGCAGATGCGTCCGGCGCGCTATGAGGAGCCGCAGATCCAGGCGGCCCCGCTGTCGCCGGTGTACGAGGGGCACGAGACGCCGCAGCCGGCCGGGGCCTTCGCGCGCTTCGTGAGCGCGGGTTGGCACCGGCGCTGGGAGCGGTTGCCGGTGACCTTCACCGTCATGACCACGGTGGCGGTGGTGGTCGCCTCGCTGTTCGAGATCCTGCCGACCTTCCTCGTGAAGTCGAACATCCCGACCATCGCGTCGGTGCAGCCGTACACGCCGTTGGAGCTCGCCGGTCGCGACATCTACATCCGCGAGGGCTGCTTCAATTGTCATTCGCAGATGATCCGCCCGTTCCGGCACGAGACCGAGCGCTACGGCGACTACTCCAAGCCCGGCGAATCGGTGTACGATCATCCGTTCCTGTGGGGGTCGCGGCGCATCGGTCCCGATCTCGCGCGCCAAGGCGGGAAGTACCCTGACCTGTGGCACGTGCGGCATATGAACGACCCCAAGGAGATCGTACAGCAGTCCATCATGCCGGCCTACCCGCACCTGCTGACGGCGGCGCTGGACTTCGACGGCATCCAGCGGCGTGTGGACGCGATGGCGATGCTCGGCGTGCCTTACGGCGACGCGGTCAAGAACGGCCAGGCGCCCGGCATGGCTCGGGCCCAGGCGCGCGAGATCGCGGCACGCGTGCTCGCGGCGGGCGGGCCCGATGGGCTCGAGGACAAGGAGATCATGGCGGTCGTCGCGTACCTGCAGCGACTGGGCACGGACCTGCGGCGCGATGTCGCAGCGACGGGAGGGAACTGACGATGCGGACCGATGTGATGAGTGGGGCAGGGCTGGCCATCTACGCGGAGATCGCGCTGGTGCTCTTCGCGGCGGCGTTCCTGGCCATCGTGGTGTGGATCTGGCTCCCGCGCAACGCGACGATGTGGGAACGGGCCAGCCGACTGCCACTCGACGACTCCCACCCGCAGGCGCCACGCGATCGCGTGGTGGAGCACTGAGATGACGCAGGATCCCAATGCCGAGAAACTGCTGGACCATCAGTACGATGGCATCCAGGAGTATGACAATCCGTTGCCGAAGTGGTGGGTGTACATCTTCTGGGCGACGATCGTGTGGGCGGGAGTGTACTTCGTGCTGCCGGGCGACCTCGGGCATGGCGGCAAGAAGGACGCGATGTATGCCAAGGAGATGGCCGCGTGGGAGGCCCGCGTGGCGGCGCAGGGCGGGGGCACACCGACCGGGCCCGATGTGGACGCCTTGACGGCGATGCTGGCTGACCCCGCAGCGATCGCCTCGGGCGCCGCCACGTATGCGAAGTACTGTCAGGCCTGTCACGCGGCGGGTGGCGCCGGGATGATCGGCCCGAATCTGGCCGACGACTACTGGATCCACGGCGGGACCCCTGCCGAGGTGTGGACGGTGGTCGGCACCGGTGTCCTGGCCAAGGGGATGCCGGCATGGCAGCAGATGCTCCCGCCCGACGAGCTCGATCGCGTGGTGGCGTATGTGTTGTCATTGCGCGGCAGCGACCCGCCGAACGCGAAGGCGCCGGAAGGAGCCAAGGTCGGCTCGTGACGGCAGCGCCGACCTATGCGGGTCGCGTCCTCCCGACGCTGAATCAGGACGGCTCCCGTCGCTGGATCCGTCCGCACTGGAGCCGTGGCCGCTGGTCACGGGCCCGGCTGGTGGTCGGCTACGCGCTGATGGCGTTCTTCCTGACCATGCCGCATCTGCGGTGGAACGGGAAGCCGTGGATCCTGCTCGATCTGCCGCGGCGCGAGTTCACGTTCTTCGGGACGACGTTCCTGCCGACGGACACGCTGTTGTTGATGTTGCTCGGGCTGACCGTCCTCACGGGGATCTTCCTCCTGACCGCGCTGTTCGGGCGGGCCTGGTGCGGCTGGGGCTGTCCGCAGACGGTGTACATGGAGTACGTGTTCCGCCCCATCGAGCGGCTGTTCGAGGGAGGGGAGTCGGGCTCGCGTCGCATGGACGCCGACCGTGGGCGCATCCATCCCAAGCGCTGGCTGAAGCACGTGGTGTACGTGGGGATCGCGATGCTCCTCGCGCACACCTTCCTCTCGTACTTCGTCGGCACGGACGCGCTGGCCATCTGGATGACCCAGTCGCCGCTGCAGCACCCCACGCCGTTCGTGGTGATGGTGGTGACGACGGCCCTGATCTTCGCGGACTTCGGCTATTTCCGCGAGCAGGTGTGCGTGGTGGCGTGCCCGTACGGGCGCTGGCAGTCCGCGCTGCTCGACCGGCAATCACTGATCGTGGCCTATGACTCCAATCGCGGGGAACCGCGGGGCCGAGGCAAGGCGCGCGACGGACTCGGCGATTGCATCGACTGCAATGCCTGTGTGGCCACCTGCCCCACGGGGATCGACATCCGCCAGGGCCTGCAGATGGAGTGCATCCACTGCACGCAGTGCATGGATGCCTGCGACGCGATCATGGCCAAGGTGCACAAGCCCGCGGGGTTGATCCGCTACTCGTCACAGGATGCGCTCGCGGGTCATCCGCCGCGACTGTGGCGGCCACGCACGGTGCTGTATCCGGTGGCCTTCGCGCTGTTCCTCAGCGCCTTCGTGTGGCAGTTGTCCACGAAGGAGCCCGCCGATATCACGCTGCTCGGTCCCCTGGGGGCCCCGTACCAGGTCGATGCCACTGGGGCCGTGACCAATCAGGTGCGCATCCGCGTGGCGAACCGCTCGCGCTCGGAGCGGCGCTACGCCTTCGACGTGGTCGAGGCGAACGAGCTCGGCGCGCGGGTGATCGCGCCGGTGAACCCCATCGCGGTGGCCGCCGGTGAGACCGGCACGACCAGCTTCTTCATCACCTTGCCGCCCGGCTCGTACCTCGATGGAGTGCGGACCATCACCGTCCGCGTGACCGAAGGCGAGCGCTACCGGCGCGACACGCCGTTCCGACTCACCGGGCCCGCGCCGGGCCTTGGAGGCCGCTGATGCGCACCTGGACCTGGCCGGCGATCGTCGTGGGCATCCTCGGCCTGACCGTCGCCGGCAACCTGTGGGTGATGCGGATCGCGAAGGCCGACCCCTCCTTCGCGATCGAGCAGGACTACTACCAACGCGCGGTGAATTACGATGCTCGGCGTGGCATCGAGCAGCGCAGCGACCGCTTGGGGTGGCACCTGGACCTCCGCGCCGGCCCGATCGGCCCGACGGGTGCGATGCTCTCGGTGATGCTGCGGGATTCGACCGATGCGCCGGTCGACAGTGCCCAGGTGGTCGTGCGTCTCACCCGCGTCGCCCGCTCGCAGACGGTGATCCCGGTGTCCCTCCGTCCGGTGGCCGGCGGGTACGAGGCCGTCGTGCCGATCGATGCCGCCGGCCTGTGGGATGTCGCGCTGGAAGCCCGTCGCGGACCGGCCCGGTTCGTCGCCCTGCGCCGACTCGACGTCGCCGCCGCACCCGGATCGTGAGCGCACTCATCGCCTCGGTCTTCGTCGCCTCACTGCTCGGCAGCGTCCACTGTGCCGGGATGTGCGGTGGCTTCGTCTGCAGTTACGCCCCGGGCGCCCCCGCGCGGGCCCATGCGGCCTACCATGGCATGCGGCTGGCGGCGTATCTCGCGCTGGGTGTGGTCGCGGGGTCGCTCGGTGCCGGTGTGACCCATGCGGGAGAGCTGCTGGCCGTTCGGCACGCTGCGGCCCTGGTGGCCGGGGCGCTGATGGTGCTGTGGGGTGTCGCGACGTTGCTGGCAGCACGGGGGGTGCGCGTGCCGTTCGTCACGGTCCCCGCTCCGGCACACGGTGCACTGCAGCAGATCGTGCGGCGGTCGGCGACGTGGAGTCCGAGTGGCCGCGCGGCCGCCTTCGGTGGCATGACCGCCCTCCTGCCCTGTGGGTGGCTGTACGCCTTCGTGGTCACGGCGGCAGGCACCGGCTCGGTGCCGCGTGCGATGCTGGTGATGGGAGTGTTCTGGCTGGGCACGGTCCCCGCATTGCTCGCCGTGGCCGGCGGGGTGCAGCGCCTCACCGCGCGGTGGCGCGCCGTCGTGCCGACCGTGACCGCCGCGAGCATCGTGCTGATGGGTCTGCTGACGATCGCCTTGGTGCTGCGCCCGCGGTCGCACCCGGTGCATGCGGCGCTGCCCGTGGCGGACGCTCCCGCCGCGTCCGGAGGGCACTGATGTCGCGCGCGACGCGTCCCGAGACCCCGGCAGGCACGCGCTGCGCGCATTGCGCGGTGCCGGTACCTCCGGCCTTGCAGCAGCCGGCGGGGGCGCCGAGCTATTGCTGCCGAGGGTGTGCGACGGCGGCGGCGCTGATCCGCGAGGCGGGGTTGCAGCAGTACTACGGCTTGCCCGAGGGCCGCGATCGGCCGGTGACGGCGACCGGCAAGCGCTACGACGAGTACGACCACGACGCCTTCCAGCGTTTGTATGTCCAGCGGCGACCGGACGGCACGGCGTCGATGGAGCTGTTGCTCGAGGGCGTGCACTGCCGCTCCTGCCTGTGGTTGGTCGAGCGGGTGCCGTTGGTGCTCCCCGGTGTGCTGCGCGCCGAGCTCGAGGTGAGCCGCGCCGTGGCCCGGGTGACATGGGACCCCGCGGTCACGACGCTGAGCGCGATCGCGCGCACGCTCGACACCCTGGGCTACCCGTCGCATCCGTTCCGCGGGATCGCGGCGGAGCGCGTGCGGCGAGGCGAGCAGCGCCGCATGCTGACCGACCTCGCGATTTCGGGCGCGATCGCGATGAACGTCATGTTGATCGCGCTGGCGATGTACTCGGGTTGGTTCGGTGCGGTGGAGGCCGGGTACGAGCGCTATTTCCGCTGGATCTCGCTGCTGCTGACGATCCCGGCGGTGGTCGGGCCCGGGCGGGTGTTCTTCCGGGCCGCGTGGGCCGGGTTGCGCGTGCGGCGACTGCAGATGGATCTGCCGGTGGCGCTCGCATTGGCGGCCGGCCTTGCCCGGGGTGCCGTGAACACCTGGACGGGGGTCGGTCCCATCTACTTCGATGGGGTTGCGACGCTCATCTTCTTGCTGTTGATGGGGCGCTATCTGCAGCATCGCAGCCAGCGGGCCGCGGCCGACGCGACCGAGCTGACGGCGTCGCTCGCGCCCCGCAGCGCCCGAGTGGTCGATGGCGGCGGCCTGCGTGAGGTGCCGACCGAGGCGGTGCTGCCCGCGATGCTGCTCGATGTCCGCGTCGGCGATGCGTTCGCTGCCGATGGGGTCGTGGAGTCGGGCGTGTCGTCGCTGGATCTCGCGTTGCTCACCGGCGAGTCGCGCCCGGTGGCCGTCGGGCCCGGGGACATCGTCTTCGCGGGGACCACCAATCTCAGCGCGCCGCTGCGGGTGCGCGTGACCGCGGCCGGCGAGGCCACGCGACTGGGCGGGATCCTGCGTCGGATGGAGGAGAGTGCGAAGCGGCGGGCCCCCATCGTGCAATTCGCCGACCGCATGGCCGGGACCTTCGTGGCGCTGGTGATCACGGCGGCGGCGCTCACCTGGTGGTACTGGAGCACGCGCGACCCGCTCAACGCGCTCGACCACGCCATCGCGCTGTTGATCGTGACCTGCCCGTGCGCGCTGGCGCTCGCGACGCCGCTGGCGATCACGGTGGCCACGGGCCGTGCGGCGCAGCGGGGCATCCTCATCAAGGGCGGCGATGCGCTGGAAGCGCTGGCGACGCCGGGTCGCATCTGGCTGGACAAGACGGGCACGATCACGCAGGGCCACGCGCGCGTGGTGCACTTCACGGGCGACCCATCGGCGAAGCCCTTCATCTTGGCCTTGGAGCGTAGTTCGACGCACCCCGTAGCGCTGGCCTTCACGCGGGCGTGGCCGGATCTCGACGCGCCGACGCCGGCATTGGTGGAGCAGGTCGCGGGGCGGGGCATCCGCGGGGTGGTCCAGGGCCGCACGGTCGTCGTCGGGAGCCCGGAGTTCGTGCGCGCGGGGCTGCGATCGGCAGCCCAGGTCGATCCTGAGGATCCCGTGCTGACGCCCGTGTGGATCGCGATCGACGGTGAGTTGGTGGCGACGGCAGGCATCGGCGATCCGGTGGCGGTCGGCGCACGGGAGGCGATCGCGGCGCTGCGCGCGCGGGGGTGGCGGGTCGGCATCCTGTCGGGCGACGAGCCGCGCACGGTCGCGGCCGTCGCGCGCAGCGTCGGTGTCGAGGCCAGCGATGCGATCGGGGCGGCGACGCCGGAGGCGAAGTTGGCGGTGGTCGAACGCTCTCTGCGCGACGGGCGCGTGGTGATGGTCGGCGATGGGGTGAACGACGCCGCCGCGCTGGCCGCCGCGACGGTGGGCGTGTCGGTGCATGGCGGCGCGGAGGCGTCGCTGGCGGCGGCCGATGTCTATCTGGCCACGCCGGGTCTCGACCCACTGGTCGCGCTCATCGATGGCGTGGGCCGCACGATGACGCTGCTCAAGCGGAACCTTGCGTTCTCGGCCCTCTACAATGTCTTCGGTGCCGGCCTCTGCGCCGTCGGCGTCATCGACCCGCTACTGGCCGCGGTGGTGATGCCGATCAGCTCGATCATCGTCATCGCGACCTCGTACCGCAGCGACACCTTCGCCCCCCGCCCGTGAGCGTCCTCTACCTCGTGCTTCCGCTCGCCCTGCTCCTGGTGCTGGGCGCACTGGTCGCGTTCCGCTGGGCGGCACGGCAGGGGCAATTCGACGACCTGGACACGCCGGCGCTCCGGGCGCTCGACGACGACGAGGCGGGCCGCGGCGCGGTGTGAGCGCGGGCGACCGCGTGATACCTTTCCGGTCTTATGACCGACACGCCGAACGTCCGCGCCACGCTGGTCCGCGTCCTGCTGGTCCAGTTCGTCACGTTGTGCCTCCTCGGGGCCATGCAGTGGCTGTGGGATCGCTGACATGGGGATGCACTGGCTGAATTGGGCGATCGTGGGCGTGTACATCGCCTACGTGTTGATCGACGGCATCCGCCGCAGCAAGAACACCCACGACATCGAGGGGTACTTCCTCGCCAGCCGCTCGCTGCCCTGGTGGGCCGTGGGGCTCTCGGTCATGGCGACGCAGCTCTCCGCGGTGACGCTGATCGGCACCACCGGGCAGGGCGCGACCGATGGGCTGCGCTTCGTGCAGTTCTACTTCGGGCTGCCGATCGCGATGGTGATCCTCGGCGTGACCATCGTCCCGTTCCTGCACAAGGCGAAGGTCTTCACCGCCTACGAATACCTCGAGCGCCGCTTCGACGCCAAGACGCGCTCGCTCACCGCCCTGTTGTTCCTGCTCTCGCGCGGGATGTCCTGCGGGACGATCATCGCGGCGCCCGCGGTGATCTTCTCGGCCATCTTCGGCTGGGACCTCACGCTGAGTGTGGCGATCATCGGGGTGCCGACGGTGCTCTACACGATGATCGGTGGGGTGCAGGCGGTCACCTGGGCCGACGTGAAGCAGATGGTGCTGATCGTCGCGGCACTGGCGGCCGTCGTCGTGGTCCTGCTGGCCAAGCTCCCCGTGACGCCGGTCGAGGCCCTGCGCGTGGCCGGGGCGACGGGCCGGCTGGCGGTGTTCGACTTCCGGTTCACGCTCACCGAGACCTACACGTTCTGGTCGGGGATCCTCGGGGGCACCTTCCTGATGCTGTCGTACTTCGGGACCGACCAGAGTCAGGTGCAGCGCTACCTCACGGCGAAGTCGGTGGATGCGGCGCGCAACTCGCTGCTGATGAGCGCCTACTGGAAGATCCCGCTCCAGGCGCTGGTGCTGATGATCGGCGTACTGATCTTCGTCTTCCATCTGTTCAACTCGCCCCCGCTGCTGTTCAACCCGGTGCACGAGCAGGCGGTCGCCACCCAGGCGCCGGTCGAGTGGGCGGACCTGCAGGGGCGGTACGCGGCGGCGTCCGAGATCCGCCAGCAGGCGGCGGAGATGATCGCACGCCGGGACCTGCCGCCGTTCCCCGGCGTGGAGCAGGCGGCCCGCGAGGCGTATCGCGAGTCCGTGGCCGAGGTGGACGCGGTGCGCAGCGATGCCCTGTCGCTGGCCGGCCAGGTGACCGGCGCGAATCCGCGCGATGTGAACTACATCGTGCCGCGCTTCGTGTTGTCGACGCTGCCACTGGGCTTGGCCGGGCTGTTCATCGCGGCGATCCTCGCGGCGGCCATGTCGAGCATCGCGGCCGAGCTGAACTCCCTGGCGACGTCGTCGGTGATCGACTTCTACCGGCGCTGGGCCAAGCCGCAGGCCACGGACCGCCACTATCTGCGCGTGTCCAAGCTCGCCACCGGCCTCTGGGGGCTCTTCGCCTGTGTGGTGGCGACGTACGCCGCCACGCTGGGATCGCTGATCGAGGTGGTGAACCGCTTCGGATCCTTCTTCTACGGATCGATCCTTGGCGTCTTCATCCTCGCCATGCTTCCGCGATCCCGCGCCATCGGGGCCTTCGTGGGACTGATCGCGGGTATGGGGGCCGTGGCGGCGGTCACCTTCGGCGCGCCACAGGTCAGCTTCCTGTGGCACAATGTCATCGGTGCGGTGACGGTCGTGCTCGTAGGGTCGCTGCTGAGCCTGGGCGCGCCGCGCTCGGCCGCGACCTAGTCCTTGAGCAGGTACTCGACGGTCGCGACCACGCGCACGCGCTTGGTCAGCTGGCTCGCCTCCGAGATCCCCGGCGCCTGATCGCGCGGGAGGATCTCGAAGTAGCCCTGATTGGCCTGGCGGATGCCGCCGATGCTGCTGCGGGAGTCGCGCGCGAACTGCTCGGCGGACTCGCGCGCCCGCGCGGTGGCCTCGGCGATCATCTCGGGCTTGAGCGCGTTCAGCCCGCTGAAGACGAAGGTCGGTCCACCGCCACCGTACTCGGCGCCTGAGGTCAGCGGAACTCCGGCGTTGACGAGGTCGCCGACGCGCTGACTCGCGGCCTGCACCACGTCGGGCTTGGTGGATCGCACGAGCAGTGTCTGCGCGATGACATAGCGCGGACCCATACCCCGGTCGCCGCCATAGAGCTGTGCTTGCTGGTCGCGGACGATGAAGTCCTGCACGATCACGCCGGCGGTGTCGATCCCGTTCGCCGCGAGGAAGGCGCGGATCTTCCCGACGCTGCGGGCCATCTCGGCGTTCGCGGTCGGCAGGTCGTTCGCCGCGACCGACAGTCGCAGCGGCCAGATCGCGAGGTCGGCCTGGGCATCGCGCTCCGAGACGCCCTTGACGGTCACATAGCGGTCGGCGGCTTTCGCCCGCACGATACCGCTGCCGGCGAAGAGTCCGCCGGCGGCGATGCCGAGGGCGAGGATCACGACATGGACGGTGTTGCGTTCGCTCACGGGAGGGCTCGGACGAAGAGGGGGGCGTACGGACCGAACGGACGATGGCTACTGCGGGACCATCCGCTCGCTGGTCTCACTCCGATAGAAGGAGTTCCGCAGCAGCGAGTTGTTGAAATGTTGCACGTGCGCATGCAGCCGGCTGACCAGCGCGACCGGGGCCGTTCGTGACACCGCGGACGGTGACATCGACGCCTCCGCTGCGTACGGGAAGATGGTCTCCGTCCCGGCCGCATCGCGTTGCACGACCCCGTCCCGGCGCACCAGCCAATAATACCCGTCACTGCTGAGGATGGCTTCGCCCTCCGCCGGGGAGAACACCGAACGTCCGAAGCGCGGGATCTCGGCAGGGGTCACGCCGGTGTAGTCGAGGATGGTCGGCAGCAGGTCCACGTGCTGCGTGATGCGCAGCGGGTCCGTCGGCGGCAGCGGCCGCGTCGGGTGGTACAGCAACAGCGGCACCATGTACCGGCCCAGGGTGGTGTCGAAGCGCTCGCCGCGTTCGCTCTGCGTATGGTCGCCGGTGATGACGAAGAGCGTGTTCTCGAACCACGGTTGCTGCCGCGCGACCGCGAAGAAGCGGCCCAGCGACTGATCCACGTAGCGCACGCTGCGATGGATCTCCTCGGTACCGGCGGGCAACGAGTCGCGCAGCGCCGCCGGAACGCGGAACGGCTGATGCGTGCTGATGGTGAAGACGGTGCTGAAGAAGGGCTGCGGCACCTTGCTGAGTTCGGTCGCTGCGAAGCGCAGGAACGGCTCATCGAAGAGCCCCCAGTGCCCGTCAAAGTCCCGCTGTTGCCATTCGGCCGGGTAGCGCTCCAGCGAGTAGAACTCCCGCACCCCCGCCATGCGCGCGATCGCGTCGAAGTACATCGTGCCCTTGGGGGCGCCGTGGAACATGCTGGTGTGATACCCGGCCTCGTCCAGCAGGTGGCCCAGGCCGATCCACTCATTGCTCTGGTACGGCGAGAGTGCGATCGACCGGGACATCAGCAACGGGACGCCCAGCAAGATGCTCGGGAGCGCGTCGATCGAGCGCCGCCCGTTGGCGAAGTTGTGCGCGAAGAAGCGCCCCCGGGGCACCAGCGAGTCGAGGAACGGCGTCAACCCGGCGGTGCTCCCGGCGGCCCCCCAGAATTCCGTCGCGAACGATTCCAGGATGATCACCACGACGTTCTGCGGTGGCGTGACGCGGCTGGTGAGGCCGAACGGTGCCGCGAGCACCTCCTCGGCCGCGTCGTCACTCGCATAGAAGGTCGCGGGCGTGATCTGCTGCGTCAGTGGGCTTTGGATCAGGGTGAACACCGAGTTCAGCGTGAGGACCCCCAACGCATGGTCGCTGCCCGCGAACGCGTGGATGGGATTCAGCGGCTTCTTCTGCGTCCCGCCGCGCGCGGCGAGGACCGTGAGGCCGAGGACCAGCACCGTCGTCGGGACCGCGACGAGCCAGCGCCCCGAGGTCGCATGACCCCGGTGGCGCGGATAGAGGATCCACAGCACGGCGATCAGCACGGCCGCGACCAGCGTGAAGGGCGCGTAGTTGAGCAACAGCTGGTCGATCTGGTTCGTCGCCTCGGCCTTGAGGTCGAACAGATCGAAGGTGAGGCGCGTGCCCGTGAAGTCGAAGTACACGGTGTCGCCGACCATCAACAGCACGGCGACCGCGTTGGGGATGAGGTAGAGCGCGCGCTGGATCGCCGCGACCGTGGGCCGCGCCTGCCACGCCGCCGGGGCCAGCGACAGCAGGATGAACGGCGCATTGGTGTAGGCGATCGCCGAGAGGTCGAAGCGCAGCCCGTGGAGGAATGCCCCCGCGAGGCCACTCCACGACGCGTCGGCGAACAGGGAGGGGTGCGTGGCGAAGAACAGCACCCGGAGCGCAGAGTACACGCCGACGACCAAGAGGAGCCGGCGAAGCAACAGAGCCGTAGGCGCGGGCAGAGTGACTGTGGACACGAGCAGGGGAAAGTGACCGGACCGAGACGGAACCGTGATACCCCTGAAACCTATCGCCGTCGTCCCGGAGAGCGGCCCCGTGGTGGGAGGCCACCCGCGCGCCCGGCGAGGGAGGCCGCGCGGCTCAGCGCCGGCGCCGGAACGGCCAGGTCACCTGCGACCACCAGCCCTCGGGCATCTGCTCGCCGTGCAGTCCGTACTGGTCCGGCCAGCGATCCCGCGGCAGATGGTGCGTCCCGAACAGCCGGTCGATCCATGGCAGGTGCACTGCGAAGTTCTTGTCCAGCGCCTCCTCCTGCGCGCTGTGGTGCCAGTGGTGGTAGCGCGGCGTGACCACGAAGCGCTCCAGTGGCCCGAAAGACCAGCGCAGGTTCGCGTGGATGAACACCGCGTGGAAGGACACGAACACCAGGTACGCATACACCGGACCCTGCGCGAACCCCAGCAGGTGGATGGGAATGAACGTGAAGCCTCGCGTGAGCACCACATCGACCAGGTGGAGGCGGGAGCCCGCGAGCCAGTCCACCTCCTCGCTGGAATGGTGCACCGCGTGGAACGGCCACAGCGCGGGAATGGTGTGGAAGGCCCGGTGCGCGATGTATTCGCCCAGGTCAGCGACGAACACGATCATGAGGAACTGGACCACGCCTGGCAGCGCCGCGATCCAGGCCTGCAGCGGCGGCCAGACCAACCAAGCCCCCAGCGCGGCCGCAGGGGCCAGCGTCAGCAACGTGGACGCCTGCACCAGCAGATGGCTGACGAAGAAGTGCACCACGTCGGTGGTCCAGCCGCGCCGGAAGACCGACTGCTCGGGCGCGTGCGGGAAGAGCCGCTCCAACGGGATGAACACGACGGCCAGGAGCAGGAGGTTCAGCACGAACCAGTCCAGCCCCAGGCTCCAGGAGGCGTTGCCGTAGCCGCTGAACTCGACGTTGGCGCCACCGAGCAGCGACGCGCCCAGCGCGAGACCCATGGCCGTGAGCCCCAGCACGCGGCGCTCACGCAGCAGTGCGCTGAGCAGGCCGAGCAGGAAGGCCGCGGCGATGCTGCCCTCGAGCAGCGGCCGGACCCACCACAGCGCGTACACGGTGCGCAACTGCGGCCAGGTCAGCAGGCCGGGGAGCTGCAGGCAGAGCACGCCGAGCACCCCGGCGACGCCGAGTGCGACGCCGATGGTGCCGCTGGCCCAGCCCGAACCGAGGCCCTTGCTGCCGTGGTCGTCGAAGAGGCGCGCGACCCAGCGGTCGAGCAGGGGTCGCTGATCCTGCGGTGGCGGCGTCGCGGTGTGGGACATGGCTGCGCGTAGTCTACCCCCGCGAGCCAGACGGCGGGGAGGGCATCGCGCACGGCAGCGCTGGGAGCGCGCGGCCGGCGACCGGCGTTCATTCTGTGTGTCGACCCACCTCGTCTGGTTCAAGCGCGACCTCCGCATCCACGACCACGCGCCCCTCACCGAGGCAGCGCGGGCAGGGACGGTGGTCGGCCTCTTTGTGTTCGAGCCCGAGCTGTGGAGCGCCGCGGACGCCGACCGGCAGCATTGGGACTTCCTGCTCGCCACGCTGTCCGAGCTCCGGGACCGCCTGAGTCGCCGAGGGATTCCGCTGGTGCTGCGCACCGGCCGCTGTCCCGACGTCTTCGACGCACTTTGGTCCGCGGCGCCGTTCGAGGGGCTGTGGGCCCACGCCGAGACCGGCAACGCGGTCACTTACGCGCGCGACCGTCGGGTCCGGGCCTGGGCCAAGGCGCGGGGCGTTCCGTTCCGTGAACTCGCGGCGGGCGGCGTGGTCCGGCGTTTCGCCTCGCGCGATGGATGGGCGGCGCAGTGGGAGGCGACCATGCGTGCGCCCGTGGTGCATCCGCCCCGCCAATCGCCGCCCGCCATCGTCCACGATACGGGCCACGTTCCCGACCCCGCGTCGCTCGGCGTCCGTGCTTGGGCCGCGCGGGACCCGGTCCCGGCGGCGGGGGAGCGGGCCGCGCACGACGCCCTGCGGAGCTTCCTCACGGAGCGCGGCGTGGACTATCGCCGGGCGATGTCGTCGCCGGTCAGCGCGCCCAGCGCCTGCTCACGCCTCAGCGCACACCTGGCCTTCGGCAGTCTCTCCGGCCGCCAATGCTGGCAGGCCGCGCGGCAACGTCGCGCCGCGCTGCGCACCACCCCAGAGGCCGACCCGCGCTGGTCCGGCGCGATCGACAGCTTCACCGCGCGACTGGCGTGGCGCGATCACTTCATCCAGAAGCTCGAGGACGAGCCCGCCGTCGAGTTCGAGGACTTCGCCCGCAGCTATCGCGGCGTGCGGCCTCTGGAGCCGGACGCAGAGCGACTGGCGGCGTGGATCGAGGGCCGCACCGGCATTCCCTTCGTCGACGCGTGCATGCGCATGTTGCGCCGCACCGGATGGCTGAACTTCCGGATGCGGGCGATGCTCGTCTCGGTGGCGACCTTTCCGCTGTGGCTGGACTGGCGGGCGGTGGCGACGGCGCTGGCCCCGCACTTCCTCGACTACGAGCCGGGCATCCACTATCCGCAGGTCCAGATGCAGTCCGGCACGACCGGGATCAACACCGTGCGCGTGTACAATCCGGTCAAGCAAGGACGGGAGCACGACCCCACGGGCGAGTTCGTGCGACGTTGGGTGCCCGAGCTGGCGGGGATCGCGGGGGCCGACGTGCACACGCCGTGGGCGATGCCGGCGATGTTGCGCGAGCTCGCCGGCGTGCGGCTGGGGCGCGACTATCCGGCGCCGATCGTGGACCTCGAGGTGGCCACGCGCGAGGCGAAAGCCCGGTTCTTCGCGTGGCGCAGCCGCGCGGTCGTCGCGGCGGAATCCACGCGTGTGCTGCAGCGCCACGGCTCGCGCAGTACGCGACGCCGCTGAGGTCCGCCTCAGCCGTCCAGGGTGTCGTCGGCCGCGCGGGCGGTGTCGAGCAGTACCCGGACGCCGTGCGCGCAGTCGGCGTCGTGCGTCAGCTCGCCGGGCGCGTGACTGATGCCTCCCACGCTGGGCACGAAGATCATCCCCATCGGGGCGATGGTCGCCATGGACTGCGCATCGTGCCCTGCGCCACTCGGCATCGCGCGGGCGCGGAGGCCAGCGCCGTGCGCGGCCGCGGCGACCAGTGCGCGCATGCGCACATCGCTCGGCGCCGGCGGGTTCACATGGACCTCGGTGATCGCGAAGCGCGTCGTCGTCTCCTGCCCGATCCGCTCGGCGCCGGCCTGCACCTGGGCGAAGAGCCGCTGGATCACAGCGTCGTCGAGGTCGCGCAACTCGAGCGTGCAGGTCACGGTCCCGGCGATCACGTTGCGCGCGCCCGGCTGCGCTTCGATCCGGCCCACGGTGCCCACGGCGCGACCGCCGTCGGCGCGCACCGTGCGGTGGACCATGTCGACGAAGCGCGCGGCAGCGAGCAACGCATCCTGCCGCTGGTCCATCGGCGTCGTGCCGGCGTGGTTGGCGCGCCCCACGACGCGCACTGTCCAGCCGCGGATGCCGACGATGCCCTCGACGATGCCGATCGTGTCGCCGACGGCTTCGAGGGTCCCGCCCTGCTCGATATGCAGCTCGAGGTAGCCCGCGACCTCGCCGCGTCGCCGCACGGCCGCATCGAGTCGTGACGGGTCGCCACCGAGGAACACGACGCCCTCCTCGATGCTGCGGCCACTCAGGCTCTGCGCCGCGAGCTCGAAGGGCTTGAACTGTCCGCTGACCATCCGGCTGCCGTAGAGCCCTCCCTCCTCGTTCGCCCAGACGACCACCTCGAGCGGGTGTCGCAGCGCGATGCGCGACTCGGCCAGCGTCTGCGCCACCTCGAGCGCACCGACCACGCCGAGCTGCCCGTCGTAGTGTCCGCCGTCGGGCACGGAGTCGATGTGCGAGCCCAGCAGCAGTGGCGGGAGGTCGCGCTGGCCGGCGCGCGAGCCGATGAGATTGCCGGCGACATCGGTGCGCGGCGTGAGCCCCGCGTCGCGCATCCACTGACTCACCAGCACGCGCGCATCGCGGTCGGCCTCGCTGAACCCCAGACGGGACAGGCCGCCGCTGGGCTGGAGACCGAACGGCCGGAGCGCGCGCAGGCGGGCCAGCACGCGGTCGGCATCGGGGAGCACGCGGCGCGCCCGCGGGGCGGCCGCCAGCGGGGTGGGAAGCCCGAGGACGGCGGCCCCAAGGCCTGCCGCCGCGAGCGTGCGAGCGAAGTGGCGTCGATGCATACGGGAAGCTCATGCCCGGCGACCGCTGGCGGAAGGGCAGGCGGCCGTCGCAGGGTGTGCCCTCGCTGGCGGGGTGCCCGGCTCGGGCCGTACATTCGACGCTCTCCCCGCCCTTCATGGAGCTGTTCGTATGTGCCGTTCCCTCCTCGTCTCGCTGGCTCTCGCGGTCACCACGGTCACCGCGTCCGCTCAGTCCGCCGCCGGTCGCACCATCACGGTCCAGGGCATGCTGGAGCGGCCGACGTACGGCGCGTATCGCATTGCCCCCGACGGGCAGCAGGTGCTCTTCACCCGCACCGACCGCGACCCCAAGGATTGGGCGGCCACATCGCACATCTGGCTGCACGATCTGCGCGGCGGGCGCACCTTCCAGCTGACGAACTCGCCGCGCGGCGAAGCGAATCCCCAGTGGTTGCCGGATGGTCGCGTCACCTTCACCTCCAACCGCGACGGGCGCAATGCGTGGTACGTCATCAGCCCCAGCGGCGGCGAGGCGAGCCTGCTGGTCGAGGGCGGCGACTCGCTGCCCACGGGTGGCACCTTCTCGCGCGACGGGACCCGGCTGGTGTTCACGCAGCAGACCGAGCGTGCCGACAAGAAGGAGTGGGATGAGCGCGTCAAGAAGCGCGACGATGGCTACTACGCCGAGCAGAAGCTCACGTGGACGCACGTCTGGCTGTACGACCTCAGCGCGAAGAAGAAGACCCAGCTCACCAGCGGTGAGACGGATAACACCGGTCCGGCGATCTCGCCCGACTACCGACTGGTGGCCTTCAGCTCGAACCGCACGGGCCGCAGCGCGCGCGACGCCAATTGGTCGAACAACAGCGACATCTTCGTGATGGAGGCGACCGGGGGTGCCCCGCGACAGCTGACCACCAACCCCGGTCCCGACAACGGGCCCGTGTTCTCGCCCGACGGCCGCTGGATCGCCTACAGCTCCAGCGATCAGGTGAACAGCAACGCCGACCAGCTCGATGTGAAGGTCATCAGCGTGGACGGGGGGGTGCCGCGCAACCTCACGGCGGCGTTCGACTACTCGATCAGTGACATCGTGTGGTCACCCGACGGGACGCGCCTCTATTTCACGGCCGCCGAGGGCCTGTTCTCGCACCTCTACGTGGTGCCCGCCGCCGGTGGCACGCCGCAGCGGGTGTCGTTCGGGGCGGACTTCGTGTTCAGCGACATGTCGTGGACGGCCGATGGATCCACCTGGCTGGTCACCGGCGGTTCGCTGCGCGAGCCCGGCCTCGTGTTCCGCACCGCGACCGACGGCGCGCGCCCCGAGCGGCTCTTCGCCGA
Organism: uncultured Gemmatimonadaceae bacterium; assembly: GCA_964503275.1. Taxonomy (GTDB): domain Bacteria; phylum Gemmatimonadota; class Gemmatimonadetes; order Gemmatimonadales; family Gemmatimonadaceae; genus DASRAP01. Next base: position 54,603 of record CAZCZO010000015.1, on the reverse strand, counting down.
GCACGACCGACTGGATGGCTACACGCTCGCCCGGGCGGACACGCTCTCGTGGAAGGGCGCCGACGGGTGGGACATCGAAGGCGTGATCACCTACCCGCACGGGTACCAGGCGGGCACCCGCTACCCCACCATCCTGCAGGTGCACGGCGGGCCGCATGGCCGCTATGCGGCGACGTTCAACCAGTCGGCACAGATCTGGGCCTCCCGCGGCTATGTGGTGTTGCAGGGCAACCCGCGCGGCAGTTCGGGCCGCACCTTCGCCTTCAGCAATGCCAACCGCAACGACTGGGGCGGCAAGGACTACGTCGATCTCATGCGCGGCGTCGATCACATCGTGGCACGCGGCATCGCCGACCCCGACCGACTGGCCATCATGGGCGGCTCCTACGGCGGATTCATGACGTTCTGGGCGATCACGCAGACGCCGCGCTTCAAGGCGGCCATCGGCCACGCGGGCATCTCGGACTGGTATTCGTTCTTCGGACAGACCGACATCCCGAACCTGTTGGAATTCGGCTTCGGTGGCTTGCCGACGCAGTCCAAGAAGACCTATGAGAAGTGGTCCCCAGTGGAGTACGCCGACAAAGTGGTCACCCCGCTGCTCATCACGCATGGCGAGAACGACCTACGCGTGCCCATCCCGCAGGCGGACCAGTACTACCGCACGCTGAAGAAGCTCGGCAAGCCGGTGGAGTTCCTGCGCTATCCGCGCGAGGGGCACGGCATCACGGAGCCGGTGCACCGCCTGCACTTGGACCGCGAGCAGGAGAAGTGGTTCGCCACGCACGTGCTGGGGAAGCCGATCGCGCAGTGACGGCCGCTGGCGACTGGGTGCTCCGCACGGGGCACCCAGCGGGGCGGAGCCGGACTCAGGTGCCGGTGCTGGCGACGATGGGGTCGATGATCAGGATCACCGCGTCGTTCGCGACGAGCTGATTCGCCGGCCCCCCGAGTTGCGAACGGATGATCGGCACCAGCGACTCGGACTCCGGCCGCACGGTGAGCGCCGCGTGCTGCACCATCTCGCCACCCACGGGCACGTTCACGACGTCCCAATCCAAGGTGTATCCCACGCGCGAGAAACTCGCGCCGGCCCCCATCGATTGCACGAAGGTCGGTGGCACCACGCCGGGCGGCGTGTCCTCGGGCCACGCGTTGATGGTCGCGAACACCTGATACGAGATCGCCCGGATCTGCTGCATGTCCGACACGATCGCGGCCGCGAGCGCGCGCTCCTTCGCGTAGCGATACCGCGGGATCCCGATCGACGCCAGCGCCGAGATGATCACCATGACGGCGAGCAGCTCGATGATGGAGAATCCACGACGGACGGGGCGGGGCCCACGGCGGACAGCGCGCAGCATACGAGGAATGTGCGCCCCGGCACCGGCGCTCGCTAGAGCAGCGGAGCCCGCCCCCCCGTAGGTGGCTCGTCCGTGTTCCGCATGAAGTCCGCCAAATGGCGGAGCTTGGCCCGCAGGGCCTCCCGCAGCGGGTCCGGCATGGGATGCTCGCCGAGGGCCTTCTCCATGCACCACAGCCACTCGTCCCGCTCCCGCGCACCGATCGCGAACGGCATGTGGCGCATGCGAAGCCGTGGGTGGCCGTAGCGCTCCTCGTACAACGGCGGCCCGCCGAGCCACCCCGTCAAGTATTGATACAGCTTCTCGCGCGAGACCTTGAGACTGGTCGCGTGCAAGCGCCGGATGTTCGCGGCCTCGGGCGCTTCGTCCATGAGGTCGTAGAAGCGGTCCACGAGCCGACGGACCCCGTCGGCCCCTCCGACCTGGTCGAAGGGGCTCGATGGGGCGGCGTTGGGCAGCGTCACCCCTAGTACCGGTAGTGATCCGGCTTGTACGGCCCGTCCACTGCCACGCCCAGATACTGCGCCTGCTTCTCGGTGAGGCGCGTGAGCTTCACGCCCAGCTTGTCCAGGTGCAGCCGCGCGACCTTCTCGTCCAACTTCTTCGGCAGCACGTACACGGCCTTGTCCGCGTACACCGTGCCCGAGAGCGTCGGCTTGCCCTGCGTGGCCAGGTGCAGGTCGATCTGCGCGACCACCTGGTTGCTGAACGAGCAGCTCATCACGAACGAGGGATGCCCGGTGGCGCAGCCAAGGTTCAGCAGGCGACCCTCGGCGAGGATCAGCACCGAGTGCCCGTCGGGGAACACCCACTCGTCGAACTGCGGCTTGATGTTGTTGCGCGTGATGCCCGGGTACGTCTTGAGGCCGGCCATGTCGATCTCGTTGTCGAAGTGGCCGATGTTGCCGACGATGGCCTTGTCCTTCATCCGCGCCATATGCTCGGCGGTGATGATGTTCGCGTTGCCCGTGGCCGTGATGAACAGGTCGGCCGTCTCCACCACGTCGTCGAGCGTCGCGACCTGGTACCCCTCCATGGCCGCCTGCAGCGCGCAGATGGGGTCGATCTCGGTGATGATCACGCGCGCGCCCTGCCCGCGGAACGCCTGCGCGCAGCCCTTGCCCACATCACCGTAGCCCATCACGACCGCGACCTTGCCCGCGAGCATGACGTCGGACGCACGGAGGATGCCGTCGGTCAGGGAGTGCCGGCAGCCGTAGAGATTGTCGAACTTGGACTTGGTGACCGAGTCGTTGACGTTGATGGCCGGGAAGAGCAGCGTGCCGGCCTTCATCATCTCGTAGAGCCGGTGCACGCCGGTGGTGGTCTCTTCGGACACGCCGCCGATGCCGGCGCCGACCTTCGTCCAGCGCTGCCCGTCCTCGCCGAGCGTGCGACGCAGCAGGTCGAGGATCACGCCCCACTCCTCGGGGTCGTTGATGGGGTCGAAGGCCGGCACCGCGCCCGCCGCTTCGAACTCCGTACCCTTGTGGATCAGCAGGGTCGCGTCGCCGCCATCGTCCAGCAGCAACGTGGGGCCGCTGCCGTCGGGCCACAGCAGCGCCTGTTCGGTGCACCACCAGTACTCGGGCAACGTCTCGCCCTTCCACGCGAACACCGGCACACCGCGCGGCGTCTCGACGCTGCCCTCGCGGCCCACCGCCACAGCGGCCGCCGCGTGATCCTGGGTCGAGAAGATGTTGCAGGACACCCAGCGCACGTCGGCGCCGAGGTCGACCAGCGTCTCGATCAGCACCGCGGTCTGCACGGTCATGTGCAAGGAGCCCATGATGCGCGCGCCGGCCAACGGCTTGCTGGCCGCGAACTCCGCACGCAGCGCCATCAGACCCGGCATCTCGTACTCGGCGAGGCGGATCTCTTGGCGGCCCCACGGGGCCAGCGACAGGTCGGCGACCTTGAACGGGGGACGGCCGGCCTGCGCGGCGGCGTCAAACGGGTGCAGTTCGAGTGTGGCGGTCATGGGATGGTGGAAGAGGAACGGCGTGATCAGGCGGCGAGCGCCGCGAGGAACAAGGTCGGCCCCTTGGTCTGGGGCGCTGGAGGGAGCGGATGGTGACGAACGCGGCGGAAGCCCGCAGCGTTCGCCCACTGCGTGAGGTCGTCGGGTGAGACGCCGAGGCGGATATGCCCCATCGTCTGCTGGTACTCGGTGCGGTCGTGGGGCAGCATGTCCACCACCAGGAGCCGACTCCGCGGACCGCGCAGCACCCGGCGTGCTTCGGCCAGCGCTTGGACGGGCTCCGCGACGTACGCGAGCACCAGGGTCATGAACGCCACGTCGAGACTCGCGTCGTCCAGCGGGAGCGCCTCGAGCGTGCCGCGGCGCACCTCGACCTGCTCAAAGCGGCGCAGCCGCGCGCGCGCCGCGCTGAGCATCGCGCTGCTCTCATCGATCGCGACCACCGACGCGGCGAACGGCGCGACCACCTCGGCGAGGGCACCGGTCCCGCAGCCCAGATCTCCGACCGTGTCGGTCTCACGCAACAGTCCGGCCAGCGCGAACAACTCGGCACGCGCCCCGAAGAGCTCGCTGCGCAGTTTGTCCCACTGCGCGCCGGCGGTCGCGAAGAACGCCTGGGAGCGGGACTGGCGGCTGGCCAGCACGCTGCGGATGCGCGTGGCATCCTGCTGTGCGGCAGGCAGCTGCTCGGTCTCGTCGCGGATCGACTGCCACACGCGCCGCGCACCGGCATCGAGCGCGCGCAGGTCGAGCCGGTAGTGATTCGAGGTCCCGTGCTCGCGCGTGGTCAGCCACCCCGAGTCCGCGAGCGTCTTGAGGTGTCGGCTGACGGTGGACTGGGGCAACTGCAGCACATCGCGCAGCTCCGACACCGTGAGCGCCTGCGGCTCGACGGCGAGGAGGATGCGCGCGCGCAGCGGGTCCGCCACAGCGGCGACGCGATCGAAGAGGGTGGCCGTATTCATCCGTATATCCGGATGAAAGGTTGTTCCGCGAAGGCGCGGGGTCAAGGCCTGTGGGGAGCATCGCCGTGGGCGATCGGTATCGCGCCGCCCCGCGGGCGCCACCGGTGTCCGCCCGCGCCACCAGCGTCCGCCCGCGCCGAGCCGCGACCCTACCCCTGCCCCGCGAAGTGGTCCATGAACTGCACCAATGTATCCACCGCCTCCTGCGAGATCGCGTTGTACAGGCTGACGCGAATGCCGCCGACGGCGCGGTGCCCCTCCAAGCCCACGAGACCGGCCTCGGCGGCGGCCGCCAGGAAGGCCGGCTCGCGCGCCGGGTCGGCGAGTCGGAACACGGCGTTCATCTGGGACCGCGCCGTCCGGTCCACCGGGCACCGGTACAGCGCGTGCCGGTCGATGCAGGCGTACAGCGTCTCGGCCTTGCGCGCACTGCGGGTGCCCATGGCGGCCACGCCTCCTTCGCGCTCGAGCCAGTCGAGCATCTCGACCGCGACGATCCACGCCGGCGTGCTCGGTGTGTTCGGCATGGAGTCGGCCGCCGCCCAGGCGCGGTAGCTGAGCATGCCTGGCAGCGTCGCCGGCGCGCGCTCGATCAGGTCGCGGCGCAGCGCCACCACCGTGAGGCCGGGGATGCCCAGGTTCTTCTGCGTACACGCGTACAGCCCCCCCAGCGACGCAAAGGGGAAGGGTCGCGAGAACAGCTCCGACGACAGGTCCGCGATCACCGGCACCGGGCTCGCCGGCGGCGCCGCGAACTGCACGCCATGCACGGTCTCGTTGCTGCAGTAGTGCAGATAGGCCGCATCACCGGGGACGTCCGCGATGGCCGGGAGGGCCGTGAAGTTGCTGGGGCGCCCGCTGAAGACCACGCGCACGTCGGCGACCGGGCGGGCCTGATCGATCGCCATCGCGCTCCAGTGCCCAGACTCCACGTAGGCCACGGGCTGCCCCGCCGCCAGGTTCATGGGCAGCATGGCGAACTGCAGTTGTGAGCCGCCCGCCATGAGCAGGACCTCGAACTCCTCGTCGAGCCCCAAGTGCCGCCGCAAGGACGACCGCAGCCGCGCAGCGATGTCGAGGAACCGCGGCCCCCGGTGGCTCTGTTCCAGCAGGGACGGCGCGAAGTCGTCGGGCACAGCGAACAGCGACGCCAGTCGCTCGCGGACCGGGTCGGGGAGTGCGGCGGGTCCCGCCGCGAAGTTGTAGATGTGGGGCATGCTGGATGCTAGCAGGGTCGCGTCCTCCCCGAAACAGCGGGGCGCCCACGCGGTCAGCAGGACATACTTCGGCATCGCACGACGCCCGGCCTCGCCGCGCGACGCGGGGTGTCCTACGCGACCCCCCACGTGCCGGCGCGTCACCTCTCCACCTATCTGCCCCCGCCTGCTGCGTATGCCGCTCCGCCTGCTCGTGACCGATGAGATCGACCCCGAGGGCGTCACCCTGCTGACGTCGGTCCCCGAGTTCGAGGTGGACGTCGTCCCCACACTGCCGGTCCCCGAGCTGCTGTCGCGCATCGCGGACTACGACGCGATCGTCGGCCGCTCGGCCACGAAGATCTCTGCCGACGTCCTGCGCACCGGGAGCCGCCTCCGCGTGGTGGGCCGGGCCGGGGTCGGCATCGACAACATCGCGATGGACGTCGCGACCGAGTTGGGCATCGCCGTGATCAACGCGCCGGGCGGCAACACGGTCGCGGTGGCCGAGCTGTTCTTCGGTGCCCTGCTGTCGCTGCTGCGGCACATCCCGCGGGCGGACCGCTCCATGCACGAGGGCCGTTGGGAGCGCAGTGCGCTGATGGGATGGGAGCTACGCGGCCGGACGCTCGGCATCGTGGGCCTCGGGCGCATCGGCTCGGCGATCGCGGCGCGCGCCAAGCCGTTCGGCGTGACCGTGCTGGCCTACGACCCCTACATCGCCGGCGATCGCTTCGTGGCGATGGGGGTGAGCCGCCTGGAGACGCTCGAGGCCCTGCTGGAGGCGAGCGACATCGTCACGGTCCACACCCCACTCACCGACGAGACCCGTGGCCTGATCGATGCCGCCGCCCTCGCCCGGCTGCGCGCCGGGGCGATCGTCTGCAACCTGGCCCGCGGAGGGATCGTCGATGACGCGGCGCTGCGCGAGGCCTGCGCGAGTGGACGGCTGCGCGGCGCGGTGCTCGATGTCTACACGGCCGAGCCGCTGACGGGCGAACACGCCTACTGTCCGCACACGAACATGTTGTTGCTCCCCCACCTCGGTGCCTCCACCATCGAGGCACAGCGCGATGTCGCGATCGACGTCTGCGCGGCGGTGCGCGATGCCTTACTCGAGGGCGAACTCTCGCGCTCGGTGAACATCACCTCGGGACTCGACGACTGGCGCAGTGTGCGGCCCGCGCTGGCGCTGGCGCGGCATGCGGCCGCCGTGGCCCGCACGCGGCTCAGCGACCGCGGGGCCCGGGCCTTCGAGGGGATCAGCATCAAGGTGGGCCCCGAGTTCTCGGCGGCCGCGTCGTTGGTGCTGGCGGCCGCGGCCGCGGGCGCGCTGTCGGGCGTCGTGGCCGGCGACCGTCTGAACTACATCAACGTGCGGACCGTGGCTGCCCAGCGTGGCGTCGAGCTCAGCGTCGCCGAGGGGGGCGACCCGCCGCACCCGCGGGCCATCGAGGTGCGCGTGCGTGCCGGCGGGGAGGAGCTGCGCGTGGGGGGCGTGGCCGCGGCCGACGCGCCACCGCGGCTCACGCGCATCGGCCGCTTCCACGTTGACGTCGCGCCGCGCGGCACCTTGATCGTGCTCACCAACCACGACGTGCCGGGCGTCATCGGGCGCGTCGGCACCTTGCTCGGCGACCTCGGCGTGAACATCGCCGAGTATCATCAGGCGCGGTTGGCGGCCGGTGGTGAGGCGCTCGCCGTCATCTCGGTCGATGGGGTGCCGGGCCACGAGGTGCGCGAGCGCCTGCTGGCGATCCCCGAGGTGCAGAGCGCGAGCGTCGTGCATCTCGACGGGTGACCGTGCATATCGAGCGTGACGAGTCCGTGCGCGCGGCCTACGCGCGCGATGCCTCGGGGCTGTGGATGCTTCCCGACGGCGTCGTGCGCGCGCAGGACGCCGCCGCGCTGCTCGATGCGTTGGCAGCGTCGCGCGCCAGCGGAACGCCCATCACGATGGCCGGCGCGCAGACCAGCACCACCGGTGCGTCCATCGCGGCGCGCGGCGTGGTGGTGTCGACGCGCGCCATGGACCGGGTGCTCGACCTCGATGGGTCGCGGCGGACGGTGCGCGTGGAGCCCGGCGTGCTGCTGGGCGACCTCGACCGCGTGCTCGCGGGCGAGGGCCTGTTCTTCGCACCCGACCCCACCAGTGACCAGGAGTGCACCGTTGGTGGGTCGATCGCCTGCAACGCGTCGGGGCCCCGCACGCTGCGCTACGGCGCGACGCGGCGGCACGTGATCGGCCTGACCGTCGCGCTGGCCTCGGGCGAGGTGATCGAGCTGCGGCGCTCGGCGCTGGAGAAGAACACCGTGGGCTACGCGCCGGCGCAGGATCCCATCGACTGGTTCATCGGCAGCGAGGGGACGCTGGGCATCGTGCTCGCGGCCGAGTTGTCGCTGCTGCCGCGGCCGGAGGTCGAGACGGGGCTGGCACTGCCGTTCCCGTCCACCGCGCAGGCGCTGGCGTTCATCGTCGCCGCGCGCCGGAGCGAGACCCTCGCCCCGCGTTGCCTCGAGTACTTCGACGCCGAGTCGTTCCGCATCGCGCGCGGCAGCGAGTCCTGGGCGCAGGACGGCGATGCGATGGTGTACCTCGAGCATGCCGGCCCCGACGCGATGCCCTTCGAGGACTGGCTCGCCTTGGCCGAGCGCTTCGCGGCGCGCGTGGACGACGCGCGCATCTTCGATGGCGACGCGGCGCTCAAGTCGGCGCGGCGGCTCCGGCATGCGGTGCCGGCGACCATGCACGAGCGCGTGGCGCCGTTCCTCGCGCAGGGCGGGCGCCGCATCTCGACCGACTGGGCGGTGCCGTATGCGCGCGCCGCCGAGATGCTCGCCCGCGCGGACGCGATCGCCGACGCGGCGGGCGTGCCGCGGGCGGTGACGTATGGGCATCTCGGCAATGGGCATCCGCATCAGAACTTCGTGGCCTGCGATGCCGCCGAGGTCGCGCGCTACGAGGCCGTGGTCGAGCAGACGCTGCACGCGGTCGTCGGCATGGGCGGGACCGTCGCCGCCGAGCACGGCATCGGCAAGGTGAAGGCCAAGTGGCTGCCGCTGCAGGCCAGCGCGCTGCAGCTCGGCCTGATGCGCGCGATCAAGCGGGAACTGGACCCCGCGGGGCTCCTCGCACCGGGGAACATCCTGTGAGCGGCCTGCGCGTGCGCTATCGCACGGTGATCCTCGATGCCGACTCCACGCTGAGTGCCATCGAGGGCGTGGACTGGCTCGCGGAGCAGCGCGGCGAGGCGGTCGCGGCCACGGTGCGCGCGCAGACCGATGCCGCCATGCGCGGTGAGCTCCCGCTCGAAGCGGTGTACGGCGCGCGTCTGCGGGCCATCGCGCCGGACCGCCGGGCACTGGTCGCCCTCGCCGATGCGTACATCGCGCACCTGGCACCCGGTGCCCGGGAGGTGATCGCGCTCGGGCGACTCGCCGGGGTGCGGTGGATCATCGTGAGTGGAGGCCTGAGGGCCGCATTGCTCCCGATGGCCGCTGTGCTGGGCATCGACACGGCCGACGTGCACGCGGTGGACCTCTACGGCGACAGCAACGGGGGCTACGCGGGCTTCGACGAGGCCTCGCCCCTGGCCCGCGCGGGCGGGAAGCCGGCCGTGGTGCGGGCCGTAGGCGCGGTCGAGGGGCCGGTGCTCGCGGTGGGGGACGGCAGCACCGACGCCGAGCTGCGCAGCGTGGTCGATGCCTTCTGGGCGTACTCGGGGTTCGTGCGTCGTCCGACGGTGGTGGCGCAGGCCGCCGCCGAGGTCACGAGCTTCGCGGAGCTCTGGGACCGGATGACGACGGACTGACTCAGCCCGTGCTGCGCACGATGTCCACGTGGATGTGCCGCCACTTGCCCTGCCGGAAGCGCACCGCACTGAGGCCCGCCCGCGTGGCGTGACCGCAGAGGATCGCGATCCAGATGCCCAGCGGCGTGAGCTGGCCGGCGGCCCGCAGGGAGTAGGCGATCCCCAGGGGCACCAACACCTGCGAGATGATCGAGATGTACAGCGGGCTCTTGGTGTCGCCGGTGCCCTGCAGACCACCGGTGTAGGTGAGCGCCAGCGCGATGAAGATGCCCGACACGCTCATCACGCGCAGCAGTTGCGCCCCGATGCGCAGCACCGCCTCGTCGCTCACGCCGAAGATCCCCAGCAAGGTCTGGGGGATCAGCAGGAAGAACACGCCGATGCTCAGCGCGCCGATCACCGCCATCCGCGCCGCCGCGGCCACGCCCTCCACGGCGCGCTCGGGATGCCCGGCACCGAGGTTCTGGCCAGCGACCGTCGCGGACGCGCCGAGCAGGCCCATGGCGGTCCAGGTGATCAGCGAGAACAGCTGCGAGTAGCCGATCGCGAAGGCCGCCTGCGCCTCGGCGCTCTGCGGCAGTGAGCCGATGACCGCGAGCATCAGCATGCCGCCGATGTTCATCGCGATGCCTTGGATGCCGGTGGGCAGGCCGAACTTGAACAGCGACTTGATGATGTCCCAGTCGGGCCCGTAGCCCTGCCCGCGTGGGAAGTGGATCACCCAGCCGCCGCGCACCAACCGCATCAGCGCGTAGAGCGAGACGCCACCCGACGCCATCACCGTGCCCATCGCCGCGCCCGTGGTCCCGAACGATGGGATGGGTCCGAGCCCGCGGATGAGCACCACGTTGAGCGCGATGTTCAGGATGGTCATCGCCAGGCCCAGCACCATGGGCGTGCGGGCGTCACCGGCCGAGCGCAGGGCGCCGCTCAGCATGAAGTACAGCAGCATGCCCGAGCTGAACAGGAACATCACGCGCAGGAACGGCAGGGCCTCGGCCGTGACCTCGGGCGTGGCGTTCACGACCGACAACAGGGTGGGCGCCAGGAAGTAGCCCACCGGTGCCATCACCAGGACCGAGAGGGCCATGGCCGTGAGGAAGGCCTGGTACACCGTGCGGTCGACCTTCTCGCGCTCGTTCGCGCCCACGAAGCGCGCGACGAGCACGCTCATCCCGGTGAACAGCGACGAGATGAAGACGATGATGATGATCCAGATCTGCCACGACACGCCGATGGCGGCGTTGCCCTGGAAGCCGACGATGCGGCCGACCATGACATGGTCGATGATGCCCTGGAGGCCGCCCACGATGTTCGTGAGCATGGTCGGCCACGCCAACTTCCAGACGGCGGGCGTGAGGGGGCCTTCGGTGATGCTCCGGTCGTACGCGCGTGGGGGCATGCGGGTCAGCTGCGCGAGGCGATGCTGCGCAGGGCGGCCGCAAGGGCGTCCACGTCGGCGGGTCGGTTGGCGAGCGTCGGAGTGATGCGCACCGCGTCGCCCCGGGCGATGCCGTTGCGGGCCACGGTGAAGATGCCGAAGTCGTCGTACAACGTCCGCACCACCGCCGCCGCGGGCAGGCGCGTGGTGCCCTGACGCACGCGGACACTGGTGAGCGCACAGACCATCGACGGATCGTCGGGCGTGAGGACCTCGATGCCGTCGACCTCCCGCACGGCGCGCACCCAGCGATCGCGCAGCCAGCGCAAGCGCGCCGACTTCTGCGCGAGGCCGATCGACGCCTGGAAGGCCAGCGCATCCGGCACGGTCATCGTGACCGCGAAGTTCGTGGTGCCCATGTGCAGCCGGCCCTCGATGCGATCCAGCGGCGTCTGGTCGCCGTGGGCCCGCGCGATCGCGTCCAGTCGCGACTCGCGGATGACCATGGCCGCGATGCCCACGGGTGCGCCGACCCACTTGTGGAGGTTGAGCCCCACGAAGTCGGCGCCCAGCGCCTCGACCGTGAGCGGGACCTGCCCGAACGAGTGCGCCGCGTCGCAGATGACATCGACCCCGCGCGCCTTGGCCACTCCCACGATGTCGCGCACCGGATGCAGCAGACCGGTCTTGTTGTTGCAGTGCGTGACCAGGAGCAGTTTGGTGCGGGGATGCGCGCGCAGCGCTGCGTCGTAGGCCTCGAGGATGCCGCTGTGCGTCGCGGGCTCAGGGAAGTCGAAGCGGGCGACCGTCGCGCCGCGCTCGGCGGCCAAGGCGTTCATCGCCTGCTGCATCGCCGGGTAGTCGAGGTCGGCGTACATCACCGTGTCGCCAGCCCCGACATGCCGGTACTGACTGATGAGTGTCTGCAGTGCCTCGGTGGCATTGCGTGCGAACACCAGCTCGTTGGGCTTCACGCCGACGAACGCGGCGACCTCGGCACGAGCGGCCAGCTCGATCGCGGGGTATTCCCGGCGCGCGAACACCGCCCCGTTGCGGTTGACGCGCTCCACGTGGCGCAGGTGCGCGTCGAGTACGGGGCGGGCCATCGTCCCGAAGAACCCGCCGTCGAGATTGATGGGCCGCGCCGGCGCACCATAAAGGTCGGCGATGCGATCCCAGTCGGGGTCCCGCGCGGTCGCGTCATCCGCCAACCGTGGGTCGCCACCCGCCGTAGCCGTCCGCACCTGCGGCGCAGCGCCCAGTGCGCCCAACGGACCCGCGACCGACCCGGCCGCGACCAGCGCCGAGACCCGCGCGAGGAATGCTCGGCGGGAGCTACCGGTCGGGGTGTGCATGTCAGAAGGGTCGGACATTCAGAGAGAGACCGATGATGTCGTAGCGATACGCGCCAACGGCCGAGGCCGCTGCACTGGTGCTACGGCCCGCGAAGGCCTCCAGATTCAGGAACGACGTGAGCCGCGCATTCACCCGGGCGTCGATGTGCCACAGCTCCTGCTGCGGCAGTCCGCTTCGCACGCGCTGCCGCCCGTATCCGCCCGAGAGGCCGGCGCCCCAGCGCTCGGTCTCGCGGCCCCAACCGGCCGTCAGCTCGGCCGCGCGGAAGTCTGGCGGCGAGAAGTACACCGTGGCGCGCTCGGCGAAGTCGAAGCCGATGCCGTAGGCCCCCACAGAGAAGCCGCCGGGCAGGCGCTGCGTGATGCGGACGTTCCCCCCGCGGCGCGTGTTGCCGTCGGAGAATGAGAGCTGCGAGGCGCCGATGGCCAGCGACAGCGAGCGCAGGACGCGCCATTCCAGCGAGCCCTCGACCTGGTCGATGTCCAACTCGGCGCCGAGCAGCGAAGCGATCTCGTCGAAAGGCCACGCCGAGGCGCCGACGTTCGCGGTGAGGCGTGAGCCGAGCGGCAGCGAGAGCGCGGCGCGCCACGTCACGAGGTCGCGCTCCGTGCCCGCCGCAATGTCACCGAAGCGCGCGACGGGCTGGAGCTGGCGGAGACCGACTGAGCCGCTGAGGGTCGCGGGGCCGAGCGGGAGTGCGGTGCCGGCTTCGAGCATCTCCCGCTGCGAATTGCGCGCGGGATCGGTGGCGTTGAGGCGGCCGGCGGTGAGCGAGACCTGCGCATCGCCGAGCATCTGCTGCAGCCGGACGGTGGACCAGCGATTCACATTGCGGTCCGTGTCCTCGCTGTAGTTGTGGCCGAGGCCGATGCGCGTGCCCGCCGCCTGCCGCGCCGCGCGACGCAGCGAGGCGAGGTCGGCATCGTCGGGCGCGCGGACGGCCGCGCGGTCCAGGAGACGCTGCGCACTGCCGGGCCGCCCCTGCCAGAGCTTGATGGCCGCCAGGCCGATCAACACGCGCGGTTCGGCGGGGTCGTCGGCGAGCAGTTGTTGATACGCGCGTGTGGCGCCGGCGAGGTCGCCGCTCCAGGAGCGCACCTGCGCCAAGCCGTAGCGCGCATCGCGGTCGCTGGGGTCGGCGGCGAGGATCTCGGCGTAGGCCGTGGCAGCGTCGCCGAGGCGTCCGGCCCACGAGAGGGTCCGCGCGCGCGCCACCCGCACGGGTGCGACATCGATCGTCGGGGCGGCGAGGATGGAGTCGTAGCGCACGATGGCGTCGTCGTAGCGACGCCCCCAGCCGAGGTAGGTGGCCTCGGTGAACAGCAGGTCCTGATCCTTGGGCACGCGCTCGCGGGCCTGGCGCAGCAGGACCAGCGCGGAGTCGATGTTCTGCCCCCACGCGGCCAGCTGTGCCAACCGGAAGTTCGCGCGCACGGCATTGCGATCCTCCGCGATGGCGCGCTCGTAGGCGGCGCGCGCTTCGGCGTGCCGGCCCAGTTGCCACAGCGAGTCCCCGACGGCGGTCTGCGCCTGCGCGGCGGACGCGCAGCACAGCAAGGTCAGCAGCATCCCGAGGCCGCGATTCATCGCCGGCCCCATTCGCGCTGTAGTTCGTAATAGGCGGGCTTCAGGCGCTCGTGCCACGTCGGCTCCTCCCAAGTGTCCCAGGTCCACAGCGGGAACGAGGCCGCGGGCCAGTTGCCGTACTCATCCAGTGCCGGGATCGTCCCCACGATCCGCGGTCCGCGGCGGAACGCGGCCAGTCCGATACGGAATCCATCGGTCGGGATGCCGATCACGTTCGTCACGCCGCCCAGCATGGACTCCTCACCGGTCGCACCGGCGGGACGCTCCCATACGATGCGGCGCGACGACGGGTCACTGACATTGAGCAGCGACCACGGCAGACGCAGCTGGAGCATCCCGCTGCGGGCGTCGTAGTACCAGTCGGCATTCGAGTGCTCGGCGGCCGTGCCGTGGAGCAGGCGGCCCACGTTCAGGCCCTGCGGCGGGATCAGCTCGCCGTCGGGCGTGAAGCGGGGACGGTTCGTGAGCGCGTAGAGCGTGTCGAACACCGCGTCGAGGCGCGAGACGGAGCGGATCGCCCCGCGGAACGGGATCCCGAAGGTCTCGCCGCCCTGCAACAGACGGTGCGGTGTGTACAGGTTGTATTCGGGGACCACCGAGAGCTGGGCGTCGTTGGGTCCGCGGATCTCCACGAGGAACTCGAACTGCGTGCCCGAGCGGATGGCCGTGGTCGGCAGCACGCCTTGGCCAAGGTCCTGCCGATGCGTGTCGATGGCCAGTTGCAGCGTGAGCGAGTCCCACGGGAACGGACGTCCCGCACGCGACGGCGTCTCGATCGACAGGTACACGAAGGCTTCGTCCGACCCGAGGCGCACGATCGAGGGATCGCGGCCGAGGAGGTTGCCGCGCTGATACACCGCATGAGCGCGCCAGCGCGCGGCATCGCCGCCGGGCTCGGGCGTGCGATTCGCGGCGCCGGGACGGAGCGCCAGCAACCCGTAGTGCTGCTCGGGACTCATCATGTTGAGCCACAGGCGACCGCGCTCGGAGGGGAACTCGAAGTCCGAGGTGAACCAGTTGCGCTTGAACCACTCGTCGATCCATGCGAACACGATCGCGCCGGCCGCGCCCGACTCCTTGATCTCGCGCTCGAGCCGGACGATCGACGCCGCCGCCTCACGTTCGTCCAGCCCGCCGTGGTGCCAGCCCTGTGGCTGCAGATGCGCGTTGCCACGGCTCGAGGGCAGACCGAACTCCGAGATCAGGACCGGGATGTCGGCATGGTGCGCGATGAGGTCCTGCAGGTACGCGAAGTAGTTGCTCGCGCCGAGCGAGGACCGCCCGGTGAGATACTTCGGGTCGTACAACATGAAGTCCGGGTAGTACGGATACACGTGGTAGCTGGCGAACCAGCCCGCCACATTCGCGGCCGTGGGCTTGGCGAGCGAGGGGTCGAGTGCGACCCCCTCCTCCTCGTGGATCGGCGGAGCGTCGGGGCTCCGCTCGTACTTGATCCCACGGAAGCGCATCTGTTGCTCGAACGACACCTCCCACTTGTGGACGATGGGGTCGGTGGTCGGCCAGTTCGTGTAAGCGATGGGCCGCTGCGCGTTGTACGTGTCGAACTCGTAGGCCATCAAATAGTCGCACTGCGCTACCATCCACACGTCGAGCGGGGTCGCGTCGCCGATCGTGATGAAGCGCCCCGCATGTCGCCGCGTGGTGCCGACCTTCTCGTTGAAGTCGATCGCGGAGTACGGCTCCCACTCGCGGCCGAGGATGTAGCCGACCACCCAGGGCGAGATATCGGCATCGTAGGTGCCGCTGGCGTGGCCGGGCTTCGGCGCGATGCGCGCGGCGCCATGCAGCAGGTCGATGACGTCGCGGATCTCCTGCTGGAATCCGCGGTTGAAGTCCGGGTCGTCGAAGTCATCGTGCGGCGGGAGCTCGGTCCACACGCCGTGGATCACGTGGAGCGGGGCGTCGCGGTGGGCGAGATTGTACGCGCGCAGGGCCCGGTAGAATGCCGGTGGCAGCACCGTGTAGATGCGCAGCGTGTTCGCGTGCATCGCGCCGATCTGCCCCAGCCAGCGTGCGTAGAGCGACGAGTCCGTCGAGAACTCCACCGGGAAGCGCCCAGGGAGCGCGAGCCCCATGTTGACGCCGCGGATATAGAACGGGGTCCAGGTGTCGCCGCGGCGCAGTTCGAACGTCCGCCCGCGCACGCGCATCGTGACGTCCAGGGTCTCGCTGCGACGTTTCACGAGTTGGACGTCGGCGCGTTGCCAGTCGGGCGCCAAGCGGTCGAGGTTCTCCCGCGCCGCACGGTGCGACGGGTCGAGGGCCACCACCCGCTTCCACGCCTCCACCGCGCCGGGCACGTCGCCGCGCCGGTTCCGCACCAAGGCCAGGCCGTCCCACGCATCGGCGTAGCCCGGCGTCGATCGACTCACCGCGAGGAAGGCCGCCTCGGCGTCATCGAGCCGGGACAGCCGCATCGAGGCGAAGCCCACGCCCACCTGCGCATCCACATTGCCCGCACAGCCTCGCAGCGCCTCCGTGAAGCGGGCGAGCGCGACGGCGGCGGAGTCCGCGCGGTACGCGCGCCACGCCGAGGTCACGAGTCGCTCCGTCGCCGCGTTGCACCGCGGCTCCTGCGCTCCCGCCGGCGCCACGCCACCGCCCAACGCGCCGAGCGCGGCGCCGACCATCAGCCACGCCGCGCGCGTCGTCATGACTCGCGTTCCGTCCGTGCCGGCAACTGCGGGATCCCCGCGTCGGTCCCGCCGGTCAGCAGTCCCTGCTGGGTGTAGAGCTCCAGCTTGGCGCGCGAATCCACGATGTCGAGGTTGCGCATCGTGAGCTGGCCGATCCGGTCCAGCGGCGTGAAGTAGGCCTCGCCGCGCTCCATCGTCAACCGCTCGGGCTGGTAGGTGAGATTCGGGCTCGTGGTGTCGAGGAGGCTGTAGTCGTTGCCGCGGCGCAACTCGAGCGTGACCTCACCCGTGATGGCGCGCGCGACCCAGCGCTGCGCGGCCTCACGCAGCATCAGGGCCTGCGAGTCCAGCCAGCGGCCCTGGTACAGCAACCGTCCGAGCTTGCGCCCGTTGAGGCGGTACTGCTCGATGGTGTCCTCGTTGTGGATCCCCGTCACCAGCCGCTCGTAGGCGATGAACAGCAGCGCCATGCCCGGCGCCTCGTAGATCCCGCGGCTCTTGGCCTCGATGATCCGGTTCTCGATCTGGTCGCTCATGCCCAGGCCGTGGCGCCCGCCGATCACGTTCGCCTCGAGGAACAGGTCGAGCAGGGTCGGGAACGACGTCCCGTTCAGCGCCACCGGCACCCCGTCCTCGAAGCGCACGGACACCGTCTCGCGCGCCACCGGCACGTCGTCGCGCCAGAACGCGACGCCCATGATCGGCGCCACGATGTGCATCGAACGGTCGAGGAACTCGAGGTCCTTCGCCTCATGGGTCGCGCCCAGGAGGTTGGAATCCGTCGAGTAGGCCTTCTCGGTGCTCATCTTGTACGCGAAGCCGTGGGCGACGAGGTACTCGGACATCTCCGTGCGTCCCCCGAGCTCGTCGATGAACGCTTGGTCCAGCCACGGCTTGTACACGCGCAACTGCGGATTGGTCAGCAGGCCGTAGCGGTAGAAGCGCTCGATGTCGTTGCCCTTGAAGGTCGAGCCGTCGCCCCAGATGTGGACGTCGTCCTCGCGCATCGCGGCGACGAGCATCGTCCCGGTCACCGCGCGGCCCAGCGGCGTGGTGTTGAAGTAGGTCGCGCCGCCCGTCGTCACGTGGAACGCGCCGCTCTGGATCGCCGCGAGCCCCTCCGCCACCAGCTGATGCCGGCAGTCGATCAGCCGTGCACGCTCCGCGCCGTAGTCCATCGCCTTGCGCGGGATCGCATCGTAGTCCGCTTCGTCGGGCTGGCCGAGGTTCGCGGTGTAGGCGAAGGGCACGGCGCCGCGCGCGCGCATCCAGTGGAGCGCAGCGCTGGTGTCGAGGCCGCCTGAGAAGGCGATGCCGACCTTCTCCCCGACGGGGAGACGTTGGAGGATCGTGGGCACGGAGTGCGGTCAGGAGGTGAAGAGGGACGCCGAAAGTTACACGATCCGCCGCCGGCGAGCGTCCCGGCCGGGCGACGCCGACGGGGCAGTCGGCGGGGTGTCCCCGGCGGGCGACGCCCCTACGCCGTGGGTGGGGCGGCCGCGAGGAGCGCCCGCACGCGACGGGTCAGCTCGTCGAGTGAATAGGGCTTCGCGATGAAGTTGACCTGCGGTTCGTCCACCCCGTGGCGGAACAGGGTGTCGTCGGTGTAGCCCGAGGTGAAGAGCACCTTGAGCGCGGGGAAGCGTGCGCTGAGCTGCCGGGCGAGGTCGACGCCGCTGGTGCCGGGCATCACGACGTCGGTCAGGAGCAGCGCGATGGGGCCCTGGTGCTGATCGGCGATCGCGAGCGCTTCCTCGCCGCCCGACGCGACCAGCGTCTCGTAGCCGGCGCGACGGAGGATCTTCGCGGCGACGGTGCGCAGCGCGGGCTCATCGTCCACGATGAGGATGGTCGCCGAGGCATCGGTCGGGGTCGGGGCAGCCGTGTCGGCAGGGTCGGGCATCGCAGGCGCCGTACGGGCGGGAAGTAAGATGGTGAACGTAGAGCCGGCGCCGACGGTGGACGCCACGGCGATGCCGCCGTGATTCTGTGCCACGACGCCCAGCACCGCTGACAGTCCGAGGCCGGCGCCGAGTCCGAACGCGCGATCCGTCACGAAGGGGTCGAAGAGTTCCGCGCTGCGAGCGACGTCGAATCCGTGGCCGTCGTCGCTGACGTTGATGGCCACGTAACGGCCCGGAGGCAGGGTCCCGTCGACGACGTCGATCGGGGTGGACGCCTCGACCGCCGTCGTCGCGAGCCGCACCGTGCCGCCGCGCGGCATGGCGTCGCGGGCATTGACCGCCAGGTTGATCAGCGCGTGTTGCAGGTGCCCCGTGTCGACGACCACGCGTGGCAGGTCGTCCGCCAGCGTCGGCACGAGCACGACGTCGTCACCGAGGAGGCGGCCGAGCATCTTGATCGTGTCCCGGATCACCGCGTTCACGTCGGCGGTCTCGAGCTGGAGGATCTGCTGACGGCTGAACGCGAGCAGCTGCCGGGTGACGTCGGCAGCCCGGTCGCAGGCGAGCCGCGCCTGCAGGAGGTCCTCGCGCACCGGCTCCGCCGCGGGCAGGGCCACGAGCGCGAGATCGAGCATCCCCGAGATGATCGTCAGCTGGTTGTTGAAGTCATGGGCGACACCACCCGCGAGTCGCCCGACGCTCTCCAGGCGCTGGGCGTGCATGAGCTGCGCCTGCGCCCGCCGTGCCTCCGAGATGTCCTCGACCACGACCATCGCACCCAGGCGCTGGCCGTCCGCGCCGAGCAAGGGGCCGCCGGTACTGCGGACATAGCGGGGCGTGGCACCATCGCGGAGCACCCGGAACTCGGCTCCGGCGAAGGACTCCCCGCCGAAGGCTCGGAACATGGGGTTGCGCTCCAGCGCCAGCGGCGTGACGCCGTCCATCTCGACCAACCCGTACTGCGCCGACCACTCCCGGTCGTCGGCACTCGGCGACGGCAGCCCGCGGAACCACGCCTTCGCGGTGGTGTTGGCGAAAATGATGCGCTTGTCTTCGTCGCTGGCGATCACGGCGCGATCCATCTGCTCGAGCACCAGCGAGTGCAGCGCATCGCGCCGGACCTCGTCGTTCCGTGTCGTCACCGGTGGTTCAGGCCCGCGACTCGAGGGCGCTCCGCACCGCGCGCAGGAGCGCGTGCGCTGTGAAGGGCTTGGCCAGGAACTGCTGCGGCTGCTCTTCGTCGCTGCCGACGGGCCGTGCCCCCTCGGCGAGTCCACTGGCGCCGATCACCGGCAGCGTCGGCGCCAGGCGGCGCAGGACACGGATCAGGCGGCCCCCATCCATGACGGGCATCATCATGTCCGTGAGGACCAGGTCGATCCGATCCCGCTCCAGGAGGAAGGTCGAGAGGGCCTCCGAGCCGTCGGCGGCCTCGAGCACCGCATAGCCCGCCGCTTCGAGGGTCTGGCGGGTGACCCGGCGGATCGTCACCTCATCGTCCACCACGAGCACCGACTCCCCGGCGCCGCGGAGTTCGGCGCTGTCCTCCGCGTCGCCATCGCGGGCGGTCTCGCTGACCACGCCCGTGTCCAAGGGGAGGTACACACGGAAACACGCGCCGTTGCCCGGCTCGGAGTACACCGTGAGGAAGCCGCCGTGGCTGCGCACGATCGCCTGCGTCGTCGCCAACCCCAGTCCGGTGCCGCGTCCGACCTCCTTGGTGGTGAAGAAGGGATCGAAGATGTGTTCGAGGATGTCGGGCGCGATGCCGGTGCCGGTATCGCGCACCTCGAAGCGCACATAGTCGCCCTCGCGCGCGCCGAGCGTCATCCCGGCGAACTGGGCGTCCACGGTCACCGGTTCCACGGCGAGCGTCAGGGTCCCGCTCCCGCTCATCGCATCGCGCGCATTCACACAGAGGTTGAGCAGGACCTGATGCAGCTGTGTCGCGTCGCCCAGGATGTGCCCGGCGATGTCGCCGGTGCGCACGTTGAGCGTGATCCCCTTGGGAAAGGTGTCCGCGATGATCGCCGCGACGTCCCGCAGCGCCGCGAGCGGGTCGCAGGGGACGCGCCGTCCACTGATGCCACGCGAGAAGGTGAGGACCTGCCGCACCATCTCGGCGCCGCGCCGCGCGCTGCTGCCGATCAGGTCGATGGTCTCCAGGGTCTCGGGGTCCGTGGTCTCTGCCCGCAGGAGGTCCACGGCCATCACGATGGGCGCGAGGACGTTGTTGAGGTCGTGCGCGATGCCGCCGGCGAGCGTGCCGATGCTCTCCATCCGCTGGGCGCGGAACATCTGCTGCTCGAGCGTGCGGCGCTCGTGGATATCCTGCAAGGCCCCTTGGATGGCGGTGATCCCGCCGTCGTCGTTGCGCACTGCTTCCCCGATGACCCGGACCCACCGACGACGCGGGGTGTCGCCGAGCAGTTCGGCCTCGAGGTCGAAGGGGGTGCCGTCGTCGAAGCAGCGCGCCACGGCCGAGCGCAGGTCGTCGTGGTACTCCGGGGCGTAATGGGAGATCGCCTCGTCCAGCGAGACCGCGGTGCCCGGCGGCACGCCATGCAGCCGGCACGTCTCGTCGGACCAGGCCAGCGTGTCGCCGCCCGCGTCGAGCCGCCAGCCGCCGATGCGCGCCGTGTCGCCGGCGATCCGGACGAGCGCATCCTGCTGCCGCAAGCGTGCGGCGGCCTCGCGCTCCTCGGTGATATCGACGATGAGACCGCGCAGCAGGGTCTGCCACTGCTGGCGCTGCGACGGCGAGAGCACCATGCGCACCCACACGCTGGACCCGTCGCGGTGCAACAGCCGCAGCTCGCCGGACCCGCCGGTGCCGCGGTCGGCACAGGCCCGGAGCAGCGCGATCCCGCGTTCGCGGTCGTCGGGGTGCAGGACCGCACTCCACGCGTCGGGGGACTCCGTCCACGCGCGCGCCGGGAGCCCGAGGAGCCGGGTCGCCTGCTCACTGATGAAACGGACCTGTAACGATTCGGCATCCAGCTCGAAGACGACGCCGTCGATCGAGTGGATCAGATCGGCCAGCCGCGCCCGCGCCTCGGTCAGCTCACGCTCGGCCCGCAGGCGCTCACCCAATTCGGTGCGCAAGGCCTGATTGGTCTGCTCCAAGGCGCTGGACTTCTCTTCGAGCTTGCGGATCAACGCGGCGCTGTAGAGCCGCATCGTCTCCTGCTCGTCGAGCCGCGGTCGTGCGGTGGCCTCGACCGCATGCCGCTGCAGCACCTCCCGCACCGCCGCCAGCAGCGCGTCGGGGTCCATCGGCTTGATGAGGAACAGGTCGGCGCCGAGTTCCCGGGCCAGCCGCGCGTCGTCGCTGTGCGTGTACGTCGCGGTATACACGATGAACGGGACCGCACGCAGTGCATCGTCCCGCTTCCATTCGCGCAGCAGGGAGTAGCCGTCCATCTCGGGCATGAGCAGGTCCGAGATGATCACGTCGGGCGGCGAGGTCCGCGCCCGCGCGAGCGCCTCGTGGCCGTTCGCCGCTTCGATCACCTCGAATCCGACCCCCGAGAACAGCGCGCTCAGGTAATAGAGATTCTCGACGTGATCGTCGACGGCGAGGATGCGCGCGGTCACGCCGTGCCTCCGATCGCGCGCTCCATCTCGTCCACGAAGGTGTCCGGGTCGATCGGCTTCTCGATGTAGCCCGAACAGCCGGCGGCCAGCGACTTCTCGCGGTCGCCGGACATCGCATACGACGTCACCGCGATGATCGGCGTGCTCCGGTGCGCGGGCAACGCGCGCAGGGCCGCCGCCACATGGTAGCCGTCCATCCCGGGCAGCTGGATGTCGAGCAGGATCGCCAGCGGTGCGCTCTGCGCGGCCATCGCGACACCCGAGGGCCCATCCACGGCCGTCTCGACCCGGTACCCACGCTGCTCCAGCAGGAAGGTCGTCAGGTATCGGTTCTGTTCGTTGTCCTCGATGAGCAGGATCGTCGGGGCCATCGATCACTCCGTGGGGACGAGAGGGAGCTCCACGGAGAATCTACTACCGACACCGAGGGTACTGCACGCGGTGATGCTCCCGCCCAGCAGATGCGCGAGCCGCTGGCAGATCGCCAGACCCAGCCCGGTCCCCTCGTGCTGGCGCGCCAACCCACTGTCCAGCTGGCGGAACGGCGTGAACAGCGTCGGAAGATCATCGGCCGCGATACCGACCCCGGTATCTTCGATGTCGATGCGGACGCGCGGCTGGGCCGCCACGTCGGTGCCCGGTGGCGGTGTGACGGAGGTCACCACCACGCGGACCTCCCCCACCTCGGTGAACTTGATCGCATTGTTCACCAGGTTGAGGAGGATCTGCTCGACCCGCCGACGGTCGCTCACGATCGGCGGCAGCTCCACCGGTGCCGTCACCACGATCCCCAACTGCTTGCGCTCGGCCATCGGCGCCAGCGTGTTCACCACCGACGTGATCGCGTCGTCGAGTGCGAAGGGCTGTGCGCGGACCTCGAACTGTCCGGCCTCGATCTTCGAGATGTCGAGCACGTCGTTGATCAGGTCGAGCAAGTGGTGAGCGCTGCCGCGCACCATCGACAATTGCTTCGTCTGCTCGTCGGTCAGGGGGCCGGCGAGCCCCCGCAGCACGATCCCGGTGAAGCCGATGATCGAGTTCAGCGGGGTCCGCAGCTCGTGCGACATCGTCGCGAGGAAGGCTGACTTGATCCGATCGGCCGACTCCGCGTGCGCCACGGCCTCGCGGAGCGCGGCCGTCCGCTCCTCGACCTTGTACTCGAGGTCGCGTTGGGTCTCCATCAACAGCCGCTGCGCCCGGGTCCGGACGGTCACGTCGCGCAACGTGAGGAAGGCGATCGAGGCCCCGTCGAGGTAGGCGACCCGCCGGCCGGTGAACGCGACGACGCGCTCCCACGCGCCGTCGCGCCGGGACAGCGTGAACTCCTCGCCTTGCAGCACATCGCCGCGACGCACCCGGGCCAGCGGCCACGCATCGTGGGCGACCGTGTGCCCGTCCATCGTCGTGAGGCGGAACAGCTCGTAGAGCCGCGCTTGCGCGATGGTCCGTGCGTCCGGCTCGACGCCGAGCAAGGAGGCCGCCGCCGGGTTCAGATGCAGCGTCGCCTCGGACGCGTCGGCGATGATGAGCCCCTCGCCCAGATGCTCGACCACCGCCGCCAGCCGGCCCTCGACGTCGTGCAGGTCGTGCTCGACGCGGGCACGATCGATCGCCACCGCGGCCAACTGCGTCGCGATCTCGATGAGCTGCTGGTGCTGCGGCTCGGGACGCGCGGGCTGGCGGTGATAGATCGCGAACGTGCCGAGGATGCGCCCGTCCTTCGCGCGGATCGGCGTGGACCAGCAGGACCGGAGGCCGTGGGGCAGCGCCGCCTCACGATAGGCGCTCCAGAGCGGATCGACCGCGATGTCCTCGACCACCACTGCGCTGCCACGGAACGCCGCGGTCCCGCAGGACCCCGCGTTGGGGCCGATCGCCTCGCCGTCGATCAGGCGCACATACTCGGGCGGCAACGACGGCGCCGCGCCATGCCGTAGCCGGGTCCCGGTCTCGTCGAGCAGCAATACGGAGCACAGGCTGCCCGGGCTCTGCGCTTCCAGGAAGCGCACCAGCGCGTCAAGCGAATGCGACAGCGGCTCGCCGACGGCGATCATCTCAAGGATGCGTCGCTGGCCGGCGAGGAGGGCGGCCTGACGCCGACGCACGGTGCTGTCGCGCAGGACCACCAGGAAGCCCGGCGCCGTGCTGTCCGGGAGGGCCGCCACCGTCGCGTCGAGGGGGACGGTCTCGCCCCGTTTCGAGCGCCGCGTCAGCGAGAGTGCGCCCGGTGCCAGAGGGACGGGCCGCGAGAGCAGCTCGCCGAAGCTCCGCCCGCTCAGCGCGCCCGCGTCCTGCTCGAAGAGCCGCTCGGCGGCCGCATTGGCGAAGGCGATCCGGCCGCTGTGGTCGACGGCAAGGATGCTGTCGGTCGCCGCGCCGAGGAGCGTGGCGAGCTGCTGTTCACTCGCCCGCAGTTGCTCGCCCCGCGCCGCCAGCTCGCTGTAGCCACGTCCGATCGCCGTGAAGGCCCGCCGCAACAACAGGAGCAGCAGCAGAGAGGTGACGGTCACGAACGCGATGCCCTTCACCACGCTGAGCTGGACCAGCCGCGCGGGGTCGCGGACCACGGCCGCGAGCGCCGCGTCCGAGAACAGGATCCACAGCGACGCGAAGGCCGCGTAGATCAGCGTGATCGTGAGGGCGCGCGCCCGCAGGCGAAGCGTGCGCCGGGCGAAGCGGTCAGTCGGTGACATCGCGCAGCGCGAGGCGGATCGTCCGGAGCAGGACCTCGGCCGTGAACGGCTTGCTCAGCTGGAAGCGCACGCCGGCCGCCGCGATCTGCGCGCGGCGGTCGTCGGTCTGCAGGCCGCTGGCGGCGATGATGCGCACGCCAGCATCGATGCGGCGTAAGACCTGCACCGTCGCGAGCCCGTCCATCACCGGCATCATCATGTCGGTGAGGACCAGCGCGATCTCGCCACGCCGCTGCGCGTAGAGACTGACGGCCTCCGCCCCGTCGGCCGCGGTGAGCACGCGGTAGCCGAACGCCGCCAACGTCTCCTGGGTGATCTGCAGGACGGACGGTTCATCGTCCACGACGAGGATCAACTCGCCGTGGCCACGGGGCAGTCCGTCGGTGGGCGCGTCGGACGCCGCGGGCGACGCGGCCGTGAGCGCGGGCAGATGGATGCGCACCCGGCTGCCACGACCGGGTTCGCTGTACGCCCGCACGAAGCCGCCGTGGCTGCGCACGATCGCCAACGTGGACGACAAGCCCAGCCCGGTCCCTTCGCCTGGAGGCTTCGTCGTGAAGAACGGCTCGAAGATGCGCTCGAGCGTCTCCGCCGACATGCCGATACCGGTGTCCTCCACCTCGAACATCACGTAGGGCCCGACCGTGGCGTCGGGCGAGCCGACCGCGTACTGCGCATCGAGCGTGAGGTTCGTGGCGCGCAGGTCGAGCCGCCCGCCCTGTGGCATGGCATCGCGCGCGTTGACGCAGAGGTTCAGCAACGCCTGATGCAACTGCGTGGGATCGCCGCGCACGGTCCAGATGTCGGGGCCGATCTCGCAGTGCACCTCGATGGACTTGAGGAAGGTGTCGTTCACGATCCGCATCACGTCCTCGAGCAGGGGCGCGACCGCGAGCTCGACCCGCTCACCGTCGATGCCCCGGGCGAAGGTGAGCACCTGGCGCACCATCGCGGCGCCACGCTGCGCGCTGGACTCGATGGCGCCAAGCGTTGCGAGGCGCTCGGGATCGCGCTCGTCGCGCTTCAGCACCTCGATCGACATGAGGATCGGCGCGAGCACGTTGTTCAGGTCGTGCGCGATGCCACCCGCCAAGGTCCCGATGCTCTCCATCCGCTGCGAACGGAGGAACTGCTGCTCGATCCGTCGCCGCTCGGTGATGTCGGTGTTGATGGCCAGGATCGCGCGGGGGCGGCCATCGGCGTGCCGCAGCAGGGACCAGCGCACGAACATCGTCACGCGACGGCCGTCGCGGGTCCGGTGCAGCAGCTCGCCGGACCAGGTCCCCGCCGTCAGCACCTCGGCGGTCGCGCGGTACAGCGGCTCGGGGTCGTCGTACAGCAACTCGGCGACCGGCCGGCCCACGGCCTCCTCGGCCGTCCACCCATAGATCTGCTCCGCGCCACGGTTCCAGTACTGCACCCGGTTGTCGAGCGAGCGGACGAGGATCGCGTCCTGGGTCTGGTCCAACAGCGCCGCGTGCTCGGCGATCGTCGCATCGCGCCGCAGTTGCTCAGTGATGTCCGTCAGGCCCCCGATCATCCGAACGGCGGTGCCGCCGGTGTCGCGGACCACCTCGGCGCGGTCGAGCACCACATACTCGCGCCCACCCCCGCCACGCAGCCGGTACTGATGCGTCCAGCTGGAGCCGCCGTGGTCCAGGACCGCCTGGATCGCCTGGCTCACCGCCTCGCGATCGTCGGGATGGATCCGCGTCATCCAGCCGCTGCGCGTTGCGTCGGTGGCATCGCCACTGCGAAGGCCGAAGCGCGAGGCGTAGCTGTCGTTCCACCACAGCGCGTCCGTGGCGAGGTCCCAGTCCCAGATGGCGTCCGTCGTGGCCCGGCTGAGCACGCGGAAGCGCTCTTCGCTGGTCCGGATCGCCTCCGCCGCCGCTCGCAAGGTGGTCACATCGCGGAAGTAGATCGCGAGGCCCTGCGACGACGGGTACGCCTTCACCACGAACCACTTGTCCAGCGGCGCGGGGTAGTAGGCCTCGAACTCCACGGCCACTTGCTCGGCCATCGCCCGCTCGTAGGCGATCTGGAACGGCGAGCCGATCCCGTCGGGGAACTCGTCCCAGATGTAACGGCCGATGAGCGATTCCCGCGACCGTCCGACGAGCGCTTCGGCGTGCGCGTTGAGATAGGCGAAGCGCCACTCGGTGTCGACGGTCAAGAAGGCATCGGACATCGCGTCGAGCGTGAGCGAGAGTCGCTCGGCAAGCTCGAGTGCCTCCGCGCGAGACTGATGCAGCGCGGTGATGTCCTGAAAGGCGCCGACCACCCGTTCGGGCGCGCCGTCGGGCGTCAGGACCACCTCGGCCACGGCGCGGACCCGCATGACCCGGCCGCGGAACGACAGCATCTCGAGCTCGAGGTCGAAGGCCTCGCCGACCTCGCAGGCACGGTCCAACGCGGCCGTGACGGCAGCGCGGCTGGCCGGTGCGTATAACGCGAGCCCATCGGCTAGGGACGGTGGCTCGGTCCCCGACCAGTCCAGCAGGTCGTACATCTCGGGCGACCACTCAACGGTCCGGGACCGTACATCGAGGATCCAGCCCCCGATCCGCGCCGCGCGCGCGGCGATGCTCGGCAACTGCGACAACCGCCCGCGACCCGACGACGCGCCGCTCGCAGGCTCCGCCCCGGCGACGCGGGTCGGACGACTGCGTCGGCGGGGCGGGCGGTCGTTCTCAGAACTCGATGGGGGGGACACGAGCGCTCACGCGGGGTGGAAGATGCGACGCTGCGGCGACCGTCGCAGGTAGTGTATCGCCGGGTCACGGCGTACGCGAGCGCCAGCGCCGTCCCGAGCGCCGCCACTGCCCACCCTTGCGGACGCTGGGCCGGGCGACTCGTTTTCCGTGGATGCGCATCCTCCTCGCGATGGCGTTGGCGGCCCGTGTTGCGGGCGAGCTGCACGCGCAGGCACCACGGCCGCTGAGTGCGGCCGACTCCACGCTCATCACCGCCGTCCTGCTCGCCGAGGACCGGCGCGACAGTACCGATGTGGCCCTCCGACGCGCGGCCACGCATCCCGACGCACGCGTGCAGGCGCTCGCGTGGCGTGCCGTCCAGCGGATCCGGGATCCCCGGTTCGTGGCCCGCGATTCGCTCGCGGCGCTCCCGCTGCCGCCCCAGTGGCCCGAACCCGCCTGGCGCCTGCGACTCCGAGCGCTGACGCCGCGTTCGAGCTGTGACGACATCCTCACGGCGCTCGGCGATGCCTCATGGGTCGTGCGGCTCCGTGCGGCCGAGCTGGGCGCAGCGCGCTGTGCGGCAGACGGGCGCCTGGCCGCACAGGCCGAGCAGTGGATCGCGACGCTGCCCGCGGACCGCGATCGTCGTCTGCGCGATGGGGTGAGCTGGCACGCCGCCGCCCGGGGGCTGGAGACTCTCGCGCACACCACCCCGGCCGTCGCTGGTCGCCAGGTGGCCCGCTTCGCGAGCGACGCACATCCCGCGCTTCGTCGGGCGGCCGCCCGCGCGGCGCGCCAGCTCCGCGACACGGCCGTGCTCCGCTCGCTGGTGACCGACGCAGACCCCAACGTGCGCGAGGCGGCCCTCACCGGGCTCAGCGAGCTCGCCGGCCGCGCCGACGATGCAACATTCATCCGCGCGCTGGATGACAGTGCGGCGCAGGTGGTCCGGGTCGCCGCACTCGCCCTGCGAGGCACGACGGCCCCCGAGGCGGCAACGCGCGCCCTCGCGGCATTTGCGCGCTGGGTCGCCCGGGGCGATGCCTCCGCGCACGATGTCCGGGTCGCCCTGCTCGCGGTCGCGGGGCGGCCCGCCACGGAGGATCGCCCGCCACGGGTCACTGTCGAGGCGCCGCCCGACCTCGTCGCGCTCGCGCTCGGCGCACCGCGCTACCTGCGCGTCGAAATGGCCGCCGAGCACGGGGGCGGGCACTTCACGGTCCGCCTGCGCGGCGATGTGGCCCCGATGATGGCCGCGCGCATCCTCGCCCTCGCGCGCCGCGGCTACTACGACGGGCTCACCTGGCACCGGGTGGAGCACGACTTCGTGGTGCAGGGCGGCAGCCCGCTGGCCAACGAGTATGTCGGCCTCGCGGCGTTCCTGCGCGACGAGCTGGGGACCATCCCGCACCCGCGCGGGACGATCGGGATGAGCACGCGCGGGCACGACACCGGCGACGCGCAGTGGTTCATCAATCTCCGCGACAACGCGCGGCTGCTGCGCGACTACACGGTGTTCGCCGAGGTCGTGGAGGGCATCGAGGTGGTCGACGCGATCATGGAAGGCGACCGCATCGCGGCGATCCGCGAGGAGACCACGCGTCGCTGATGGGTGGCGGCGCGCGTCACACCGCGTCGTCCTCCCCGAGCAGCGACGCCATCCAGCGGGGCCAGCGTTCCGTCAGCACCACCCAGGTCAGCCAGCCGCCGAGGCCGATCGCGACCAGTCCGTTCGCGACGCCACGCAGCAGCGGCCAGCCCTCGAGGAACAACGCCGATACCACGCCCAGGACCCCGCTGCCCAGCACGAGCAACGCGAGCAGCAGCAGGGCCGCGCGATAGGCCCGCGGCACTAGGCGAGCGGGCTCACCGCGGCCAGCCCTGCTGCGGGATCCCCGGCGTGATCCGCAGCGCGTTGCCGAAGTACACCTTCTTCAACACCTCGTCCGGCAGCGCGATGCCGTAGAGCTTCCAGTAGGCGTGGTAGTTGCGGTAGTAATCGAAGTAGTCGTCGGCCGTCTCGAGCACGCGCCAGAAGTACGGATACTCCTGTGGCTGGAAGGAGTCCTTCCCGAACAGGATGCGGTCCTGATACTTGATGAAGAAGTCACGGGCCGTGCGCGGCTGCCGCCCGATGTCGTAGAGCACCGCGCCCAGCTCGGCGTGCAGGTTCGGCATCTCGTCGAAGAGCTTGCCGAGCCGCGCGAGGTCGTTCGCATGCCAGCCGAGGTGCGCGATGACGAAGGTCGTGCGCGGGTGCCGGCGGATGAGGTTGTCGCGTTCGGTCATCAACTGCTCGAACGACGGCGAGGTCTCGGGTGAGTAGCGGCGATTGGGGAACAGCGCGAGCTCCAGCCAGCGCTCGTTGTTGAAATCGATGGGCTGCCAGAACTCCTGCGGGTCGGCCGTGTGGATGAACACCGGGAGTCGCAGCCGCGCCGCCGCCGCCCAGATGGGGTCGAGGTCGGGGTCGTCGATGCGCAGCCGCGAGCCGTCGGCCTTGCGCGTCGAGAGGCCGAACTGCTTCCCGATCTCGCCGATCCCGACGGCGCCGGCGGCTGCATCGGCTTCGAGCTGTGCCACGGCACGCTCGGCCCAGCCGGGTCCCACGCCGCTGAGGTCGATCCCCGTCAGCACGCGCACGCGGTCGCGCATGGTGGGGTGCGCGCGGATGCGCGTCATGTACTCGGCCAGCAGCGGTCCGCGGGTGTTGTTGGCCACGACCATCACGCGGACGCCGATCGAATCCAGCGCGGCGCGAAGCTGGTCCAGCCCCTCGGCCGAGTTGAGCTGGCCGGTGGGATGCCCGTGGTAGTCGATGGCCGGGAACTTCGCGCGCGGAACCGGATGCTCGGGCACGACCAAGGTGGAGCGCGGTCGGTAATCGACGATGCTCGGCGGGGGCATCGTCGGGGCCTGGCAGTTGAGCGGGCGGACCTCGGTCATGCCGGCGGGGCAGCTGGCGCCCGGTGGGATCTGGGTGCTCGCGCCGCCGCGCCCGCCCTGGGCGCGCACGGGAGCGGCGACGAGGATCACAGCGGCGACGGCGAGCGTAACGCGTCGAACGAACATCGGGACTCCGCGGGTGCGAGACCCCATAAGTTTAACGGATGATCAATTACGACCCGAAGAACTGGGCGCGGATCCTGCTCGACATCCCCAAGAGCCGCGTGTTCCGGACGCTGTTCTTCGATGTCCTCGGGGCCGGCGCCTGGGCCGCGCTGGTCGTGTGGGTCGAAACGGATTACTTCAAGGTCGCGGTACCGCTGGGCCCGAGCTTCCTGTCGATCCTCGGGATCATCCTCGGCCTGTTGCTGGTCTTCCGCACCAATACGGCGTACGATCGGTGGTGGGAGGGGCGTCGGCTCTGGGGGCAGTTGGTGAACGTGTCGCGCGGGGTGGCGCACTACCTGGATGCGGCGCTCCCGGCCGGCGCTCCGGAGCGTGCCGAGTATGCCGCCGTGCTTGCGCGATACCCGGCGGCGCTCGCGCATCATCTGCGGTCGCTGGACAGGGTCGGCGACGACCACGTGCCGAACGAACTCCTGCGCCAGCTGTCGCATGCGCTGCATCGCGACGTCGCCGCCGGGGTCCTGCCCGCCGACGCCCGGCTGACGTTGATGCCGCTGGTGCAGGCCTTCAACGACGTCACCGGCGGCTGCGAGCGCATCCATCGCACACCGATCCCGCAGTCATACAGCTCCTACGTGAAGCAGTTCGTGCTGCTCTACGCCTTCGTCATGCCGTTCGGGCTCGTCGAGGAGTTCGGCTACGGCACGGTGATCGCCAGCATGTTCACGTTCTTCGCGACGATGGGTCTCGAGCTGTTGGCGACCGAGATCGAAGAGCCCTTCGGGACCGACGCCAACGACCTCCCGTTGGACGCGATCGCCGTGCGGATCGGCACCGATGTGCGCACGCTGCTCCGCCCGCTCTCGACGGCCGCGCCTACTGCATGAGCAGCAGCGCCGCCGTCGGGTCGTCTCCGCGGCGGATGGGACCGGTCGAGGCGCTGGTCGGCGGCCCGCCGAAGATCGCGTCCTCGGTCACGGCCCGTTGCACGGCGCGGAGCAGGCCGTCGAGTTCCTGCTGCGTCTTGCGCACGCCGGTGCGGAACGCGGCGCGGTAGCCCCAGCGCGACACCAGCACGCCCGCGCCGGCGGCGACCACGGCGGGCAACGCGGCGAGGGCCGACAAGCCGGTCATCACCCCGAGGCCGGCACCGACCGTGGCGCCGACCGTCCCGCCCCCCATCTGCACCAGCTGACTGACCGTCACGTTCTTGCGCAGCCCGTCACGCAGGTCGCCGCTGACGACGAGCTCGGTCGCCGGTGCCTCCACGGTCCCCCGCGTGGCGAGGGAGATGTTGAGCAGCCGCAGGTCGATCTCGTTGCAGCGGTGGCCGAGTGGCGGGATCACGCCCGAGCCCCCGAGCTTGGCGATGAGCTGGGTGTAGGTCGGGACGCGGAAGCGCAGGATGCCCCCGTCGAGCGGGTGGCCGCCGACGATCTCGTCGAGCTCCAACCAGTAGGGCTGCGCCGTGGCGATGCGTCGCAGTGACGACAAGACGTCGCGCGGCGCGGCCGGGATCAGGCGCGCGACGCTGATCCCGCGGACGGTGACGCCGAGCAACGAGGTCACGCGGCGGTCCTCGGCGTCGCCCACCACCAGTGGCGCGGGCGCATTCTCGCTGGCGCGCTCGGCGATCGCCAGGGCCACATACTGCCGCGAGATTCCGGCCTCGACCGCAGCGGCCTCGACGTCGGCCGTGTCAAAGCTGCCGTCCGACGCACCGGCGGCCCCATCGGTCGAGCTGGCCCGGCGGATCGACATCGTGCGCTCCATCCGGTGGGCGGCCTCGGCCTGCAACTGGGCCGCGCGCTGCCAGATGATCATCGCGTCGGCCTCGGACAGTGCTGTGGCGCGGCCCGACGACTGGCGCGGCGACGGGGTCTCGCGCATGGCGTCGATCGCGTCGTCGATCGCGGCGGCGAGGCCTTCGGCGCTCTCGTAGCGCTCAGCGGGTGCCTTGAGCAGGCAGCGGTCGATCACCCGCGCCAGGAGCGGGTGCACGCTCGGCAACACGGACTGCAGCGGCGGCGGCGCCTTGGTCACGTGCGAGACGAGGATCGCCTGCGGCGTGCCGTCGAAGGGCAGCTTGCCCGACAGCACCAGGAAGCCCACGACGCCCAGCGCATAGACGTCGCTGCGCCCATCGAGCGGGTCGCCGGAGGCCTGTTCGGGGCTCATGAAGGCGACGGTGCCGAGCACGTTCCCGTCGGTGGTCAGCGCCGAGGCCGCCGAACTGACGTCGCGGGCGATGCCGAAGTCGGTGACCAGCGTGCGGCCGGACTCGCGGTCCAGGAGCAGGTTGTCCGGCTTCACGTCGCGGTGGATCACGCCGCGCGCGTGCGCGTAGGCGAGGGCCGACGCCGCCTCACGTAACGATCGTGCCACATCGATCGCCGGCAGCGGGCCGCGGTCGCGCAGGCGGTCGCCCATCGACTCACCGTCCACGAAGGCCATCGTGAACCAGGTGGCCCCATCGGCCTCTCCGGCCCGAAAGATGGGGACGATATGCGGGTGCACGAGTCGGGCCGCCGTCCGGGCTTCGCGCAGGAAGCGCTCGCGGTCGGACTCGGCGGTCAGGTCGTCGCGCAGGACCTTGAGGGCGACCAAGCGGTCGAGGATGCGGTCGCGCACCAGCCAGACGGTGCCCATGCCGCCGGCCCCGAGGAGGCGGATGGGGTCGTACTGCTGGTGCAGGGTCGGTGGCAGGGGCGGGGTCGGCTTGCTCACGTATGGAACATACGGCGGGGCGGGCTCGCCGGGTTCACGCGAAGGTGCCTAGGTCCCACGCCCCCCCACATACTCACACGCCACATACGTGAAGTACTGCTGCGCGCGCGCTGGCGTGTGGTGGATCTCCCGGTGGCTCTCCACTAAGTGGAAGCTGGGCCCCAGCTCCGCGTGCAGCTCCTCGGCGGAGTATCGGGCCACAGGAAGCCCGCTGCACTTGAGGGGTCCACTGTCGGCGAAGGTCGCCAGGATCACGTGCCCGCCTGGGCACAGCGCCCCTTGCAACTCGCGCACGTAGGCCGCGCGGTCGGCGGGGTCCGTGAGGAAGTGGAACACGGCACGGTCGTGCCACACGTCGAAGGAGCGCGGCGGCAATCCCGCGGAGCAGACATCGCCGACCCGCCACGAGACCGTGCTGGCGATCGACCCGAGTCGCCGCTGCGCGATCTCCAGGGCCGCCGGCGCGATGTCCAGCACCGTGATCGCGTGATACCCCACGTCCAACAGACTGTCCACCAGCTGCGAGGCACCCGCGCCGATGTCGATGATCCGTGTGTCGCGGGACGGGGCCACCCGTTCGATCAGCCGCCGCGACAGGCGCGCTTCGGCGTGGAACCAGCTGTGCTGCTCCGGACCCTTCGCTTGGTACACCGCATCCCAATGATCCCGCGTATCCATGGGCACCTCGGTTCGCGCACTGCGGTCGGCGCGTGGACGAGGCCGCTACGGCTGCTCGGCCATCCACTCTGCGGCACGGCGCGCATAGTAGGTGAAGATCACATCTGCCCCCGCCCGTCGGATCCCCAACAACGACTCCAGCACCACCCGGCGTTCATCCAGCCAGCCGTTCGCGCTCGCGGCCTTGAGCATCGCATACTCGCCGCTGACCTGATACGCCGCAATGGGCAGCGTCGTGTGGTCACGCAGCAACCGGATGATGTCGAGGAACGGCCCCGCGGGCTTCACCATCACGATGTCCGCGCCCTCCTCCTCATCCAACTGCAGTTCTCGCAGCGCTTCCCGCGCGTTGGCAGGGTCCATCTGATACGTCTTCTTGTCGCCGAAGCGCGGCGCGGAATCCAGCGCATCGCGGAAGGGACCGTAGAACCCCGAGGCGTACTTGGCCGTGTACGACAGGATCGACACCTCGGTGTGGCCCGCGTCGTCGAGGGCCTCGCGCAGAGCGCCCACACGCCCGTCCATCATGTCACTGGGCGCGACGATGTCGGCCCCGGCCGCGGCCTGCGTCAGTGCCTGCCGGCACAGCGCGTCGATCGTCTCGTCGTTGAGGATCCGCCCGTCGGGCGCCACGATCCCGTCGTGCCCATCGCTGTTGTACGGGTCGAGGGCGACGTCCGTGATCAGCACCAGGTCGGGGAACTCACGGCGCAGTTGTCGCAGCAATCGCGGGATCAACCCGTCAGGGTTGGCCGCTTCGTCCCCCGTCGACGTCTTCAGCGACTCGGCGATCGCCGGGAACAGCACGATGCTGTTCACGCCGACCGCGCGCGCAGCGGCGACCTCGGCCAGCAGGGCCTCGGGGCCGAGGCGCGCGCAACCAGGCATCGACGCGATCGGCTCGACGGCCTCGCGCTCGTGCACGAACAAGGGGTAGACCAAGTGCTGCGCGCCCAGCGAGGTCTCGCTGTGGTACGCACGGATGGCGGCCGACTTGCGGTTCCGCCGCGGACGGGAGGGGAGGTCGCGGATCACGCCGACAATATAGGGGTCGGACCGCCCGTCACGGCACGATCCGGCCCGCCGGCTTCAGCCAGCGGTCGTACCAGCCCAGCATGGTCTGGTGGAAGTGCGTGAACTCCGCCTCGGTGGTGTTCGGGGTCCCGTGCCCGCCGTTCACATAGTTGACCCACTCCACCGTCTTGCCGAGCCGCCGCAGGGCGTAGTACATCTCGCGCGTGTTCTGGGCCGGGACGTTGTGGTCCTCGCCGCCGGTCATGAGCAGCAACGGGGTGGTGATGCGGTCCGCGTACATCACGGCCGAGTGTTCCCAGTACTTCTGTGGGGCCTCCCAGAGCGTCGCACCCAAGCGGTCCTGACTGCGCTCGGCGGCGTGCGTATTCCGCGTGCCGAGCCGCGGCGAGTCGGTGTAGAACGACACCACATCGACCTTGCCTGCGATGTTGATCGCGGCCTTGAAGCGCTTGGTCTGCGTGATGAGCAGATTGGTCGCGTAGCCGCCATAGCTGCCCCCGTGCACGCCGAGCCGCGCGGAGTCGGCGATGCCCATTCCGATGACATGGTTGGCGGCCGCGGTGACGCCCTTGAGCCACGCGACGCCAGGGGTGCCGATCTCGAAGCTCACGCTGGGCTTGACCACGGCGTAGCCGCGCGAGGCGAGGAAGTTCGCGGTCGCGTCCCAGCCGTCATCGAAGAACGACTCATACACGATGAACACCGTCGGGTACGGCGCGCGCCCAGTGGCGGGGCGGTACAGCACTCCGTACTGCGGCGTGCCATCGGCGTCGAGGTAGCGCAGCAGCTCGGTCTTCGCCCGCGGCAGGGCGTCGAGCCGGGGATCGGCCTCGAGCAGGCGGCGTGGTGCGGACAAGTCGCTCGCCACGACGAAGGGTTCGGACGGGCGGTTCGGCGCCGCGATGTTCAGCACCACGCGGCTGCCGTCGTCCGCGATCCGCAGGGCGCTCCGCGTCAGGGTATCGCGGGCGAGCTCCGTGAGGGTCGACGTCGTACGATCCCAGCGGAGGACGCCGCGGTCCCAGCGGTCGCGGGCATTCGCACTGAGGTACACGGTGCGCCCATCGGCCGACCACGCGAGCACCGCCGGGCGGGCCGCGCCGGTGTCGGTCGAGTCCGGGAGCGCCGCGATACGCGTCATCGTTCCGCTGGTGTCGATGAGATACAGCGCGTCGCGACGCGAGGCGATCACCGCGTCGCCCTTGGCGGCACTGCGCACCAAGGACCAGCGCGTCGCCGCGCGCCGGTCGCGCGCGGCGGCCGAGGTGTCCGCTGCGGGGATGGAGTCGGGAGCCGCGAGCCGGCGGCGACCGGTGTCGGCCGCCGGGCCGAGACGTCCCATCCAGATCGCGCCGTCCCGAGCGTAGAAGTAGCGCGAGCCGTCGTCGGCCCACTGCACGGAGAGCTGCCGCAGCGAGGGGAAGAGCACGCGGGATGCGGTGTCGCTCCCCACCCGCGCCAGCAGGCGCTCCTCGCGCCCCATGATGGTCGCGTAGTCGGTCTTGGTCGTGAGGTCGTCCTGCCACCACAGCCGCGAACCGTCGGGGGACACGCCCCAGCTGCTGATCATCCCCTCGGGGATGAGGGTCCGCACCCGCTGCGAGGCGACGTGCCATTCGGCCACCGCACGGCGGTTGGCCTCGCGGCGCAGGGCCTCCCACGGGAGGAACGGCTCGGCGTCGGGCGCGCCCAGGTGGGTGATGGGGCCACGCACCAGCGTCTCGAAGCGCGCGGCCGTGGCCCGCTGCCAGGCCTCGCTGCGCAGCGCGAAACGGAGTGCGCTGCCGTCCGCGTCCCAGCGCAGTTCGGAGTTCTCAGCCACGTAGTGACCCGCGGGGAGCACCGCCGTGGTGCTGCGCCCCGTGGCCCGATCCCACACCACCAGTGCGAGGCGCCCGGCGCGCAGCTCCTGCCAGGCCAGGCGCGTGCCGTCGGGCGACCAGGTCACGTTCCGCACCGGGCGCTTGCCCTCGAAGACCGCTCGCTGGGCCAGCGTCGTCGCGTCCACCACGAGGAGCTGTGCGGGCGTGAGGCGCAGGTAGGTGGGATCGCCGTCCCGCGCGGCCTCGACGCCGAGGCCGTCGCGGCGGACGGTCACCGTCATGGCGATCCAACGACCGTCGGCAGAGAGGTCGGCGACGCTGGCGGTCCGGAGCGCGAGGAGGTCGGCCGGCGTGATGGAGTCGGCGGGGGCGGGGAGCGCCGCGAGGGCGCCCGCAAGGAGGAGGCTCAGCATGGGGGAAGTATGCGGCTCGCCCGGGACCCGCGCCATACGGTTCCGTGACAGCGGCGGATGCCCCGGCGGGGCGCACACAGTGTATCGTTCGAGAGCGGTCGTCCGTGACCGCTGCCCCGACCCTCGCCCGCCGCCCATGTCGTCCCGCCCGCCCGCCACCGTCCGCGCCGCCGAATCGGTGCCCTTCACGCCCATCGCGGCGGGACGCGGCACCGCGCTCCAGGTCCTCGTGGGCCCCGCCCTCGGGGACACCTCGTTCGTCCTGCGCCGGTTCCGGATGGAGGCCGGTGGCGGGATGCCGCTGCACACCAACCTCGTGGAGCATCAGCAATACGTGCTCCGGGGGCGTGCGCGGCTGCGTATCGCGGACACTTGGCATGAGGTCGCGGCTGACGACACGACGTTCATCCCGGCCGGCGTGCCGCATGCGTATGAGGTGCTCGAGGGTCCCTTCGAGTTCCTGTGCGTCGTGCCCGACCGACCCGACGCGGTGACCTTGGTCGATGCGCCGACCGCTTCGTAGACCCACCGTCGCGATGGCGCGGTGCACGCGACTGAGCGACCGTACCCTGCACGACACGAATGCCCGCTGATCCTGCCACACTGCCGATCCGCATCGCGGGATTGGCCGATATCGCGAACAACCTGGCGTGGAGTTGGAGCCGCGAGGCGCGCGCGTTGTTCAAGATGGTCGACGAGCCCATCTGGACCCGCTCGCGTCACAATCCCATCGCGCTCCTGCAGCAGGTCTCGCCCGAACGACTGTTGCTCTGTGCCACGGACAGCGCGTTCCTCGAACGCTACGATGCGGTGATGGCCTGGCTGCGCTCGGAGGCGTCGACGGAGCACACGTGGTTCACGGCGTCGTATCCCGACGCGACGGGCGGGACGGTCGCGTACTTCTGTGCGGAGTTCGGATTCCACAGCTCGGTGCCGATCTACAGCGGCGGGCTCGGCGTGCTGGCGGGCGATCATTGCAAGACGGCCTCTGACCTCGGGGTCCCACTGGTCGGCGTGGGCATCATGTACCGCGAGGGCTACTTCGACCAGCGCGTCGGCGCGGACGGCTGGCAGCAGGACTCGAACGACCGCGTCGATCTCGGGACGACACCGCTGACGCCCGTGCCCGGGCCCGACGGGCGCGAGTACCTCACGCACGTCGAGAGTGTCGGGCGCCGGATCTACATCAAAGTCTGGCGACTGCAGGTGGGGCGGGTGCCGGTGTACCTGCTGGACACCGACCTCGCCGAGAACGACGACGCGGATCGGCCGCTGCTGTCCCGGCTGTACGCCGGCGGGCCCGAGCACCGTCTGCGGCAGGAATGGGTGCTGGGCGTCGGTGGCGTGCGTGTGCTGCGGGCGCTGGGGATCGCGCCCCAGGCGTGGCACGCCAACGAGGGACATGCCGGCTTCATGCTGCTCGAGCGGCTTCGCGAGCTGACCGACGCGGGGGTCGCCTTCGACGACGCGATCGCTGAGCTGCGGAGCACCACGACATTCACGACGCACACGCCCGTGCCCGCCGGGCACGACATGTTCGAACGGGCGCAGGTCGAGGCCTGCGCGGGCTCGTACCTCGACGGGTTCGGCGTCTCCCGCGAGCGGATCTTCGCGCTCGGTCACCATCCCGAGATCGATCACGGCACCTTCCACATGACGGCGCTGGCCATGCGCTTGGCCGGCCGCGTGAACGGGGTCGCGATGCGGCATGGTCACGTCACGCGCGAGCTGTGGCAGTGCCTGTGGCCGGAGCGGAACGTGCGCGAGGTCCCCATCGGCCACGTCACGAACGGCGTCCACCTCGCGACCTGGGCCGCGAACGCGATGATGGAGTTGCTGGATCGCACGATCGGCCACGATTGGGGCATGCGGCTCGATGACGAGACCATGTGGGACGCCGTGCTCGGCATGGACGACACCGCGCTCTGGGACGCGCATCAGGTGCTCAAGCACGAGCTGCTGCGGGCGACGCGCGAAGCGACGCGCGCGAAGTTCGCCGCACGGCAGCTGGAGCTCCCGCAGCTCGTCGGGGCGGGAGTGCTGCTCGACCCGCAGGCGCTGACCGTCGGGTTCGCGCGGCGCTTCGCGACCTACAAGCGCGCCGACCTGCCCTTCCACGACCCCGAGCGGCTGCGGCGCATCCTCACGGCGCCGCTGCGTCCGGTGCAGTTGGTCTTCGCAGGCAAGGCGCATCCGGCGGACGCACCGGGCAAACAGATCCTGCAGCGCATCTACCAGTTCGCGCGCGACCCGGAGTTCGAGGGGCGTATCGTGTTCCTCGAGGACTACGACATGCACCTGGCGCATCGCCTCGTGCAGGGGGTGGACCTCTGGCTGAATCTGCCGCGCGTGCCGATGGAGGCGTCGGGTACCAGCGGGATGAAGGCCGCGATCAACGGGGTGCCGCAACTCTCGACGGTCGATGGCTGGTGGGAGGAAGGGTTCAACGGGCACAACGGCTGGGCCATCCCCGCGCCGACGCCTGGCCACGACGGCGACGCGTTCACCGCGCAGCGGTTCTACGAGCTGCTCGAGCACGAGGTCGTTCCGCTCTACTACGGGCGCAATGCGCGCGGCCTGCCGCTGGGGTGGCTGCGCATGATGAAGCACGCGATCCGCGCGGCCGGCCAGCGGTTCACGGCGCGGCGCATGGTGCGCGAGTACGTCGAGCAGTATTACCTGCCCTCGGTGCGGCGTGACCGCACGGGCGACGCGCCGCCGACCGCGTGACCGACGCGCTCGGGACCCCGATCACACGCGCCGACGCCGCGTCGACGCCCGGCGCGGCGGGCGCGGCGCGTCCGTACACGATCGTGCACGTGGTCGCCGAGTATTCCCCGTTTGCCCGGAGCGGTGGACTGGCCGAGGCCGCGCGGGGCCTCGCCGAGGTGCAGGCGGCGGCGGGATGGCCGGTGGTGGTCTTCATGCCGCTGTATCGTGCGGTGCGTCAGCACACGGGCGACCTTGCCCTCATGGGACGCACCTACGACGTGTGGGTCGGTGGCCGTCGCGAGGAGGTGCGCTTCTTCCGCGAAGTGCAGCCGCCCCCGGGGCCGCGTGTGGTCTTCGTCGATCACCCGGCCTTCTTCAATCGGGCCGGGCTCTACGGCGAGGGTGGGCACGACTACCCCGACAACGCGCGGCGCTTCGCCACCTTCGCGCGGGCCGTGCTCGCGGGGGTCCCGCGGCTGATCCAGGGGCCCGTGCTGCTCCACTGTCACGACTGGCACACGGCGCTCGTGCCCGCGTACATCGGGACGCACAGCGACGTGCGGGCCACCTTCGCGGGCACGCCGGTCATCATGTCGGTGCACAACGCGGGGTACCAAGGGCACTTCGCGCCCGCGGTGATGAACGAGGTGGGTCTCCCATGGGAGGACTGGCATCCCGGCGCCCTCGAGTGGTACGGGCAGCTCAACTTCCTCAAGGCCGGTCTGGTGTTCAGTCATGCGGTGGTCACGGTGAGTCCCACCCACGCCGACGAGTTGCGCACGCCGGGCGGTGGCTTCGGGCTCGACGGTGTGTTCCGCGCGCTCGGCGATCGCTTCATCGGCGTGTGCAATGGCATCGATCAAGCGCGTTGGGACCCGCGCGACGATCACGAGATCACGGCGGTGTACGCACCCGAGGATCTCGAGGGCAAGGAGCGCTGCAAGCTGGCCCTGCAGCGCACCTTCGGCCTGCCGCAGCGGAAGCGGGCGCCGGTATTCGGGCTGACGGGTCGCCTCGTCACGCAGAAGGGGCTCGACCTCATCCTGCGCTGCCGGTCGTTCGCGGAGGGCGAGGCGCAGTTCGTGATCCTCGGCCACGGGGAGCCGCGCATCGAGGATGCACTGATGTGGGCCGCGCGGCGTCGGCCCGAACACGTGGCCGTGGACTTCGTGTGGACGGAGCGGCTCGAGCACCGCCTCATGGCCGGGTCGGACCTCTTCCTGATGCCGTCCCAGTATGAGCCCTGCGGGCTCACGCAGATGCGTGCGCAGCGCTACGGGACGCCGGTGGTCGGCCGCCGGGTGGGCGGGATCGCCGACACCGTCAGCGACGGGGAGACGGGCTTCCTCTTCGACGCCTACGAGCCGGCCGCGCTCGATGCGGCCATCGCGCGGGCGCTGGATGCGTATCGCGACCGCGAGCGCTGGCGGATCATGCAACAGCGGGCCATGGGGCGCGACTTCAGCTGGACCCGGGCGGCCGCGCAGTACGCGGCGCTCTACGACCGCGTCACGGCGGCGGTGCGCCGATGACCCGCATGCGCTTCGTGTTCGTGCTGCACGCCCATCTGCCCTACGTGTTGCAACATGGACGCTGGCCGCACGGCAGCGACTGGTTGTCCGAGGCCGCGCTCGATACCTATCTGCCGTTGATCGAGTCGCTGCGGCGCCTGGCGGCGGACGCGGTCCCGGCGCCCATCACCCTGGGTGTCACTCCCATCCTCGCGCAGCAACTCGCGCATCCCGAGTTCGCCGCCGAGTTCCGGCAGTTCGTCGCGGAGCGCTTGGCGCGCGCGGCCGTCGCCGAGGCGGAACTGCAGCGCGATGGCATGGGACACCTGGTGCCGGTCGCGCAGTGGTGGTCGGCGCGCTGGCGGCGGTTGTCGGACCTCTTCGAGTCGCTGGGCGGTGACCTGATCGCGGAGTTCCGCGCGCAGGCCGAGGCCGGACGGCTGGAGCTGCTCAGCTCGGCGGCGACGCATGGCTTCCTGCCCCTGCTCGCCCGCGACGAGAGCATCCGCCTGCAGCTGGCCGTCGGGCGCGCCGAGCATCAGCGGCTGTTCGGTCGCGCGGCGACCGGGATCTGGATGCCCGAGTGTGCGTATCGGCCGGCGGGGCCGTGGGATCCGTGGCCGAGCGCGCCGCGCGCACCGTACCGGGCCGGGATCGAGTCGTTCCTCGCGGAGTACGGGTACACGCACACGGTGATCGATGCGCATCTTGTGCGCGCCGGAGCGCCGCTGGAGCAGTACGGGCGGGCGGCGGCTGGCGCGGAGCACGCGGATCGCGCGGCGGCACGCGAGGCCGTCGAGGCGCCGGACGCGCCCTATCACGACTGGCGGATCGGGCAGCACGCGCCCGAGCGGAGTGTGCGCGCGTTGGTGCGTGATCCGCTGTCGTCGTACCAGATCTGGAGCCGCGACGGTGGCTATCCGGGCGACGCGCTCTACAACGAGTTCCACAAGATCCGCTTCCCGGGTGGGCTCAAGCTCTGGCAGGTGAGCGGGGCGCAGGTCGATCTCGGCGACAAGGCGCCCTACGATCCCGCCGCGGCACTCGCGCGGGCCGACGAGCACGCGCGCCACTTCGTCGAGGTGCTCGCGAACGTCGTCGCACAGCAGGCCGACGATGCGGCGTCAGAGGTCATCGTCGCCCCCTTCGACGCGGAGCTGTTCGGGCATTGGTGGGCCGAGGGGATCGACTTCATCGAGGCGCTGTATCGTCGCCTGGCGGTCGCGGGGACGGTCGAGCCGCGGACAGCGACGGCGCACGTGGCCGCGAGTGGTGTGGCGACCCCGATCGAGCTGCCGCCCGGCTCCTGGGGGCGCGATGGCGACTGGGGGATGTGGCTCTCGCCGCTCGTCGCGTGGACCTGGGAGCTGCTGTGGCCGCTCGAGGAGCGGTTCTGGCGCATCGCGCCGTCCGCCCTGCGTCGCACGGCCGCGATCCCGATCCTCGCGCAGGCGGCCCGTGAGCTGCTGCTCGCGCAGTCCAGCGACTGGCAGTTCATCCTCTCGACGGGCGAGGTGTCCGACTACGCCACCACGCGC
This sequence comes from uncultured Gemmatimonadaceae bacterium, assembly GCA_964503275.1. Taxonomy (GTDB): domain Bacteria; phylum Gemmatimonadota; class Gemmatimonadetes; order Gemmatimonadales; family Gemmatimonadaceae; genus DASRAP01. Next base: position 11,902 of record CAZCZO010000015.1, on the reverse strand, counting down.
ATCCGCTTCCACGTCGACGCCTGCGACCGTCTCCTGCGCGCGCTCGAGCCTGGCGGCGATCTCGACGCCGGGGCCGCGGAGGCCGCGTCGCTCCGGGCCCGCGACGATGTGTTCCCCGGCATCGTCGAGCAGCTGCGCGCGATCGTCGCCGGTGGTGCCGGGCAGTGACGCCCGAGGTGGCCGTCGTCGTCCATGGGCACTTCTACCAGCCGCCACGTGAGAATCCGTGGACCGGCCGCGTGCCGCGCGAGCGCAGTGCCTCGCCCTTCCACGACTGGAATCAGCGCATCGCCGACGAGTGCTATCGCCCCTTCGGGGCGGCGCGCGTGCTCGATGACGCGGGCGTCGACGCGGGGCGCCTCAACCTGTTTGCGCACTGCTCCTTCAACGTCGGTCCGACCTTGGCGTGGTGGCTGGACCGCTTCGCCCCCGACGTGCTCGCCTCGATGGTCGCTGGCGACCGCGCATCGTGCGCGGCGGCGCAGGGGCACGGCAATGCCATCGCGCAGCCGTACCACCACCTGATCCTGCCGCTCGCGTCGCGGCGCGAGAAGGAGGCCGAGGTGCGCTGGGGGATCGCCGACTTCACACAGCGCTTCGGGCGGGTGCCCGAGGGGATGTGGCTGCCCGAGACGGCGGTGGACGACGAGACCCTCGACGTGCTCGCCGCAGCCGGGATCCGATTCACCATCGTGGCGCCGCATCAGGTCGAGGGGCTGCCGCCCAGCGGTGGGGTGGGGCGCTGGGCGGCGGGTGGCGGGCGCTCCATCGCGCTTTGTGCGTACGACGGCGCCCTCGCGGCCGACATCGCGTTCGGTGATCTGTTGCGCGATGGGGACCGCCTCGCCGACCGGCTCGCCGAGCCGGGCGGCCCACTGCGTGCGGTCGCCACCGACGGCGAGACCTTCGGGCACCATCACACCTTCGGTGAGATGGCGTTGGCTCGCGCCGTGAGCACGTTGACGCATCGACCGGGTGTGCGCCTCACGAACTTCGCGGCGTATCTGGCGCAGCACCCGGCGACCACCACGGTGTCCGTGGTGTCACCGTCGTCCTGGAGCTGTGTGCACGGTGTCGAGCGCTGGCGCAGCGACTGCGGGTGCGCGATCGATCGCGCCGCGTGGCCCTCACAGGCATGGCGGGCCCCGCTGCGGGCTGCGCTGGACTGGTTGGCCGCAGCACTGCGGCGCGGGGCACGTGATGACGATGAGGCGCTCGAGCGGGCGATCCATCGCATGTTCACCTCGTGCGCGTGGTTCTTCGACGATCTCACGCGGCTCGAGGTGGGCATCGTGCTGCGCTACGCGCGCTGGGCGATGGAGCGCGCGGGACGCGTGGCAGAGTTGGAGGGCCCGTTCCTTGCCCACTTGGCGCGCGCCGTCAGCGGGGATCCCGACGGCGGTGACGGGGTGACGGCCTATCGATCCGCGATCGCAGCGCACCGATCATGACAGCGCCGCTGCAACTCGTCCTCGGTTTCCACCTGCATCAGCCGGTGGGCAATTTCGATCACGTGTTCCGGGAGCATTCCGAGCAGGTCTATGCCCCGCTCCTGTCGGCCCTGGGTGACGCGCAGGTCGGTCCCTTCGCGCTGCACGTGTCCGGCCCACTGCTGGAGTGGATGCTCGCGCACGACCCGGTACGCGTCGCACAGATCGCGACGCTGGTCGATGCGGGCCGCATCGATCTCTGGTGCGCCGGCATGTACGAGCCCATCCTCGCGACGCTCTCGCCCGACGACCGGCGCCAGCAGCTCGAGTGGCATCAAGCGTGGCTCGCCGAGCACTTCGGTGTGCGGGCGACCGGCACCTGGCTCACCGAGCGGGTGTGGGAGCCCGACCTTCCCACCGCGTTCGCCGCGACCGGGGTGCGCTACGCGGTCGTCGATGACCGGCACTTCCTCGCCGCAGGACTCTCGCGCGCACAGTTGGACCGGCCCTGGCGCACCGAGCACGACTCCGCGACGGTCGATCTGCTGCCCATCGATGAGCGGCTGCGCTACCTCATTCCGTTCCGGCCCTGGAGCGAGATCGAGACCTTCCTCCGTGCGGAGCGTGATGCAGGCCGGCGCCTCGCGGTGTTCGCGGACGACGGGGAGAAGTTCGGTGGCTGGCCCGGCACCGCCCAGTGGGTGTGGCGCGACGGTTGGATGCGCGCCTTCCTCGAGGGACTGGCGGAGCTCTCTCAAGCCGGGGTCGTGCAGCTCGTGCGCGGCGACCACGCGGTGCGCGACATCGCGCACGGCGGGCTTTGCTACCTGCCGACGGCGAGTTACCGGGAGATGGAGCACTGGGCGCTGCCCCCCGCGGCGGCGCAACGCTTGGAGACGCTCGAGGCCGACCTCGGCGCGGCGCGCATGAACGGGGCCGACGGCGCCCTGGTGCGTGGCACGCATTGGCGCAGCTTCTTGGCCAAGTATCCCGAGTCGAATCGCTTGCACAAGATGGCGCAGCGCTTGTCGCGGCTCGCCCGCGAGCGCGGTGACCCGCCCGCCGCCCGTCGCGCCATCGCGCGTGCGCAGTGCAACGACGCGCTGTGGCATGGCGTGTTCGGTGGCTTGTACCTGCCGTTCCTGCGACGGGCGCTCTGGAGCGAACTGGCGCGCGCCGAGCAGATCCTCCGCGCCGGTGAGGCGCTCGCGTGGGAGGTCGCCGACGTCGACGCCGATGGGGCCGACGAGATCCTCATCCACTCGGCCACGGTCTCCGTGCTCATCGCGCCGGCGCGTGGCGCGGCGATCGAGATGTACAGTCTGCTGGATCGCGCCGAGAATCTCGCCGATACGCTGACGCGTCGGATCGAGGCCTATCACCACACGGCGGTGGCGGCACCACCGACGGGGCATGACGCGCAGCCGACGGAAGGTACGGCGTCGATCCACGATCTCGAGCGAGTCTTGGTGTTGTCGGCCCTGCCTCCCGCCGACCGTGTGCCGCGTGGGATCGGCGTCGAACGATTCGTCGGGGCCGATGTGGTCGAGGCGACGTGGGTGCAGGGTAGCGACCTTCCACTTCCGGTGTGGCAGGGCAGACTGCCCTTCGTGGTGGAGGCCGAGGGCGATGCGGTCCGAGTGGTCGTGCGCGGGACGCAGCTCGAGAAGTCGGTCGCGGTCGGCGCTGACGGTCGCCTCACGCTCAGCTATGTCTGGGACCCCGCCGTGCACGAGGCCGCCGACCGATTCGCCGTCGAGCTCTCGGTCTCAGCACCCGTCGACATCGAGGCTCCCGGCGCCCGCGTGTGGCATTACGAGATCGAGACCGTCGCGAAGAGTGAGCGCGGATTCGATCGGACGCGACAAGGCAGTGCCGTCGTCGTCGAATGGCCCGTTGCACGCGGGCATGGGTCGCTGCGCATGCGCGCAGGCTAAGACCACAACGCGCGACAAGGCATCGGCAGCGCGCCAGCGTGCTGATGATCGTGTCGTGCGGCGTTCGCGGCGCTGCGCCGCCGATGCCGCACGGAGGGGCACGCCCCGCGCCTAGGGGGTGCTATGCCCACCCCGTCGGGTAGCTGTCACGCCATCGGTCGCTCTCTAGCTTGTGGCGAGTGAGCGCTCCGCGTCACCGGGAGCAGCGCGATCGATCCGCCAGCCAGGACCCGCCATGGGACTCAGCATCGAGACGACGACGGGCGCCCCGGCGCCGGGGCGTGCCGTGGACGCTCCCGTTGCGCTGCACAATCCCATCCGCACGCGCGATGACTGGGAGGCGCAGCGGGCCGCGTGCGCGGCCGACCCCGGGGCGTTCCACGGCCGTATCGCGCGCGCCGAACTGCACTGGATGGCGCCCGACGTCGGGCCGAACGGGGCGTGGCTCAGCTGGTCCGACGCCGAGCAGTGCTGGATCGGCTTCCACGCATTGCTCGAGACCGCCGAGGGCGTCAAGAACGTGGAGTCGATCGCGGGAGCCAGCCCGCGCATGCATGGCCTCTCGCTGGGCCCGGCCGACCTCGCCGCCTCGCGGGGCATGAAGACCACGCGCGTCGGCGGCGGGCATCCGCACTACGGCGTGCTCGCCGACGCCGTGGAGGGCAGCGACACGCGGAGCTTCGCGCAACAGGACCTCTGGCACTACACCGTCGCCAAGATGGTCGATGCCTGCGTGGCGCACGGGATCCGCGCGTTCTACGGGCCCTTCGGCGACCTCAAGGACGAGGCCGCCTGCGAGGCGCAATTCCGCAATGCCTTCCTGATGGGCTGCAGTGGGGCCTGGTCGCTGGCGCCGAACCAGATCGACATCGCCACGCGGGTCTTCAGCCCCGACGTCCAGGAGGTGCGCTTCGCCAAGCGCATCCTCGACGCCATGCCCGACGGCAGTGGCGTGGCCATGCTCGACGGCAAGATGCAGGACGACGCCACCTGGAAGCAAGCCAAGGTGATGGTGGACCTCGCCCGTTTGGTCGCGCGGCGTGATCCCGCGCTGGCCGACGCCTACGGCCTCGACGCGCCATGAGCGGCTCGGCGAACCTGCGTGCGACCAAGTCGGACCCCGGGCGCTTCTTCGAGGACTTCGCGGTCGGCGACGCGCTGGTGCACGCCACGCCGCGCACCGTGTCCGTCGGCGACGTCGCCCTGTACACCGCGCTCATCCCTGCACGCTTCGCGGCCCCGTCGTCGGCTCCCTTCGCGCAGGCCATGGGCTACGCGACCGCGCCGCTCGAGTCCATCCTCGTCTTCCACATCGCCTTCGGGAAGACGGTCAACGACATCTCGCTCAACGCGATCGCGAATCTGGGCTATGCCGACGGTCGCTTCGGGGCCGCCGTCTATCCCGGCGACACCATCAGCACGACCTCGCTCGTCCGCGGGGTGAAGGCCAATCGCGACGGCACCACCGGCGTCGTGTACGTGCGTTCGACGGCCGTGAATCAGCGGGGTCAGGTCGTCGTCGAATACGACCGCTGGGTGATGGTGCGCAAGCGCGACCACGCGTCACCCGCCCCTGAGCCGGTCGTGCCCACGCTGCCCGACGCGGTGACCCCCGAGCGCCTCTTCGTGCCGCCACGCATCCCGCCGGGCGCCTACGATGCCCGGCTCGCTGGGAGCCCGTATGTGTGGGAGGACTACGCGGTGGGGGAGCGCATCGACCACGTCGACGGCATCACCATCGAGGAGGCCGACCACATGCTGGCGGCCCGGCTCTTCCAGAACACGGCCCGCGTGCACTTCAACCAGCATGTGGAGGCCAGCGGTCGCTTCGGGCGGCGCATCATCTACGGCGGCCACATCATCTCGCTGGCGCGTGGGCTGAGCTTCAACGGGCTGGCCAACGCCTTCGCGGTCGTCGGTATCAACGGCGGGCGGCACGTGGCGCCGACCTTCGCCGGCGACACCATCTACGCGTGGAGTGAGGTGCTCGACACGCAGGCGTCGCCCGGGCGCGACGACGTCGGGGTGCTGCGCCTGCGCACGGTGGCGCTCAAGGATCACCCCGCGTCGGACTTCGCGCTGCTCGATCCCGAGGGGAAGCCGCACCCCGCCGTCGTGCTCGACCTCGACTATTGGGTCGCGATGCCGCGGCGGCAGAGCGTCGCGGGCTGAGACGACGCAGCCATCAGGGCGGAACGGACGAACGGGGGCGGCGGATCCACATCGATCCACCGCCCCCGTCGTCGTCCCGCGGAAGTTCGCTCAGCGCGTGGCCGACGCCAGGGCGTCCAGCGAACTCGCCAGGGCCCGCACCTTGGCATTGTCACGTGAGGCGGCCGCCTCGCGCGCCAGCGCGGCCGACAGCGTGCGCAGCTGCGTCTGGCGGTCCGTGCCCGACGCCCGCTCCGCCGAATCCAGCGCCGTGCGCACCGCGCCGATCCGCGCATCGCTCAGCCCGCGGCTGCGCGAGAGCTGATCGACGTACGCGCGCGACAGCGCGAAGCTCGGCGGCCACACGTACTTCGGCTGCCCCTGCGGGTTCAGATACTCGAGGCGCACCGTCTTCGACGCGTCGATCTCGTTCTGCGTGAGGTATTGGCTCGGCACCAGCTCGAAGATGTCGAGCCCGCGCGCGATCTCCGAGTTCACGATCAGGCCGTTGTACCAGTACACCGACCACGAGCCCCCCATCTCCATCGTCTTGGCGTCGATCGGGCCACGGTCATGGAACGCGATCTCGAAGGGCTTCTTGGGGTCCGTCCAATCGAAGATCGAGATGCCGCCCTGGTACCACGACTGCACCATGATGTCGCGGCCCGGGACCGGGATCATCGAGCCGTTGTGCGCCACGCAGTTCTCCTGTGGCGTCTGCGCGGCGGGCAGCTTGTAGTAGCTCTGGAACACCAACTTGCCGTTCTCGATCGTGAAGATCGCGTTGGCACCCCACGCGTAGGGGTCGTCGGCGCGGCATTTCGGCGCCCCACCGCCCCCCCATTCGTCGGTGAACAGCACCTTGCTGCCGTCGTTGTTGAACGTCGCCGAGTGCCAGTACGCGAAGTTCGAGTCGGCGACGGCCGCGATCCGCTTGGGGTTCGCGGGGTCACGGATGTCGAGCAGCAGACCATAGCCCTCGCAGGCCCCACCGGCGAGCCCGATCTCGGGGAACAGCGTGATGTCGTGGCACTGATTCGGCCCCGGGCGCGGACCCGCATTCGCCCCGGCTTGCTGCCCGGTCATCTGCGCGACCATCGCCGGGATGCCGTCGCGGAAGCGCTGGCTGTCGGCCGCCGTGGGTGCGCCCGTGCCGCCACGCTGGCGCACGATGTTCGCCAGCTGTGCCGCCACGAACTGGTCCGGCAGGATCATGGTCTCGCCCATGATCTCGGCCACGAACGCGCCGCGCGCCTTGGCCGCCTCGATCTCGGCGCGGTCCGCCGGCGAAATGCCATGCGTCGGCGGGGCGACCAGCCCCTCGAAGATGCGCGGCGAGTTCACGATCGCCGCGGCCGCGGGGTTCGCCAGTGGGACCTTGATGACCTCGATGCGGAACAGCGCCGAGTTGGGATCGTTGGTCGGCGGCGCGGCCACGCACCCCGGCAGTTCCGCCGCCGGGCGCACCGGCGCGGAGCCGGACACGTACACATACACATGCTCGGTGTCGCGTGGGTCGACCAGCACCGAGTGGGTGTGTGAGCCGCGGCAGGTCTGCACGTTGCCGATGTACTTGGGCGCCTTCAGGTCCGAGATGTCGAAGATGCGGATGCCGCGCAGGCGCTCGGCGCTCGTCGCGGTCGCGACGCCCTGCGCCCCGCAGTCCAAGCGTCCCTCCATACCCTCGCCCGAGACGAAGAGCAGGTTCTTGTAGACCGACACATCGCTCTGCGAGGCCGGGCACACGAAGTCCTTGACCAGCACCGGCTTGGCGGGGTTCGCGATGTTCCACACCTGGAAGCCGGCGAACGACCCCTGGATCACGTGGTCGCCGATGAACGCGAGGTCCGAGTTCACCTTGCCGACGAAGCTCGGCGGCGGCGGCGTGGTCGAGACCAGTTTGAGATTGCGGATCGCCTCGCCGGCGTTGAACAAGCCGGGGGCGAGGCCGATCCGGGGGTCCGGGCCGGTGGACGGCACCGGGACGATCCCCGACGGCACGGGGGCGGCGCAGGCACCACTGACCGCCAGGAGGGCGGCGGCGAGCATCTGCGGGGTCGAACGAGAGCGGGACATCAGGACCTCGGGTGGGAAGGGGGAACGCGGACCTTACGGGCGCTGCGGCGGGCGGGTGTCACTGAGCGCAGCGAGCATCAGGCGCATCCGAGCGACCTCGGTGCGCTGATCGACCTGGACATCGGACGCGAACTTGAACACGGTCTCATCCTGCGCCGCACCGTCGGTGGCGAAGAGCTGCTCGACCATCACCACCGCGCCCTCGTGGTGGGCGATCATGCTGGCCAGGAAGAGGCGGTCGAAGGCCGCTCCCCGGGCGGCGGCGAGTGCCTCGAGCTGCGCATCGCTCAGCATGCCCGGCATCGCACCGTGCGCGGCATGACCCGCGTCGTGGCCGCCGTGCACCATCACGCGCCAGCCGTCCACGTGCAGCGCGGGCACCGGCTGATCACGCCGCCGCAGCCACTGCTGCATCAGCGCGATCTCGTCGGTCTGCGCGTTGTGGATGCGGGCCGCCAACGTGCGGATGCTGGCGTCCCCGGCGTTCGCCGCCGCCAGGTTCGCCATGGCCAGCGCCTGCGCGTGGTGGCCGATCATGCCCGCCATGAACCGCACATCGGCCGGCGTGAACCGCTGCCGCGCCGAGTCCTGGCGCGCCCGGTACAGCTGTTCGAGCGGCGAGGCGGCGGCGACCGGCGCTTCGGTGGGGATCGGGGGCCCGACCACGGGAGCGGCCGCGCGGTGACAGCCGGCGGCCAGAACGGCGACGAGGATCAGCGAGCGCATCACGTGAAGCATACCACCATCGGGGCGTGTAGGTTTCCCATCGTGCCTCCGCTCGACCGAAGACCGCCCCAGAGCCCGCCGCTGTGCCGCTGAGCGATGCCCTCGCGACCCGCTCGCTGCTGATCATCGACGACGACGACAGCGTCCGCGACGTCCTGCGCCGCGCCTTCGAGCAGCGGGGGTGGCGTGTCACGACGGCGGCCGACGCCTCCTCGGCGATGGAGGGCATCGCGGCCGGCCCCATCGACGTCTGCCTCGTGGACTGGCAGCTCCCCGGCATGGATGGTCTCGCGCTGCTGCCCGAGCTCCGGGCGCACGACGCTGACGTCTCGCTGGTGATGATGAGCGGCGAGGCCGACGTCTCCACCGCGGTGGCCGCGATGCACGCCGGCGCCGAGACCATGCTCGTGAAGCCGCTGGAGCTCGAGCACGTGGCCATGACCCTCGATCGCGCCGCCGAGAAGGCCCAGCTGCGTCGCCAGAACCGTGTGCTGGCCGAGCGGCAGGTGCAGCAGTCGTCCTTCGAGAGCCTGGGCAGCGCGCCGGCCATGCGCGAACTCGCCAAGCAGCTCACCCTCCTGGCCGATGGGTCCGCCCCCGTGCTCATTGCCGGCGAGACCGGGAGCGGCAAAGGCTGGGCGGCGAAGCTCGTGCACGCGGCAAGTCCGCGCGCCAACGGGCCCTTCGTCTCCGTGAACTGCGCGGGGCTGTCGGCGACCTTCCTCGACAGTGAGCTGTTCGGCCACGAGCGGGGCGCCTACACCGACGCGAAGACCCGCAAGCTCGGACTCTTCGAGGTCGCGCACGGGGGCACCCTGATGCTCGACGAGATCGGTGATCTGGCCCCCGAACTCCAGCCCAAGTTGCTCACCGTGCTGGAGACCCAGCGCTTCCGCCGCCTCGGCGGCACCCAGGAGCTGCAGGTCGATGTGCGGGTGATCGCCGCCACGCACGTGGATCTCGCGGCGGCGGTGCGGGCGGGACGATTCCGCGAGGACCTCTACTACCGGCTGGCCGTCCTGCCGGTGCGCATCCCGTCGCTGCGGGAGCGGGGGGCCGCCGGGATCGCCGCGCTGGCCCACCAGTTGCTCAGCGACCTCCGGCGCAGTTTCGGACGGGGGCCCGAGCGCATCAGCGAGGCGGCCCTCGAAGCCCTCGTGCGCTATCGGTGGCCCGGAAACGTCCGGGAACTGCGCAACGTGCTCGAGCGGGCGATCGTGCTGGCAGGGCCGGCCTCCGAGCTCCCCGTGGACAGCCTGCCACAGGAGATCAGCGGGGCCCTGCCCAGGCGCGTGTCCGAGCCTGCGCCCCAGGTCGAGGACCTGACGCTCAAGACGGCGCAGCGTCGGCATATCGAACGCGTGCTGTCGCTGACCTCGGGGAACCGGCACCAGGCCGCCAGGTTGCTCGATGTGTCGAGGCAGACGCTGTACAACTATGTGCCGTCGCCTCGGTCCAAAGACGAGCCGGCCTAGGCATTTTCGCGATCATCGGCCGGCAGTCCAACTAATGGACTAGGTAAAATATTTGGACTGTCCCAACTGGACCATTCAACCACGAATGGTCCATTTTTTGTACTTCTGCGAAGCGAACGCGCACAGCAATAGTTGGCTAAAGCTATGAATTGCAACGTTTTACGATAAGCAACCAAATCGTGGCACGGTTCTCGCCTATACAACTCACCAGCAGCCCGGACCTCTTTCTCACCTCGGGCTCAGATCGCCGCGAATGCGGCGACACGATCCACGAGTCACCCCACGGAGCCACTACCATGACGTCCCGCATCCTCGCCGCCGCCGCCCTCTCGCTCTTCGCCGCCTCCGCTGCCCACGCGCAGTCGGACAATCAGGTCGTCACCATGACCGTCGAAGCCATCAGCGAGATCGTCGTCAGCGGCGCCCCCAGCTTGACCATCAGCACCGCCACGGCGGGCAGCGCGCCCGACGCCGCCCAGAGCACCGTCGCGACCTACGCGATCACGACGAATGAGACCAACCGCAAGATCACGGCGTCGATCAACTCCGCCATGCCCACGGGCCTGACGCTCAAGATCACGCTCGCCGCGCCGACGGGCGGCACCAGCGCTGGCGCGGTCGCGCTGAGCACCACGGCGGCCGATGTGGTCACGGGGATCGCGAACGTCGCCGAGTCGGGCCTGGCGATCACCTACGATCTCGAAGCCACGGCCGCGGCCGCGGTGCAGGCGAACACCGAGCGCACGGTCACGTTGACGATCACTGCCGGCGCCTGATCCACCTCGCTGTGGCAGGGCATCCCGCCCTGCCACAGCCCGTCGGTCCCCCCCTCCTTCGTCCCGACACCCCTCGTATGTCGCGCCTCCTCGCCGCCCTCGCCGTCATGCTCTCCCTGCCCGTGCTCGCTCCGGCGCAGATCGCGGTGACCTCCGGTACGCTCGTCGAGCAACGCGCTGCGGCGGGGCAGGAGTACCTCACCCGCATCGCGCTCCACAATCCCACCGCCGTCCCGCGCGTCGCCCGGCTCACCCGCACGGACTACAGCGCCCAGGCCTCGGCCGACGCGGCGCCGGGCGTGGGCACCGCGCCGCGCTCGAACGCCCAGTGGCTGCACGATGTCCCCGCCACCGTCACCGTCCCGCCCCGGAGCACCGCGAACGTCACGGTGCGCGTCATCGTGCCCAACGACAGCGCGCTCACCGGCACCTACTGGAGCGCCATCCTCGTCGAGACCGTGGACGATGCCGCGCCCGAGCTGCGCAGCGCGGCCGACAGCAAGCGCGCCAGCCTCGGGATCTCGATGCGCATCCGCTACGCGGTGCAGGTCGCCACGCATGTCGGCGACGCGGCCACCGCCAAGCTCGAATTCGCCTCCGTCCGTTCCCTGGTGGACTCCACCGGGCACCCCATGCTCGAGCTCGAGGTACGCAATCCGGGCCAGCGCGGGCTGCGCCCGCTCATGACCATCGAGCTCTACAACGCCGCTGGCGAGATCGTCTCGCGGCAGCAACAGCAGCGCGGGTTGCTGTACCCGGGCGACCAGCTCCAGCAGCGCTTCCGCTTCGACGGTCTCGCGCCGGGCGAATACACGGCGCTGGTCCTGGCCGACGCCGGCAGTACCGAGGTCTTCGGCGTGCAGTTGCGCCTGCGCTACTAGGACGATCCCATGCGCGCCCTCGCGGTGACCCAGGCCCGCTGCCGCGGCGGACTGCTTTCCGCCCTGCTTGTCGCCGTCGCGGCGGTGCCCCACGCGCAGCCCGCGAAGCCCGCATTGCGCACGCAATCCCCGCGCGTGACGACCGCCGCCAGAGAACCGCTGCGCCTCCAACTCCTCGGCACCGCCGATCGCGTCGTCGAGCCCGGCGCGCGACTCACCCTCCTGGTCCGCATCACCGGCGGCAATGGCCAGGCCCGCAGCGAGGTGCAGGTCCCCAACGGATGGCAATTGGTCGCCGGCCATGGCGCGCTGACGCTCGGCGGGCCGGACCGCGGCCCGCTCATCGTCAGCATCGCGACGCCGACCTCGGCCGCGCCCGGCCGCTTCCCCGTCGTGGTCCGCGTCATCCCCACCGACGCCGCACGAGCTGCGGGCAGCGCTCCGGTGGTC
>CAZCZO010000014.1:0-80215 GCA_964503275.1 uncultured Gemmatimonadaceae bacterium | reverse complement strand
CCGTCGCACCGAGCAGGCGCATGCGGAACACATTGAGCGACTGTCGCGCCATGTCCTCCTCGCCCATGTACACCACGCACTCGAGACCCAACCGCGCGCACACCGTCGCCGTGGCGACGCCATGCTGACCGGCCCCGGTCTCCGCGATGATCCGCTGCTTGCCCATGCGCTTCGCCAGCAGCGCCTGCCCGAGCGCGTTGTTGATCTTGTGGGCGCCCGTGTGGTTCAGATCCTCGCGCTTGAGCCACACCGGCGCGCCGATCCGTGCGCTGAACCGCGGCGCATCGCTGAGCGGCGTCGGTCGGCCCACGTACTCGCGCAGCAGGCGCTCATACTCGGCCACGAAACCGGGATCGGCGAGCGCCTCCTGCAGGGCCACCGTCAACTCATCCAACGCGGGGATCAGCGTCTCGGGCACATAGCGCCCACCGAACGCCCCGAAGCGCACGTCCGCTACCGCCGCCGTCGCCATCATCGAAGAACCGCCTCCGCGAAATCGCGCATACGTTGCCCGTCCTTGATCCCGGGAGCCGACTCGACGCCCGAGGACACATCGACCAGATCGGGCGCGAGCGCCGCGATGGCCTCCTTCACATTAATCGGCGTGAGCCCCCCGGCGAGGGCCAGGCGACCCGGACGCCGGATCGACGCGATCGACTCCCGCGCCGCGGCCCAATCGAAACTAGTGCCCGTCCCGCCGAGACGCCCCGGCACCAGCGGCTCCACGACGACCATGTCGGCCGCGGACGATAGGTCGACGGCATCGGCACGCAGGGCCCCCTCGGCGACCCGGACCACCGCCCAGACGGCGCGACCGGTCAGGCGACGGACCGACGCGATCCGTGCGATCGTCGGATCGCCGTGCAGTTGGAGGACGTCCAGCGCCAGCGCCTCGGCCAGTGCGGCCAATTCCTCGACGCTCTGCTCCGCGACCACGGCGACCCGCCTCGCCCCGGCGGCCGCGTCGAGCACCCGGCGTGCCTGCGCGACCGAACGCTCCCGTGGCCCTCCGGCAAAGATGACACCCACATACCCGGCCCCGCAGGCCACGGCGGCCGCCGCGTCCACCTCGCGCGTCAGTCCGCAGATCTTCAGCTCAGGCACGGCGACGACCGCGTGGGAGCTCCGCGAGTGCCGCCACCGCGCTGGGCACATCAGTCTCCTTCGACAGGCTGCTGCCCACGAGAACGGCATCGGCGCCGGCGGCGACGGCGGCCTCCGCGTCGCGGGGCGACCGGATCCCACTCTCGTAGATGGCCAGCCGATCGGCCGGGATCCGCGGCACCAGTCCGGCGCCCACGGCCGGGTCGATCCGCAAGGACTCCAGATCGCGGTTGTTCACGCCGACGATGGGGTACGCCGCCGCCAGGACGGCGTCGAGCTCCGAGGCGGCATGCACCTCCACCAAGACATCCAGACCGTAGTCGCGCGCCTCGTGATAGAGCTCGTGCAAGTGCCCGGCCGGCAAGGCCCGGGCGATCAACAGGACGGCCGAGGCACCGTAGGCGGCCGCCTCCAGCAGCTGCACGCTGTGGACGATGAAGTCCTTGCGCAGCATGGGCAGCCCTGCGGCGGAGGCCACGGGGAGGTCTGCGAGGTCACCTCCGAAGCGCTCGGGCTCCGTGAGCACCGAGATGGCAGCGGCCCCGCCCTGCGCGAAGGCCGCGGCCTGCGCCCGGGCGTCGAGCGTCGGCGCGAGGTCCCCTTGGGACGGCGAGCGCCGCTTGATCTCGGCGATCACGCGCAGGCGGTCGGACGCCCGCAACGCGGCGGCGAACGACGGGGGACGTCCCGACCGAGCCGCCAGTCGCTCACGCAACGCTCCGCTCTGAGGAGCGGCGGCCGCCGCCCGTCCCTTCGCTGCCTCGACCAGCTCGCCGAGCACGCCCGTCGGGGGCGTCCACACTCCTTGCTCTTGCACTTCGGTGCCTCTTTGGGGATATTTCGGTACATATTCGGTCGCCCGGGTCACGAGGACGCGGGCTCCACTCCACGCCGTCTGAGGTGTCCCATGCCGCTCACCAAGCGCCAGCGCGAGATCCTCGACTTCCTCAACCAGTACGGGGAGGCGAACGGATTCGCCCCGAGCTTTGAGGAGATCGCCGAGCAGTTCAACTATAACTCGCTCGCGACCGTTCACGAGCACCTCAGCAACCTCGAACGGAAGGGCTACATCAAGCGGTCATACAACGAGAGTCGCGCGATCGAGATCCTGCCGTCCGACATGTTCCCGCGCGCCGTGGAGTTGCCGCTGCTGGGGTCCGTCGCCGCCGGGCAGCCCATCGAGGAACTGAGCGCAGACCAGACCGTCGCCGTTCCCGAGAGCTTCGTGGGGCGCGGCAGTCACTTCGTCCTGCGCGTGAAGGGAAGTTCGATGGTCGACGAGCAGATCCGCGATGGCGACTACGTGGTCGTGCGGGAACGTCAGTCGGCGGACAACGGTGAGATGGTGATCGCCTTGGTCGATGGCAATGCGGCCACGGTCAAGCGCTACTTCCGCGAGCGCGATGGGCGGGTCCGATTGCAGCCGGCCAACGAGCAGCTGTCCCCGATGTTCTACAAGGACGCCGACCTGCGGATCCAAGGCATCGTGGTGGGCGTGCTGCGCCGCTACTAGGCGGTCCCTCGTGGGGCGTGGGCGCGTAGCGCCTCCAGGACGCTGAGACCGCCGCCGCTGTGCAACGCGTCTCGCGCGAGCGCCACGCCCGCCGCGAAGTCGGGCACCCGCTCCGCGACGAGCAGCGCGGCGGCGGCGTTGAGGATGACGGCCGCCGCCGCACCCGGAAGTCCCCCGCCGGCGAGCAGGTCCTCGATGATGCGCGCGTTGACCGCCGGACTCCCGCCGGCGAGGTCATCGGGCGCGATGCGCGCGAAGCCGTACGCCGCAGGCTCGATCTGCCATGCGTGCACGGACCCGTCGCGGACCTCGAGCACCTCGGTCGTCCCCAACGGTGAGATCTCATCGATGCCGGGCGCCCCGTGGACCACGAGCGCACGACGGCTACCCAGTTGCACCAACGCGTCCGCCAACAGCGGCGCCTTCTCGCGGTCCGCGACGCCGATGACCTGACGGCCCACCCGGGCCGGATTCGCCAGGGGGCCGACGATGTTCATGACGGTCGCGATGCCCAGTTCACGGCGCACCGGTCCGACATGCCGCATCGCGGGGTGCATCAGCGGGGCGAACATGAAGACGATCCCCGTGGCGTCGAAGATCGCCGGCAGGCGATCGATCGGTACCTCGATGGCGATGCCCAAGGCCTCAAGGACGTCCGCACTGCCACAGGCGGATGTGAACGAGCGGTTGCCGTGCTTCGCGACCCGCGCACCGCCGGCGACGGCCACGAAGGCGGCCGCCGTGGAGATGTTGAACGTCGTGAGCGTGCCGCCGCCGGTGCCGCAGGTGTCCACGATCCCCTCCGGCCGGGGGAGGTCGATGGTCCGCATCACATGGCGCAGCGCCTGCGCCGCGCCGGCGACCGTCGCCGCCGATTCCCCACGGACCCGCAACCCCATCAGCAGCGCCGCCGTCTGCGCGGAGGTCGCATCTCCCCGCATCAACACATCGAACGCCGCGGCGGTCGCCTCGGCGTCCAGGCTGCGGCCACTGGCAAGGGTCCGGATCGCCGATGCGAGTGCGTCCGCGCTCACGCAACACCCTCCGTCACCCGGCTCAAGCGGGACGCGAGGTCGGCCTCCGCCGCGACGAGTGCGCAGACCAACCCCAGCAAGCGCACGCGTTCGACATCCTCCTCGACGAACAGGCCCCGCTGGACCCGATTCGTCAGATTCACGACGCCGAGCAGCTCGTCGCGCAGCACGAGCGGGAACGAGATGAAGGAACCCGTGGTCAGGTAATCGTCGCGGAGCAACGCCTCCGTGTCGCCATCCAGCGCGTCGACCACGAGCAACGGCTCCTTCGACGCTGCCACCCGGCCGGCCACCCCTTCACCGACCTTGATGCGCTGGCCGAGTCGGATATGCGGCGCCAGGCCGCGCGCTGCGGCGAGATAGAGGAAGTCCGGATCGGCCGCCCGCAGGAACAGCGAGCAGCGTTGCGACTGCATGTCGTCGCCCACGAGGGCGAGCAACCCATCGGCGAGCACCCGAGGCTCGCTGGTAGTCGCCGCCAGCGTGAGCACCCGCTCCAGCAGGTACAAGGTGCGGGATCGCTGTCGCAACACCTCACTGCGCCGATGCAGCTCGACATGCGCCTGCTCCAGCTGCGCCGTGGCCGCGCCCACCTGCTGCTCGAGCGCGCGGAGTCGCTGTTGGAGTCGTCGCAGCTCCTCCGCGGACTGGTCCGGAAGGCGCACCGGCGTCGCCGTGGCAGGCGCGCCGAGCGCCGGCCCCATGACGCCAGCCGCCTCCAAGGCGGCTTCGAGGGTGGACACGCGGGCCGCGTGATCGGCGTGGACCTTGGCCAGCGTGGATTCGAGTGCGCGGACCGCCTCCAGACGCGCGCCGCGCTCGATCGTGCGCGCGAGCGCCAGCTCGAAGAGGGCGACGGCGGGCGCGACGCGTTCGACATCGCGCGTCCCGACGACCCGGCGCTCCTCGATGAGCGCCAAGACCGCGACGAGCTGCCCGTCGATCCGCAGGCCCTTCATCGCCAACGCCCCGCCCCCGGTCGGCTCACGCAGCCCGAGCACGCGGAAGAAGTGGGGGGCCTCGACACCGATGTCCACGAAGCCCGCCCCCGCCGCGACCTGGAAGGCCGTTCCGCGGGGGAGATGCTGCAGCGCGATCTCGATCGGCGCGCGCGAAACGCGCGGCCCCGGCACGGTCAGGCGCTCCGTGAGCACCCCACTGGCCGCATCGTAGCGGAACAGCACGACAGAGACGCCGCGGTCGAGCTCGGCGACGCTTCCGGCCAGCGCGACCAGCGCCCCGTCCAGATCGGAGGCGGCGGCAAGCGCGAAGGCGAGGGCGTCGAGAGGTCGCGGCGGCATAGAGCGCGGTCGGAGGCGTCCGCGGCACGACCCGATGGCCCGCACGCAGCACTGGGAGCGGAAGATGGGGCGTCCGCCGTCTATCCGTCAATCACCGTCGCCGCGTCCGTTGCTCGACCTCGGAGGCATCCGTTACGTTTCAACAGATGGAGCCCCGCACCATCCAACTCGTCCTGCACTACGATGGCAGTGCCTTCGCCGGCTGGCAGCGACAGCCGGATCGGCGCACGGTCCAGGGCGAGCTCGAGGCCAGCTTGGCGCGCCTCTGTGCCCAGGCCGTGCCGGCGATCGGGGCGGGCCGCACCGATGCGGGCGTCCATGCCCGGGGGCAAGCGGTCGGCGTCCGGGTGCCCGCGCGCTGGGATGCCGCGTCGCTGCGCAAGGCGCTGAATGCCGTGCTGCCGTCGGATCAATGGGTCGCGGCGGCGCACCCGATGCGCCCCGACTTCCACGCGCGCTATAGCGCCGTCGCGCGACGCTACAGCTACCTCGTGGGCACCGACGATGCGGCACGCTCCCCATTCCGACGGCGATGGGAGTACGCGATGCGGCGGCCCCTGGACCGGGCGCGACTCGACGCCGCGACCGCCCGCCTGCCCGGTGAGCGCTGCTTCGTGGCCTTCGCGGTGCGAGGCACGGCGCCGGCCAGCGACGATCATCGCTGCGTCATCCGGCAGGCCCAGTGGACGGACGTCCCGGGCGGCCTGCGCTTCGAGATCGAGGCGAACCGCTTCTTGCACCACATGGTGCGCTTCCTCGTCGGAACGTTGCTCGATATCGCGAGCGGACAGCGGCCACTGGAGGACCTCGACATGTTGCTCGTTGCTGCGGACAACGCACAGGTCTCGCCGCCAGCGCCTGCGCATGCCTTGTGCCTGGAGGCCGTCACCTATCCCCCGGAACTGTACGAGGCCGCCGCATGAGGATCCTGCTGGAGTCCGCTTCCGCGTCGACGATCACGGCGGCCTTGGCCACGCGCATGGTCGATGGGGCCTACGTCTCGGCCGCCGCCCTCGACCGGGACGCGTTCGGCGCGGACCCCGCAGAGCACCTTGCCACGCTCGCCAAGCGCCTCACGCCTCCACTCTATGCGACGGTCGCCGCCGTCGTGACCGACGAGCTCTACCGGCAGGGACGCGAGTTGGCCCGGGCCGTCGATGACGTCATCATCGTCTTGCCCTGCGTCGACGACGGTCTCAGCGCACTGCGGCAGTTGGCGACCGAGGGCGTGCGCACCGCCGCCTCGCTCGTGACGACCCCGGTCCAAGCACTCCTGGCGGCGAAGAGCGGTGCGCATGCGGTGTGCATCGCCGTCGAGGCGCTGGACCAGGCCGGCCACGATGCGACCGCCGTGGTCCGGGATGCCGCGGCAGTGTTCCAGCGCCACGGGGTGCCTTGCGACGTCATCGCGGTCGCCACCGACAGCCCGCGTCTGGCGGCGGAAGCGGTGCTCGCCGGTGCCGATGCGGTGGTCGTCTCCCCGACGACGCATCGCGCGCTGTTGCAGCATCCGCTGACCGATCGGGCGTTGGACCAGCTGCTCAGCGACCTGAGTCGGCGCCCCCGCCCCCGAGGGCGATGACGCGGCTGGTCCTGCCCCTGCTGCTGATCGGCCTCGCGGCCTGCGAGGCGCCGTCACCGCCGGTCCGGCCCGCGATGGCGGCGGAGTCCGCCCAAGCGGCATCGGCGGCCGTCACGGCGTCGCGCCGCACGGCCATCACCGACGCCGTCGCTCGGGTCGCGCCGGCGGTCGTCACGGTGCAGACGGAACGGCGGGAGCGGGTCGCCGCCGATGAGTTCGACTGGTTCTTCGGACGCCGATCGGCCGAGCGCAGCGCCGCGTCGATCGGGTCAGGATTCATCCTCCGGGCCGACGGCCTCATCATCACGAATGCGCACGTCGTGAGTGCGGCGGCCACGGTCGCGGTCGCGCTCCGGGACGGCACCACCTATCCGGCCACGGTGCTCGGCGCCGATGAGGTCAACGACATTGCGGTCCTGCGGATCGACGCGAAGGATCTCCCGGTCGCGCCGCTCGGCGATTCGCGTGACGTGCTCGTCGGCGAGTGGGCGATCGCGATCGGGAATCCCTTCGGCTTCGCGCTCGGGAACCCCGAACCGAGCGTGACGGCCGGCGTCATCAGCGGGACGGGCCGCAACCTGGTCGCACGGACGCAGGGCGGCGCCAGCACTTATGACATGCTGCAGACCGACGCCGCGATCAATCCGGGGAACTCGGGTGGGCCGCTGGTGAACGCGGCTGGCGAGGTCATCGGGGTGAACACGGTGATCTACACCCCCTCGCAGGGCTCGGTCGGCCTCGGGTTCGCGGTGCCGATCAACCGAGTCGTGCGGGTCGCGGACGATCTCGTCGCGAACGGCGCCGTCCGCCGGCCGTGGATCGGCGTCAAACTGCGCGTGCCGTCGGGCGCCAATCCCCGTGAAGCGCTGGCGGCCGGTGCCGTCATCAGCACGGTGGTCCCGGGGTCGCCCGCGGCGGCGGCGGGGCTGCGCGTCGGCGACCAGATCGTCGGCGTGGGCAGCCGCGTCATTCGCAGCTACTTCGACTGGGAATCCGACTTGCTGGACCGCCGGGTGGGCGAGCGCATCGCGATCCGCCTCGTGCGCGCCGGCCGCGAGGTCGACGTGACGGTCAGCGTCGCGGACCTCCCGGAGATCGGGGCCCCGAAGGTCCAGGTGCTGCGCGAGATGGAGCTGGTGTCCCTGACGCCGACCATCCGTGGCGAGCGCGGCATCCGGAGCACACGCGGGGCCCTCGTGTACCGGGTCTCAGAACGCATCGCCTCGGCGATCGGCATCCAGGTCGGCGACGTGCTCGTGGGGATCAACCGCGTGGCGGTCGATGATGCCGCCGCCGCCGCCCGCCTGCTCGACTATTTCGCCGGACGTGGCCCCATCGAACTCGTGTTCGAGCGCAGTGGCGCGATCTTCTCAACCGACATCGTGATCAAGTGATGGATCCTGCTCGCTATTCCTCGCCGCTCTCCGAGCGGTATGCCTCCCCCGCGATGCTGAGCCTCTGGGGCGCGCAGTCACGGTACGGCCTGTGGCGGCGTCTCTGGCTGGCGCTGGCCGAGGCCGAGCGCGACCTCGGCGTCGCCATCAGCGACGAGGCCCTCGCGCAGATGCGGGCGCACCTCGACGACATCGATTTCGCGGCCGTCGCGGAGTACGAGCGGCGCTTCCGCCACGACGTCATGGCGCATGTCCATGCCTTCGGCGATGCGGCGCCCGCGGCGCGTGGCGTCATCCACCTGGGCGCGACGAGCGCCTTCGTGACGGACAACGCCGACCTGATCCTGATGCGGCGCGGCCTCGAGCTGTTGCGGGCGCGAACGATCGCGATCCTGCGCCAACTCGCCGCATTCGCGCGCGACTGGCGCTCGTTCCCGGCCCTCGGCTACACGCATCTCCAGCCGGCGCAGCTGACCACCGTGGGCAAACGGGCGACGTTGTGGATGCAGGATCTGTTGCTCGATGTCGCCGACCTCGATCACCGGATCGCCACCCTGCCCTTCCGCGGCGTGAAGGGCACCACCGGCACCCAGGCCTCGTTCCTCACCCTCTTCGACGGCGACCACGGCAAGGTGCGGGCCTTGGACCGCCGCGTCACGACGGCGATGGGGTTCGCGGAGTCCATCCCGGTCTCGGGGCAGACCTACACGCGCAAACTGGACGCCCAGGTGCTCGGCGTCGTCGCGGGACTCGCCGCCTCGGCATCCAAGTTCTCCGGGGATCTGCGCATGTTGCAGGCCTTCGGCGAGATCGAGGAGCCGTTCGAGAAGGAACAGATCGGGTCCAGTGCGATGGCCTACAAGCGCAACCCCATGCGGGCCGAGCGGATCGCGGCGCTGGCGCGCTTCGTGCTATCGCTCGAGCCGAACGCGAACCAGACGCATGCCGTGCAGTACTTCGAGCGGACGCTGGACGACAGTGCGAATCGCCGGCTCGCGATCCCCGAGTCGTTCCTGGCGACGGATGCGATGCTGCTGCTCATGGAGAACATCTGCGGGGGACTGGAGGTGCACCCCGCGCGCGTGCGTCAGCGGGTCATGGCGGAGCTGCCCTTCATGGCGACGGAGGAGCTGATCGTGCGCGCGGTGCGCGCCGGCGGGGACCGCCAGGTCGCACACGAGGTGATCCGGCAGCACAGCATCGCGGCCGCGCGGGCCATGAAGGACGAGGGCGCGGCGAATGATATGCTGGAGCGCCTCGCGGCGGACCCGCGCTTCGGCGTGTCGCTCGAGGATCTGCGTGCGATCGCCGCGCCCGAGCGCTACGTCGGCCGGTCCCCCGAGCAGGTGGATGAGTTCATCGACGAACAGGTCCAAGCGCTGCTCGATGCGACCCCGGACGTGCCCACGCGCGACGAGGTACGGGTCTGATGGCCGTGCATGCCGAGACGGCCGTGCCCCTGCCGCTGCTGCGCCGCGGCAAGGTGCGCGATGTGTATATCGTCGACGACGCGCGGCTGCTGCTGGTCGCCAGCGATCGCGTGAGCGCCTTCGATGTCGTGCTCCCGGATCCCATCCCCTCGAAGGGCGCGGTGCTGACGCAGATGACCGCGTGGTGGCTTGCGCAGTTCGGGGAGGCGATGCCGCATCATCTGATCACCGCCGACGTCGACCGCATCATCGACGCGCTGCCGGCACTCGCACCGCAGCGGTCGACGCTGGTCGGCCGCGCGATGCTCTGCCACCGGACCACCGTGTTCCCCGTGGAGTGCGTCATCCGCGGCTACATCGCGGGCTCGATGTGGAAGGAGTACACGGCGACCGGCACGCTCGCCGGTGAGCCCGTGCCGGCCGGGCTGCTCGAGAGTGACCGACTGCCCACCCCGATCTTCTCGCCCGCGACGAAGGCCGAGACGGGGCATGACGAGAACATCACCGTGGCGGAGGCCGCGCGCGTGCTGGGTGCCGACGTGGCGCGCGTGCTCGAGCAGAAGGCCCGGTGGATCTACGAGCGCGGCAACGCGATCGCGCGGGACCGCCGGATCATCATCGCCGACACGAAGTTCGAGTTCGGCAGCCGGGACGGCGAGATCCTGCTGATCGACGAGGTCCTCACCCCCGACAGCTCCCGCTTCTGGGGTGCCGAGCACTATGCGCCGGGGCGTTCCCAACCTAGCTTCGACAAGCAGCCCCTCCGGGATTGGCTCGACGCCGAACGGCGAGCCGGTCGCTGGAATGGCGAGGCACCGGGACCCCGACTGCCAGCCGACATCATCGCGGCGACCAGCCAGCGCTACATCGCGGCCTACGAGCGCGTGACCGGACACCCGTTCCCCGAGGAGTATCGCGCGTGAGCTTCGCTCGAGAAGGCTATCCATTCATGGCGATCGCCGCCGCCCTCGCCATCGGCGGTTTCGGCCTCGCGATCGCGCGCAAGTCCTACGGGCTGTGGCTGCTCGCGATCGTCCTGACGATCGTCGCGCTGTGGGTCGCGTATTTCTTCCGCGATCCCGAGCGGACCGGCCCGCGGGGGCCGACCCTGCTCATCGCGCCCGCCGACGGATTGGTGCTCCCGATCGTCGAGGTCGATGAGCCGGCGTTCCTGCACGGCCGGGCCCTGCGTATCTCGATCTTCATGAACGTGTTCAACGTGCATGTGAACCGGTATCCGATCGATGGCGTCGTGCGCTATGTGCACTACAATCCCGGGCGCTTCATCAATGCGGCCCGCGAGAAGGCGAGCCTCGAGAACGAACAGATGTCCGTCGGGCTCGAGACGCCCTACGGCAAGGTCTTGGTCCGGCAGATCGCCGGGCTCATCGCGCGTCGTATCGTGACGTACAGCCGTCTCGGGGATGAGGCGGCCCAGAGTGAGCGCTTCGGCTTGATCCGGTTCGGCTCGCGGGTGGATGTGTTCGTCCCGGTCGGGACCCCGATCCGGGTGGAGGCCGGGCAGAAGACGACCGCCGGGACCACGGTGATCGCGGAGCTCACGCCGTGACCTCGCCCAGTGGCGCCCGTCGGTACGCGCTCGCGTTACCCAACGGACTCACGCTGGCGAATCTGTTCTTCGGCATCTTCGCGATCATCGCGGCGTCGCGCGGTGATCACGAGCGGGCGGTCTGGTACATCGTGATCGGCGGGGTCTGCGACGCGTTCGATGGGCGGGTGGCCCGCGTGACGAACAGCGGGTCGAAGTTCGGCGAGGAGCTGGATTCCCTCGTGGACGCGATCTCGTTCGGCCTGGCGCCGGCGTTGATGATGTACTTCGCCGTCCTGCGGCACGAGGGCTGGGATTGGATCCTGGTGTTCCTGTTCGCGGCCTGTGCGGTGATGCGGCTCGCCCGGTTCAACGTCGAGCAGGCCGGGCGCAGCAAGACGGACTTCCTGGGGCTTCCCTCTCCCATGGCTGGCGGCACGCTGGCGACCTACTGGTGGTTCAAGCAGACGCCACTGTACAACCAGACCTTCATCGGCGACCTGCCCTGGGAGCTGATCCTCAAGTTCCTGATGGCGGCCCTCGCCTTCTTGATGATCAGCAACATCCCATACCCTGCCTGGCCCCGGTTCTCGATCCGCAACTGGCGCGGGATCCTCGGCCTGGTGACGTTCGTCTCGCTATTGTTCGGTCTGATCTTCTTGCCCAAGCAGTTCTTCTTCCCGGTCGGGATCGCCTACGTCACCTTCGGGGTCGGGCGGGCCATGCTCTTCGGCCTGCTCGATCTCGGCGACGACGACGATTCCGACCCGTCACCGCCCACCGCGGCGCCCGACGGTGAGCGTCGCGGTCGGCGTCGTCGCCGTCGCCCCTCCACTGGTCCGGGTCGGCCCGGACCGGAGCCCACTCCTGTATGATGTTCCGCATCCATCTCCAGATCGTTCCTCGGCAGGGCCTGCTCGACCCCCAGGGCAAGGCGGTGGCCGACGCGCTGCACGCCTTGGACTTCCCAGCCGTGCGCGACGTGCGCATCGGCCGACACTTGGTGCTAGATGTGGACGCCGCGGATGCCGCCGGCGCCGAGAGCCAAGTGCGTGCGATGTGTGAGCGCTTGCTCGCCAACCCGGTCACTGAGGATTTCGCGATCGCCGGCGTGGAGGCCTTGTGAAGGTCGGCGTCGTCACCTTCCCGGGGTCGAACTGCGACGAGGATGCGCGCTTGGCGATCACGGAGGCATTGGGCGCCGAGGCCGTTCGGCTGTGGCATAAGGACCACGACCTCCAGGGCGTCGACGTCGTGATCCTGCCTGGCGGCTTCAGCTACGGCGATGCGCTGCGGGCCGGGGCGATCGCGCGCTTCTCGCCGATCCTCCGCGAGGTCCAGGAACACGCGAACCGCGGCGGTCCGGTACTGGGGATCTGCAACGGGTTCCAGATCGCGTGTGAGGCCGGCTTGCTGCCCGGCGCGCTGCTGCGGAACGCGGAGCTCAAGTTCATCCATCAGCCGGTCCATCTGCGCGTCGAACAGGTCGATACGATCTTCACGGCCCGCTACGCGCGCGGCCAGGTCCTGCAGATCCCGATCGCCCACGGCGAAGGGCGCTACACCGCCGACGCCGAGACGCTCGAGCGCCTCGAAGGCGAGGGGCAGGTCGTCTTCCGGTATGTCGGTCCCGACGGGAATCGCAGCGCTGCCGCGAATCCCAATGGCTCGATGCACGACATCGCAGGCATCCGCAATGCCAAGGGCAACGTGCTGGGCCTGATGCCGCATCCCGAGCGCGCGGTCGATCCCCGCCTCGGCCCAGCCGATGGGCTGGCGCTGTTCGAATCGTTGCTCGCGGCCGTTCACGCCTGACCTCCGGAGAGCCCTATGTCCCGCTGCGCACTGCCACTCACCCTGACCCTCGCCCTCGTGCTCGCGGTCGCGCCGGCGGCGGCACAGACCGCGTCGTCGCCCGCCTCGATCGACCCGGGGATGACCCGCGAGGCGGTGATCGCGCGCTTCGGCGCGCCGAGCGGCGAGCGCAGCCGCGGTGAGCACCACTATCTGTTCTTCGCGAATGGCCGCGAACGCACGGTGGGGACCGCCGACGTCGTGATCCTCCGCGATGGCCGCGTCGTCGACGCCGTCCTGCGCCACCCCGACCGGCGCTACTCCGGCACCTCCTCCTCGCCCGCCGCGATCACGGCGCGCGAGGCCCTGCGGCGCCGGTCCTCCACCTCGGGATCCACCACGATCCCTCCATCCACGCCCTGAGCGCTTCCCATGGATGATTTCAAGCCTAGCCGAAACGAGGACGAATACTTCCTCAAGCAGGATGCTGAACTGCTCGCGGAGCACCGCGCACGGCTCGACGCCGAGCGCGACCGCGCCGAGCGCTCGGCGCACTACATGAAGTGCCCGAAGTGCGGCGCCGACCTCGTCGAGCGCAGCTTCAACAGCGTCAAGATCGATGTCTGCCCGGTGGACAATGGCATGTGGCTGGACGCCGGCGAGTTGGAGTTGCTCGCCAAGGTCGACACGTCACGACTGGGTGGATTCGTTCGTTCCCTTTTCGGATTGGAGAAGTAGTGTCCGCCACACCTCGTCCGGGTGATCCTGCGATCACCCCCGCCCTGGTCGCTGAGCACGGCCTCACGTCGGAAGAATTCGGCATCCTCGAGCGCATGCTCGGCCGGACGCCCACCCTGACCGAGCTGGGGATCGTGTCGGCCCTGTGGAGCGAGCATTGCTCGTACAAGCACTCGCGTCCGGTGTTGCGGACGTTGCCCACCGAAGCGCCCTACGTCCTGCAGGGGCCCGGCGAGAACGCCGGCGTGATCGCCATCGGTGACGGGCTGGCCATCGCGTTCAAGATCGAGTCGCACAATCATCCCTCGGCGGTCGAGCCGTATCAGGGCGCTGCGACCGGTGTGGGCGGGATCCTGCGCGATGTGTTCACGATGGGTGCGCGCCCGATCGCGTTGCTCGACTCCCTGCGGTTCGGCTCACCGGACTCCGCGCGGGTGCGCTACCTCTTCGCCGGCGTCGTGCGGGGCATCGGCGACTACGGGAACTGCGTCGGGATCCCCACGGTCGGCGGCGAGGTGGTCTTCGACCCGGCCTACGAGCACAATCCGCTCGTGAATGCCATGTGCGTGGGCGTGATGCGCGAGGAGGAGCTGATCACCGCCACGGCCAGCGGCATCGGCAATCCGATCATCGCGGTCGGGGCGCGCACGGGGCGCGACGGGATCCACGGTGCGTCCTTCGCGTCCGAAGACCTCACGGAGGCCTCGGAGGCGAAGCGCCCACGGGTGCAGGTCGGCGATCCGTTCACGGAGAAGCTGTTGCTCGAGGCCTCGCTGGAGTTGATCAACAGCGGGCACATCGTGGCCATCCAAGACATGGGCGCCGCCGGGCTCACCTCATCGTCCGCCGAGATGGCGGCGCGTGGCGACGTCGGGGTGACCATCGACACGACGAAGGTGCCGGTGCGCGAGACCGGGATGACGCCGTACGAGATCCTGCTGTCCGAGTCGCAGGAGCGCATGCTCGTCGTCGCGAAGAAGGGCCATGAGCGCGAGGTCGAGGCCATCCTGGCCAAGTGGGATCTCGTGGCCGCCGTGATCGGCGAGGTGATCGCGGAACCGGTGTACCGCGTCACCGAGGGTGACCACGTGGTGGCGGAGTTCCCGGGGATCCGGTTGGTCACCGATTGTCCGGTGTATCATCCTGAGGCCAAGGAGAGCGACGCAGCCGTGGCACGACGGGCCCGCGATGTGCACGCGATCGCGCCGCGGCCCGAAGAGGCCGATCCCGCGTGGACGCTCCAACAGCTGCTTGCGACGCCGACGATCGCCAGCAAGGCCTGGGTGTATCGCCAGTACGACTCGACGGTCCGGACCAACACGGTCTTCGGCCCCGGCGGTGACGCCGCCGTGTTGCGCTTGCGTGGCACCACCAAGGGCATCGCCGTGTGCACCGACGGCAACGGGCGCTATGTGTATCTCGACCCGCGGGTCGGTGGACGGATCGCCGTCACCGAGGCCGCGCGCAATGTCGCGTGCACGGGTGCCCGCCCCATGGCGATCACCAATTGCCTGAACTTCGGGAACCCCAAGAAGCCGGACACCTTCTTCATGTTCCGCGAGGCGGTGCTGGGGATGGGTGACGCATGCCGAGCGCTCGGGACTCCCGTGACCGGCGGGAACGTCTCGCTCTACAATGAGAGTCCGGCCGGTGCCGTCTACCCCACGCCGATCATCGGCATGGTCGGCGTGCTCGACCACATCGACCACGCCACGGGCAACCGATTCACGACGCCAGGTGATGCGATCGTGCTCCTCGGTGCACCGACCGACGAGCTGGGGGGCAGCGAGTATCTGCTCACCGTCCATGGCGAAGTGTGCGGTCCGCCCCCCGCGTGTGATCCGGCCGCCGAGCGCACGTTGATCGACGCACTGCTGGCGGCGATCCGTGCAGGGGTGATCCGCGCCGCGCACGATGTCAGCGACGGTGGGTTGGCAGTCGCCCTCGCCGAATCCGCGATCAGCGATCGGGCTCATCCGGTCGGGGTCGATGTGTCGCTCACCGAATGGTCCGCCCTGCCTTCGCGCGCCCTGCTCTTCGGCGAGGGGCAGGGCCGCGTGATCGTGGCGACCGCGTCGCCCGAGGCCGTGCTGCGGATCGCGGCCGAGCACGGCGTTCCGGCCCAGCGGATCGGATCGGTCACGCTGCCGTCGGCGCGCTTCCGCATCCGCACGGCCGACCAGCTGCTCGAGTGTGACCTTGACGCGCTGATGCGGGCCTACCACGATGCGATCCCCGCGCTGATGCGCTCCCCGGCGGCAGCCGGCCCCACCTCCTGACGGCGACCAGAGTCCTATGTGCGGTATCTTCGGAATCCACGGCCACCCCGACGCGGCGACGTTGACGCAGCTGGGGCTGTACTCGTTGCAGCATCGCGGGCAGGAGTCTGCGGGCATCGTCGCCGTGGACGGCGAGCATGCCCATGCGCAGCGCGCCATGGGACTCGTCGCCGACGCGTTCCCGATCTCATCCATGTCGGGGCTGACGGGCTCCGTGGCCATCGGCCACACGCGGTATTCGACGGCGGGCACATCGACCATCGAGAACGCGCAGCCCGTCTTCGTGCGCTTCCGTGGTGGCCACGTCGCCTTGGCCCACAACGGCAACCTGACCAACGCGGACGAACTCCGCGCGGCCCTTGAGGCGCGCGGGTCGATCTTCGGCTCATCGATGGACTCCGAGATCATCGTGCATCGGCTCGCCGCCGAACCCCTCGAGGCCCCCGAGGCGATGCTCGCTCGGGCGCTGCAGGGCGTCGAGGGCGCGTATTCGCTGCTCGTCACCATCGGCGACGCGTTGCTCGCTGCGCGGGATCCGCGCGGGTGGCGCCCGCTCGTGATGGGACAACTCGGCGATGCGACGGTCTTCGCGTCCGAGACCTGTGCGCTCGACATCGTCGGCGCGAAGGCCATTCGCGACGTCGCCCCGGGGGAGATCATCACCATCGATCGCGATGGTATGCGCTCCATGATGCCGTTCGCCCCGGTCCCCGCGACGCGCTGCGTCTTCGAGTACGTCTACTTCGCGCGGCCCGACTCCAGCATCTTCGGCGGCTCCGTCGATCGCGCACGCCGCGCGCTCGGTCGACGCCTCGCGATCGAAGCCCCCGCGCTCGGCGCGGACCTCGTCTTCGCCGTACCGGACTCCTCGAACGCCGCCGCCCTCGGCTACGCGGAGCAATCGGGGCTGCGACTCGAGCACGCCCTCATCCGGAATCACTATATCGGGCGGACGTTCATCCAGCCCACGCAATCCGGTCGCGATGCGAAGGTGCGCGTGAAGTACAACGCGGTGCGCGAGGTGCTGGAGGGCAAGAGCGTGGTGATGATCGACGACTCGATCGTCCGCGGCACCACGACCCG
Organism: uncultured Gemmatimonadaceae bacterium; assembly: GCA_964503275.1. Taxonomy (GTDB): domain Bacteria; phylum Gemmatimonadota; class Gemmatimonadetes; order Gemmatimonadales; family Gemmatimonadaceae; genus DASRAP01. The sequence goes on along the minus strand of CAZCZO010000014.1, from coordinate 63,414 downwards.
TGGCCTGGTGCAGCTCGTGCGTGCCGCGGGTGCGCGTGAGGTGCACATGCGCGTGTCGTCCCCGCCGATCACCGGGCCCTGCTACTACGGCATCGACACGCCGTCGAAGAAGGAGCTCATCGCGGCCAATCACACGATCGACGAGATCGCACGTGCCATCGGTGTGGACTCACTGGCCTATCTCTCCCTTGACGGGATGCTCGAGGCCGTGCCCAACGGGCCCGACGGATTCTGTCACGCGTGCTTCTCGGGTCAGTACCCCACCCTGCCGCCGCGTCCCGTGACCGCCACGCGATCGGGCCGCGAGGAGTAGCGTATGACCGCGCCCCGCTGCTTCGCCTTCGGCGGTGGCGTGGCCGATGGCACCGCTGCGATGCGCAGCGTGTTGGGCGGCAAAGGGGCGAACCTGGCCGAGATGACCGCGTTGGGCATCCCCGTGCCGCCGGGCTTCACCATCTCGGCCGGCCTCTGCGTCGAGGCGTTGCGCGGCGCCCAGTGGCCGACGGACCTCGATGCCGAGATGGATGCGCAGTTCGCGCGACTCACCGAACTCACCGGCCGCCGCTTCGGCGATGCCGCGAACCCCTTGCTGGTGTCCGTCCGCTCCGGCGCCGCGGTCTCGATGCCGGGGATGATGGAGACCATCCTCAACCTCGGCCTGAACGACGACACCGTGCAGGGGCTCGCCGCCCAGAGCCGTGATGCCCGGTTCGCCTGGGATGCCTACCGCCGATTGCTGCAGATGTACGGTGACGTGGTGCTCGGCGTCCCCATCGCCCGCTTCGAGGCCCTGCTCGCCGCCGCGCGCATTTCGGCCGGCGTCACCGACGACGCAGCGCTCCCGGCGGCGGCGCTCGAGGCTGTGGTCGCGCTGTATCACGCGCTGATCCTCGAGGCGACCGGCATGCCTTTTCCGTCCGACCCTCGCGATCAGTTGCGGGGCGCGATCGACGCGGTGTGGCGGTCGTGGACGCGCAAGAAGGCGGTGGATTACCGGCGCGTGAACCGGATCGCCGACGACCTTGGGACCGCGGTGAACATCCAGACGATGGTCTTCGGGAACCTCGGTGACGACTCCGGCACGGGCGTGGCGTTCACCCGGGACCCATCGACCGGTGCACACCGATTCTTCGGCGAGTTCCTCGTGAATGCGCAGGGCGAGGACGTGGTCGCCGGGATCCGCACGCCGCTGCCGATCGAGGAGATGGCCGAGCGCTTCCCGAGCGCCTACGCCGACTTGTTGACCGTGCAGGCGCGGCTCGAGACGCATTTCCGCGACATGCAGGACATCGAGTTCACCGTGGAGCGCGGCCGGCTCTACCTGCTCCAGACGCGGGGCGGCAAACGCACGGCCGCCGCCGCGGTGCGCATCGCGCGGGACCTCGTGCACGAGGGCGTGCTCACGCGGCCTGAGGCACTGCGCCGCATCCCGCCGGAGCAGCTCGACCAACTGCTGCATCCCGTGATCGATGAACGCTCCGCCGTCGCGCCGATCGCCTACGGGCTTCCCGCGAGCCCGGGCGCGGCGAGCGGGATCGCGGTCTTCGATCCGGACGATGCCGAGCGCGCTGCGGCGCGGGGGACCGACGTGATCCTCGTACGCGAGGAGACCACGCCCGAGGATTTCCACGGGATCGTCGCGGCGCGGGGCGTCCTGACCGCACGCGGAGGCATGACGAGTCACGCGGCCGTCGTCGCGCGCGGCATGGGCAAGTGCGCCATCGTCGGCGCGAGCACGCTGCACGTGGATGCGCTGCATAACCGGTTCACGATCGGTGAGCTCGTCGTCCACGAAGGGGACCCACTGACGCTCGATGGCGCGACAGGGCGGATCTTCCTCGGTGCGCTCCCGACCGGTGCGAGCGAGGTCATGCGTGTCCTCGCGGAGGGGAGCGCCGGCCGCGACGACGTCCCCCGCTCACCGGTGTTCGAGGCATACACGGAGGTGCTGCGCTGGGCCGATGAGGCGCGACGCCTGCGGGTGCGTGCGAACGCGGATACGCCGCATGATGCACGCACCGCACGCGCGTTCGGCGCGGAGGGGATCGGGTTGTGCCGCACGGAGCACATGTTCTTCGACGGCGACCGGATCACGGCGATGCGCGAGATGATCGTCGCGCGCGACGAGGCCGGCCGCCGCGCCGCACTCGCGCGGCTGCTGCCCATGCAGCGCAGCGACTTCACGGGCATCTTCGCCGCGATGGACGGATTCCCCGTCACCATCCGTCTGCTGGACCCGCCGCTGCACGAGTTCCTCCCGCACGGGGGTGAGGAGAGCAAACTCCTCGCACGGCAGCTCGGGGTGTCGCGCACCGAGCTGGCCCGCATCATCCATGACCTGCGGGAGACCAACCCGATGCTCGGGCATCGTGGGTGCCGGCTCGGGATCACCTACCCCGAGATCACGGAGATGCAGGCCCGCGCGATCTTCGAGGCGGCCGTCGCCGCGCGCCGCGCGGGGCACACGGTTCATCCCGAGATCATGGTCCCGCTGGTATCGACCTTGGCGGAATTCCGGCATCAGCGCGAGATCATCGATGCCCAAGCCGCCGCAGTCTTCGCCGACCTCGGCGACGCGGTACCGTATCTCGTGGGGACGATGATCGAGCTGCCCCGCGCCGCCCTGACGGCCGGCGTGATCGCGCAAGAGGCGGACTTCTTCTCGTTCGGGACCAACGACCTCACGCAGACCACGCTCGGGCTGAGTCGCGATGATGCCGGGCGGTTCCTGCCCCTGTACGTGGACCGCGGCCTCTACCCTGAGGATCCGTTCCGCGTGCTGGATGTCGATGGCGTGGGCCGCCTCATCCGCGGCGCAGTGGTGGACGGACGCGAGACCCGGCCGACGCTCAAGGCGGGCATCTGCGGGGAGCATGGGGGCGATCCGTTCTCGATCCGCTTCTTCCACGAACACGGGCTCGACTACGTCTCGTGTTCTCCGTATCGCGTGCCGATCGCGCGACTGGCCGCCGCACAGGCCGCCGTCCGATGAAACGGCTGTGGCTGCCGGCGATCGCCTTCCTGGTCGTGTGGGTCCCGGGGAGCGTGTACAATGCGTGGCAGTTCAGCCGTCGCGTGCAACTGAGCGGCCCCGGCCAGGAGCGCTGGTCGCCCTTCGTCGACGCGTGGACGACCATGGCCTTCGGGTGGGCCCCCATCGGCCTCTTCGCCGCCGTGCTGGTGTTCGTCGCGCGCGAGTGGTGGCAGAGCCGCCGACCGAGCTGACCGAACGACAACGGGCCACCGGAGGGGATCCGGTGGCCCGTTATCTGAAGAGTGGAGGCGCGGGGAATTGAACCCCGGTCCGAGACTCGATCGACCACAGCGTCTACGTGCGTATCCCCTTGATTGAGGTCTCCGCCAGCTGGCCAAGGGGCGGCCCACCGACGGACGAGTCTCCTAGAGTTTCGCCCGCCGCCAGCAGACGCGACGGCGGGCTATCCCGGTATTGCGATACTCACAGAGCCGCCCCGGGCGGGCTTCCCAGTGAGCAAGGCGGGTAAGCGTCTTACGACAGCTTACGCGGCCAAGGCCAGGTTGTTGTTGGCAGTTGTGTTTTTCCCGAGGGATTCACCAGGACTCGAGACCTGGGCACGCAGCCACAGCTTCACCAACCCCGTCGAAGCCAGTCGCCCCCTGAACTACCTGTGGGAATCTAGCGGGATCCCACGACGGACTCAAGCGTCAGCGGTCGCCGCCGGACCATCTGGGCCCACCGCGTACACCCGCACCTGGTTCCGTCCGCCGTTCTTGGACGCGTAGAGGGCGTGGTCCGCACTGCGATACAGGGCATCCCACTCGGGGACCACCGTGGGATGGGTCGCCACGCCGATGCTGGCCGTGACGCGCACCAACTGCCCCGCCACGTCGACCCGCAACGAATCGATCGCGGCGCGCAGCCGCTGCGCGAGCTCCAGCGCACCGGCGGCGGACGTGTTCTTGAGGACCACGGCGATCTCCTCGCCACCGACCCGCGCGCAGAGGTCGATCTCACGGACACGCTCACGCAGCACGCGCGACACCGCCCGCAGGACGGCGTCACCGGCCTCGTGCCCGTACGTGTCGTTGACCTCCTTGAAATGATCGAGGTCGACCAGCAGCAGCGAGGTCTGCCAGCCATAGCGGTCCGCCTCCTCGCGGGCGGTCGCCATGGCCGATTCGAATCCCCGCCGGTTCGTCAGCCCGGTAAGGCCATCGATCACCGCGCGTTGCGTCACCTCGGCCAACCGCCAGGAGGCGACCAACCGGGACGTGGCCGCGGCGTCCACGAGCGACAGCGTGCGCATATCGGACGGTTCCAGCGCCCCGGATACCCGGGACACGGCCAGCACCGCACCGATGACCTCACGGCGACGCCGCAACGGGTGGATCAGCACCGCGCCACGGTGCAATGCCACGGCGCGTGCGACCACATTGAGTCGTCCGATCTCGGGACCGCCGACGTCATGCCAGATGCCGGGCACATTCTCCCGGCACGCGTCGGCGACCAACGAGTCCGAGTCGGCGATGCGATCGATCAGCTCGATGCAGTCGCCGACCGCCGCGACGACGGTCCCGCGCGCCGTCTCGTCGTCCCAGCGCACCAGGGCCGTCCCGTCGGCGGCCAGCAGCGAGGCGACCAGCGCACAATACTGTGTCGCCAGGGCGTCGTCGGTCGCGGCGGCGTCCCACTGCGCGACCTCCCGGAGGATGTGGCGCACCCGCCGATTGGTGCGCGCGAGCTCGTGCCGCGCCACCAGGAGCTCGTCGAGCAACCGGATGCGCGTGCCGTGCCGGAGCATCCACTGCTTGAGCAGCGCCCGATCGCCGTCGAAGGGCGCATCGAACACCATGATCAGCGCGCCCTCCGCACGCTCGCCGGCCAGTGCGATCGGCGCCACGACGACCCGAGGCGCATCACCGTCGGGCCCGAACACGACCATACGCTCGCCCATCGACCAGCGCACCAGACGCCGCAGCGCGTCCCCCAGGTCGTCCATCGCGCCTGGCTCGCCGCAGATCCGATCGAGCTCGCCGGCACCATCCACGGAACGCCAGGTCGCGACCGCCTGCGATCCGTGTTGGCCCCGGATGTCCTCGAGGACATCGCGGAGCAACGTGGCGAAACGCTCCGCTTGCAGGGGGATCGCGGGGTCCGACAGCGGCGGGATGGCTCGGTCGGCTGCGGCGGTATCGGCGCCGTCACGGGTCAGCGGCGCGATCGCCGCGCGCTCCGCCCCGGAGCGCACAGCGAGGAGCCAGCCGAGGATACCCCCGAGCAGCGCGATGGACAGCGAGATGAGCACGACCGGAAACTACCGCAGGAATCGGGCCCGGGCGTACGTCCCTACGCGGCCGCGCTGGCCAACGAGCCGTCGGGTGCCACCACCGTCTCCGCCAACCCCGGGTGGGCGGCGAGATACCCTTCGAAGATCTCGTCGATCTCGTCGAAGGCGGTGACCGCGTACAAGCGCTTGCGCAGCTCTGCCGAGTCGGGGATGCCCTTCACGTACCAGCCCAGATGCTTGCGGAACTCGAGGGCCGCACCGCGTCGATCGACCTCGTACTCCGTGACCATCTTCGCATGCTCACGCGCGACCGCGAACCGCTCGCGCACCGAGGGGGCGGCGGGGACAGCGCGCCCCTCGAACAGCGCCCGCGCCTGCGCGAAGATCCACGGCTGCCCGAAGGAGCCCCGGGCGATCATCACGGCCGCACACCCCGTCTCGCGGCGCATGCGGTCCGCGTCGGCCGCGTGCTTGATGTCGCCGTTGCCGATCACGGGGATGCGCACCGCCTGGACCACATCGGCGATCTCGGACCACCGGGCCTGGCCGCTGTACATCTGCGTCCGCGTCCGCGGGTGGAGGGCGATCGCCCGGACCCCCGCATCCTCGCAGACCCTCGCGATCCGCACGGGGTCTCGCATCTCCTCACTCCAGCCACTGCGGATCTTGCAGGTCACGGGCAGATGGGTCCCGTCGATGACCCCCTGGATGACGCGCGCCACCAAGCCCAGATCCTGCAGGCATCCGCTCCCACCCAGCCGCTTCACGACCTTCTTGACGGGACAGCCGAAGTTGATGTCGATGAACTCGGGCTGGAAGACCTCGGTGACCAGGGCCGCGGCATCGCGCATCGCGGCGGGGTCCGCGCCGAAGATCTGCACCCCGATGGTCCGCTCGTCGGCACCGAAGCGCAGCTTGGCCAAGGTCGCTTCGTTCTCCCGCCGGATCCCCTCGGCCGAGAGGAACTCGGTGACCACGACATCGGCACCCCAGCGGCGGCAGAGTCGCCGGAAGGGAGATTCCGACACGCCGGCCATGGGAGCCAGGAACAGCGGCGTGTCGTGCTCGACGGGGTACGGGAAACGCATACATGGAAGCTAACGGAATCCGGCAAGTCCAAGCAACAACGGCATTTGACGCGACTCCGGCCCATCGCGTAACTTGCAGGATTAACCCTAGACGACGCTCATCATGCAGCTGCGGGACTTCTTTACGGACGGCGCGATCAAGCTCGACCTTGAGGGCACGACGAAGGATGAGGTGCTCAAGGAGCTCATCGGCTTGCTGGGTCTGGACGCGACCAACGAGCAGACGTTGCTCAAGATGCTGAAGCGCCGCGAGGAGCTCGGGAGCACGGGCATCGGTCGGGGGATCGCGATCCCGCACTGTCGCTCCCTCGTGGTCCAGGACCTCAAGGTGGCGTTCGGGCGCAAGGTCAGCGGGATGGATTTCAACTCGATCGACGGCAAGCCGGTCCAGTTCTGCTTCCTCATCGTCGCGCCGCCGCTCGAGGTGTCGAACCAGTACCTCCCGGTGCTCGGCAAGATCGCGCAGTTCTCGAAGGAGGCCGATGTGCCCCAGCGTCTGCTCGGGCTGACCTCGCCAGACGAGTTCCTCCGGCTGCTCGACGAGAAGCGGATCTAGCGCGTCACTCGACGCGGAGCCGTCGTACGTCGCGGCCTAAGCGGCTGCGCACGCGCGCGAGCTGCAGCACGGCGGCGCTGGCGAGCCCGGCGGTCAGTCCCCACCACAATCCCGTCGCACCCCAGTCCAGCGTGAAGCAGAGCAGCGCGCCGAGGGGGATCGCGACCGCCCAGAAACTGAGCAGGTGCAGGATCATCGGGATGCGCGTGTCGCCCGTCCCGCGCAGGATCGCCGCACTGACCACCTGCGTGCCGTCGAACACCTGGAAGACCCCGGCGATCGGGAGCAACACCAGCACGAGCGCGATGGTCTCGGCATCGGTGGTGTAGAGCGCCGCGAGGACACCTGGCAGCGCGATGAACGCGGTCGCCGTGAGCCCCATGAACCCGACGCCACAGACGATCGCGGCGACCGCGTCACGCCGCGCCGCGGCCATGTCCGCCGCCCCCACGGCCCGCCCGACCATGACCGCGCCCGCACCGGCGACGCCCATGGGGACCATGAACGTGAGTGACGCCATGTTCAGCGTCACCTGATGCGCGGCGAGGGTCGTCGTGCCCAGCCAGCCCATCATCACCCCCGTGAAGCCGAACGCCAGCCCTTCGGCAGAGAGCTGCAGTCCGATCGGCGCGCCCAGCGCGATCAGGGCCCCCAGCGGACGGAGCGCGAAGGACTCCGGCCGCCACGGGCGCAAGGTCGGGCCGAGATCGCGCCACGCGAACCACGCGATCAGGAGTACCATGAGCCACCGGGTGATCCAGGTGGCGTGCGCAGCGCCGGCGACACCCAGCGCCGGCGCCCCCAACTTGCCGAAGATCAGGATCCAGTTGAGGAGCACGTTGACCAGATTCGCGATCAGCACCGCGAGGGCCATGGGGAGTACGCGATGCATGGCCTGCAGGGACTGCCGCAGCGCGTTGAACAGCTGGAACGGCAGGACCCCGAGGATGCTCCAGCGAACGTACGCGCTGGCGTCCGGGATCACGCTCTCGGGCTGCCGCGCGATGCGCAGCACCGCGTCCACGGGCGCCATCATCACTGCGGCGACGATGGCGGTGAGCACCGCGAGCACCACGCCGCGCTGCACGCCCCGGGCGACCCCGACATGATCGTGGGCACCGATGGCCTGCGCGATCACGGGATCGAGGGCCATCAACAGCCCGATCCCGAAGACGATGACGTTGAAGAAGTACAGATTCCCGACGGCCACGGCCGCCAGCGCTTCGGGCGACACGCGACCCAGCATCAGCGCATCGATCGTCCCCTGGAACATCAGTCCCAGATTGACGACGACGATAGGCGCCGCGATGCGCGCCATCTCCCGCAGCTCACCCGCTGTCGGGATGAGCTGCGCCGACGTCCTCACGTCACTCCCACTCGATGGTCGCTGGGGGCTTCGAACTCACGTCGTACACCACGCGATTCACCCCCGGGACCTCGTTGATGATGCGATTGGAGATGCGGCCCAACACGTCGTGCGGGAACGCATACCAGTCGGCGGTCATCCCGTCTCGCGACGTGACGGCACGCAGGGCGATGACATGATCGTAGGTGCGCCCGTCACCCATGACGCCGACCGACCGCACGGGGAGGAACACCGCGAACGCCTGCCAGATGTCGTCATACAGGCCCGCGGCGCGGATCTCCTCGAGGTAGATCGCGTCGGCGCGGCGCAGGGTCTCGACCTGCCCGGGGTCGACGGCGCCGAGACAACGGATGGCCAAGCCGGGCCCGGGGAACGGGTGACGACCGACCATCTCCTCGGGCAGACCCAGCTCGCGCCCGACGTTGCGGACCTCGTCCTTGAAGAGTTCGCGCAGGGGCTCGATCAGGCGGAACTTCATGTCGGGCTTGAGGCCGCCCACGTTGTGGTGCGTCTTGATGGTCGCCGACGGGCCACCCGTCGCCGACACCGACTCGATCACGTCGGGATACAGCGTCCCCTGGACGAGGAAGGCGACGTCGTCGCCGACACCCGCGGCGGCCTCCTCGAACACGTCGATGAACGTGTGCCCGATGATCGTGCGCTTGCGTTCGGGCTCGCTGACCCCGGCCAGCGCACCGAGGAATCGCGCCTCGGCGCGCACGGTGATCAACCGGATGCCAAGGTGTTGCCCCATGGTCCGTTCCACCTGCTCGCGCTCATGCAGACGGAGCAGGCCCGTATCGACGAAGATGCAGGTGAGCTGCGCGCCGATCGCCCGATGCACGAGCGCCGCCGCGACGGAGGAATCCACGCCACCCGAGAGGCCACAGATCACCCGCCGGTCGCCGACCAGCTCGCGGATCCGCCCGATCTCCTGCTCGATGAAATGCCCCGGGGTCCAGGTCGGGCTGCAGTGGCAGACCGCGAACAAGAAATTGTCGATGACCTCGCCGCCGCGCGGCGAATGATGGACCTCCGGATGGAACTGCACACAGTGGATGGGTCGCGACGCGTGGCGCATGGCGGCCACTGGCGTGTTCTCGCTCGAGGCCGTCACGATGAACCCGGCAGGCGCCACGTTCACGTGGTCGCCATGGCTCATCCACACGGGCATGGACTCACCGACGGCGAAGCCACGGAACAAGCCGTCGGTGTCGAGCACGGTGGTCTCGGCGCGCCCGTACTCCCGCCGCTCGGTGCGCTCGACCGAGCCGCCGGACTGGAAGGCGATGGTCTGCATGCCGTAGCAGATCCCGAGCACCGGGGCGATGTCGGCCAATGCGAGATCGACCTGCGGTGCCGCAGCGTCGTACACCGAGTTCGGCCCGCCACTCAGGATGATCCCCGTCGGCGCCCACTCGCGGATCCACTCCACGGAGCGTGTCGCGGGATGGATCTCCGAGAACACCCGGGCTTCGCGCACCCGCCGCGCGATGAGCTGGGTGAACTGACTCCCGAAGTCCAGGATCAGGATGCGCGAATCGCTCATGCGGCCCTCCACTCGGGCCCGTCGAGCTTGATGAACTCGACATGCTTGGTCTCGAGGTCCACCACGGCTGCCGTGGGCGCACCGTTCACCCAGCCGCAGGCCTCGCCGGGATTGATGATCAGCACGTCGCCCCGCGACTTCATCTCTTGCTGGTGCGTGGTGCCATGGATCACCACCTCGTGCTGGGCCAGGGAGCGCTCGTGCACCTCGCCGATGTCATGGACCAACAGGATACTGTGGTCACCGAGCTTGAAGGAATGCGGCGACTCGAACAACTCGATCCCCATCGCGCGTTGCGCACTCGCGCGCAGGCCCTCGATATCGCCGTCGTTCCGCCCGAACACGCCCGCCATCGGCAGCTGGGCCTCGATGAACGGCTCCAGCGCGAACGGCGCGCAATAGTCGCCCGCGTGCAGGACGACCTGGCACCCCTCCGCCGCGAAGCGGCGGAGGAACTCGCGGATCGCGGGAAGGCGATCGTGGGTGTCCGACATCACTCCGATCTTCATGGGGGAGTATTCCAGTCAAGGGAAGCGCGATCGCGGCGGATCAGGTCCGCATAGGTCTCTCGCGCCGTGGCGACGGCCCACCGGGCGCCGTCCACGATCACTTCGGCCGCGCGCGGACGCGCGTTGTACGTGGAGCCCATCACCGCACCGTAGGCGCCGACCGAGTGCAGCACGAGCAGCTGGCCCGGCGCCAGGTCGGGGACGCGGCGACCCACCGCGAGGAAGTCGCCCGATTCGCACACGGGTCCCACCACATCCGCCACCACGGCGCGCGTGGTCTCGTGCACCGCCTCGACGCGGTGATACGCGTCGTAGAGCGGCGGACGGATCAACTCGGTCATGCCCGCATCGATGATCATGAACTCGGTCTCGCCACTGCGCTTGCGATACAAGACCCGCGAAAGCAGGACGCCCGCATTCGCGATCAGATAGCGCCCGGGTTCGAGGAGGATGGTGCATCCGGTGGCCGCATGCGTCTCACTGGCGATCGTGCGCAGCATCGACAGATCGGCCTCGGGCTCCTCGTCGTAGCAGACCGCGAGCCCACCGCCGACATCGAGCCAGGTCAGGTCGGTCGCCCCCGCGGCCCGGGCGCGGTGCACCAAGGCGACCAGGCGCTCCGCCCCGGCGCGCACGGCACTCAGGGTGGACATCTGCGACCCCACATGCATCACCAACGCGCGGAGTCGCAGACTCGGCGCCGTGAGCACGTCACGGATGGCCTCGTCGATCTCCGGCGTCGGGATCCCGAACTTATGCCCCTCCTCGCCGGTCTCGATGTACTCGTGCGCCGCGCTCACCTCGACCTCCGGATTGACCCGCAGGCCCACGTCGACGACGCGCCCCTCGCTGGCGGCGATCGACGCCAGCAGTGCGATCTCGGCGCGGGATTCGACGTTCATCAGGGCCACGCCGGCGCGCACCCCCTCCGCCAGCTCCGTCGAAGTCTTCCCCACCCCGCCGAAGAGGATCTCGTCGGCGGGCACGCCGGCCGCCAGCGCCTTGTGCAGCTCGCCGCCGCTGACCACATCCACTCCACAGCCCGCGCGATGGATCGTCTCGATCACCGCACGGCAGCCGTTGGCCTTGAGCGAATAATGGATCCGCGATGGGATCCCCTGCAGCGCCTCATGCAAGGCCGCGGCGCGCGCCCGGATGTGCGCGGCGGAGTACACATACGTCGGCGTGCCGACCGCGCGCGCGATCGCGTCGAGCGGGACGTCCTCGGCGTGCAGTCGCCCGTCAACGTGGCGGAACGCGGCGGGGATCAGTATGCCTTGGCCCACAACGCCTCGACGACCGCGGGTTCACCGGTCAGCAAGCAGCGCGTCGGCGCTGACGCCGACCGGAACTCTGGATCGGGCAGGCAGCGGATCGTCGCCTTGGTCTCCTCTTTGATCTTCGCCTCCACCGCCGGATCCCCGTTCCACCCCGCGTACACGAAGGCGCCCTCGCCCTCCATCAGCGCACGGAAGCGATCGTAGCTGATCGCCTCGCGGATGGAGTTCGCCTCCCGGCGCGCCTTGGCCGCGAGCAGCATCTCGCGCTGCATGCGCTCGAGCATCGCGGCCAAGGCCTCGGGCAGACCGTCGAGCGCGAGCGCGGACTTCTCCCGCGTGTCCCGACGGGCGACCATGACCTGATTGCTCGCCAGATCCCTGGGGCCCATCTCGAGGCGGAGCGGCACGCCCCGCATCTCCCAGTGGTAGTACTTCTCGCCCGGCCGGACCCCCTCGCGGTCGTCGAGGTGCAGGCGCAGGCGGTCGTCGCCACGCCCCTGCCACGCCCGGCAGTCGGCCATCAGGCGCTGGGCCGCCTCGCGCACGCGCGCGAGATCCTCGTCCGTCTTCCAGATCGGGACGATCACTACCTCGATCGGTGCAAGGCGCGGCGGAATGCGCAGCCCGTGATCATCACCGTGCGTCATGATGAGGCCGCCGACGAGGCGCGTCGACACGCCCCACGAGGTGTTCCAGGCATGCTCCACCGTACCGGCCTCGGACTGGAAGCTGAGGTCGAAGGCCTTGGCGAAGTTCTGCCCGAGGTTGTGCGAGGTCCCCGCCTGCAGGGCCTTGTTGTCCTGCATCATCGCCTCGGTGGAGTACGTGCGCAGCGCGCCGGCGAACTTCTCGGCGTCGGTCTTGAGTCCCGTCACGACCGGCATCGCCATGTGCTGCTCCATGAACTCCCGATACAGCTCGAGGATCATCCGCGTCTCGGCCTCCGCCTCGTCGTGCGTCGCATGCGCGGTGTGCCCCTCCTGCCACAGAAACTCGAGGGTGCGCAGGAACAAACGGGTGCGCATCTCCCAGCGCACGACGTTCGCCCACTGATTGATCTTGATGGGCAGGTCCCGGTAGCTCTGCGTCCACTTCGCGAACGACGAGTAGATGATCGTCTCGGACGTGGGCCGCACGACCAGCGGTTCCTCGAGCAGCTTGCCACCGCCGTGCGTCACGACGGCCGTCTCCGGCGCGAACCCCTCGACGTGCTGCGCTTCCTTCTGGAGGTAGCTCTGCGGGATGAACAGCGGGAAGTACGCGTTCTGATGCCCCGTCTCCTTGAAGCGCGCATCCAACGCCCGCTGCATGCGTTCCCAGATCCCGTAGCCGTTGGGACGGATGATCATGCAGCCGCGCACCGGCGCATAGTCCGCCAGCTCGGCGCGGATCACGAGTTCGTTGTACCACGCGCTGAAATCCTCAGCGCGCGGGGTCAGCTTCTTGTCGTCAGCCATCGGGTCACAGAGTCGGAGTCGGGGCCGCGAGCCACCGACACAAGTCGTACAGCGAGGAGTCCCCCGCCAGGATCGCCGTCGCAGGCCCTGTCCATCGCGGCGCATCGGCCATACGACCCGACAGGGCGATCGCCGTCAGCGCGTCGGCACTGTCGAAGTACAGCACCGCGGCCGCCCCCGCCTTCTTGGCCGCGTCCATCTGGTTCCGGACCGCCTGCGTCGAGTACTTGTCCTCGCTGAGCGCATGATCGACCGCCACGCCCTGCGCGCGCAGGACGCGGGCCAACCGCAACGCATCACCGAACGGCCGATCGGCCGCCCCCGGACCCCCGACGATGAACGCCGTGCGGCGCGACGCGTCGCCCACCGGCATCAGCCCGCGGGCCCGGAGCAATTCGCCCAGGACGACATCGCCCATGCCAAAGCCCAGCGCGGGCAGATCGACACCGCCAAGCGCCTGCAGCAAGCTGTCGTAGCGCCCGCCACCGCAGATGGCCCGGAACTCACCACGGGCATCGAACAACTCGAAGACGATGCCCGTGTAGTACGCGAGCCCGCGGACGATCCGCGGATCGAAGTCGATCCAAGCGCCGAGTCCCATCGCCTCGAGATGACCGAATGCGCGCCGGAGCGGCGCCGCGGCCGCCTCGACGGACGCCGCCCCCCCACTGGCGGCCACGAACGCGTCCAGATCCTTCGACTCGATCAGGCCGACCAGGCGATCGACCTCGCGAGCCGCGATGCCCGCCGCCGTCAACTTCTCGAGACTGACCTCGCGAGGCTGCCGCTCGTACTTGTCGATCACCGCGTACGCGGCCGCCTGCTGGGACGCATCCAATCCCAGCGCGCTCAGTGCAGCGGACAACAACCGGCGATCACTCACCCGGGCGCGCACATCGTCCGCGGTGAGGCCGAGCTCCGCCATGATGTCGATGGCGACCGCGAGCAGCTCGGCGTCCGCGACCTCACTGACCTCGCCGACGATATCGACGTTCAGCTGGTAGTGCTCGCGAAGTCGCCCCTTCTGCGCCCGCTCGTAGCGGAACAGCTGCGGGACCGCGAACCAGCGCAACGGCTTGCGCAGCGCGTTCGCCCGGCTCGCGACCATGCGGGCGAAGGTCGGCGTCATCTCGGGACGCAGCGCGATCGCGCGGCCGCCCTTGTCCTCGAAGTTGTACAGCTGCCCCACGATCTCGTCGCCGCTCTTCCGCGTGTAGAGGTCCAGCGGCTCCAACGGCGGCCCGTCGTACTCGACGAAGGCATAGCGCGCGGCGACCGCACGCCAGGCCGCGAAGAGATGCGCCCGCTCGGCGCACTCCCCTGGGTAGAAATCGCGAAATCCGGGAAGCGGGCCGCCTGAGGACATCCTGTAAATCTATTCAGGGAACGGACTTATGTTCAAGGCGCGCTGGGCATCCCCCACGGTGTGGAACGACCCCGTGATGAGCGTGGTGCCCCCGTCGCCGTCCGCGCGCCGCAGTGCCCGCGTGAAGTCGGCCTCGACCTCGACCGCGATGCCGAGGCCTGCTGCCGCGGCGGCCACGTCGGCAAGGACCCATCGGCGCTCCGCCGGCGCGGTCGGCGCCGTCGTCAGGAGGACGCGATCGACCACGGGTGCCAGTGCCTGGAGCATGCCCGACCAGTCCTTGTCCGCCAGCACGCCCACGACGGCGGTGAGCGGGCGCTCCACCGCGAGCTCGCCGAGGGCCGACGCAAGGACCCTCGCGCCGGCCGGATTGTGGGCGACGTCGAAGAGGTAGCGCCCGACGCGCTGCAGGCGACCGGGCAATCGGACTCGGGGGAGCGCCTGACGCGCGCGCGCGCGAAGGACACGCCATGGCTCAGGGAGTGCCTCGAGCACCTGCAGGGCCAGGGCGGCATTCTCGGCCTGATACGTTCCGACCAAGCCGGTCGTGAACCGTTCAGCCCCCAGGGTGAACGAGGTCCCCTCCACCCCCACCTGCACCGCCGTCAGTGGCTCCCAGTCGCGCGTCGAGGCGAATGACGACGCGCCGATCCGGCGCGCAGACGCGGCCAGGACCGCATCGGTCTCCGGGTCGCGGACGCCGCTGATGGCCACACGTCCGGGCTTGAAGATACCCGCCTTCTCCGCCGCGATCTCGCTGAGCGTCGTCCCGAGGTACTCGGTATGATCGAGATCGACCGACGTCACCACGGCCACCAGCGGATCCACCACGTTCGTGGCGTCGAGTCTGCCGCCGAGGCCCACCTCGACGACCGCGAGATCGACCTGGGCATCGGCCATGAGCCGGAAGGCCATCGCGGTCGTGGCCTCGAAGAAGGTCGCACCGACGTCCTCGATCGTCGGCATCCACCGCGCGAGGAAATCGGCGATCGCGCGGTCCTCGACCGGCCGTCCATCGATGACGATCCGTTCGTGGAACTGCACGAGGTGGGGCGACGTGTAGCGCGCGACGCGATGCCCCTCAGCGCGGAGCACGGTGTCGAGAGTGGCACAGACCGACCCTTTCCCGTTGGTGCCACCCACGTGCACCACCCGCAACTGCCGATGGGGGTCGCCCAGCTGCCGCAGGAGCGCCTGCGTGCGGTCGAGCCCCAGTCTCCACGCCCCCGTGGTCCGCGCGTAGAGCGCCGACAGCGCGCCCTCGAGGTCCGTCAGGCGCTCGCCCACCCCTGCGCGGCCGGCTTGCCGCTCATGTGGCGCAGGAGCCGCCCCAGCGTCGTCTTCAGCTCCTTGCGATGGGTCACCATGTCGACCATCCCATGCTCGAGCAGGAACTCGGCCGTCTGGAAGCCCTCGGGCAGGTCCTGGCCCAGGGTCTGCTTGATCACCCGTGGCCCGGCGAACCCGATCACGGCGCCCGGCTCCGCGATGATGGCATCGCCGAGCATCGCGTAGCTCGCACTCACGCCACCCGTCGTCGGGTTGGTGAGGATGGACACGTAGGGGATGCGGCGCTCGTGCAGCTGCGACAAGACGGCGGAGGTCTTCGCCATCTGCATCAACGACAACACGCCTTCCTGCATGCGGGCGCCGCCCGACGCCGAGATCAGGATCAGCGGATACTTCCGCTCGAGGGACCGGAGCCCGAGGCGGGCGATCTTCTCTCCCACGACGGAGCCCATGGATCCGCCCATGAACGAGAAGTCCATGACGCCGAGATTCACCGGCAGACCGCCGAGGAGGCCGGTGACGGTCAGGATCGCGTCCTGGTCACCCGCGCCCTTGATGGCGCGCTTGAGCCGGGCGGGATAGTCCGGGAACCCCAGCGGATCGATGGAGCGCAGCGAGTCTTCCAGCTCGCCCGCGGTCCCCTCGTCCAACAGGGCGTTCACATACTCGAACGCCCGCAGCCGTCGGTGGTGATCACAGACGGGGCAGACGTTCAGATTCCGCAGGAACTTCTCCCGGATGTCCGTGTGATCGCAGGCCTCGCACTTCTCCCAGATGTCCGGGGGGATCTCGAGGCGCTCGCGAACGGGCTGCCGGGGTTTCTTCTCCTTTCTGAACCAAGCCATATGGGAAAGCAAAGCGGAAACGCCCGCCGAGGGTAGTGGGGGGGCCTCGGCCGGACCTAGATCAGCGCATCCGCGCGACCGCGCCCGTCGGCGGAGATCCGCACGATCACCCCGATACCGATCCAACACGCCAGCATGAACGACCCGCCGTACGAGAAGAAGGGAAGCGGGATGCCCGTGATCGGCATCAAGCCCACCGTCATGCCGATGTTCACCACCATGTGCACGAACCAGCCGGCAGCGATGCCGAACGCCACGAGGGCGGAGAACGGTGAGACCGCGCGCGTGGACACGCGCACCACCCGCATGAGCAGGGTGCAGAAGGCCGCGAGCGCGATCGTCACCCCGAAGAAGCCGAACTCCTCGGCGAGGACGGGGAAGATGAAGTCCGTGTGCTGCGCGGGCAGGAAGGCCAAGCGCTTCTGCGTCCCCTCGGTGAATCCCTTGCCGAACCATCCCCCCGAGCCGACCGCCACCTGCGACTGGATCACGTGGTAGCCGCTCGCCTTGGGATCGGCCGACGGGTCGAGGAAGACCAGGAGGCGCTGCTGCTGGTAGGGTTTGAGCGAATCCCAGAGCAATGGGGCGACCACGCCCATCGCGACGTTCGCCAGTGCGATGACGACCGCCTCGATCGGCCGCGGACGGACGACGTACAGCACGCCCAGGATGCCCAGGAACCAGGCGCCCCACACACCCGTGCTGAACGCCAGGATCAAGCTGATGGCCGGACTCGCGGCGAAGAGCAGCAGATACCACGGCGCGCCGGACCAGAACAGCATGGCGAAGAACACACCGACCAGGACCATTCCGGTGCCCAGATCCGGCTGCGCCATGATCATCGCCCAGGGCACCAGCACGACCAGGATCGGCCGCCACAGTTCGAAGATGCTGCTCGGCGCCACGCGATTCGCCGACAGGACCTTGGCGAGCATCAGCACGACCGCGATCTTGGCCAGCTCCGAGGGCTGTCCGATCCGACGACCGCCGATGGTCAGCCAGCTGTTGGTGCTCTCGGCCGTCCCGCCGCCGGAGCCGAAGACGAACAGTGAGGCGAGCAGCAGGAGCGAGAGGACGTAGGACGGCACCGTGAGCACATCGAGGAGCCGCGACGACCCGCGCGAGACGATGTACGCGGCACAGGTCCCGATGATCATCCACGCGATCTGCTGGCGCCAGAGCCCGGTCGCCTGCGTCGGCACATCGGTCACGCCGGCCGAGTACACGATGGCGACCCCCATGAGCGACAACAGGATCGCGATGAGCACCAACGGCCAGTCGCTGAGCGAGACCCGCCCGCGCATCTAGTTCCCGCCCTCGTCGGCGGTGCGCACCGGCAACTTGAGATAGGCCGCCGCGATCTTCGACGCGAGGCGCGCGGCATTGCCCCCGCTCAGGCCGAACTCGATGAGCACCGAGACCACGATCCGCGGCTCGTCGGCCGGTACGAAGCCCACGAACCACGCGTGGTCGCGGTTGGGGTCCTGGGCATTCTGCGCGGTCCCCGTCTTGCCGGCGAAGGTCGCATTCGCGATCGCCGCGCTGCCCGCCGTGCCCCGCGTGGACACCACATCGGCCATCGCGTCCACCAGCAGCTGCATGTCCGCCGGCGACAATGTGAAGAGCCGCGTGGTATCGGCGGGTCGGTCGACGATCGACGGACGCACCGACAGCCCGTTGTTCGCCAAGGCCGTGTAGAACCGCGCCATGTTGATGACGGTCTGCGCGTTCTCGCCTTGCCCGATCGACAAGTTGAGTGTGACCGCATTCGTCCAGCCGCGCGGGCCGAAACGCCGGTTGTAATACTCCTCGACAGGCATCGACGGGAAGATCGACGCCTGCTCATAGGGCAGATCGATCCCGGTGCGTTCTGCGAAGAGCATGCGCCGTCCACCGGCGACCAGACGCGAAAGTCCGACCCGCAACCCGAGCTGATAGAAATACGTGTCGCAGGACCCCGCGATCGCTTCGCGAAGGTTGACCGGGCCGTGTCCGTCCTTCTTCCAACAGCGCCAGCGTCGCGTCCCGAACGTGTACCCACCATTGCACGAGACCGCCATCCGCTCGTCGGGCCGCACCATGTTGTTCTCGAGCGCGACGATGGCGGTCGCCAGCTTCCATGTCGACCCGGGATCATAGGCGCCCTGGATGGCCTTGTTGTAGAGCGGACGGCGCGGATCGGTGTTGAGGGCCGCGTAGTAGCTGGGGGGGATCCCGCCCGTGAAGCGATTCGGGTCATAGCCCGGCGCACTGTGCAAGGCGAGCACCGCACCCGTGCGCGGATCCATCACCACGGCCGCCCCGAGCAAGGAGTCGCCGAAGGCATTCGCGATGAAGCGCTGCAGCTCCATATCGATGTTCGTGCGCAGCGGTGGCCCGGCGATGGGGGCCAGCTCGGCCCGCACGCCCGCGTCCCGCACCACGCGGCCCAGGGCATCGACCTCGACGAAGCGCGACCCCTCCCGCCCCCGCAGTTGCGCCTCGTACTGCGACTCGAGCCCGGCGCGGCCGATCACATCGCCGGGTCGATAGCCCTCATAGCGAGGCGACTCCAGCTGCGCCTCCCCGATCTCGCCCGTATAACCGATGAACGCCGAGATCGCGGTGCTGTCCGGGTACCAGCGCTTGGGTGACGCCTGCACGATGAACCCCGGGAACCGGGCGCGATGCTCCTCGAGGATCGACACGAGTTCGAAGGGCGCATCGGTGAAGATCACGGCCGGTCGACCTCGCGCCGCCCGGTACCGCCGGATCGCGCGTTCTTCGTCCTGACGGGTCAATGGCACCGTCTCAGCCAGGCGCCGCAGGGTCGCGCGCAAGGAGTCCTCGGACGGAACGAGCATCGAGACCGAATAGCCCGGCACGTTCTCTGCGATGATCTGCCCGTTGCGGTCGTATACGATCCCGCGTGGGGCCGGCAGTGGTACCTCGCTCAGCCGATTGCGCTCGGATCGCCGCGAGAACTCGGAGAACTGGACGACCTGCACGACGAAGAAGCGGCCCAACAGCAGCCCGAAGCCCATCAACAGGGTCAAGGCCGCGACGCGCCCGCGGCGTGCGACGTCGTTGGGATGGAAGCTCACCAGCGCCGCTCCCGTGCCTCGAGCAGCGGGCGCAACAGCAGCAACAGCAGGACGCCGGAGAGCGCCGTCACCACCGCTGCGAGCGGGGTCCAGGTCACCGCCTGCAGAAGGAGGGCCGTGCCGGACAGCCGTCCCTCGAGCGTCAGGTAGATCACGTCCATCGCGACCTTCCCGACGAAGAAGAACACCGCGTGCAAGAACGCCTGCTCCGCGAAGAACACCGACTTCGACCAGGACGCGGCGAACCCGACGAGGGTACCGGCCATCGCCCCCGCGCCGAATCCGAGCGGGGAGAGCGCATCGATCATCAGGCCGGTCGCGCACCCGAGCAACGCCGCATGGCCAGGCCGCACACGCACGGACACGATCAGCAGCGCAATGACCAGGAAATCGATCTCGGCGCGCCACCCAAGGATCGGTCGCACACTGACATGCGCCAGCAGCGCGCCGATGAAGACGACCGCGAGCGCGATGCCGCGGACCGGCGACCCCATCATCGGGACCCGCCCGAGTCGCCGCGCATCGCGCTCTCCATGACCGGCATCGTGCGGAGGGCCGGGAGCGCCGCCGTGGGCCCCTGCGGGCGATACGCCTCCTCGACGCCGAGCGCCCGCCGCTGCGGCAGCAGCACCATGACCGGGCCGACGTCGGCGGGATGCACGGACGGGCGCAGCAGATACGTGCGCGCCCAGCCCTCCGACGTCTCGATCTCGCGGAGCACCACGCCCACCGGCACCCCGCGCGGGAACACCCCGCCCGCGCCCGAACTCACGATCACCGCGCCCGAATCCAGCGCCGAGCGGAACGGGACGCCACGGAACTCCAACAGGAAGCGGTCGCCCACGACGCCCAAGTGTGCCGCGACGATCCCCGCCGCATCACCGTCGCTGGTCATCGCGCTCACGCGCAGATCCGGGTGCGGCCACGTCAGCACGACGCTGGTCGCCGGATCGACCGAGCGCACCACGCCGACGACGCCGTCGGGCGCGATCACGCCGCTGAACGGGGTGACACCGTCGCGCGCGCCGCGGCTCAGCACCAGCGTGTGCGCATCGCCCCGCGCCGACGGGTGCACCGCCTCACCGGGGATGAATCCCCACTGCACCCGCTCGCCGAGGGCGAGCAGCCCCCGCAGCCGGGTGTTCTCCGCGTCGAGCGCGGCCGCCTGCAAGGCACGCAGCGCGATCGAGTCGGCCAGTCGCGCATTGGAATCGCGTGTGGTGAGTGCGTCGCGGATCACCTCGGCGCGCTCCTGCACACGCACCAACGGCAAGAGGCCACGGCGCATGACGCCCGCGACGCTGTCGGCCGTCGCCTCGGGCAGCGCCAGGGCGATCAGCGCGCCGAGCAGGGCCACGGCGACCAACGCGCCATCAACCCGAAGGTCGCCACGCGCGGAGCGCCGTGCCACGTCAGGTCGCCAGCACCGACCAGTACTTCTCTTCGTCGTCGAGGATACGACCCGTGCCACGGACGACACAGGTCAGCGGGTCCTCATCGACGTGGATGGGCAGGCCGGTCTCCTGCGAGAGCAGCACGTCCAAGCCGCGGATCAACGCTCCGCCGCCCGTCATGACGATGCCGCGGTCGACGATGTCCGAGGCCAGTTCCGGCGGCGTGATCTCGAGCGCGCGGCGCACGGCATCGATGATCTGCTGGATGGGTTCCTGGATCGCTTCGCGGATCTCGGAGGAGTGCACCTTCACGGTCTTCGGGATCCCCGAGACGAGATCGCGCCCCTTCACCTCCATCTCGCGCTCATCGCCGACCTGTGCGGCGGACCCCACCTGGATCTTGATGAGCTCCGCCGTCGGCTCCCCGATCAACAGGTTGTAGGTCTTGCGCATGAACTGCACGATCGCCGTGTCGAGCTCATCGCCACCCGTGCGGATCGAGGTGTCACTCACGATGCCGCTGAGCGCGATGACCGCGATCTCGGTGGTCCCGCCGCCGATGTCGATCACCATGTTGCCGGTCGGCGTCTCGACGGGGAGGCCCACGCCGATCGCCGCGGCCATCGGCTCGGCGACCATGAAGACCTCCTTCGCGCCGGCCCCCAGCGCGGAGTCACGCACGGCGCGCTTCTCCACCTCGGTGATCCCCGACGGCACCGCGACGATCACGCGCGGCTTCACCTTGAAGACATGCTTCTCGATGATCAGCGTGAGGAAGTAGCGCAACATCTTCTCGGTGACATCGAAGTCCGCGATCACACCGTCCTTCATCGGGCGGACCGCGATGACGCCATCGGGCGTCCGACCCAACATCCGCTTGGCTTCGAGGCCCACGCCTTTGATGCGCTTCGTCTCGCGATCGAGCGCGACGACGGACGGCTCGTTCAGCACGATCCCCTCGCCCTTGACGTACACGAGCGTGTTGGCGGTGCCGAGGTCAACGGCGATCGCATTCGCGGGGAACAGTGCCCCGCGGGAGAAGAACGGCCAGCGCATGGAGTCAGCGGCAGCGTGGCGGGGGCGGACCGCACACGCGAACGTACGAGGAGGAGGAACGGGCGTGCTCGCAAACTACCAGCGGGACCGGACCCGCGCCAAGGGCGGGCGCCCCACCCCGTGGAGCGCCCGCCCGGCCCGTCATCCGAGCAGCGAGGCTGGCTCGACGAAGGGCAGATCGAAGGCCTCCGCGACCCCGCGATAGGTGCAGTGACCGCCGCTGAGGTTCAGGCCACGCAACAGGGCACCGTTCTCCCGGAGGGCGCGCTTCCACCCCTGATTCGCGAGGCGCAACACATACGGCAGCGTCGCGTTGGTCAGGGCCAGGGTCGAGGTGCGCGGGACCCCGCCCGGCATGTTCGCCACGGCGTAGTGGATCACCCCGTCGACGACATACGTGGGGTTCTCATGCGTGGTCGGCGTCATGGTCTCGACGCAGCCCCCCTGGTCGATCGCCACATCCACGATCACCGACCCCGGCTGCATCGTCGCGAGGTCCTCGCGGCGGATCAGCTTCGGCGCCTTGGCCCCAGGGATCAAGACCCCACCGACCACCATGTCGGCCGTGCGGATCGCCTCGAGGATATTGTGCCGGTTGGAGAAGATCAGCTGCACGTTCGCGGGCATCACGTCCGAGAGGTACCGCAGTCGCTCCAGCGACACGTCGAGCAACAGGACCTTGGCCCCCATCCCGGCGGCCATCTTGGCGGCGTTGATCCCCACGATGCCGCCGCCGAGGATCACGACCTTCGCCGGAGGGACGCCGGGCACGCCGCCGAGGAGCACGCCACGGCCCCCGTACAGCTTCTCCAGGTACTTCGCGCCCTGCTGGATCGCCATGCGGCCCGCGACCTCGGACATCGGGGTCAGCAGCGGCAGCTCGCGCGAGGGCAGCTCCACCGTCTCGTAGGCGATGCAGGTCGCGCCGCTGTCGATATGCGCACGCGTCAAGCGCTCGTCGGCGGCGAAGTGGAAATAGGTGAACACCGTGAGGTCCGGGCGCAGGTGCGCCCACTCCCGCTCGATCGGCTCCTTCACCTTCACGACCATCTCGGCCTGGCCCCAGGTGCTGGCCGCATCGGGGGCGATGCTCGCCCCCGCCGCGATGAAGTCGGCGTCCGAGAAGCCGCTGCCCTCCCCCGCGCCCTGCTCGATGACCACCGAATGGCCAGCCGAGACCAGCGCTTCCGCCCCGGCCGGGACGAGCGCAATGCGGTTCTCGTTGGTCTTGATCTCCTTCGGGACTCCGATCTTCATAGCCGTCTCGGCTGAATGTCAGGAACGAGGACCGAGCGTCAGGGTCGTCTGTCGGTCCGGGGCGAACCACGCCTGCGCCACGCGCAGGGCGTCGGCGGGCGTGACGGCTTCGATGCGCGCGATCACTTCGTCCACCGTGCGATCGGGCTCGTCGTACAACTCGAGCGAGGCCGCCCGGTACATGCGGGCGCTCACACTCTCCAACGACAAAAGATACTGCCCGACGAACTGTTGGCGACCCAGGGCCAGCTCATCCTCCGGGATGCCCTCCTGCACCAGCCGCTCCAACTCGTCGCGGATCGCCTGGGTGGCCTTGGCGGCCGTGGCCGGCGCCGTGCCCACGTACACCCCATGCACGCCCACCTCCGGATGCAGCGACTGGTAGCTGTACACGGCGTAGGCCAGTCCCAGATCCTCCCGGACACGCTGGAACAGCCGTGAGCTCATCCCGCCGCCGAGGAGCGCGTTCACGATCGAATACGCGGGGCGATCGGGGGAACCGAGCGGGATGGTCGTGGACCCGATGACCACGTGCGTCTGGGCCATCTTGCGGATCACACGTTTACGCGCGGGCGCCGCCGGTTCCACCGGCGGCACGGCCATCGGGCGTGCGTCGCCGGCGGGCACGTCGGCCCATCCCGCGTTCCGCAGTGCCGCCAGCACACCCTCGTGCGTGAGGTTGCCCGCGGCGGCGATCACGATGTTCCCCGGGTGATACAGTGCGGCGTGGCGCGCGCGCAGCGCCTCGCCCGGGATCGCCCCGACGGTCTCGCGCGTCCCGAGGATGGGATAGCCGTACGGATGCGCGCCCCAGAGCAAGCGGTCGTGCAGCTCGAAGACCAGATCGTCCGGCGTGTCCTCCACCATGGCGATCTCTTCGAGGATCACGCCGCGCTCGAGCGCGAGGTCCTCATCACGCAGCAGCGGCGCGAAGAGCACGTCATGCAACACATCGGCCGCGACGCCGAGGTCGCGGTCCAGCACGCGCGCCTGGAAGGCGGTGTACTCGCGCGTCGTGTAGGCGTCGAGCGAGCCGCCGAGTGACTCCAGCGCGAGGGCCAGTGCCTTCGCGGAGCGTCGCGCGGTGCCCTTGAAGACCAGGTGCTCGAGCATGTGCGAGACCCCCATGAGTTCGGGCGTCTCGTGCAAGGAGGCCGCACGCACCCACGCCCCGAGCGCGACGGATCGCACGCCCGGGACGTGTTGGGTGCAGATGACGAGCCCGTTGGGCCAGCGCGTGCGTTCGACGCGCGCGCTGGCAGCAGCGGTCGGGAGGATCACCGACGTCCGCCGCGTCCTCCACCACCACGACGCCCGCGGTCCCCATCGCCCTCCTCACGGGGCGGACGCGGCGCACGCGGCTCCTCGGGCGGCAGGCCCTCGGGGCGCGGCGTGAGCGCCTTCATCGACAGACGCAGACGCCCGCGCTCGTCCCGATCGACGAGCTTCACGGTGACCTTGTCGCCCTTGGCCATGTGGTCCTCGGTCTTCTCGACGCGCGTGTGCGCGATCTCGGAGACATGCAACAACGCCTCGGTACCCGGCATGATCTCGATGAACGCGCCGAAGGCCGTGATGCTCTTGACCGTGCCCTCGTAGATCTCGCCCACGACCGGCTCCGCCGTGATGGCCGCGACCATCTGCCGGGCGCGCTCCATCGCCTCGGCCCCGACGGCCGCGATCGTGACCGTCCCGTCGTCCTCGACGGACAGCGACGCGCCGGACTCATCCTGGATCCCGCGGATGGTCTTGCCCTTCGGGCCGATGAGATCGCCGATCTTCTCGGGGTTGATCTTCATGGTGACGATCCGCGGCGCCCAGGGCGACAGCTCTTCGCGCGGGGCGGTGAGCGCCTTCTTCATCTCGCCAAGGATGTGCAGACGGCCTTCGTGCGCCTGCGCCATCGCTTCCTTCATGATGTCCAGCGAGAGGCCCTGGATCTTGATGTCCATCTGGATGGACGTGATCCCCTGCTCGGTGCCAGCCACCTTGAAATCCATGTCGCCGAGGTGATCCTCGGTGCCCAGGATGTCGGTGAGGATCGCGTAGTCATCGCCTTCCTTGATCAGGCCCATCGCGACGCCCGCGACCGCGCCCTTCAGCGGGATGCCGGCGTCGAAGCACGAGAGCGAGCCGCCGCAGACCGACGCCATGGACGACGAGCCGTTGGACTCGAGGATGTCGGACACGATGCGGATCGTGTACGGGAACTCCTCGAAGGGCGGCAGCACCGCCTGGATGGCGCGCTCGGCGAGGTTGCCGTGGCCGATCTCACGGCGGCCCGTTCCGCGCATCGGACGCGCCTCGCCCGTGCTGAACGGCGGGAAGTTGTAATGCAGCATGAAGGTCTTCGTGGACTCGCCCTTGTCCTCGAGGCCGTCCAGGTACTGCACATCGTCCTTGGTGCCCAGCGTGGCGGCGACGAGCGCCTGCGTCTGGCCACGCGTGAACAACGCCGACCCATGCGCCCGCGGCAAGAGACCCGTGTCGATGGTGATGTCGCGGACCTCGGTGGTCTTGCGCCCATCGACGCGCTTCTTGGTCTCAAGGACCTGCGCACGCAGCTGCTCGTACTCGACCTCGTCGAGCACGTGCTTCACCTCGCCCATGACCTCGGCGTACTCCTCGGCGAAGCTGGCGGCCACGTCCTCCTTCACGGCGGCGACCGCCGCGATGCGACCGTGCTTGTCCTTCTGGTTGAGCGCGGTCGCGATCTTCTTCTCGGCCGCCTTGCGGACCTTGGCCGCCAGACCGGGGGTCAGGGCCTTCGGCGTCCAGGCCATCTTCTCGACGCTCACCTTCTTGAGCGCCTCGTGCTGGATGGCGATGAGCTCCTTGATGCCCTTCTGGGCGACCACGAGCGCCTCGACCATCTCGTCCTCGGAGATCTCGAGCGCCCCACCCTCGACCATCATGATCGACTCCTCGGAGCCCGCGACCACGATGTCGCAATCGGAGAACTCGAGCTGTGCGAGCGTCGGGTTCAGCACCCACTTGCCCTGGATGCGGCCGACGCGGACGCCGGCGATGGGACCGGCCCATGGCACCTTCGAGGCGGCCAGCGCGAACGACGTGGCCGTCAAGGCGAGCACGTCCGCCTTGTTATCCTGGTCGTGCGAGACGACGAAGATGACGACCTGGACCTCGTTCTTGAAGCCTTCGGGGAACAGCGGGCGGATGGAACGGTCGATGATGCGGCAGGCGAGGATCTCCTCGTCGCGGGGCCGCCCTTCGCGCTTGATGAAGCCGCCGGGGATCTTCCCGGCCGCGTAGGCCTTCTCCTTGAACTCGACGGTGAGCGGGAAGAAGGGGAGCGGCGATTCCTTGTCCGAGATGGTGATGGCCGCGAGGACCATGGTGTCGCCGAACTGGACGAGGGCCGAGCCGTGCGCCTGGCGCGCCATCCGTCCCGTTTCGAGGACGAAGGACCGGCCGGCGAAGGCCCGTTCGATTCGTGTGGTCATTGTGCGTGGTGTGGTGAGCAAAACACCACGCGCGCGAGTCGCCTCATTGCGACCGCGCGCGCGGGATCACGTGGATGGTCCTAGTACCGGAGACCGAGGTCGCTGATCAGCTTGCGGTAGGCCGCGACGTCGGTGTTCTGCAGGTACTTGAGGAGCCGCCGGCGCTGGCCGACCATCTTCAGGAGTCCGCGCCGACCATGATGGTCCTTCTTATGGCTGCGGAAATGCTCGGTGAGATAGTTGATCCGTTCCGTGAGGACGGCGACCTGGACCGCGGTGGAGCCGGTGTCGGCTTCGTGCGAGCGGTACTTGTCGATGGCCGGGGACTTGGTGAATGCCACGTGATTCTCGTTGCTACGGTTGACTTTGGACTCTTTGGTTAGCCTTTAAGTCTAGCACAGGATTGGGGTTAGCTCAAGGGGTGGGGGTCTGGGGGGGGGCTTCCGTCGCCGCCCTCACCCCACCCACCCCATCACCAGCGCCTTCAGGTCGTTGAACATCACGGTGATGAACAGCAACCCGATGGCGGCGAGTCCCGCCCGGGCGATCCACTCGCGCGTGGTGTCGCTGAACGCACTGCCCTTGATGGACTCCGCCGTGTGCATGATCAACTGCCCCCCGTCGAGGAGCGGGATCGGGACCAGATTCAGGATGGCGAGGTTGATGCTCAAGAACGCGATCAGCGAGAAGAGGTTCTGCACCCCGGAGCGCGCCGCTTCGACCGAGGTCCGCGCGATCGCGACCGGCCCACCCAGGTTCTGCACGGAGACCTTGCCCGTGACCAAGCCGCCCAACACGGCGAGCACGCTGGTCCCCATGCGATACGTGGCCGTCGTGCCCATCACCACCGCGGTCGCGAGCCCGACCGGTTCGCGCACCACGCGATCCACCGGCGTCATGCCGACACGGCCGACGACTTCTTCAACGCCCGTGGCCGGGTTCGGCGCCGTGGCCCGCGCCGGGACCACACTGATGCTCAGTGGCGCACCCGCGCGCACGATGTCGAAGCGCACCGGCTGGCCAGGTCGCGCCGACACCGTCTCGACCACGGCATTCCAGGTCGGCATCGGCGTCCCATTGACGGCCACGATGGAATCACCAGCCTGGAGTCCGGCCTGCGCGGCGGGCATGGTGTCCACGACCGTCGCCAACACCGGCGGGATGTACTGTCGTCCATTCACCGCAAAGAGCGCGACCGACACCACCACGGCCAGGATGACGTTCATCGTCACACCAGCCAGGAGGATGATGGCCTTCTGCCACAGCGGCTTGGACTCGAACCACCGATCGGCGGGGATCGGCTTGGGGCCGAAGGGGATCATGGCCTCGGGATCTTCGGGCTCGTCCGCGCCCTTCCGCTCCGCCAGCTCCCCTTCAAAGGCATTGGTGGCATCGTCGTCCCGGCTGGCCATGCGCACATAGCCGCCCAACGGGATCAGCGCGACCACGTACTCGGTCTCGCCCCACCGCTTTCGCCACAGCGCCTTGCCAAAGCCGATCGAGAAACGCGGGGCGTACACGCCGAACGCCTTCGCGGCCCACAGATGCCCCAGCTCGTGCACGAAGATCACGAGCCCCAAGACTAGGATCGGTGCCAACCACGCCATGGCTCAGTACTCCCGTGCAGCCACCAACGCGCGTGCATGCGCGTCAGCCGCCATGAGGTCCGTCAACGTCGCGCCCGGCGCATCGCCAAGTGCGTCCAGCGCCGCGCTGATCGCGCGGGGTATCTCTGCAAAGGTCATCCGCCCCTCGAGGAACAGTGCCACGGCCTGTTCGTTGGCCGCGTTGAAGACCGCCGGTGCTGCCCCACCCTTCCGACCGGCGCCGACCCCAAGACCCAGCGTGGGGAAGTCGGCGTGCCGGACCGGCTCGAAGGTCAATGGCGAGAGCCGCACCGGATCATACGCAGGTACCCCGGCATCGGGGACACGTTCAGGATACGTGAGCGCGAACAGGATCGGCAGCTCCATGGACGGGATGCCCAACTGGGCCACCACACTGCCATCGACGAACTCGACCATCGAGTGCACCACACTCTGCGGGTGCACCACGACGTCGATGCGGTCATAGGGAATGCCGAAGAGCCAATGGGCCTCGATGACCTCGAGGGCCTTATTCGCCAACGTCGCGCTGTCCACCGTGATCTTGCGCCCCATCGACCACGTGGGATGATTCAGCGCGTCGGCCAGCGTCGCCGCTTGCACGCGCGCACTTGACCACTCGCGAAAGGGGCCCCCAGAGGCGGTGAGGATCAGTCGCTTGACCTCCGCCGGCCGCCGTCCCGCGAGACACTGCAAGATCGCGGAGTGCTCGGAGTCCACTGGCACGAGCTCCCCACACCCACGGGCGACCAGATCCATCACCAGCGCCCCCGCGACGACCAGCGACTCCTTGTTCGCGAGCGCGACACGCTTCCCGGCCGCGAGGGCCGCCATCGTCGCCTCAAGGCCCGCCGCGCCCACCACCGCGTTCAGCACGATGTCGGCGTCGGGATGCACCGCCGCGTCGCGCAGACATCCTTGCCCACGCCCCCAGTGGGCGGGCACCCCGGATCCATTGGGCTCGACGAGACCGGCGTAGGCGGGCTGCCATGCGGCACAGTGCGCCGCCAACTGCTCGGCGCTCCGGTGCGCCGTCATGGCCACCACAGCGAAACGGTCGCGATGCCGGTCAAGGACCCGCAGGGCCGTCGTCCCGATACTCCCCGTCACGCCGAGCACGGCGATCCCGCGACGCGTCATGGGGCGAACACCAGCAATTCGGTCAGCAGCACCACCGACACCGGCAAGACAAAGAACATCGAATCGAACCGGTCCAGCACCCCCCCATGGCCGGGGATGAGCTGCGAGGAGTCCTTCACGCCCGCTTCGCGCTTGAGCAGCGACTCCGCGAGGTCCCCGATCTGAGCGGTGAGCGAGATGAGGACGGCGAACAGGAGCAAGCCCGGCGTCGTGAACCCCAGCTTGGCGAACGGATGGAGCGCGAACTCGGTGTACCCCCACGCCGCCCCGATGGTCAGGAGCACGCCGCCGATGGAGCCAGCCCAGGTCTTGCCGGCACTCACGGCCGGATACAGCTTGCGCCGCCCGAACGCGCGGCCGAACACATACCCGCCGGTGTCACTCGCCCAGGTCAGCACCAGCGGCAAGCCGACCAGCGCCAGGCCGGCGACATCGTCGACCACGAAGCGATGGTAGCGCAACACATAAGCGAAGGCCAGCATACCGCCCGTGTACAACACGCCGAAGATGGTCGCCGCCACCGCGCTCAAGGGTCGCTCGCCGACCCGTCGAAAGACGGCGGACGCGAACACGATGAGCAGGACCAGCGCCCCTGCGGCGAGCGGGATCTGGGTGAGCCCGATGCGATTGGTGTGCAGCAGCACCGGGATCGCGGCGGCCAACGGCGTGCCCGCTTTGTGGAAGGCATGGACCCCACCTGCGGCCGCGATCCGGAAGAACTCCCAAGCCCCCACGCCGGCCACGAGCGACAGCAAGAGCACGAACGCCCAGCCGCCGAGGTACACGAGATAGCCCGCGAGGGGGATCGCGACCAAGGCGACCAGGACGCGCCGACCGAGCTCGCCCACGCTAGACGGAGACGCGGCCGAAGCGCCGATCGCGGCTCTGATACTCGAGGATCGCGGCGTACAGGTCGCGCCGGGAGAAGTCCGGCCACAGGACGGGACTCACGACCAACTCGGCGTAGGCGATCTGCCAGAGCAAGAAATTCGAGATGCGCGCCTCACCCGAGGTGCGCACGAGCAGGTCAGGGTCCGGGCAACCCGCGGTGTAGAGGCGCTCGCTCACCGCCGCCTCGTCGATCTGCTCGACGGCCAAGCGGCCCGCGAGCACGTCGTCGGCCAGTCGTCGCGCGGCCAGGGCCAGTTCCGCGCGTGCACCGTAACTGATGAACAGGTTCAGCCGCAGCTTGTCGTTGTGCGCCGTCTCGCGCACCACCCGCTCGACCGCCTCGGCGGCGGGCGGCGTCAAGCGCTCCACATCGCCCAACACGTGGACGCGCACGCCGTTGCGCGCGAGCTCATCCGTCTCCCGCGCGATGTACTCCTCCAGCAGCGACATCAGCGCCGACACCTCGATGGGTGGTCGCTGCCAGTTCTCGCGCGAGAAGGCGAACAACGAGAGCACCTCGATGCCGACCTCGAGCGCCGCCTCGACCACCTCGCGCACCGAGCGCATGCCATGCCGGTGCCCCACGGGTCGCGGCAACATGCGCTCCTTGGCCCAGCGCCCGTTGCCATCCATGATGATGGCCACATGGCGCGGGAGGGCGCCGTGCAGGCGGACCTTGGCGAGGAGATCGTCGGCGGTCATGGACCGGGGCACGGCATGGAGGTCCTCAGACCTCCATGATCTCCGCTTCCTTGGCCTTCAGCAGATCCTCGATCTTGTGGATGAAGTCGTCGTGGATCTTCTGTACGTCCTTCTCGGCGTGCTTGACCTCATCTTCGGACACGCCCTTGAGCTTCTTGAGCTGCTCGCGCGCTTCCGTCCGGGCGTGGCGCACGGCGATGCGTCCATCCTCGGCCATCTTGTGCGTGACCTTGACGAGCTCCTTGCGCCGCTGCTCGTTCATCGAGGGCAGCGGCACGCGGATGATGTGCCCCTGGGCGGCGGGATCGACGCCGAGGTCCGATTCACGGATCGCCTTCTCGATGGCCTTGGCCTGGCCCTTGTCGAAGGGGGTGACGAGCAGCAGCCGCGGCTCCGGCACGGAGACCTGCGCGACCTGATTCAGGGGGACCATCGACCCGTAGGCCTCGACGCGGATGGCGTCGAGCATGTTGGGCGAGGCCTTGCCCGAGCGGATACCGCCGAGGTCACGCTTGGTGCTGTCGACCGCCTTGTCCATGAGTTGGCGGGCGTCCGCGAGGATCGTCTTGATGTCCATAGCGTCAGGAGACCAGGGTCCCGACCGCCTCGCCGCGGATCGCGCGGGCAACGGCGCCAGGTTCGTGGATGTTGAGGACGATGAGGGGGAGCGCGTTCTCCTTGCACAGCGTGATCGCCGTCTGGTCCATCACACGGAGTTCGTCCACCATCACGTCGCGGTAGCTGATGCGGTCGTACTTGGTCGCGGTCGGGTCCTTCTTGGGATCGGCCGTGTACACGCCGTCCACACTCGTCGCCTTGATGACGACGTCGGCCTTCATCTGGATACCACGCAGCACGGCGGCCGTGTCCGTCGAGAAATACGGATTGCCAGTCCCGGCGGCGAAGATGACCATGCGGCCCTTCTCAAGATGCCGCAGGGCACGGCGCCGGATGTACGGCTCCGCCAGCTCCTCCATGCGGATCGCCGTCATCACCCGGGTGTCGATGGCCATGTTCTCGAGGACGTTCTGGACGGCCAACGCATTGATCACCGTGCCCAGCATCCCCATGTAGTCGGCGGCCACCCGGTCCATCCCCTCCTGGGACAGGATGGCCCCGCGGATGAAGTTGCCCCCCCCGATCACCATGCCGACCTGGGCGCCCATCGCGACGACCTCGCCGAGTTGTCCGGCGAGGCGTCGCACGGTCTCGAAGTCGAAACCGAACCCCTTCTGCCCGGCGAGGGCCTCGCCGGACAGCTTCAACAAGACGCGCGGATACCGCAGGGAATCCGCCACGCGCGCCTACTCCTCGCCCATCTGGAAGCGCGCGAAGCGCGTGATGCGGAGCCCCGGACCGGCCTCCTTCACCAACTGGCCGATGGTCTTGGCGTCGTCACGCACCCACGGCTGATTGATGAGCGTGATCTCCGCGAAGAACTTGTCGATGCGGCCGCTCACCATCTTCTCGATGATGTTGGCCGGCTTGCCGCTGCTGGCCGCCTGCTCGACGAAGATCGCCTTCTCGCGCTCGACCAACTCGACCGGCACGCCGTCCTTGTCGACCGCGACCGCTGGGGCCGGCACGCCGGCCGCCACGTGCTCCGCGACGGACTTGGCCAGCGCCATCACCGCATCACCCGAGCCGCCGGCGATCTCGACGAGCACGCCGACCTTGCCATTGTGATGGAGGTACGCGCCGACCGTGCCACCCTCGGACGCGAAGCGCGCGATGCGGCGCATCACGACGTTCTCGCCGGTCTTCGCCGACGCCGCCTTGACCACTTCGCCGACCGTGCCCCCGGTGGGATGTGGGGTGCTCAGATACGCGCCCTCGGTGCCCACCACGACCACGCCGCTGACCGACGCGTCCTGCGCGACGTGCTCAGCGAGGCCCTGGGTCAGCGCGCGGAACTCGTCGTTGCGGCCCACGAAGTCCGTCTCGCAGTTCACTTCGACGATGGTGCCGACGCTCCCGTCGGGCGAGATGAGCGTGACGATCTGCCCCTCGCTCGCCTGGCGACCGGCCCGCTTCTCGGCCTTCGCGATGCCCTTGGCGCGGAGCAGGTCCACCGCCTTCTCGAGGTCGCCCGCGGTCTCTTCGAGGGCCTTCTTGCAATCCATCATACCGGCGCCCGTACGGCCGCGGAGTTCGGCGACGAGCTTGGCGGTGATCTGAGTCATGGTGATCGGAGGGAACTAGGGGAGGTCTGTGGCAACGCCGCCGACCGAGAGGCCGGCGGCGTTGTAGAAGAATCTAACGCGGCGGCGGGGCGCGTGCCCCGAACGTCGCTTACTCGGTGTCGCCGCTCTCGGAGGCGGCCGCCTCGGCATCCGTCGCCTCGGACGCCGCGCCGTCGCCCGGGGCCTTCATGCGGGCCGCCACGGCATCGGGCGACGCGCGACGGCGGCGCGGACGGCGGCGACGCTTCGCGTCATCGCCAGCGGGCTCCGCACCGCGGTCGGACGAATAGACATACGACTCGCTCTCCTCGGACTCCTGCCGGACCGGCGCCTCACGGCGGGCCTCGATGATCGTGTCCGAGATGAGCTTCGTGATCAGATCGACCGAGCGGATCGCGTCATCGTTGCCCGCGATCGGCACCGTGATGAGGTCCGGATCGGAGTTCGTGTCGCAGATGGCGACGATCGGGATGCCCAGCTTGTTCGCCTCGGTGACCGCGATGCGCTCCTTCTTGGCATCGACCACGAACATGAGCCCCGGCGTGCGCGTCATCGACTTGATGCCCGAGAGGTTCTTCTCGAGCTTCGCGCGCTGCCGGTTGAACATCAGCTGTTCCTTCTTGGTGTAATTCTCGAAGTCACCGCCTTCACCCGAGCCGGCCTCGAGCTCCTTGAGGCGCTTGGTCTGCTTCTTGACCGTGGCGAAGTTGGTGAGCATGCCGCCGAGCCAGCGCTCGGTCACGTACATGGCATTGGCGCGCTCGGCCTCGGCGCGGATGATCCCGCCCAGCTGGCGCTTGGTGCAGACGTAGAGGACCTGCTCGCCGCGCAGCACGACCTCACGGACCAGCTGTTGCGCCAGCTCGATCTGGCGGGCGGTCTTCTGCAGGTCGATGATGTGGATCCCGTTGCGCTCCGCGAAGATGAAGCGGCGCATCTTGGGGTTCCACCGGCGGGTCTGGTGGCCGAAGTGGACGCCGGCCTGGAGCAGGGCGTCGAGCGAGATGGACATACGGTGTGGCTCGGTGAGGTTGTGAACGTCGTGCATCATCGCGGCACCCACCGACCGGAAGACCCGGCACCCGGCGAGCGCTCAGACGCACTGAGAGATGGAGCGGACGCGGCCGAGAGAGTGCACACTCCCGCGGCCGCGCGAGCCGCTCGGACCACCAAGCGCGACTAGCGCTTGGAGAACTGGAAGCGCTTGCGCGCCTTGGGACGACCGGGCTTCTTGCGCTCGACGGCACGCGCATCGCGCGTGAGCAGTCCGGCGGTGCGGAGCTTCGGCTTGTGATCGGCGTCGACTTCGACGAGCGCCCGGGCGACGGCAAGGCGCAACGCCCCGGCCTGACCGGTGAGCCCGCCGCCCTCGCAGGTGGCCTTCACGTCGAAGGCGCCCAGCGTGTCGGTCGCGGTGAACGGCTGCTGGATCGACGACACGAGCGTGGGACGCGGGAAGTAATCCCCGAGCGTCTTGCCATTCACGGCCCACTTGCCCGAGCCCGGGCTCAGGTACACCCGGCACACCGCTTCCTTGCGGCGGCCGATCGCGTGCTTCGTCGCGTCCATCACTTCGTCTCGGTGGTGAGGGTCAACTGCTTGGGCTGCTGCGCGGCATGCGGATGCTCCGCACCCGCGTACACCCGGAGCTTCCGGCGCAGACTGGTGCGCGCCAGCGTGGTCTTCGGGAGCATGCCGAACACGGCCTTCTCGATGACCCGCTCGGGGTGCTTGGCCAGCACGGTCGCGAACGGCGTGTGGCGCTCATGGCCCATGTAGCCGGTATGCGAGAAGTAGGTCTTCTGCTCCGCCTTGCGGCCAGTGACCTTCACCTTCGACGCGTTGATCACGATGACATTGTCACCCGTGTCCATGTGCGGCGTGAACATCGGCTTGTGCTTCCCCCGGATGATCTTCGCGATCTGGGAGGCGAGGCGGCCGAGCACGAGCCCCTCGGCATCGACAACGAACCACTGCTGGTCGATGTCCTTGGGTGTGGCGGTGTAGGTCTTCATCGGTAAAGAGGTTTCGCTGGTTTTCGGGACAGACTCGAAGAATATCCGCATCCCACCCGACAGTCAACGGGGGGACAGCGCCTAACCCGTGGCGGGACAACGGGTAACGGGGCCTCGTGCCCTCGGACCAACGCCCTCCGCCTGGCCCGGCCCCGGCGGCTGGCATCCCGCTGCGTCGGTCGCCAGCTTCCCGTGGTGCATTCGCCGACCGGTGGCTCGCGCCTGACCTCGTCCTTTCCCCTCAGCGCCACGGGTCGAGGGTTTGCGCTGTTCGGCTTGATGTTGGCCAAAGCCTACATCCTCTGGCTGCTCTTCGGTCGTCCTGGCGCCGAGCGCTGGCCGTGGTCGGACGAGGTCGTCTGGATGGCGATGACGGCCGCGACGGCGACCGGATGCTGGCAGGTGCTCCGCAGGGCGGACCTTCCGCCTGCGGTCAAGCGCTCGTGGCAACTGGGCGTCGCGGCCATGCTGACCCTCGGCGTCTCCCTCCTCCTGGACGCCGGGTTGCGTGCGACGGGGGCGACTGCGGCGGCGGACGTCGCGGGGATCCTCGGCCTGCTCCATGTACCGCTGATCGCCGCGGCCCTCCTCATGGCTCCGTCCAGCCGGCCGGCCACCGCACCGCATCGGGCGTGGCCGCTGGATGTGGTCATCCTGATCGTGTCCGGCGTGCTCTTGCTGTGGCTGCTGGTCATGCGGAGCGTGGTCCCGCCCGCGACCGACGGCCTATTGATCCGGCTCGCGGCCTTCGGCTTCCCCATCGCCCAGTTCGTTGCGCTGTGTTGCGTGGCGGCGGTGTGGCTTCGCCGTCCCGACCCGGTGCTCCTACGGACCTTGGCCTGCATCACCATCGCGCTCGGTGCGACCTTGGCGGGCGATCTCGTCTACTCCGTGCGCCTCGCCGACGTGGCGACGCAGACGCCCCTGACCGCCGAGCTGGCCTGGCTGGTCGGTGCCGTCGCCGGTCTGCTGGCACCGGCCGCGCAATTGCACGACTTGGAGCACCGGCCGGCCCGCCGGTCCGCCGCCGCGTCGGACGTGCCGTCGATCACGCCGTACGTCGTCGCGGCCGGCGCGGCGGCCGGACTGCTACTCACGACGGCACATTGGCACGACCTGTCCGACCTGGTCGCGCTGGCCGGCATGCTGGTCGTGCTCGTGCTGGTGCTGTTGCGACAGTGGATCGCCCATCGTGAGCATGCCGATGTCTTGGAGGCGCGTGCGCACTCCGATGCACGATATGCCGCATTGGTCGAGAGTGCCTCGGACATCGTGGCGGTCGCCGACGCCGATGGCGTCCTTCGGTTCGTCAGCCCCAGCGTGGAGCGCGTGCTCGGCTACGCACCGTCGGCGGTGGTCGGCACGCTGATGCACGAGTACCTGCATCCGGATGAGCGCGAGGCGTTCTCGGCGATCATCCAGGATCTTCTCGCGCGTGGCGATACACGGGCGACGCCGCCCTCGACCTGGCGCGTACGTCGCGCCGACGGCGGGTGGGCCAATCTGCAGTCGACCGCCATCAATCGGCTGATGGATCCCGCGGTGGACGGTGTCATCCTCAATGGTCGCGACGTCACGACGCAGTTGGACCTGGAGGAGCGCCTGCGTCAGGCGCGTCAGATGGAGGCGATCGGCCGCTTCGCGAGCGTGATCGCCCACGATTTCAATCACGTCCTCAGTGCGATCAAGCTGAACGTGCAGCTGCAACGCGACCTGCCGGACGACGCTGCGGCGACCGAGGAGATCCTCACCGCCGTGGAGCTGGGCACCGCGCTCACGCGCCAGTTGATGACGGTCAGTCAGCACCGGTCGACCGCCCCCGTGTTGCTCGACCTGGGTGCCGTGTTGCGCGAGACGGAGCGCGCCGTGCTCGTGCTGGTCGGCGGGCACGCATCGCTGCAGGTGAGCATGCCGCCCGAGCCCGTGCCCGTCCGGGCCGATGCGAACCAGTTGCGCCAGGTGCTGATGAATCTCATCATCAACGCCCGCGACGCCGCACCCGGAGGCACGATCCGCGTGGACCTCCGACGCCGCGCGCTGACACTCGACGACACCCGTCGACTGGTCGGCCTCAAGCCCGGCCCACACGCCATCCTGTCCGTCGAGGACGACGGCACCGGGATGACGCCCGAGGTGTTGCAGCGCCTCTTCGAGCCCTTCTTCACGACGAAGACGGGCGGACGCGGCACGGGCCTCGGGCTCACGATCGTCTATGGCATCGTCACGGCCTTCGGCGGCGTGATCGAAGCGGCGAGCACCGAGGGACTCGGGAGCCGCTTCGAGATCTTTTTGCCGATCGCGCTACCGTCGGGCGACGTCGTCAGTGCCGCAACGCATGCATCCGCGCCGGGGCGGCGCTCCATCCTCGTGGTCGATGACGATCCTGCGATCCGCTCCGCGTTGCAGCGCGCGTTCGCGCTCCGGGGCCACCGCACGCTGCTCGCGGAGGATGGTCAGGAGGCGCTCGAGCGGTTGCGAGCGCCCGGCGACCCGGTCCACCTCATCCTCACCGATATGCGGATGCCGCGCCTGGACGGGCCCGGCCTCATCGAGATCGTGGCGCGCGAGTGGCCGACGATCCCGATCCTCGGGATGTCGGGCTTCCTGCATGCGGAGGATCACGCGCGCATCGGCTCGCGGGTACGGCGGATCGTCGAGAAGCCGTTCACACTCGACGAAGTCCACCGCGCCGTGGACGAGGCGCTGTCCTGAGCGTCTAGGTCAGGCGCGCGAGGACCTGCCCCTTCTCGACGGCCATGCCTGGCCGCACGAGGATCTCGGCGACGGTCCCGTCGCCCGGCGCCCGCAGTTCGTTCTCCATCTTCATCGCTTCCATCACCACCAGCGGGGTGCCGGCGACGACGCGGTCCCCCACCGCCCCGAGCACGCGAACGATCATCCCGGGCATCGGGGCCACGATCGGCGACGGTCCGCTGTGCGCCGCCGACGCAGCAGCCCGGTCGCGGATCGCACGCGTCCGTTCGTCCAATGCCTCGACCTCGAAGCGCCAGCCGTCGATCCAGAGCACGTGCGCCCCACGTGCCCCGTTGCGGCGTGCGACCACCCGATGGATCCGATCTCCCACCCGCAGGATGCGCGCTGGCGTGCCGTCGATCGCCGTCAGCTCGGCCACGACGGGACGGTCAGAGACCGAGATGCCAGCATCGCTGATCGACACCGGAACGCGCTGGCCATTCAGGTCAACGATGTATTTCATGCAGGGGACTCCGGGCGCAAGAGACACACGGTCTCGACATGGGACGTCTGAGGGAACATATCGAAGCCGCGCAGCGCGGTCACGGCCCAGCCGGGCAGGCGGGCGACGTCGCGGGCGAGCGTGGCCGGATCACAACTGGTGTAGATGACCGCGCGCGGCGCCGGGCGCGCGGCCCGGAGCGTCTCCGTCACCGCGACGTGCAGCCCGCTGCGGGGCGGATTGACCAGCAACACGTCGGCGGGGAACGCCTCGCGGAGGCGCGCCTCGACCGTCCCGGTGAGAACGGTCGAGGGCGGCGCGAGCCGCGAGGCGGCGACCTTGGCCGCGTCGGCGTCCGCCTCGATCGCGGTCACGCGGACGCCCTGCTCGGACAGGCGCCACGCCAACTCGCCCGTCCCGGCGTAGGCCTCGATGATGTGGGCCGGCGAGAGGTCGGCCACGAGCGCCACCACATGATCGCGAAGCGCCGCGGAGACGGCGGCATTCACCTGCACGAACGAGGCATCGTCGCGCTGGGCGACCTCACGCCGCGCCAAGCAGCGGCGATGTCCGCGGATCGGGTGCCACCAGAGCGAGCGCAACGCCGGCACCGAGGCGAAGAACCGCGCGGCACCAGGCCAGTGGTCGCCACCCTCGAACACGAAGGACGCGGATCCATCGTCGTGCAGGCGCACGGACGCTCGCCCCTCCGTCGTGGGCGGCAGATGACGCTGGGCCGCGAGGACCGCCTGCCACACGGCCATCACCGCGGAATCGGTGATGGCGCAATCACGGATGGGGATGATGACTCCGGGCGCGTCCGCGCGATGCAACCCCGCGAGCCAACCGCCATCGCGGCGCCGCATCGCCAGCGTGAGTTTCCGGCGATAGCGCCACGGCGACGCGGCCGCTTCGACGAGCGGCGGGTCGATGGACCGTTTCGCGATGCGCGCGAAGGCCTCCGCGATCAGACCGCTCTTAGCGCGGCGTTGCGCCTCGTACGTGAGATGCTGCCACTGACACCCGCCGCATCGGTCGGTGTCGAAGTGTGCACAGGGCGGCGGCACGCGCTCGGGTGCCGCGGCGACGATGCGCGTCGGCCACGCGCGCCACACGCCGCCACGACGCACCGGCACGGCGTCGACGACCTCGCCGGGCGCGCTCCGCGGCACGAAGATCACCCGGCCCTCGTCGCGCGCCAGTCCATCGCCACCGGCCACGAGCCGCTCGATGTGCAGGGCCCTCGCCGATCCCTCCGGGTTCACCGGCGCAGGGCGTCCTGCCGTGCCGCCCGCTGCCACGCCGACTCCACCGCCGTCGGCGTGGGCGCCGTGGACGCGGTCACTGGCGGCTGGATGCGTTCTTGGTGGGCGAGCAGGGCCGCCGCCAGTGCCGCGACCTCCAGGGTCCCTTGGGGCGCGGACGCCGCCAGGATGCCGGGCAACTCCCGCTCCAACCACTGGATGTCGAACTCGCCGCGCCGGAAGTCGGCGTTCTCCATCATACGCAGGTGGAACTCCCGCGACGTATCGACGCCGACGATGGTGAGGTCGGCCAACGCGCGTTGCATGCGCGCGATGGCCAGCGCCCGCGTCTCGGCATGGACGATGAGCTTGGCCAGCATCGGGTCGTAGTGCAGGCCCACCTCGGTGCCGATCCCGATCCCGGCATCCCAGCGCACGCCCGGACCGGCGGGGACCCGCAGATACTCGACACGGCCCGTCGACGGGAGGAACCCGTTCGCCGGATCCTCCGACGTGATCCGGCACTCGATCGCCCAGCCACGTGGTTCGACGAGTTCCGGCAAGGTCAGCGCCTCGCCCTGGGCGATGCGCAACTGCCACTGGACCAGGTCCACGCCGGTCACGAACTCCGTCACCGGATGTTCGACCTGGATGCGGGTGTTCATCTCGAGGAAGTAGTAATTCCCCTGCGCATCCAGCAGGAACTCGCAGGTCCCCGCGTTGACATAGCCCGCAGCCTTGGCGGCCGCGATCGCGGAGCGGCACATGCGGGCGCGGAGTTCGGACGTGAGCGCGACCGACGGGGCCTCTTCGATCATCTTCTGATGGCGCCGCTGGATGGAGCACTCGCGCTCGCCGAGCGCCGTCACATGGCCATACTCGTCAGCGAGGACCTGGATCTCGACATGCCGCGGCCCCACGATGAACTTCTCGATGAACACGGCGTCGTCACCGAAGGCATTCAGGGCCTCGCGACGCGCCGAGTCGAGCGCGAGAGGCAGACTCGCCGCGTCGTGGACCACGCGCATGCCCTTGCCCCCGCCGCCGGCCACGGCCTTGAGCAGCACCGGGAACCCGAAGGACTCGGCCAGTCGCACCGCGTCGGCCGCGTCGTGGACCGGCTCGACGGTCCCCGGCACCACTGGCACCCCGTGCGCGATGGCGAGCTGCCGTGCGGCGGTCTTCGATCCCATGGCCTCGATCGCCTCGGCGGGCGGTCCGACCCAGATCAGGCCGGCCTCACGGACCGCCCGCGCGAACCATGCCCGTTCCGACAAGAAGCCGTACCCGGGGTGGATGGCCTGCGCCCCGACGCGCTGGGCGACCTCGATGAGCAGCTCCCCGCGGAGATACGACTCCGAGGAGGGTGGCGGACCGAGCCGGATCGCCTCGTCGGCCGCCAGCACGAAGGGCGCGCGCGCATCGGCATCGGAGTACACCGCCACCGTGGCGATCCCCAGGTCGCGGCACGCGCGGATCACGCGCAACGCGATCTCGCCCCGATTGGCGATCAGCAACTTGCGGATCGGCCGCTCCGGCCCCGTGCCCGTGTGGTCCCGCTGCAGGGTGCTCACAGGGGGATGTTCCCGTGCTTCTTCGCCGGGTTCCGATCGCGCTTGCTGCGGAGCGCCTCGAGGGCACCGATCAGTCGGGGCCGGGTCTCCCGCGGATCGATGATGTCGTCGACGAACCCGCGCGACGCGGCGACGTACGGGTTCGCGAACTTCTCGGTGTACTCGGCCACGCGCCGGTCCATCGCGGCGGTGGGATCATCGGCCTCCGCGATCTCCTTCTTGAACAGGATCTCGACGGCGCCTTTGGGCCCCATGACCGCGATCTCGGCGGTCGGCCACGCGACGTTGTAGTCCCCGCGGATGTGCTTCGAGCTCATGACGTCGTACGCGCCACCGTAGGCCTTGCGCGTGATGACGGTCAGCTTCGGCACCGTCGCCT
This sequence comes from uncultured Gemmatimonadaceae bacterium, assembly GCA_964503275.1. Lineage (GTDB taxonomy): Bacteria > Gemmatimonadota > Gemmatimonadetes > Gemmatimonadales > Gemmatimonadaceae > DASRAP01. Next base: position 21,659 of record CAZCZO010000014.1, on the reverse strand, counting down.
CGCAGTACGCATAGAGCAACTTCGCGCCATGCTTGATGATGCCCGCATGTTCCTGGCCGATGCCCGGCAGGAACCCCGGCACATCCTCGAAGGTCACGAGCGGGATGTTGAAGGCATCGCAGAAGCGGATGAAGCGGGCCGCTTTGATCGACGCGTTGATGTCGAGCACCCCCGCGAGCACGGCGGGCTGATTCGCGACGATGCCGACGCTGTGCCCACCGAGATGCGCGAAGCCAACGAGGATGTTCGCGGCGTAGTCGGGCTGGACCTCGTAGAACTCCCCGTCGTCGACGACCCGCCGCAGCACCTCTCGCATGTCGTAGGGCTTGTTCGCGGAATCGGGGACGATCTCGCGCAGTGCTTCGTCCTGGCGATCACGCGGATCGCGGCCCGCGCCGCGCGGTGGCTCCTCGAGGTTGTTCTGCGGGATGTAGCGGAACAGCTCGCGGATCGCGCCCAGACAGGCCAGCTCGTTGTCGTGCGCGAAGTGTGCGACCCCAGAGGTGCCGGCGTGCACGTCGGCCCCGCCGAGCTGATCCATCGTGACATCCTCGTGGGTCACCGTCTTCACCACGTTAGGCCCGGTGACGAACATGTATGAGGTGCCGCGCACCATGTACACGAAGTCCGTGATCGCCGGCGAGTACACCGCGCCGCCCGCACAGGGCCCGAGGATGGCCGAGATCTGCGGGACCACGCCCGAGGCGAGCGTGTTGCGCAGGAAGACCTCCGCGTAGCCACCGAGCGAATCCACCCCCTCTTGGATCCGCGCCCCCCCCGAGTCATTCAGCCCGATCACCGGTGCCCCGTTGCGCACGGCGAGGTCCATGATCTTGCAGATCTTGCCCGCATGCGCCTCCGAGAGCGAGCCGCCGAGGACCGTGAAGTCCTGCGAGAACACGTAGACCAGGCGCCCGTGGATCCGCCCGAAGCCGGTGACGACGCCGTCGCCGAGGAACGTTTGCCGGTCGAGACCGAAGTCGCGGGAGCGATGCGTCACGAAGCGATCGATCTCGGTGAACGAGCCCTCGTCCAACAAGAGGTCGAGCCGCTCGTGTGCCGTGAACTTCCCCTTGGCGTGCTGCGCGTCGATGCGCGACGCGCCGCCGCCCTGCTCTGCCTCGGCGCGCCGTCGCGCAAGCAAGTCGAGTTTGTCAGTCGGTGCCATGTGGGGAAAGATAGCGCCTGCGATGGCGCACCGGTGCGGATGCGCCCCCGGCACGAGCTGACCCGCTCGCCTTGCCACCGCCGCGTGCGGACTCCTATACTCCCCGCCACGCCGTACGCCACGCCCGGCCGGTGTGCGAGCCGTGGCTCCCCTTTGACCCGAGCCATCCACATGCATCGTTTGGTGTTCTGTGCGTTGTTCGCGGCCAGTGTGCGATTGGGGGCCCAGGCGCCCGACGGGGCAGGCGTCCTGTCCGCCGGCGCGGTGGCCGATTCACAGCGCGTGCTGGCCACCCTTGACCGCAGCGTTCGCCGGACGCCGAGCGACGCTGCGGCGTGGCACCGCTTGGGACAGGTCGCGTGGACCCTGGCCACGCGCGCCGACGCGTCGCCCCGGATCCCCGGACTGGTCCCGATGCCCCTGCGTGAGCGCGCCGACATCGCCTTGCGTCGCGCGGTCCAGCTCGCCCCGGACTCGCTGACGTATCGGATGACCCTCAGCGCGTTCCTCGTCGACCTGGTGGGCCGCACCCCGATGCTCGCCCGCGCCGAGCGCTACGCCGACGAGATCCTCGCGCTGCTCGCCGAGCATCCGACGGCCGAACTCGACGCCAATGCCGCGCTGAGCATCGGCCGCATGCTGTGGAACTCGTATGAGACCATGGCGCACCGTCGCATCACCCGCGAGGTCGGCGCCGATACACTTCGCAATGTGGTGCAGTTGATGGGGCTCTGGACCGGATTCGAATTCACGCCGAGCACGGAACCGCGACCGAGCGACTACTATCACGCGATCACCCAGCTGCTCTTCAACACGACGGCGGTGCCGTTCGAGGTCGCGGGCGAGGCCTCGTACCTCCGGGCCGAGCACTGGCTGCGGCGTGCATACGATCGTGCACCGACCGACGAGCGGACGTATCGGGCGCTGGCGATCCTCTATCTGGGTCGCGAGCGGTGGACGGAGTTGGCGCGGTTGGCGCGTGACCGCAGCCTCCAGGCACCGGCGGATCCGTGGGGCTGGATGGGGCTCGGTCTCGCGCTGGCACGCGGCCGCGACATCCCCGGCGCGCGTGAGGCACTGACCCGGGGGCTCGGGGCCATGCGCCCCAGCGAGCGACGGATGCTGGATCGCATCGAGCGCATCAGCGCGTCGCCGCAGATCGCGCAGTTGGCCGCGTTGGACTCCGCGACCCGTGAGCGGGCCGTGGCCGCCCAGTGGTTCCTCGCCGACCCGCTCTGGTCCACGGATGATGAGGATCCGCGCACGGAGTTCCTCGCGCGGATCGCGTACGCGGAGTTGCGCTGGGGCGACCCCGCGACCGGCCGTGCCGGCGTGGACACGGACCGCGGTCGGGTGTTCCTCCGCTACGGACCGCCCGATGCGATCGTGCGGCTCACGTATGATCCCCGCGGCGGTGGCATGCAGAGCCTGATCGGCTCGCGCGATGAGATCATCGATCCGATGGCGTCACGACGCCTGACGGTGGGCAGCGAGCAGGACGGTGGCGGCGGCACCAGCATCACGCTGTACTGGGTGTACGATGCCGGATTGCTCTTCGCGTTCACCAACCTGCGCACGCTCGCGTTCGACGATCAGCGGATCAACGAGTTCATGTTCGAATCGCAACCCGCGCGCTTCGACAACATCGCCACGATGCAGATCGACTCGATGCCCGCGCAGCTCGTGCGGTTCCGCGCGGGTCCGGACTCGGTCACGCTCTTCGTCGCGACGCGGGCCCCTGTCGAGCAACTGCGCGCCCTGGCCGCCCGCGGGACCACGCTCACGGCCACCACGTGGCTGTTCGGGCGCTCGGTGCCAGATGCGTTCCGGGAGTCCACGCCGGTGACCGCCGACGGCGAGCTCCGCTGGACGAAGCGGGTGCGCGCCGGCGACTACCTGTGGCGTGCGGAGACCACCGCCGACGGACTGCTCGCCGCGGGGCGTGCGACCAGCCCACTCGTCCTCCGCGATGATGCGGCCTCCGGATTCACCCTGCGCGGTGCCGGACTCAGCGATGTCCTGCTCGGGACCAGACTGGACGAGGCCGCCGACGCCCGTCGCTGGGAGGACGCGCGCGTCGCGCCGCTGATCGGTCCGCTCCGCGGCCAGCGCAGTGTCGCGCTGGTGTGGGAGTCCTACGAATTGGGGAGTGAGGGTGGTGCTTCACGATTCGAGGTGCAGGTCCAGCTGCGCCGCGTCCGCGGCTCAGGCGCCGGGGTGATCGCGCGCGTGGTGGGCGCCCTGGCCTCGGTGGCCGGCGTGGACCGGAATGCCGATGGCGTGGCGATCCGCTACGCACGCACGACGGCTGCCGCGCCCGTGCTCGTCGAGCGACTGACCCTCGACCTCGGGGACTCACCGCCGGGTGAGTACGTGGTCCAGGTGGAGCTCCGCGACGCGATCACCGGACGCGTGCATACCCGCACGACCCGACTGGTGCTCGAGTAGCACCGGCCTGGACGGACGACGCCCCGGCCACTCCGTGAGTGACCGGGGCGTCGCAGATGTTGCTCTCGCGGACGGGTTACTCGTCCGTGATGGGCGCGTCCAGCTCCTCATCGCTGTGCACGACGGACGGCGTCTCCGGGCGGGGCGGCTGCTCCGTGGGGATCGCGTCGACCGTGAGGATGATGCGGCGGTGGATCGGATCGACTTCCGCGATGCGGAGGTCGAACAGCATGCCCTCGTACGCCAGATCCGGCGTCGTCGGGTTCGGCTGGCCCGTGATGTTCAGCGCCGACAGCGGGACGAAGCCCTCGATGTCGTTGCCGATGTCCACGACGATGCCCTTCTCCATCAGACGCACCGTGTGGCCACGGAGCGTCATGCCGACCGGATAGCTCTCGCCGATCTTGAGCCACGGATCCTCGACCGCCTGCTTGAGACCGAGCGAGATCCGCTTGTTCTCCGCGTCGATGTTCAGGATGACCACCGCGACGGCGTCACCCTTCTTCACGACCTCGGACGGGTGCTGGACGCGCTTGGTCCAGGACATGTCCGAGATGTGGATGAGCCCGTCGATGCCGGCCTCGATCTCGACGAAGGCGCCGAACGAGGTCAGGTTGCGGACCTTGCCTTCGAGGCGCGTGCCGACCGGGTACTTGAGCGGCAGCACCATCCACGGATCCTGCTCGGTCTGCTTCATGCCGAGCGAGATCTTCTCTTCGGCCGAATCGACCTTGAGCACCACCGCCTCGATGGTCTCGCCGATCGAGACGAGCTTCGAGGGATGGCGGACGTTGCGCGTCCAGCTCATCTCGGAGATGTGCACGAGGCCCTCGATGCCCGGCTCGAGCTCGATGAAGGCGCCGTAGTTCGTGATGCTGACGACCTTGCCCGAGACGCGGGTGCCGACCGGGAACTTCTCGGCGACATCCTTCCACGGGTAGGCCTGGAGCTGCTTGAGGCCGAGCGAGATGCGCTCGCGCTCCCAATCGATGTCCAGCACCTTGACCTCGAGCTCCATGCCGATCTGGACCATCTCGCTCGGATGCGAGATGCGGCCCCACGACATGTCGGTGATGTGGAGCAGGCCGTCCACGCCGCCGAGGTCGATGAAGGCGCCGAAGTCCGTGATGTTCTTGACCACGCCCTTCCGCACCTGGTCCTTGTTGAGCTCCTTCATCAGCTTCTCGCGCTTGCCGGCACGCTCGGTCTCGAGGATCACGCGGCGAGACACGACGATGTTGCGGCGACGCTTGTTGAGCTTGATGATCTTGAACTCGTAGGTCTGCCCCAGCAGCTCGTCCACGTTGGGGACGCGGCGCAGCGCGATCTGCGAGCCCGGAAGGAAGGCATCGACGCCCATGAGGTCGACGACCACACCGCCCTTGATCTTCTTGACCAGGACGCCGGTGACGCCCTCGTCGTTCTCGTAGGCGACGCGGATCTTCTCCCACACCCGCATGAAGTCGGCCTTCTTCTTCGAAAGCACGACGGAGCCCTCGGCATCTTCGAGATGCTCGAGCAAGACCTCCACCTCGTCGCCGGGCTTGAGGTCCGGCATGTCCTTGAACTCCTCGAGCGGGATCGTCCCTTCGGACTTGAACCCGATGTCGAGGACCACGAGGTTCTCCCGGATCTCGAGGACGCGGGAGGTGACGATCTCGCCTTCGTCGATCGAGGCGAGCGTCCCGTTGTACATCTCCATCATCGCCTCGAACTCGGAGGCGTCGTACTCGTCCTCTTCGTAGAGCTCGGGGCGGCGGTTGGCGAGCGGGCGGAGCACGGAACGCTGGGCGTCGCGCTTCTGCTTGGCGGTGAGGGCGACCGGGAGGTCGTCCATCTCGGTGTCGAAATCGGTCATGGACATAAAAAAAGTCGGGTCACCCCGACGGAGCGCGGTGTCGGACTCGCCGCGCGCGAGGTGGGAGGTGGGACACGCCGGACGCCCAGAAGTGGACGTACGGTGACCTGCAGTCTTTAAAGATGGTCGAATCGGTCGCTGAGGGCAATCCCTGCGCCGCGGGCGCCCTAGGCGCCCCGGCGGGCCCGCGCGAGCGCCACGATCCGCTCGACCTGGTCCACGATGCGCAGGCCGGTGGTATCGAGCTCGATGGCATCGCTCGCCCGGTGCGTATTGTCGGCGTCGCTGGCATCCCGCGAGAGCAGCTTGGCGCACTCGTCCCGAAGGGTCTCGTCGCCGACGGGGGCCCCCCGCTCCGCCAGGCGGCGGCGGGCTCGTTCGGCCGCATCGGCGACCAGGAACACCTTCAGTCCCGCCTCGGGCAGGACGACGGTGCCGATGTCCCGGCCGTCCACGACCACGTCGTACACGGCCGCCGCCGCCCGGACCTGAGCATTGACCCACGCCCGGACACCCGGAAAGTGCGCCACCCGCGACACGGCCGCCGTGACGGCCTCCGACCGCAACTCCGCCTCCGCACCCTGCCCGTCCAGCTCCGCGACGAACCCGTGCTCGACCGGCCGCAACGTCACGATGGAGACCGCGCGCAGGACCTCGGCCTCCGTCCAGCGCTCGACTGGCACCCCGGAGCGGGCCTGCGCCGCGGTGGCGGCCCGGTACAGGGCGCCGGAGTCCACGTGCCGCGCGTCCATGGCGCGCGCGACGGCCTTGGCGGTCGTGCTCTTGCCCGACGCGGCCGGCCCATCGATCGCGATGGCGAAGGGCCGACTCACGCCCCGGCCGCCTGCAGCAGATCCCAGAACCCCGGGAAGGACACCACCACACAGTCAGGGTCATCGACGACGATGTCGTTCCCCGGCACCGCGCCGAGCACACCGAACGCCATCGCGAGCCGATGGTCACCATGGGTCACGATGCTACCGTGGTATCGCGCCCCCGGCCGGCCCCGCACCACGAACCCATCAGGGAGCTCGTCAGCCTCCGCCCCGACCGCCCGCAGCGCCGCCACGACGGCGGAGATCCGATCGCTCTCCTTCACCCGGAGCTCCGAGGCGCCCGTGACACGCGTCTCGCCGGGCGCATAGGCCGCCAGGCACGCCAACAGCGGCAGCTCGTCGATCAGCGACGGGACCTCACCGGGCGCAATGACCGCAGGCGCGCCGAGCTGCCCCTGCACTTCGAGGCACGCGACCGGCTCCCCGCACTCGAGTCCGGCATCGGTGGTCGTGATCACGGCGCCCATCCGCACCAAGACCTCGAAGAACCCGGTGCGGGTGGGGTTCACCGAGATCGCCGAGGTCCGCACCGGGCGCCCCGTGAGGACGGCGTATGCGGCGAAGAACGCCGCCGACGACGGGTCACCCGGCACGGTGAGCGCGAAGGCAGGCAGCTCGTCCGCGTACGCCTCGACCGAGACGGTGGTCCCGTCGACGGTCAGCGGTACGCCGAGGGCTGCGAGCATCCGCTCGGAGTGATCGCGAGAGCGCTCCGGCTCCGTCACGGACACGGGCAGTCCCGAGACCAGTCCCGCGAGCAAGATCGCGCTCTTCACCTGTGCACTCGCCGTCGGTGATGGCCACGCGACGGGGCTGGACACGCCACGTACGATGCGCAGTGGCAGCCCATCACCGGCCTCGAACGCGAATTCCGCGCCCATCGCGCTCAGCGGCGTGGTCACGCGACGCATGGGTCGCTTGGAGAGCGACGCGTCGCCGATCAACCGCGCCGGAAGGCCCGCGCCGGCCACGATCCCGGTGAGCAGCCGCGCGGAGGTGCCTGAATTGCCACAGTCCAACGCCTCGGTCGGCGCGTGCAGCCCCCGTCGCCCACGCCCGTCCACCACGATCTCGTCCGTGAGGGTCGGGATCGACACGCCCATGGCCCGCAGACACGCTGCCGTCGACTGCACATCGGCACTCGGCAAGAGGCCGCGGAGCACTGAGCGGCCCCGCGCGAGGCCGGCGAGCATCAGCGCGCGGTGCGACAGGGATTTGTCCCCGGGCACGCGAATGGTGCGCGGGGGTCGCCCCGTCATCGCAACCAGCCCTCGAGGGCCGTCGCGAGGTCGGTCTTCTCGTCGCGGTACTTCACGATGACCGGCGTCTGCAGCGACAGCCCCTGGCCGGCCGCCCACTCGCCGCGCACCGCGCGCGCTCCGGGAACGACCACGGCGCCGGCGGGGATCTCGAGCGGCGCATCGCCCGTGGCGCGGTGCATCGTCTCGCGCACGAGGTCGAACACAGGGGTCCCGCGGGTGAGGATCACCCCGGCCCCCAGCACGGCCCCCGACCGCACGACGGTCCCCTCGTACACTCCGCAGTTCCCGCCCACCACGACGTCATCCTCGATGATGACCGGCGTCGCGTTGATCGGTTCCAGCACGCCCCCGATCTGCGCGGCCGCGCTCAGATGCACGCGGGCACCGACCTGAGCGCAGGACCCGACCAGCGCGTGCGAATCGATCATCGTGCCGCTGCCGACGAAGCCCCCCACGTTCACGTACATCGGTGGCATGCAGACCACTCCCGTCCCGATGTGCGCCCCCCGCCGGATGGAGGAGCCCCCCGGCACCAGCCGCACATTGTCCGACAAGTGCAACGGCCGCGTCGGGTACGTGTGCTTGTCGAAGAAGCGGAACACCGGCTCGTTCGGCGCGGTGGCCCCTCCGAGCATGGTGGCCCGCTCCGCCCGTGGCTGCGGGGGTGTCATGTCGACCACCCGCCCGAAGCGGAACCCCAGCAGGATACCCTGTTTCACCCAGGGCACCGCACGCCACGACCCATCGGCCGCCTTGACCGCCGCGCGGATCACGCCGAGTTCGAGCGCGGTGAGGAAGTGCTCGAACCGGGCATCGAAGTACTGCGGGGTCTTCGCATCGCGCGGGAGCGCGACGTTCTCTTCGACCCACGCGGGCAGCCAATCGTAGTCACCAAGCGACATGTTCACAGGACCTCGGCCGCGTGCAACGCGGCGCGGATGGACGGCAGGTACTCCTCCCGCAGGGGTACCAAGGGAAGCCGCAGGACATTCTCGCAGCGACCGAGCAGATGCAAGGCCGCCTTGACCGGGATGGGATTCGACTCGCAGAACGCGGCGGAGGTCCACGGCGCGAGGGCGGCGTGGACCCGCCGGGCCGTCGCCAGGTCGCCGCGCGCCGCCGCGTCGACCAACGCGACCATCGATGCGGGGGTCGCATTCGACGTGACCGAGACGACGCCATCGCCGCCGAGCAGCATCACCGGCAACGTCAGTGCGTCGTCGCCGCTGAGCACCGCGAAGTGCTCGGGTCGGTAGCGGATGATCTCGTCGATCTGGGCCACGTTGCCGGAGGCCTCCTTCACGGCGACGAATCGCGCATCCTCTGCGAGGGCCAGCGTGGTCGCCGCCTCAAGGTTGCTCCCGGTGCGTCCCGGCACATTGTACACGATGATCGGGAGCGACGACGCGTCGGCGACGGTGCGGAAGTGCGCGAGGATCCCGCGCTGCGGCGGCTTGTTGTACATCGGCGACACATGGAGCAGATGCGTCGCGCCGGCGGCCGCCATCGTCCGTGAGGCCTCAACGGCGGCCTGCGTATCGTTCGATCCCGCGCCCGCCATGACGGGGACGCGCCCCGCCGCCTGCTCGACGACGATGCGGACCACGCGGTCGCGCTCCGCCAGCGAGAGCGTCGCCGCCTCGCCGGTGGACCCCACGGGCACCAGTCCATGGATGCCCGAGGCGATCTGCCAATCCACCAACGCGCGGAGGGCCGCTTCATCGACGGCCCCGGTGGCCGTGAAGGGCGTCACGAGTGCGGTCCAGCAGCCGGCGAGTCTGGTCGTCATGACGAAGTGAGGCGAGCGGCGAGGTAATCGTCGAGGGTGCGCACGCCAGTCTGCGTGCGCAGCCAGTCCGCGACGGCGAGCGCGCCGGCGGCAAAGACCCGTCGATCGCGTGCTTCGTGCGTCAACGTGATCTGCTCGAACGGTGCGTCCAGCACCAGGGTGTGCGTGCCCGGCACGTGCCCGACGCGCACGGAACTGACGGGCAACACGCCACCGGAGGCGGCGTTCGCCGCGGCAATCAACGAGAGGGCGGTGCCCGACGGGGCATCGCGTTTGGCCGCGTGGTGGGTCTCGATCAAGTGTGCGTCGAACTCGGAGCCCCGCGTGAGTTGGGCGGCCAGCGCGACGAGGCGCTGGAACAGCTGCACGCCGAGCGAGAAGTTCGCCGCGTGCAACATGGTGCCACCTTCCCGGCGCAGCGTATCCTGCACGACAGCCAGTTCGGCATCCCAGCCGGTCGTGCCGCTCACGACGGGCAGCCCGGCAGCGAGCGCCGCGCGCACCGCACCCGCCGCTGCGCTGGGATGGGTGAACTCCACGGCGACATCGGCGATGCCGGGGGTGATGGCCGCCGCCATCTCGGCCGGTCCGTACAGGCCGACGACCGCATCGCCGCGCTCCGCCGCGACCTGCGCCAGCGTGCGCCCCATCTTGCCGTCACCGATCAACAGGACGCGCATGGTCACGTGGCGGCCCCGAAGAAGGCGGCGTGCAGACGGCGCATCGCGTCGGGCACGGCATCCCCGTCAACGATGATCGTCAGGTTGATCCCCGTCGCCGACAGCGAGAGCATGTGCACGCGACTGTCGCCCAGCGCGGTCAGCGCGGTGGCCATGGTCGGACTCGACGCGCCCAAGGTCGTCCCGACGACGGCGATGATCCCCCGGTGCTGTTCGACCGCGACGTCTCCGAGGGCGGACAGATCCGCCACGAGATCCTGCAGCGGAGCATCGTCCTCGACGGTCAAGGAGACCGAGACCTCCGAGGTGGCGACGACGTCGACGGCGGTCCGGTGCCGGGCGAACACCTCGAACACCTCGCGCAGGAATCCATGGGCCAAGAGCATGCGCGTCGAGCGCACGCGGACGATCGAGATCCCGCGCTTGCCCGCCAGTGCCGTCACGGGCCGCGCCGGCGCCTCGAACGTGATGCGCGTCCCACAGCCCTCGGGACGCCGCGAGTTGAATACGAAGACCGGGATGCCGCGCTTCACGGCCGGGGCGATCGTGCTGGGGTGCAGCACCTTGGCGCCGAACGATGCGAGCTCGGAGGCCTCCTCGAAGCGGATCTCCTCGATGAGTCGCGCGTCGGGTACCACCCGCGGATCGGCGGTCAGCATGCCGTCGACATCGGTCCAGATCTCGATCGCGTCGGCGTGGATCGCCGCCCCGAGCAAGGCGCCGGAGTAGTCGGAGCCGCCGCGCCCCAAGGTGGTCGTGATGCCCGCGGCGGTCGCCCCCACATAGCCACCCATGACCGGGATCCGACCCGCCCGCACGTGCGGCATCACGTACTCGCGAGCTTGGTCCGCGATGGCCTCTTCGAGCGGGGTGGCCTTGGTGAAGTCGGCGGAGGTCCGGATCACATCGCGCGCATCGACATGCACCGCGTCCAGCCCATGGGCCCGGAACGCCGCCACGACCATCAACGACGAGCACCGTTCACCGAGTGAGGCGATGGCATCGAGCGATCGCGGGGTGAGATGGCCGAGCGTGTGCAGGGCCTCGGCGAGCGCGGCGAGCTCGTCGAACAACTGCGACAGCCGCTCGCCGAGATCACCGAGGTCCTCACCCAGGAGCCGGCGACTCTCGGCGAGATGGCGCTCGCGCAGGGATTCCACCCCGCGCGCGGCGACGATCAGTTCCCCCGCAGTGGCCTGCTCCGCGATGGCCAACAGCGCGTTGGTGACCCCAGCCAACGCCGAGACCACGACGACCGGCTGACGCTCCCGGCGGCCGGCGATGATCGCCGCCGCGCGCTGGATCGCATCGGCGTCGGCGACCGAGGTGCCCCCGAACTTGCAGACGATCATCGGGTGGAGAACGCCCCCTGGGCGACCAGCAACTCTGCGTTGAGGATCGAGCCCCCGGCCGCCCCACGGATGACATTGTGGCCCATCGCGACCAAGCGGAGATCGAGGATCGGATCGGGCCGCACCCGCCCGACGGTGACGGTCATCCCGGCCCCGCGCATCACATGCCGACGCGGCTGCGGATGCGCGGGATGGGCGTCGAGGAGCAGCGGCACCGCGGGTGCGCTCGGCAGTCCGCGAACGGCGTCGTGGCCGCGCCATGCCGCGAGCACGGCCTCGGCCTCGGCGACCGTGGGCGCGGCCTCGAAGGCGCACGACATCACCACCGTGTGCCCGTGCTCGACGGGCACCCGATTCGCGTGCGCCGAGACGCGGAAGGCCGCCTCGACGATGCGTCCCGCGTGCATCGCCCCGAGCAACTTGGGGAGCTCGGCCTCGATCTTGGGCTCTTCATCGGCGATGAACGGGATGACGTTCCCGAGGATGTCGAGCGATGGGACGCCGGGGTATCCCGCGCCGGACACTGCCTGCATGGTCGCGGCGAACAGCGTCCGGAGGCCGAAGGCCTGATGCAGCGGCGCCAAGGCCATAGCGGCCACCGTCGCGGCACAGTTGGCATTGGTGACGATCGCACCCGACCACCCGCGCTCGGCCCGTTGCGCGTCGAGCACCGCGAGGTGATCGGCGTTCACCTCGGGGATGCAGAGCGGGACATCGGCGGCCATGCGAAAGTTCTTCGCGTTCGAGAGCACGGTACGACCGGCACGCGCGAACGCGGGCTCGACCGTGCCGGCCACGCTGCTGTCGAGCGCGGAGAAGACGATCGGAGCCGTGACCGCCGCGGGATCGCAGGGCAGGACCGTCAGTGCCGCGACCGCCGACGGCAGATCACCTTCGAGCCACGCGGTCGCCTCGGCGTAGGGCTTGCCGGCGGATCGTTCGGAGGCTGCCACTTCGGCCACGCGGAACCATGGGTGGCCGTCGAGCATGCGGATGAAGGTCTGCCCAACGGCCCCAGTCGCGCCCAGGACCGCGACGTCGAATCGCGGCGTCATACCGCGCCCTCGAGCAAGGTGCGCACGAGTCGCACATAGGTGGCCACGGAATCGCGCAGCTCCGACACGGAGATCCGCTCCTCACTGGTGTGCGCGACGTGGATCGACCCGGGGCCGAACAACAGCGGCGTCCCCCAGTTGCCGAGCAACGGGATATCCGACGTGTACGAGACAGGCCCCGTCGGGAATCCGGGGAGCACGTGGAAGCGCTGCGGCGGGATGTGCGAGCCGTACTCGAGGTCGGCCCGGCCACGCGCCCAGTCCTCCACCAGCGCTTGCACCGGCATCCGATCGCCGACGAGGCGGATCATCATCTCGGCCTCCGCGTCGGCGGGGATGATGTTCGCTTCGGCGCCAGCGCGCATGACCCCCACGTTCACCGTGGTCGGTCCGAGCAACTCGTCCACCGGCCACGCCAGCGCATCCAACTGCGGCAAGAGCGCGAGCATGGGCGTGAGCGCCGACTGCCCGAGCTCCGGGTAGGCCGAATGTGCGGCCCGACCGTGCGTGCGCACCTTGACGCGAAGCGATCCTTTGCATCCCGTGGCAAGGGTGCTCTCGGTCGGCTCGCCATTGATGAGATAGCGACTGGTCGCGGGAAGACGGTTCGCCATACGGGCGCCGTCGGAGCCCTTCTCTTCCCCGACCACGAAGAGCAGATCGACCCGGTCCTCACCACCCTGCACCAGCTCTTCGGCGGCGACCAACATGGCCGCCGCGATGCCCTTGGCGTCGCAGGCGCCGCGCCCGTACAACCAGTCGCCGTCGAGCCGGGGGGCGAGGAACGGAGGCACCGTATCGACATGCGTGGACAGCGTGACACCACCACCCGCCCGCGACGCCCACACATTCGCGCGTCCGGGTGTGACCTCTTGCAGGGCCACGTTCCAGCCCGCGCCGATCAGCCGGCGATGCAGGTATTCCACGACGGCCCCTTCGTCGTTAGTCACGGAGGGGATCGCGAGGAGTTCAGCAGCGAGTGCGACGACATCAGTCATCTGCGAAAGTTAGTCGCGCTCTCCCGACGCTGGCACTAGTCTTATGTGGGTATGTCGCGTCGTGTGGCCGGAGCCGTCCTGATCGCCCTCGGGTGGGGGTGCACGTCCCCGTCGCCCGGCGGGGACGCGGTCCCGAGCGCCCCCGCCGTGGTCGTGGGTGCCGTAGCTCCCATTGCCATGGATCCGTTCCCGGAGACGCCGCTTGGCCGCGCCGCGCAGCGTGGCCTGGCGATCCTCGATGCGACACGCGATTCGCTTCCCGCCCAGGCGGGCAATGCCCTGCGCTGCACCTCGTGCCACCTGGATGGTGGCCGACGCCCCCACGCGATGCCGTGGGTCGGGGTCACGGCCCGCTATCCGCAATACCGTAGCCGAGCCGGCGCAGTGCTCACCGTGGAGGACCGCGTCCAAGAGTGCATCGAGCGGAGTCTCGCGGGCCAGCGTCTGCCGAACGACGACCCGCGCCTGCGGGCTATCCTGGCCTACTTCGCGCATCTCAGCCGCGGCGTGCCGGTCGGGTCGCGTGTCCCCGGGCAGGGGGTGGACTCTGCGACCGCCTCGCCGCCCGACCTGCGGCGTGGCCAACAGGTCTATGCCACGCAGTGCGCGCGCTGTCATGGATCGGACGGCCTCGGCCTCCCCGGCCTGCCACCCGTGTGGGGTCCGCACTCGTATACCATCGCCGCCGGGATGGCGCGCGTGCAGATGGCCGCGGCGTTCATCAAGCGCAACATGCCGTTCGACGCCCCGGGGTCGTTGACGGACCAGCAGGCGGTGGATGTCGCCGCGTACATCAATGCACAGTCGCGGCCCGACTTCGCCCCGAAGCTCGGCGACTGGCCGAACGGTGACGCGCCGCCGGACGTCCCGTTCCGTCCTCGCTCGATGGAGCCGAGCGGCCGCTAGCCCCGCAGCACCGCGCGCGCGGCCAGCGCACCGATCGCGAACGCCGCGACGCCCGCCACGACGGACGCGACGATGTACCCGCCCGCGCGTCCAACGGCGCCCCGGTGCAGCAACTCGGCGACCTCGCCACTGAACGCGGAAAAGGTCGTGAAGCCCCCGCAGACGCCGGCGGCCAAGAAGGCGCGCCATGTGGGCGTCGCCGTCGCGGCCAGCATCGGGACGCCGCTGACCACGCCGAGCACGAAGGACCCGACGATGTTGATGCCGAGCGTCGCGAACGGGAAGATCGCGGTGGCTGGCACGACGGCACGGGCCCACTCGCCGATCAGAAAGCGTGAGACGGCGCCGAGGGCCCCACCTGCGGCCACCGCGACCAACGTCATAGTGCCGGGACCGGGAATCGAACCCGGATGGGGTTGCCCCCAAGGGTTTTTAAGACCCTCGCGTCTAGCCGATTTCGCCACCCCGGCGCCCATCGGATCATCGTAATCCCTGCACGTGGACCGCGAACCACACCGAGTACGCCAGCAGTCCACTGAGGGCGGCATCCCCGCCACCGGCGACCGCACGGCCCTCGCCGTCCACCTCCGCGGCCGCCAAGCCGAGATCCAAGGGCGCGCGCCGCAGCCACACCAGCGCGTCCGACGCCTCGGGCCCCAGCAGTCTCCCCAGTTCCTGCGCGAGGTACTGTTTGGGCGACCCGATGCGCTTCACCGTGCGCCGGTACAACGAGTCGCCCCGATCGATGGCTTCCCAGTACGGCAACCACAAGGCAGAGGCCTGGGGGTCGTCGCTCGCATCCACGCGCCCGGCGAGGTCCACGGCACCCGCCAGACTCCCCTTGCCATCCACCTCCATCACGAAGTGCCGGCGGATCGCCGCGCGCACTGCTGCTGGATCCTCGACATTCCGTGCCGACTCTTCGTCCAAGGTCCGCCGGAACACCTCGAGCGCGGCGGCCACCATCGCATTGCCGTGCAGCGTGAACGGGAGCGTGGCGGCGCGTCCGCTGGGGGTCACCTCGGTCGTGAACAGCGGGTGGCGCTTGTCCCGGCGCAGCGCGAGATCGTCGGATGAGGCGTACAGTGCCTCGGCGGCGGGGGCCTCCTCCACGAGCCGATCGTCTTCGGTGTCCCGGATGTACCGGTCGATGGCCACGGCGAACGCGGACGCGCCTTCGAGCGTGAAGCCCGGCTCGAAGAGGGTGCCATCGAGGTAGTGCACACCGCGCCCAGGAGCGTAGCCATGGACCTCACACATGCGCATGAGCAGCTCGCGCGCCAGTGGGGCGTCGGCGAGCTGCACCGCTGGGAGGGTCCACAGCAGCGCCTCGATGTCGCGCACCGTGCAGCCCAGCGGCGACCACGGCAGCCGGCTGCGGACGAGGTAGTACTGCGCGTCGTCGAGCGCGCGACCGACCCCGCCGAAATAGGCGAACAGCAGGTGACGATTGATCAGCGCATCGGTGGCCGGATCACCGGTCGTTTGTTCGACGGCGGTGAGCGCCGCCCGCGTCTCGCTGAGCAGGTCCCGCCATCCACGGCGCCGCATGACGGCGCCCGTCGCCAGCGCGCCGTCGCGCTCGGGCCCGACCGCGGCATAGAAGGCGACCTCGGCCCGTGCGCCCGGCGCCACCTGCACCGTGCGCGACACGGCGAAGGACGGCGCGCTGGCCGTGTCGGTCCTGACCGCCGCGGTCTCGTCGCTCAGCAGCGCGACCGCGCAGAGCCCTGGCAAGGTACTGCCCTCGAGGACCACCGCGCCCGGTGCGGGGGCGGTCGCCCGATGGGCGTCGTCGAAGGGCACGGGGGTCCGTACGCGCAATTGCCGATGTCCGAGCACGCCCTCGAGCGCGAGGGTGACCTCGCTGGGAGCGTTGCTCCGATTCTCCAGCGAGAACGCGTACACGAAGCCCGAGATGTCCGCATCGCGCCCATAGGGCGCGAAGATGGTCGCGCGCACCGTGATCGAGCCCACGGTCGCCGTGTAGGTCGGCAGCCATTCCAGCGCCCGCTCCCACTGCAGGGTCGTCTCGGCGAGCGACCACGACCGCCCATCGACCGACACGGACGGGCGTAGCAAGGCCGGAGCGTTCCCAGCAAGGAACGCGGCGCCGCCCGCGAGTTCGACAGCGCCGCGCGCGCCGCGATGCAGCATCCCGATCGCGTGGATGGCCCCATCGGCGGGATCGATGCAGGGGAGCGTCACCCAATGGTTCCCCGTGATCTGCCACGGGCGCTGTGCGAGTTCGGACGAGGGCACGTCAGGACGGGAAAGGGGTCAAACGATAAGTTTAATGCTTCACCATGAGCATCGACGCCGGACCGCGGGTCGATGCGCGATCCTTTCGCTCTCCGCTCTCCACGTCGTGGCCCTCCGCCGCCTCGCCTTCTCGCTCGTCGCCGCCACCAGTCTGCTCTCCGCCCCTCTGCGTGCACAGCGCGTGGTCGGTGCCGGCCTCGGCGACGATGGATGGACCTTACCCGCGGGAATCGCGCGCATCGGGCTCTCGGCCCGCTTCACGACCGGCGAGCACCTCTACGATCGCCTCGGCACGCGCCTCCCGCTCGGCGCCCCCTACAGCCGTGGTCGGCTCGATGGGTCCACCATCCCGGCGTTGCTCGCGCTGGAGTCGGACGTGCGTGCGGCGGCGGACGACGCCGATTTCCGTGTCGATCTGGGAGGGTTGCGCGCCGATATCCGACGTCAGGTCCAGACCGTGCCGCTGGAGATCTCGCTCGGGCTCACGGACCGCATGATGCTGCGTGTCAGTGCCCCCTTGGTCGCGACGGAGCATCAGACCAGCTGGCAACTCGACCCGCGCGAGGCGACCATCGGCACGAACCCGAGCCTGCGCAACGAGGGCCTCCGTGCGCGCAACGACGCCCTGCTCGGCGCACTCGGCGGAGCGGCTGACGCCCTGGACCTCCTCGCGAACGCCTGCCTCAGCGACCCCGGCAGTGACGCACGCTGCGGCAGCGTCCTCGCCGACCTGAACAGCGTGCGCAGTCTCACGGCCTCGTCGCGCAGCCTCGCGGAGCTGCTCGCGCGGACCTACGGCGGCGGTGACCTCCCAGGGTCATCCTTCGTCCCGCTGATCGAATCGGTGACGAGCGATCGTGTGTCGGCGGCGATCGCCTCGCTGCGTCGCCGCTACGACGCCCTCGAGGTCCTGAGCTTCGACTCCACCCTCGGCCCCGTCGGCGCGGGCGCCCCCGCCACGGTGGATGAGGTGCTCGCGCTGCTGACGGACACGACCGGTGCCTACGCCCTGGGTCCCTTCGGACGCCGCTATCAGCAGGGCATCGGCGATATCGACGTCGGCCTCTGGTTCCGCGTGTTCGATGGGCTCGGCCGTGATCCGCGGTCGCGGTTCGGCCTTGTCCCCCGCCGCACGTGGCGTCAGACGATCGGTGTGACGTTCCGGGCCGGGACGGGGACCCCCGCGGATCCCGACGATCCGCTCCTGCTCGCGACCGGCGACGGGCAGCACGACATCGAAGTGGCCTCTGCCACCGACCTGCTCTGGAGCGATCGCCTCTTCGGCTCATTGGTGCTGCGCTACACCAAGCAGCTCGCGGATGAACGGATCGTCCGGTTCGAGGATCCGTTGCTCGCGCCGTATCTCCCGCTCACGCAGCGCGCGCTCGCGGAGCGCCGCCTGGGGGACCGGCTCGCGGTCGATGCGGCACCGCGCTGGGTCGTGAACGAGTATCTCGCCGCCGGCGTGCGCTACCGCTTCGTCGCCCAGTCGGACGCGCAGTGGACGGAACGCGCCCCCGTCGATGGGAACCCGCCGCGCCAGGTGACGAGCCCGGGACTCCGCTACCACGAGGCCGGCATCGGATTCACCTGGAGCTCCATCGCGGCGTGGGAACGGGGGCGCACGCGGTTGCCGATCGAGGTATCCTACGACCGCGCGATGGCGATCGCCGGCTCCGGCGACGTCTTCGCCGGTCAGCAGGACCGCATCAGCGTGACCGTGTACGGGCGGTTCTGGGGGCGCTGAGGTCCGCGTCGCGAGCGGCGACGCGCGCTGGCGCGAGCAGTTCGCGTGCGTGGGCCTGACTGACCGGCGACTCCGCGTCGCCGCCGAGCATCCGCGCGACTTCGCGCACGCGCGCGTCCGCGTCCACGACGCCGACATCGGCGGTCGTCACGCCTGCCCGGGCGCCCTTCGCCACCACCAAATGGTGATCGGCCCGCGCCGCGATCTGCGCGAGGTGCGTGATCGCGAACACCTGATGGTGCTGCGCGACCGCGTGCATCATCGCCCCGACCTGCAGTCCCACGCTGCCCCCGATCCCCGCATCGACTTCGTCGAAGATGAGCGTCGGCACGCCGTCCCGACGCGCGAGGATGGTCTGGAGCGCCAGCATGATGCGCGAGAGCTCCCCGCCTGAGGCGATCCGATCGAGCGGACGCGCCGCGTGGCCCACATTCAGCGACACCATGAAGGTGACTGATTCCGCGCCGTCCGGCCCGATGGCATCCAGCGCCCGCAGCGCGACCTGGAATCGACCATCGGGGAGCCCCAGCGACGGCAAGAGTGTTTCGACGGCGTTCGCGAGCCGCGTGGCGGCCGACCCGCGCAGTGCCGTCAGGTGGGCCGCCTGTTCTGCGAGCCGTGCGCGTGCGGTCGCGAACTCCGCTTCACTTCGGGCGTCCTCGCCGTCACTGTCGTCGAGCAGCGCGAGTTCACGGCGCGCCTCGGCGAGTTGATCGAGCGCTGCCGCCTCGGTCCCTCCGAACTTCCGGCTCACACGCAGGATCTGCGCACGCCGCGCGTCGAGGGTCGCGAGTCGCTCCGGATCGTCCGCCACGGACTCCGCGTAGGCGTCCAACTCGCGCGCCAGCTCTTGTAGCTGGTACCACGCGGCCTCTCCCATCTCCCGGACCCGCGCCAGGCCGGGGTCCATTCGCTCCAGGGCGGCCAGGTGGCGATCCATGACCGCCAGCCGCGCCAGCACCGCGTCGTCGTCCCCATCGAGTAGCGCCGCCGCTTGCGCCGCGCCGCCGCGCAACTCGGCCACGTGCTGCAGCCGACGATGCTCCTCGTCCACCTCGGCCAACTCGCCATCACGGAGCTCGGCCGCGCTGACCTCGTCCACGACGTGCCGCAGCCACTCTGCCCGCGCGGACGCCGCCGCCCGGGCGCGCGCCCGATGCTCACGCGCCTGACCGAGCCGGCCCACCGTCTCGTACGCGTCGCGCACGGCCATCGCCGCGGTCCGCGCCTCGGCGAACGCGTCGAGGATGCGGCGCTGCGCCTCGGCATCGAGCAGCTCCTGCGATTCGTGCTGCCCGTGGATGGTCACGAGCACGCGACCGACCGACGCCAGGATGCCCGCCGTCACCGGCGAGCCATTCGCCCACGCCCGCGTCCGTCCGGCCGCGACCTCCCGCTTGAGCACCAGCAGTCCCTCGGGGCACTCGATCCCGCGTGCGTCGAGCAGGGCCTGCAGATCGGCGCGACCGCTGAGATCGAAGACGCCCTCGACCACGGCGCGCTCCGCCCCCGTGCGGATCACCTCGGCGCTCGCGCGCTCACCCGTGAGCAACGAGAGGGCACCGACGATGATGGACTTGCCTGCGCCGGTCTCGCCGCTGAGCACATTGAACCCGCGGGCGAAGGGGAGCGAGAGGGATTCGATGATCGCGAGATCGCGGACCCGCAGTTCGACGAGCATGATGTGCGCTGGGCCTTACTCGCCGTCGCGGGCGGACAGTCCTCCCCACCCCAGTTTCCCACGCAAGCGAGAGTAGAAGGTCGTGCCCTCGAAGCGCACGAGCCGGACCGGATGCGGCGCGGCACGGACTTCGAGCGTCTGTCCACGCCCCATACTGGCATCGACCTGCCCATCGACCGTCACCGAAAGATCGTCCTTCGCATCCTCCGTGCGCACGCGCACCACCGAGGCCCCGTCCACGACCAGGGGACGCATCGCAAGGGTGTGCGGTGCGACCGGCGTGACCAGGATCGAGCGCGCGGTCGGGAACACGATGGGGCCGCCGGCCGACAGCGAGTACGCGGTCGATCCGGTGGGCGTCGCGACGATGACGCCGTCGGCGGCGTAGCGGCCCACGAGATTGCCGTCGACGCTCACCTCCAGCCGCAGGACGCGCGCCGTGCCTCGCTTGGTGAGGCCGACCTCATTGAGTGCGCGGAGCCGATGCACGGCTCCCGCGTCATCAATGACGGTCGCCGCCAGCGCGAGCCGCTCCTCGATCTCGCAATCGCCGGTCGCGACCCGCGTCACGGCACGTTCCAGCTCCTCACCCGTACAGGCCGTCAGGAACCCCAAGCGCCCGAGATTCACCCCCAGGATCGGGACCGGATGTCCGGCGAGGAAGCGCGCGCCGCGCAACAACGTGCCATCGCCACCGAGCGTGAGCAGCAGATCCAACCCTTCGGGACGCTCGAGCGACTGCGCCCCGGGCACCAAGGCATGCAGGTCCGGTTCGAACGCCAGCGTGACCCCCAGCGACGGCGCGAGCGCGCGGAGCCCCGCCAGGCGCGCCGCGAGCCCCTCGTAGCCGTGATGCCCGATGACGCCGATGTGCATCAGGTGGCGAAGACCTGGCTGCGATACAAGGTCCGCACGCGATCGGCGAGCCCGGCCGCATCGAGCCCGCACTGCGCCAGCTGCCGTGCCCGCGACGCCGCATAGATGAACCGGTCCGGGACGCCATGCGCCACGACCCGCGCACCAGGGTCGCGCTTGGCGATCTCGGTGGCGATGAACGCGCCGAAGCCATTGACCACCGTGCCTTCCTCGACCGCGAGGAACATGCGATGCGACGCCAGCAATGCGTCGAGCGCGACCGAGTCATACGGCTTGAGGAAGCGGGCATTGACGACCGTCACGTCGAGCCCTTCGTCCGCCAACGCCGTCGCCGCCGACTCCGCCTGCCGCACCATGGTGCCGACGGCGAGGATCGCCAGACCACTGCTTCCGCGGCGCAGGACCTCCCAGGTGCCGTACGGGACGGCCGGAATGGACGCGGTCGCCGGCGGCACCGACGGGGCCGTGTCGCGCGGGTAGCGCAGCGCGAAGGGGCCGCGCTCGTGCTGGATCCCGCTGCGCAGCAGCGCGAGCATCTCGGTCTCGTCCTTGGGGGCCGTGACCGTCATTCCCGGGACCGCGAGCATGTAGGCGATGTCGTAGAGCCCCATGTGCGTCTCGCCGTCCTCGCCGACCAGGCCGGCTCGGTCCATCGCGAAGATCACCGGGAGATGCTGGAGCGCCACATCGTGCACGATGTTGTCGTAACCACGCTGCAGGAACGTCGAGTAGATGGCGACC
>CAZCZO010000013.1:0-83808 GCA_964503275.1 uncultured Gemmatimonadaceae bacterium | reverse complement strand
CGCCGTCACCGTCCTGCCCGCCGCGATGGCGCTGCTGCCGCTGGACCCGGCCGCCACCGAGGCCTTGCGGAGCGGCGCCAGCGCGGGCGACCTCGCCGAACGGGCCCGGGCGGTGCCCACGCTGGCCCAGTGGGTGGTGGCGCTGATCCCGGTGAATCCGGTGCAGGCCGCCGCCGAGGGGGCCATGCTCCCGCTGATCATCTTCTCGGTGCTGTTCGGGGTCGCGCTGACGCGCATCGACGACGCGCGGCGTCACGCGCTGGTGCACGTGCTCGAGGCGGTGCAGGATACCGCGCTCACCTTGGTGCGTTGGGTCCTCGCGCTCGCCCCCATCGGGGTGTTCGCGCTGGCCGTGCCGCTGGCGGCCCGCATGGGGCTGAGTGCCGCGGGCGCCGTGGTCGGCTACATGCTGCTCGTGTCACTGCTCTGCGTACTGTTCTCCGCCGCCGTGCTGTATCCCATTGCCGTCGTGGCCGGCGGTGTGCCGCTGCGGGTGTTCGCCAAAGCGGTGCTCCCGGCGCAGGCGGTGGCGATGTCGGCGCGGTCGTCGCTCGCCGCGCTGCCCGCGATGATCGACGGCGCGCGCCAGACGCTCGGGCTCCCGAAGGAGATCACCGGGTTCCTGCTCCCCCTGAGCGCCGCGACCTTCCGCACCGGCGCGGGGATCGGCATGCCCGCGGGGATCCTCTTCGTCGCGGCCCTCTACGGCGTGGACCTCAGTGTGACGCAGCTGGCGACCATCGCGATCAGCACGGTGCTGCTCTCGTTCTCGGTCCCCGGCGTCCCGGCCGGCAGTCTGATCGTCATGGTCCCGATCCTCCTCAGCGTGGGGCTCCCGGTCGAGGGCGTCGCGATCCTCATCGGTGTCGATACGTTGCCGGACATGTTCCGCACGACCACCAATGTCACCGGCACCATGGCCGTCGCCACCGCGCTCGGTGGCCGGCGTCCCACCGAGGCGACCGCGGCGCCGATGTCGTGACCCTCGCCCCGTGGTGCGCGGCGCTGCCCTGGTTGCTCGGCCCGCTCGCCGTGCTGTTGCGGCTGCGCGACTCGCGCTTCCTGCGCGAATACGCGCCAGCCCCGCGCGAGGGTACGCCGCGGGTGAGCGTCATCATCCCGGCCCGCGACGAAGCGCGCAACATCGCGCGCTGCCTGGGCTCGCTGCGCGAGACCGCCCTCACGGACATCGAGTTCATCGTCGTCGATGATCACTCCACCGACGACACCGCGGCCATCGCGCGCGCGACGGCCGCAGGCGACCCGCGCGTGCGCATCACGACACCGCCGCCGCTGCCGCCGGACTGGTTCGGCAAGCAGTGGGCCTGCCAGCACGGGGCCTCGCTCGCCAGCGGGACCTATCTGCTGTTCACCGACGCCGACACCTGGCACAGCCCCGATGCGCTCCCGCGTGCGATCGCGGCCCTCGAGGCACGCGAGGCCGACCTGCTCAGTGTGGCCGGCGAGCAGGAGCTGGGCTCGTTCTGGGAGAAGGTCGTGCAGCCCGTGATGTTCCTCGCCCTGTTCGCCTGGTTCGGGGGCATGGAAGCGGTGAGTCGCACGACGGACCCGCGGCGCAAGATCGCCAACGGCCAGTACATCCTCGTGCGGCGCGAGACCTACGAGGCCATGCAAGGGCACGCCCCCGTGCGCGGCTATGTGGCGGAGGACCTGATGCTCGCGCAGCGCTGGACGGCGGACGGCCGGCGCGTGCACCTCGTGGTGGGGCAGGACCAGCTGCGCGTGCGCATGTATCAGTCCCTGCGCGAGATCGCCGCCGGCTGGGGCAAGAACATCTGGGCGGGCGGACGCCATCTCGCCGGGCCGACCTGGGCGTGGCCGCTGTTGCGGCTGCTCCTGCCGCTGGCCCCGCTGGTCGGCGCGCTGCCGCTGCTGCTTCTGCTGGCGGGGCTCGTCGGCCTGCTCTCGCCGTGGTGGACGAGCGTCGGCGCGTGGGCCACGCTGTACCAGACCGGCGTGTGGCTGCCGCTCTACGCGTTCACGCGCCTGCGGCCGGGCTGGGCCCTGCTGTATCCGCTCGGCTGCCTGGTGACCGCCGGCATCTTCGCGCGGGCGGCGTGGCGGGGGGCGCGCACCGAGTGGAAGGGGAGGTCGTACACGTCGGCCTGAGGCGGCGCGCGGCGGCACGCCACGATCATCCGGTCCGGTCTGCGCTGAAGCGGTGATGGTCGATGCGCCCGCCTGACCTAGCGTGTCGGCGTGCTCACACTCGCCGCCGCCGCCCGCCTCCTCGCTGCCGCCGACTCCATGGCCGGCCTGCAGCGCATCGCGCACCACCTGGGGTTCGCGACCGACCTCCTTCCGCTCGACGCCGCTGGTCGCCGCGCGTTGGGGCTCCCGGCCAGCGTCCGCAGTGCCTCGGTGGCGGCGGGCCCTGGGACCCTGCGCGTGCTCTGCCTGGAGACCAGCGCCGACAGCCTCCGTGCCGACGCGCTCTCGGCGCTCGCCCTCGGTGTACAGCGCCGGTCGCCGTTCGCCTCGTGGCTGCTGCTCGCGACCGAACGCGGTGGCCGGCGCTGCGGGATCGCGACCGCGCAACTCGCGCCCGCCGCTCGCGTCGCGATGCTGCTCTGCGACCGCCAGCGCGTGATCGATTCGGACGCCGACACCCTGCGCGCGCTCGCCGCCGCATCCGAGGGCGTCGATCTGCTCGTCCACCTGCGCTGGCACGAACTCCTCGGGCGCGATGCGCTCACCCTGCGCTTCTTCCGCACCCTGGAACGCAGCGTAGGGCAGATGGCGGACGCGCTCACTCCGGCGGTCCCGGCCGACGCCGCACGGACCCTCGCGCTGCACACGGCCACGCGCGCGCTGTTCCTCGCGTTCCTGCAGGCCAAGGGCTGGCTCGACGGCAATCCGGGCTTCCTGCACCAGCACTGGGATCGCTGCACCGCCACGCGCGGCGGCTTCCATCGCCGCGTCCTCGACCCGCTGTTCTTCGGCACGCTCAACACGCCGGTGCGCGACCGCGCGGCCACCGCGCGCGCGTTCGGCCGCATCCCCTTCCTGAACGGCGGCCTGTTCACGCGCACCGTCCTCGAGAAGACCTTCTCGCGGCACTCCATCCCCGACGACGCCTTGGGGACGCTGATGGGCGATGTGCTCACGCGGTGGCGCTTCACCGTGCGCGAGGAGCAGAGCTCGCACAGCGAGGCCGCGGTCGATCCCGCCATGCTGGGCAAGGCCTTCGAGTCGCTGATGGCCACGCCCGAGCGGCGCGCCAGCGGATCCTTCTACACCCCGGCCTCGCTGGTCGCTCACGTGACGGACCATGCCTTCGCCACGGCCTGCGACCGCGGGCCGCTCGCTGACGACCTCGCCGCCCTGCAGCGCGGCGAGCCGCTCGACCCCGCGAGCGCCCAGCGCCTCGGCGCGCACCTGCGCGACCTGACGGTACTCGATCCCGCCTGCGGCTCGGGGGCGTTCCTGGTGCATGCGCTCGAGACGCTGGCGGCGTGGCGCGCGGCCTGCGGCGATCCGCGCGACCTCGGGGCGCTCAGACGCGACGTGCTCGCCCGCCAACTCTTCGGCGTCGACCGGCACCCCACCGCCGTGTGGCTCTGCGAGCTGCGCCTCTGGCTCGCCGTGGTCGTCGAGACGCCTCTCACCGACCCGCACGCCGTCCCGCCCCTGCCCAACCTCGACGCGAACATCCGCGTCGGCGATGCGCTCGCGGGTGCCGCGTTCACCACGGACCGCCCGCGGCAACGGCATGCGCTCCAAGGCCTGCGCGAGCGCTACGCCCGCGCGACCGGTGCGCGCAAGCAGACGCTGCGCCGCAGTCTCGCGACCGCCGAACGGCGCGCCGCCATCGCGGCCCTCGAGCAGCGCCTCGCCAGTCTCACGGCCGCGCGCCGCGACGCCCTCGCGGCGGCGCGCTCCCCCGACCTCTGGGGTGGTCGCAGCCGCCCCGATGCCGCGACGCGCGAGCGCCTGCTCGCCGTACGACGCAGCGTCAGGGAGCTCCGCGCGGCCCTGCGCACTCTGCAGCGCGGGGGGGCGACGCCCTTCGATTTCGCGGCGCAGTTCGCCGACATCGGCGCCCGGGGTGGCTTCGACCTCGTGATCGGGAATCCTCCGTGGGTGCGGCTGCATCACATCCCGCCTGTGGAGCGCGCGCGGCTGCGCGCCGAGTACCGGGTGTATCGCGAGGCCGCGTGGCGCGCGGGGGCCGCGGTGGCCGGCGCAGGCACCGGATTCGCCGCGCAGGTGGACCTCGCCGCCCTCTTCGTGGAACGCGGCCTCGCGCTCCTCGCTCCGGGCGGCACTCTCGCACTGCTGGTCCCCATCAAGCTCTGGCGTTCCCTCGCGGGCGCCGGCGTCCGCGACCTGCTTCGCACCCACGCCACGGTACGCCGGCTCGAAGATTGGTCCGAGGCCACGGAGACCTTCGATGCGGCCGTGTATCCCTCGCTGGTCGTGGCGCAGTCACGTGCGCGGCCGCGCCCCGACGATCACGATCGTCCAGACGCCCCGCGTGCGCTCACCATCGCGGTGCGTCGCCGGTCCACCACGCTCGCGTGGGAGGCAGATCCCCAGACACTCGCCTTCGACGACAGCGTCGGCGCGCCGTGGCTGTGGCTGCCTCCCGAGGCGCGGCGCGGCTTCACGCTGATCCAACAGCGCGGCAGCCCGCTCGGCGCCCTCGACGGCCTGCGTCCCAGACTTGGGGTGAAGTGCGGCTGCAATGCCGCCTTCCTCGCGACGATCGACGACGTCGGTCGTCTGTGCGCGCCCGATGGGCGCGTCGCGACCGTCGAGCCGACGCTGGTCCGGCCACTGCTGCGCGGTGATGCGGTGACGCCGTGGCGCATCATGCCCGGCGCCGAGCGCATCGTGGTCCCGCACGACGACGCACTCACCCCGCTCACGACGCTGCCGCCTGAGGCACGGCGCTGGCTCTCGCCATGGCGCAGCGCCCTCGTGGCCCGCAGCGACTACCACGGGCGCGGGCCCTGGTGGGCCTTGTTCCGCACCGACGCCGCCGACGCCCGCAGCCCGCGCGTGGTGTGGGCCGACCTCGCGAAGAGCCCGCGCGCCGCGGTTCTGCCCGCCGGCGACCGCACCGTGCCCCTGAACAGCTGCTATGTCGTGCCCACGCGGACGCTGCGCGAGGCCTACGCCCTCACCGCGTGGCTCAACGCGCCCCTTGCCGCGGCATGGCTCTCGGCGCTCGCCGAGCCGGCGCGCGGCGGGTACCACCGGCTGCTGGGCTGGACGGTCGGACTGCTGCCGATCCCCACGGGCTGGCGGGCGGCCATCGAGTTGCTGGCACCGCTGGGGGCCAAAGGCGCGCGCGGCGAGGGCGTGACCCCCGACGAGCTCCTGGGGGCCGCACTGCGCGCCATGGGGCTCTGCTATGACGACGTCGGCGCCCTGCTCGAGTGGGGGCACCGCTGATGTCTGCGACGGTCGCCGACTATGCGCTCGTGTCGTTGGCGCAGGCCCGCGCCGCGATCGCGGCGTGCATGCGCCCGGAGCAGCCGGTCTCTGCACGCGTCGGCCGCGTCGTCCTGCGCGATGACCAACGCGCCACCGCCCGACGCGCGAGTGCCGTCCTCAGCACCTGGGGCGGTGTGCTCCTCGGCGACACCACCGGTGCGGGGAAGACCTACATCGCCCTCGCGGTCGCGGATGCGCAACGCGCGCACGATCTGCTCGTCATCGCTCCGGCCAGTCTGCGGAGCACCTGGCGCGATGCCCTGCAGCGGGCGCAGCGCGAGGCGCGCATCGTGTCCATCGAGCGGCTGGGTCGCGGGTCGGTCCCCGTCGGGTCCGAGTCGCTGGTCATCATCGACGAAGCCCATCACCTGCGCAACCCACGGGCGCAGCGCACCCGCCAGGCGCGCGCGCTCTGCGCGCGACGACCCGTCGTGCTGCTCTCGGCCACGCCCCTGCACAACACCGCACAGGACCTCACGACCCTGCTGTCGCTGTTCCTCGGCGCTCACGCGGCAGACCTCACGGACGCCGAGCGTGGGGCACTGCTCGTGCGGGGCGAACCGGAGCCGCGGGCCAGCCCTCGCCTGATCACGCACGCGGCGCTGCGGATCCGCGACGAGGCGGCGATCAGCCGGGCGATCCTCGCGCTGCCGCCTCCCGTGCCGCCCCGCGATGGGGGCATCGCGGTCGCGCTGTGGCAGATCGCCCTGCTCCGCGCCTGGTGCTCCAGCGCGGCGGCGCTCCGCGCAATGTTGCGCCGCGCTGAACTCGCGGCGGGCGCCTGGCTCGACGCCACGACGGCCGGTCGCGACGCGACCCGCGCGGCGCTACGGGCATGGGGCCGCGACGATGGCCAGCTCGCGTGGCCCGCATTGCTCGCGGCCCCGGCGGCGGCAGCGGCGGTCACCGCCGCGACGACCACGGCCGATGCGACCACACAGGCGACTCGCCTAGCAGCCGGTGTCGCGACTCGCGTCGCGGATATCGCGGCGACGCGCGGAGCGGACGTCGCGGCGACGCGCGTCGCGCCCATCGACGTCGATCCGTCGGATGCGGTCGCGGCCATGACCGCGCATCGCGACGCGATCGCCGCACTGCGCGTGCGCCTGCGTGATGCGACGTCGAGCGACCGTGCGCGGGCGGACGCCGTGTGCGACATCGCCGCGCGCCACGCTGGGGTCCCGGTGCTCGCCTGCGCGCAGTACGCCGCCACCGTCGACATGCTGTGGCAGGCGCTGCGACACCGGCCTGGGGTCGCGGCCCTCACCGCCTCGGGCGGACGCATCGCCTCAGGGCGGATCGCGCGCCAGGCCCTGTTGGATCGCTTCGCCCCCCTCGCGCAGGGCGTGCGCCCACCGCCGCTGCGTGAACGGGTGATGCTGCTGCTGACCACCGACGTCGTCAGTGAGGGTCTCAACCTGCAGGATGCGGGGGTGATCCTCCACCTCGACACCCCGTGGACGCCCGCCCGCATCACGCAGCGCGACGGACGTCTCCGCCGGCCCGCATCCCCACACCCCGAGGTCCACCGCTACACGCTGCAGTCCGCCCGCGCGGCCACGACCCTGCTCGCGCTGGAGCAGCGGCTCGCGCGCAAGCAACGCGCGGCCACCGATCTCCGCGCACTGGCCGACGCCTCGCGCGACATCCAGCGGGAACTCACGACCTGGGCGACCGGCGCGGACCGCGCGCACGATCGACCGAGCCCCGCCCCGCTCGTCGCCGCGATGACCCCACACCGCCCACACGGACCATCGCCCGCCACCCCGCCCCGCGCGATCACGCTCGTCTGCCTGCTCGGCGACCCCCCGACCCTACTCGCCAGCACGGGATCGGGCGCGTTGACCGACGACCCACGCTGCGTCGCCGAGGCCGTGCGACAGGTCGGGACCGCGTCCCCATGCGAGGCGCCGCCGGCCGCACAGGTCGCACGCGCCCTGGACCGGGTGGCCCGCGCGTTGGCCCGACGCGCCGCCCGCGATCTCGCCATGACCGACCGATCACATGCCGCGCGGGCGGCGCGATCACAACTCGACGACCTCCGCGCGGCGGTGGCCTCGGGCGCAGCGCATCACCGCACGACGCTCGCCCAGCACAGTGCGGCACGCCTGCACTCACTGGCGCCTCGACCGCGCAGCGACGCATCGGCACGAAGCATTCTTGCGGTCGTGTCATCATTCGAACGCACGAGCACTACCGCTGAGCATCCGCGTCGCTGAGACTTCGGGATGACCCGCCCCGCCCCGCTGCTCTTCGATCTCGACGGTACGCTCGTGGACACCATCGAACTGCTCTGCCAGTCGATGGAATTCGCCTTCGCCGACTACGACGGCCCTCGCCCCACCCGCGACCAATGGATCGCGGGGATCGGGACCACCTTGCGCTCGCAACTGCTCGCCTTCAGCCGTGAGTCGGCCGACCTCGAGTGGCTCATCGCGCGCTACCGCATCTACCAGACCGAGCACTTCGAGTCGATGACCGCACCGTACCCGGGCGTGACCGAGGTGCTCACCGCCCTGCATGGGGCCGGCCACCCGCTCGGCGTCGTCACGTCGAAGTTCCACGCCCTGGCGCGCAAGGTGCTCGACCATGTCGGCTACACCCCGCTCTTCCGCGTGATCGTCGGCGGGGACTCCATCGAGAATCCCAAGCCGCACCCCGAGCCCGTGCACTTCGCACTCGCGCAACTCGGCGCCTCCCCGGCACAGACGATCTTCGTCGGCGACTCGCCGCACGACATCAAGTCGGGGAACGCAGCGGGCGTCGCCACCGCCGCCTGCCTGTGGGGTCCATTCGACCGGCCAACGCTCGCTGCCGCCGCTCCAACCCATTGGCTGACAAGCATTTACGAACTGCCGGCACTGGCGCGATCGCACGGTCGGTGACCCCCGCGCGCGGGCCGCGCCGCGCGTCGGTCCCCGCGCCCGGCAGCGGTGGGCGGCGCCCGTCCAAACCATCGCGGCCCTCAGCACGTCCAACTCGGTGTGATGAATCGCTCCCCTCGTCCCGCTGACGGTCGCACGCTGGACCCCGAGCACGCCGACGTCGCGCTCGCGGCATCCGGCGACCGACGGGCCTTCGAGCGGCTCTATCGCGGGCACGTGGACCGGGTGTTCTCGGTCTGCATGCGCATGGTGCAGGACCGCGCACGCGCTGAGGAGCTGACGCAGGATGTGTTCGTGCGGGTGTGGGAGAAGCTCAGTCTGTTCCGCGGCGAGAGTGCGTTCGGCACCTGGCTGCATCGCATGGCGGTGAATGTCGTCCTGAACGAGCGGCGCACGACCGGCCGCCGGGATGGACGGATGACGAACATCGACGATATGGACCTGATCGGCGGGGACGACGGCGGACTGCGCCCCGGCCTCGCGGTGGACCTCGAGTCGGCGATCGCGTTGCTGCCGCGCGGCGCACGCACGGTGTTCGTGTTGCACGATGTCGAGGGCTACACCCACGAGGAGATCGGGCGCATGCTCGGTGTGACCTCGGGGGGCACGAAGGCGCAATTGCATCGCGCCCGACGACTTTTGCGGGAGGCATTGGACCGATGACGCACGACTACGACCCACCGGCGGACCGCGACCCTGCGGACGCGGACGACCAGCAGCCCGATGACGCGCGCTTCGCCGACCTCATCGCCGAGGCGGCCGAGCTGCCCACCTTGCGCCCCTCGCGCGACCTGTGGGACGGCATCGCCGCGCGGATCGAGACGCCAGTCGTGACCCTCGGGGCCTCGACGGCCACCACACGACCGGCATGGACGCGGCCCGGCCGACTCGCCGCCGCGGCAGCGCTGCTCGTCACGCTGACGGCGGCCGGCACCTGGCAGGTCGCGCGCCGCACGGCGCCGACCCCCGGCGCGGGAACGGCGGTGGCCACCACGGTCGACGCGGCGGAGCCGACGACGACGCTCGCCGCATACACCCCCACGGTCCGCCTCGCCAGCACCTACGACCAGGAGATCGCCGCACTGCGCGAGATCCTCGCGCAGCGCGAGCTCGATCTCGACGACATGACCGTCCGCGTGATCGACGAGAACCTCCGGGTCATCGACGACGCGATCGCCGCGGCGCGCGCGGCCCTCGAGGCCGACCCCGCCAGTGCACTGCTCACCCAGCGCCTCACCGGCGCCTACGACATGAAGCTCGACCTACTGCGTCGCCTCGCGACCTTCACGGAGATCTCCTGACCATGTTCACGCTTCCCATGCCACCGGCGGGCGCCCAGCGCGCCCTGCTGACGCTCGGAGTCTGCCTCGCCAGCGCGGCACCCCTCGCCGCGCAGACCCGCGCCAGCATCGACACCACCTTCCGCTTCAACGCCGAGGGGCGCGTGGCCCTGCACCTCCTCAGTGGTGAGGCCCGCATCAGCACTTGGGACCGCAACGAGATCCGCATCGTCGCCAGCACGGAGCGTGGGACCTTGGTCCCCGAGTTCTCCGCGCAGGCCGTGCGCCTCGAAGTGCGCTCGGTCGACCGGCAGATGGGACGCACCCGCTACGAGGTCACCGTGCCCGCCCGCGCCTTGGTCACGACGCGCGGCGTCTCGGCGTCGGTCACCGCGAGCGGACTGCGCAACGATGTGAGCATCCAGACGGTCAGTGGGAGCATCGACCTGTCCGACACGCAGGGCAACGCCGAGCTCGAGACGGTCTCGGGACGCATCGCCCTCCGGGAGCACAGCGGGAACGCCACCGTGTCGAGCGTCAGCGGGGGGATCGGCATCGAGTCCCTGCGCGGCGCACTCGACGCCCGCACCGTGAGCGGTCGCGTCCGCGCCGACCGCGCCGTCCTCAGCAGCCTGCGCTACAAGGCCGTGAGCGGTGACCTGGATTTCTCGGGCTCGCTGGAGGCCGGTGGACGCAATGAGATCGACACGCACTCCGGCTCTGTCGCGCTGCGCGTGCCCAGCAGCTTCGCGGCGACCGTGGCCATGCAGAGCTTCAGTGGGGAGCTCAACTCCGACTTCGCCGTCACGCTGCAGCCGGGTTCGGGCACGGGCCGCGGACGCCGCATGGAAGTGGCCATCAACGGCGGCGGTGCCCGATTGGCGATCACGACCTTCAGCGGCGATATCTTCCTCCGGAAGAGCGACGCCGCCCGACGGGAGAACTAGACCATGCCAGCCTTCATGCGAACCACTGCGGTCCTCGGCCTTCTGGCCGGCGCGGCCCTCCTTGATGCGACCCCGGCCCGTGCCCAGCGTGGCCCCGAGCAGGAGCAGCGCAACGCCTTCACCTGGAGCGGCGAGCTCGCACAGGGTGCGCGCCTCATCGCCCGCAACCTCAACGGGCCCATCCAGGTCGAGGCCGGCACGGGCCGCACCCTCGAGATCGTCGCCCACAAGCGCTGGCGGCGTGGCGACCCGGCGGCCGTGACCGTCGAGGTCACGCGCATCAACAGCGGTCGCGATGTGCTGCTCTGCGCCAAGTGGAACGCCGAGACCACCTGCAACGAGACCGAATACCGCTCCCGCTCCAATGGTGGCACGCGCAGCAATGACACCTCGGTCGAGTACGTCATCAAGCTGCCCGTCGGCGCCCATCTCACCGCCGCGACGGTCAACGGCGCCGTGACCGTCACCGGCGTCAACGGCGAGGTGCGTGCCACCACCGTCAACGGCAGTGTCGAAGCCGAGTCCCTCAGCGGCTGGGTGATGGCCTCGACGGTCAATGGCAATGTGCGGGTGCGCATGAGCCAGATCCCCGCGCGCGGCGCCGAGTACAAGACGGTCAACGGGAGCATCTCGGTGACGATGCCCGCGGGCCTCAACGCCATGGTCGAGGCGCGCACGGTGAACGGCAGCATCACCACGGACTTCCCGGTGCAGGTCGAGGGCACCATCTCGCCGCGGCGGCTGCGCGGCGCGGTCGGCTCGGGCGGACCGCGCATCGAGCTCACGACGGTGAATGGGTCGATCCGCCTGCTCAAAGGCAGCTGAGATCGCAGGGCGGCGCCGCGACCACGCGCCGCGGGTCAGCGCGGGACCGACGGGCCCGCACCGCGGGCCGCATCACAGCGCGTTGATGCGGCCCGCTTGTTCGATGTCCAATGCCGTCACGCCGCCCGCATCGTGCGTCGACAGCGTCACATGCACCGTCCGATACCGCAGGTCCATGTCCGGATGATGATCCATCGCCTCGGCGATCGGCATCACCTGCGTGATGAACGCCACCGCCGCGGGAAAGCTCTCGAAGCTGAAGCTGCGCCGGATGCTGTCTCCCTGCCGTGACCAGCCGGCGAGCGTGCCCAGGGCGCGTTGGATCTCGATGTCGGACAACCGGGAAGGACGTGGTGTCACGGGGGCGGCTCAGTCAGCGATGGTGAGGGCGGTCTCGCGCGCGGTCGCGCGGCCCGTGGCGCGGTCGCGCACCTCGACCGTGAGACGGTACGACCCCGCAGGCAGTTCACGCAAGTCGAGGGTCAGCTGATCCACCACGCGGGGGGCCGCCGCGACCTCGCGCTCGTAGGTGATGGTCAGCGCATCGCGGCCGCGGCGGACCCCGGCCGTCGACGCGAGGGCGCCCACGACGCTCGCACTGAGGTCGCCGGTCGCGCCACGCCGCCGCGCCTGCTCGCGCGACACGGTGACCGTCACGGTATAGCGGCTGCGTCCCTCACGGGCGGCGAGGTCGTAGGTCTCCCACACCAGACCGACCTGCGCCCGGTCGCGCAGCGCCCCCACCAGCGGCACCACAGGCGCATCGCGCCAGCGCTGCATCGCCCCCGCATCGCGTGCGGCCGTGCCCACCAGCACGTCGCTCATCGCATAGCCCTCGCGCAGGAAGCCCGTCGCCGGGTCGTCGCCCAGCAGCACCGGCGCCGTCGCGCGTGCGGCGGTCGCCTGCCCCACGGTCACGACCTCCGCGCGCCACACATAGGTGCCGTTCGGTACCGTGTTCACCCAGGCCGAGAGGCCGTCGGGCGCCACGCGCAGCGGCGCACCGGCCATGTCGGGCGTGGACTGCCCGATCAACCACACCCGTGCCGCCAACGCGGCGCCGCGGATGTCGCTCAGGCGTTCCACCGGGGCCCGCGTGGCCACGAACAGCTCGGTGCTGTCACGCCCCGCGCGGAAGCGCACATACTGCACCGCCAGCGAGTCGATCCGGCGCGTCGCGATGTTGTCCCAGCGCGCGGGCTCGCGGTCCATGATGTTCGCGACGACGGCGGCATCGTCGAAGGCCATGCGCTGCCGCGCCTGCCGCGCATTGCCGGTGAACGCGAAGACCAGGCCCGACTCGTAGATCCAGAAATAGGTGATGCCGGCCGGACTCATGCGCCCGGGCGCATTGTCGGGCGGACGATAGTCCAGCCGCGCGATCTGGTCCGGCGGCCCGTAGCGCACGTAGATGCGTCCCCGGTCCGTGTCCACGCCCACGGCGCGATCCTCCGGCTCGAACCAGCGCAGCTCGGCGTAGGCCACGCGCGCGAGGAACTCCAGCCGCGGCTGTTCATCGTCCGAGGACCACAACGGGTCCGCGAGGAACCAGGTGGACTGCGCCGAGGCCTCACGCGTGGCCGCATCGGCACGCGCGAACCTGCGCGCCTCCCGCGGGGGCATGATGCGCTCGATCTGGTCCAGCCGCGCGCGCTCTGCCGGACTCAGCCGGGCGAGGGCCGCGTCGAAGGCCTCGCGCGCCGCCTCCATCTGCCGTTGCCGTGCGTGGGCCAACCCCAGGGCCAGCCACCCGCTGACATCGCCCACACTGCGCCCGGTGTGCGTGCGCGCCAGCTGCTCGAGCTCGGTCCAGCGGTTGCGGGTCAGGAGCACGCTGGCAAAGGCGCGGAAGGCCTGCGGATGCTCCGGCGCCATGGCGTACAGCGCCCGCGCGCCCTCCTCGGCGCTGCGGTACGCCGCCTCGCCCGACGCCGCGAGGGCGACGGGCCGCGTGGTGCTCAGCACGGCCGTGATGGCCCAGAACAGGTCGCGCGGCGTGGGGTCGGTGATGGGGCCATACTCGGGGCCGATCCGCTGGCTCACGAGCTGCTGCACCGAGCGCAGCGTGTCGGCATCGGGCATCTCGCTGATGCGCCGGTGCGCCTGACTCTCGTACAGCGCGAGTTGCGTGCGCACCTCATTGAGCAGGCGCGTGACCTCGCGGGCGTCGTTGCGTTGGGCGTCGATGGGGCCGGAAACGTACGCGAGCGCGAAGAGGACGAGTCCCACCGCGCGCCGGCGCGCGATCCGTTGACCGGGTCGCGGCCCGCCCGCGCGGTCCGCCCCAAGAGTGGAGTGCTGCGATGGCAGTGGCATACGTGGGTTATACCCTCCGGCGCGCCGATGTGCACGGGGCGGGTCGTGCGCCCGGACGCTGCGCGTTACCCTTGCGTTTTCGGTCTTTATTCGGTACTATTCAGATATGGCCGCGCTTCCCAAGCTCGCCACCGCGCGGGCCGTCTCGCCGCAATTGGTCGCCCTGCGCGCCGAGCTGGCGTCGGTGCTCGCGCGGCCACACGTTGGCGATCCCACCCTCCCCACGGGGATCGCCGCGCTCGACGCCGCGCTCACCGGCGGTGGGCTGCCGCGGGGGCGTCTCTCCGAGGTCGTCGCGGCGCCGGGCGGTGGTGCCACCGCGCTCGCCTGGCAGTGGGTGGCGCACGCGCTGCAGACGGGCATCTGGGCCGCCGTCATCGATGCGCGCGGCACGCTGGCCCCACAGGACTGGGCCCCCTTCGCCGCACACGAGGGCGCCTGGATCATCCATCCTCCCACACCGGCCCGGGCGGCGTGGTGCGCCGACATCGTGCTGCGCAGCGGCGCCTTTGGCCTGGTCGTCCTCGACAGCCCGCCAGCCTTGGCGCGTGAGACCATCGTTCGGCTCACGCGCCTGGCCTACGATGCCGACGCCGCCCTCGTCCAGATCCACCGCAACGACGAGGCGCGCTCCCCCGGCACGGCCCTGCGCCTCAGCGTGCGGCGTCCGAGCCCGACGCAGCTGGCGGTGGAGATCCAGAAGGGGGGAGCGCCGCAGCAGGTGCTGTTGCCGTCGGCGCCGTCGGCGCCGTTCGTCCTGCCTCCAGCGACGCTGCACGACGCGCCCCGCGCACGTACGGCACGCTCCACGCGCGCCAATCGGTCCGGCTGAGCGCCCGCGCCTGCCACACCCGCGCCAGCTCGCTGCGCAGCGACGCCGCGTCGGCCGCCGGCAAGCGCTCCGCAGCGGCCAGCAGCGCCGGCAGCGCGTCGCCCGACAACTGCGCGTGGTACGCGACATCGAAGCTCAGCCCACGCTCAGCGCGCTGCACATTGGTCGCGACGATCCAGCGCTCCGGGTTCGCCACGTTGAGCCCGCCCAGCCACAGCGCCGAGATCACCAGCACGCCGGGGGCGAAGCGCTGCCGGGACTCGCGCAGCACCGTGACGCCGAACCAGCCCAGCACCACCGCCACCCACACCAGCACCGCGGCCGCCAGCACGCGGTCCTCGGTGAGCCCATAGAAGCGCAGGTACACGCCCAGCCGCTGCAGCGCCGACACCAACACCGCCCCGACCAGCCCCAGCAGCACGAACCCCACCGCGCGGAACGACCGCCGCGACGCGGCCGCGCCGCGCTCCAGCACGTCGTCCGCCGCCAGCAGCGCGGCCAGCACGATGCCCGCGATCACCACCAGCTCGAAGAACCCGCGGCGTGCGTACTCCGCCACCGTCACCCCCGTGGCCGTGGCGACATACTCGGCGCCGCCGAACATCGCGCGCACCTGCAGACCGATCCACATGCTGAGCAGCAGTGCCAGCCCGCCGAGCAGCGGCGCCACGGCGGAGAACTCCACCTGCGGACGCAGTGAGAAGCCCGCGAGCCGGCCACTGATCGGAGCCAGGGTGCCGCGCAGCGCGCCGGCCGCGACCCAGGCCGCGAGGCCGATGCCCATGAGCTGTCCCACAAGGCGACCATCCAACAAGGCCCCCGTCTCCTCGAGGAAGGCGGCGAACACCGGGTCCGCCGACCCGAGCAGCAACGCGACGGCCAGCAGCACTGGCGCCGCGACGACGGCGCCGAGGCCGAAGGCACCCAGCGAGCGACGGCGTTCGCCCGTCAACTGCTGCGGTGCGGCGTCACGCAGCGCGAGCGTCGGCGCGCCCACGGCGACGGTCGCGAACGTCGCGGCGCCACCGAGCACCGCATCGCGCGGCTCGAGCTGCGTCAACGAGCGACCGCTCGCCCGCCACGCGAACAGCGCCGCCACGACCAGCAGCGCGAACAGATCGAGCACGAAGAGCAGGTCCGCATCGCGCAACGCGAAGCTCAGCGCGAGCAACCCAGCCGCAGCGAACAACACGCGCCCCTCACGTCGCAGGGCCGGTGCGGGGGCCGCGCTGCGCTCTGCGGCGACGAACGCGGCACCGAGGACCAACAGCGCCCACAAGGTGAAGCCGGCCGCCCATTCGGGCGCCCGCAACAACCAGTTCCCCGCGACCCCGAGGAGCAACGCAACGATGAGCAACTGCCGGGCAAGAGGCGCGGTCATACCAACTCCGGAGTGGTGAGGCCGCCGAAGCGGCGATGACGGGACGCGAAGTCGGCGAAGACGGCATCGAGCGCCTCGGCCGACAGATCGGGGAACGGGACATCGAGGAAGGCGAGCTCCGCGTAGGCGCTCTCCCAGAGCAGGAAGTCCGAGAGCCGGCGCTCCCCACCGGTGCGCAGCAGCAGGTCCACGGGCGGGAGGATGGTGTCGCTGGGCCAGGCCCCGCGCAGGCGGTCGGACACCGCGAGCGCACGCTGCAGCGCACCGCGGCTCGAATAATCGATCGCCACCCGCAGATGCATGCGCCGCCCGGCGCTGGTCGCCACCTCGGCCTCCTCGATTGCCGCGAGCAGCGCGGCGGGCAGCCGGTCGCGCCGCCCGATCACCGACACACGGATGCCATGCGTGCACAGCGACGCCACCGCCCGCGTGATGTGCGAGGTGAACAGCGCGAGCAGGAGCTCCACCTCGCGGGCCGGCCGCGACCAGTTGTCGGACGAGAACGCGTACAGCGTGAGCTGCGCGACCCCGCGGCGTGCGCAGTGCGCGATCACGCGCCGAGCGGTGCGGGCACCGCGCACGTGCCCCGCACTGCGCGGCTGCCCACGCCGCGTGGCCCAGCGCCCGTTGCCGTCCATGATGATGGCGACATGCGCGGGCACCGCCGACGCCGACCCGCCATGACGCGGCGCGATCATCCGCCCCCCACGCGCTTGATCAGCGCTTCCATGTGGGCCAGATAGCGCTCGAGCGCGGCGCGACCGTCGGCGGTGAGCCGGTACTCGGTGCGCGGCACGCGTCCATCGTAGCCCTTCGTGCAGCGCAGATAGCCCGCGTCCTCCAGCTTGCGGGCATGCACCGACACGTTGCCGTCCGAGGTCTCGAGCAGCGTCTTCAGCTCGTTGAAGGTCAGCGACTCGTGCACCGCCAGCGCACTCACGATGGCCAGACGCACCCGTTCATGGATGAGTCGGTCCAGCGCCATGGGCGCGGCGGCGTCCCCCTCGACGGCGGTCAAGGGCGCAGGGGGTGCAACAGGGTCGGAACGACGTGCGCGCGCGGCGTTGTCATTGCGCTTAGCCACCGTGCCTCCGGGCGATGTGGGCGCCGAAGCCGATCTGCAGCCCGCCGAAGCCCAGCGCGAGGAACAGGTCGCCGTCGACGGCGGGGACGAAGAGCGCGAGGGCGCCCAACAGGATGAAGCCCGCGCCCATGAGCGGGATCGCGCGGACCGAGAAGGCGCCGGCCGTGGTGACCCCGATGCCGTAGAGCAGCAGCCACAGCCCCGGCAGCAAGCGTCGGAGCAGCGCGTCGTCGGTGCCCGCGCTGCCCACGTCCACGATCGCGAGGGTGAGCAGCGCGCCGACGAGGATCGCCGGCCAGAAGCCGAAGAGGAACTTGCGGGCCGGGGTACTGAGCAGGGTGCCGTCGCCGCGCAGGCGGCGGCGCATCTTGGCGACCATCATCGCCGTGCCGATACCCGCCGCCACCGGCGCCGCGAGCAGCCAGGCGGCCAGCCAACGCTCGGCCGTCGGCTGGCGATCGGCGACGAAGGCCGCCGCCAGCGCGATGCCACCGGTGGCCACGAGGCCCCAGCCCGGGACGTCGGTGAACGACGCCGCGCCTTCCATGGTGCGGCGAATGAAGGAGAGGTCCTGGAGCGCGCGGTCGTGCAGCGCCGGCGGCTGGGGGGTGGGATCGGCCATGCAACGAGGATAGGGGGCCGGCCCGCGCTTGTCAAGTACTTTGTGCTACAAAGTCTGGGGCCACTATCTTTCCCCCATGACCACCATCCGCCAAGCCGACTTCATCCAGTCCGTCGCCGACGCGCTGCAGCACATCTCGTACTACCACCCGCTGGACTACATCCACGCGCTGGCCGACGCCTACGAGCGCGAGCAGAGCCCGGCGGCCCGCGACGCCATCGCCCAGATCCTCACCAACTCGCGCATGTGCGCCGAGGGGCACCGGCCCATCTGCCAGGACACGGGCAGCGTGGTGGTGTTCGTGAAGGTGGGCATGGACGTGCGGTGGGACGCCACGCTCTCGCTTCAGGAGATGGTCGACGACGGCGTGCGGCAGGCCTACCGCTTCGAGGCCAACGTGCTGCGCGCGTCCATCGTGGCCGACCCGGCGTTCACGCGGGTCAACACGCGCGACAACACGCCGGCGGTGGTGCACGTGGAGCTGGTGCCGGGCAACACGGTCGAGGTGGCGCTGGCGGCCAAGGGAGGCGGCTCCGAGAACAAGGCCAAGTTCGCCATGCTCAACCCCAGCGATTCCATCGTGGACTGGGTGCTCGAGACGGTGCCCAAGATGGGCGCCGGCTGGTGCCCGCCGGGCATGCTGGGCATCGGCATCGGCGGCAGCGCCGAAAAGGCGATGGTGATGGCCAAGGAGTCGCTGATGGGCCACATCGACATGGCGCAGCTCAAGGCGCGTGGGCCGCAGACCAAGCTCGAGGCGCTGCGCATCGAGCTGCACGACAAGATCAACGCGCTGGGCATCGGCGCGCAGGGGCTGGGCGGACTGTCGACGGTGCTGGATGTGAAGATCGTGGACTTCCCCACGCACGCAGCGTCGAAGCCCATCGCCATGATCCCCAACTGCGCGGCCACGCGGCACGCGCACTTCACGCTCGACGGCAGCGGCGTGGCGCAGCTGCCGGTGCCCAGCCTCAGCGACTGGCCGGCCGTGACGTGGCAGCCCGACGTGAACGCGAAGCGCGTGGACCTCGACACGCTGACGCCCGAGGTGGTGGCCAGCTGGCAGGCCGGCGACCGGCTGCTGCTCAACGGCAAGATGCTCACGGGCCGCGACGCGGCGCACAAGCGCATTGCCGACCTGTTCGCGCGCGGCGAGGGCCTGCCCGAGGGCGTGGACTTCACCAACCGCGTGATCTACTACGTGGGCCCGGTGGACCCGGTGCGCGACGAGGCGGTGGGTCCGGCGGGGCCGACCACGGCCAC
Organism: uncultured Gemmatimonadaceae bacterium; assembly: GCA_964503275.1. GTDB lineage: Bacteria > Gemmatimonadota > Gemmatimonadetes > Gemmatimonadales > Gemmatimonadaceae > DASRAP01. The sequence goes on along the minus strand of CAZCZO010000013.1, from coordinate 64,910 downwards.
GCGCATGGACAAGTTCACCGAGATGATGCTGGCCAAGACCGGCTTGATCGCGATGATCGGCAAGGCCGAGCGCGGGCCGACGGGCGTGGCGGCCATTCGCCAGCACCGGGCGGCGTACCTGATGGCGGTGGGCGGTGCGGCCTATTTGGTGTCCAAGGCCATCCGTTCATCGCGCGTGGTGGCCTTCGCCGACTTGGGGATGGAGGCGATCTACGAGTTCGACGTGCAGGACATGCCGGTGACCGTGGCGGTCGATGCGACCGGCACCAACGTGCACGAGCGCGGGCCGGCGGAATGGAAGGAGAAGATCCGGGGGTTGCCGGTGTTGGCGTAGGGGTGGCGGCGCGCCTTACCGCGCCGCCACCGTAAAGCGCCGTTGCTCCCGCACGGCGTCCCCGCTCGTGCCCCGCGCCGCGACTTCGAGGACATACTCGCCCGGCGCCAGCGTGGACACGTCCAGCACGACCGTGCGGCCGATCACGGGCACGGGGCCGGGCTCGACCACCGCCGCCGTGCCACCCAACCGCATCTCGGTCCACGCCACCGCCAGTGGCGTGTTCCGATCGGTCGTCACGTTGAGGCGAATTCCGAGCCGCCGCAGCGCCCCCTGCGGCGTCACGCGGGTCACCCACACGGCGTGCTCCACGGTGTCGCTCGGCGCGAAGCCGTACGTCTCCCAGTAGACGCCGAGCTTGCCGACAGGCGGCACCGTGGTCGTGCCGAGCATCCACTGCAGTGCGCTGTCGGGCTGCGGGGGGATCGCCCCACCACCCCCAGGCACGCCGAGGAGCACGGGAGCCGACACCGCACGATCGCCCGGTGACATGGTCGACAAGGCCGGTGGGGGGCGGAGGCCGAAGCGGGCGCGGGCCGCGGGATATCGTCCTCCGGATCCAGGCACCTCCACACTGAGAACAGCAGGTGCAACGCTGATATCAGCCTGCAAGGTGAGCGCACTGCCAGCCGTTCCGCCGCGGGAGCCGACCACGCGGAGCGACTCGGGATGCGTCGCGACCACGAGAGTCACTTCGCGAATCGCGGTCCCTTCCGTGCGCCGAAGGACCGCAGCATCCAGGGATACGGCCACCGCGAGATGGCTCGCGGATTGCCGCCGCAGCACTGCCGACTGCATCTGGTTGAGCACGACCAGCGGTGAGCCAAGCATATGCTCCTGCGGCCACCACAACGGATCCGACTCTCGAAACGAATCACCGCCTCGCATCGGCGACAGTTCCCAATCCGCAGCCGAGATCGAGAAGATATCCTGCAGATCGATACGTTCGGGAAATGTATGGATCCGCCCAGGGTGATACTCGAAGGTCGTGAACGGCGGTACGGGTCGAGTGCCCTCGGTCATCGCGTGCGTCCCGCCGTGCTCGCGGTCCGTCGCGGGGCCTCCCCACATCACGAACGATGGCCAACCGTACCTGAGTACCATCCGTTTTAGTGCATCACCACCAAGGGAGTCGGCCCACGTCCAGCGCTCGTCCCGAGGCCACGCGCTCCGCAGTGCAACGTCTACGAGGCGCACGAAGTGTACATCGCGACGCGAGGTGGACGCCCCGATCCAGAGCGGCTCCGCCAACAACCACAGCCAATCATCGAGGTGGACACGATCGGTGCAGCCGATGGAGTCGTAGATCTTCCACGCGCTGGGGTCCAGCAGCTCGCCCGCGCTAAGCAACGCGCAGCGCTGAGCGCCTGTCGCGGACGCGAGCGCGCGAGAAAATGCCGCTCGCCCCGTGGCGGTGTCGCCCAGCCTCACGGCGCGATAGCCCTCGAGCAACTGACACCAGGTGCGCTGCGCACGACACGACGCCGTCGCCACGCGGGCAAGCGCGGTGTCACGCTGGTCGAGCGCGAATCGCAACACCTGACCGACCAGGACGCTATCCGTCGGCTGCGATCGTAGCCGCGCAGCAAGCGTATCCAACAGCGCAGCGCGCAAAGTCCGAACATACGGCAACCGAGACGGCGAGATTGCGGCGTCGATTCCTCGGTCCTCGCCGTGCCCTACCGCATACGGCTGACCACCCAAGAACCAGGTCGGACACGTGGCGAACAGCACATTCCGGCTGACCACCTGACCGCCTCGGTATGCCGGCGAGCGCTCGATGGTTGGTGGGAGTACATGACAGTGTGCGTTCCATCGGCGAGCGAGTCCCCCGCTCCCGACACGACCGTTGATTCCGGCGTCGAAGCGCCCTTGCCGATCGAGTTCGCTGATCCGCCACACGGAATCCCAGACCGCAAAAAAACGCTGCACCAGTGGATCCCCGGCCAGGACCGGTGGGCCACTAATGTCCTGGCCTTGGACCCGAACGCCAGACACGAACAAAAGCACACAGAGTGCTGCCGGACCGAGCCACACACGTTCGCGTACGCTTCTCGACCGAGACGTCGCGCTGCTTCCTACCACCCTCGACGGCCGCCGGACTCCCGCGACTCGCCGCCTGAGGAGCGCGATGCCAACAGCCTCTGCGAGCGCCCCCCACGCGGCATCCATGTGCTATTTGGACTCCAGCGCGAGCCGCACCAGCGAGTCGACCGTGGTAACGCGAGCCGACCCCGAGAAACGGAACTGGTTGATGAGGACCGTGGGCGTACCCGGTGCCTCAAGACGAAGCGCAAGCGCTCGATCGCGCGTCACGCTCGGAAGGCTCAGCGAGTCCCGCATGCATGCATCAAACCGATCGAGATCCTGGATCGATGCGCGGCTCGCAAGCTCGCGCCATGATATCTCGCCAAGCGAACGACGGTTGGAGAACAGCTCGCGATGCATCGGTTCGAATCCGCCCTGCAGTGCCGCGCAGCCACTGGCCAACGCCGCTGGGAGCGCCTGTGGATGCGGACGCTCAAGCGGATAGTGTCGATACTCGATCGCCACACGATCGTCGTACTTGTCCGTGATCGCAGACAGCGACGCCTCGAAGGCTTCACACGCTGGGCACTGGTAGTCAAGGAACACCACGATGGTGACGGGCGCGCTCGCGGCGCCGACTCGCTGACCACCGCCGACAGCCTCCCGCCAGCGCGGCTCCTCGAGGATCTCCAGACCCTCTGGTGGCGGCGCAGGCGTGGACGGCGTCCGCCACGCGCCGAACGCAATGACGACGGCAGACACCGAGATGACCGCTGTGAACGCGACCTCCAACCACCGAAGCGCGCCGCGACCCGACCGATCAGAAGACTGAGACGTCACGGCTCGCAGCCCGGCCCCTGCGGCATCACGGGCGGGCACGGATCCGGCGTGTAATCCAGACAGATCCCGCTGTAATGCACATGATCCAGCTCGTCGCGGTAGCAACTGTACACGTAGGCGCAGAGCACCTGACCTGGCGCCGCTGAGGCGCTACACGCCGCCTGCTGATCCGCGATCGCTTCATACCAATCGTAGCAGTCACAGTCCTCCAAGGAAACGGCAGTCGCGGCACGAGCGTTGTTCGCGTGACCACCGACCAAGACCACCATCACCGACAGCACTTGTACCACCCGCATCCATGCGCTCATGGGACACCTCCGACTGGTTCGAGGAACGCCACACCGTGTGTGTGGCTGCTCGAAACTGCTAGCCGCTCACCGAACCGACCTACGCCGGAGTTGCGGCCGCGCTGACCGCCAGCGTACCCCGTTGACACCACGACCGCCCGCCGTGCCAAATCTGATTGCACGATCATCGCGACGACACGATGGCGGATCGCCACGCCCGCTCGACGGCTACCGACCCTCCTTCCTCAAGCAGCACAGACGGTGGACGCCCACAGCACCCTCGACACAGCTTGGTGAAGCCCGACGCGTCTTCGTACCCCAGCGAGAGCGCAATGGCTTCGACCGTCCGCATCGTTGACTCCAGCTCAGCCACGCCTGCCATGCAGCGACCCCAACTGATCAGCTGTTGGAGCGTCATTCCCAGGTGCCGTCGCAGGCGCACACGCAACTTGGACCCAGTGACGGGGACGCGCCGCACCACATCCTCCACGGTCAGGGTGTCGAATCCATGTTCAACGACGTAGTGCACAAGGAACGCAACGTCTTGGTGGATGTCGCGACCCATGTCGATCGCGACGGCATGTAGCCGCGCCGAACGCCGCGCGGAGAGCACCCACTCCCGCAACTGGTGGAGGCCAGCTGGCAGCGCGACGTCGACGCCCACCAACACCCCTCCGCCGACCGTCGAGACGGCGCCCACTTCGGCATCACGCTCGGTCAGCATGACGAGGAGCATCTTCGGCGCGCGCCGACCAAGCTCCGCACGAAGCGCAGCGAGGGCCAGCTCGTCGAGCGCGCCGGCGTCGGCTGACAGCACCAGGACGGCTGCACCGCTCCGCTCGAGCGCCTGTATGGCACCAACGAGCGAGGCGCTCTCCGTGACTTGGGCCTCCCCTCCCATGGCGGCCATGACGTGCCGCCTCGCGCGCGTGTCCGACACCACGTGTACCCGCTCGATCGACGCCGACATGAATGGGCTTCTCCCGGGTTTTCACCGACCAGTCCCCGCGACCGCGGGGGGCGGGGGGCGGGGGACGGGGGACGGGGGACGGGGGACGGGGGACAAGGTAGTCCCCAATCGACGGCCGTCGCAAGACCATCTTTGCAATTGGCCGGTCGGAGCAACTGCGCTCGCGCAATCATCTCTTCTACACTACGCTTGCATCAGGGTAGCTGACGTAGTCCGATAGAACTACCTTCGCGCGAACCCCTTCACAGTTTCCCCATGCTCTTCAATGCTCGCGCGCACGCGCCGATTCGCGGTACCGTGGCGCTCCTCGTACTCCTGCTCACCGCCACCCCCGCGCGCGCGCAGCTCAGCCTCTCGCCACAACCGGCGCTGAGCATCGGCTCGCTCGACGGCGACCCCGCCTATCAACTCCATCAGGTACACGCCGCACGCCGACTCGGTGACGGCCGTGTCCTCGTCACGATGGGACCCGACCTGCGCTTCTACAGCGCGGCGGGTCGACACCTGACCAACGCCGGCGGACGTGGCCAGGGACCCGGCGAATTCGAGTATGTGCAGGATGTGCGTGTGCTGCCCGGCGATACCCTGCTGATCCTGCACTTCCGTCATCTCGTGTGGCTCGACCCGTCTGGCAAGTATGTGCGGCAGCGACCGCTCGACCTCGCCCCGTTGATGCAGGACGGCTGGTTCTCCGAAGGTGGCCTGCTGCTGCCGAACGGCGACCTGCTGGCCCCACAGTACCGTCAGACGCCTCGCGGTGCACCACCGGTGACGGGACTGCGCCGGCCTCCGCTGCGCGTCTCACTGCTCGATGCCGCGCGGGGCGCAGTGATCCCGCTGCGCGAGGCCGGCGGCTTGCGCCAAATGGCCGTGGGAGACCCGCCGCGGTCCTCGGTTCAGAGGTTCTCGCCGTACGTCCAGTACGCCTTCGGTGCGGGCCACGTGTACGTGGGCGACAACGACAGCACGCTGGTGCATCGCTTCACGCTCGACGGTCGAGCGCAGGGAGCGATCACCGTGGCAGATCGCCCCACGCCCGTAACGGCACAGCACGTGGCCGCTGTCAGGGCGGAGCGGGAGGCGTGGGCGGGCGCAGACCCCGCACGCCGGGCCAGCCTGCAGTCGGCCACGGCGATCCCGGTGCCATCGCGGCATCCGTACTTCGGGCGATTGCTGGTGGACCCGCTCGGCCACCTCTGGGTCTCCTCACCCGTCATTCCCGGACAGCGCGAGACCTGGACGGTGTTCGACGCCGACGGCCGACGCGTGGGCGCCGTGACCATGCCGCAGCGCTTCACACCACACGAGATCGGGGTGGACTACGTGCTGGGCGTGGCGCGGGACGAGGACGACGTGGAGTTCGTGCGGATGTACGGGCTGCGGAGGGGGCGGTGAGCGGGGCTCATCCCCGTAGCACCACACTCACCGGACAATGATCACTGCCCATCACGTCCGCGTGGATGTCCGCCGCCCGCACCGCGGACCGCAGTGACGCGGACACCAACACATAGTCGATCCTCCAGCCGATGTTCCGCGCACGGGCATTCGCGCGGTGACTCCACCAGCTGTAGTGCCCGTTCCCTTCGCGGAACAGCCGCAGCGTGTCGACGAAGCCGGCATCGATGAACGCCTGCAAGCCCGCCCGCTCCTCGTCGGTGAAGCCCTTGTTCCCCACGTTGGCCTTGGGGTTGGCCAAGTCCAACTCCGTGTGCGCCACATTGAAGTCGCCGCACACGATCACCGGCTTGGTCTTCTCCAGCCGCTTGCAGTGCGCGAGCAACGCCGGGTCCCAGTGCTGTTCCCGGAGCGGCAGTCGGCTCAGGTCGTCCTTCGCATTCGGCACGTACGCGGTCACCACGTAGAAGCGCTCGAACTCCGCCGTGATCACACGACCCTCGTCCATGACGTCGCGGCCCTCGCTGTCGACCAACGTGAACTTCTTGGTGATGGCCGCCGGGAAACCCGTGGTCACCTTGAGCGGCGCCGTCTTCGAAAAGATGGCCGTGCCCGAGTAGCCCTTCTTGGCCGCCGACGACCAGGCCTCGTGGTAGTCGGGCAGGTCGATCACCACCTGCTCCCGCTCGGCCTTGGTCTCCTGCAGGCAGAGGATGTCGGGCTGGTGCGCCGCGAGGAAGGACTGGAAGTCGCCTTTGCGCAGCACCGCGCGGAGGCCGTTGACGTTCCAGGAGTAGATGGTGGTAGGGGGCTTGGAGTGGCGAGGCATCGGATGTGCGAAGCTGGGATGCGCGGTATCGAACGCGGCCTTCGTGCGTCACCGGTCAATCTATCGAGGAACATGGCCGTCACGACGCCATCATTCACGGACAGGCTGTCAGTTGCTGCGAGGATCCGACTCGGCTCGCCTGCGATACACCGCACCCCACGCACGGAGCGCCTCGATCGCCGGCAGCGCCGTGCGCCCCAACGCCGTGATCGCATAGTCCACGTGCGGCGGCACCACCGGGTGCACCGTGCGCGTCAGCAACCCCGCCTCCTCCAACTCCCGCAACTGCTGCGTCAACATCTTGTGCGACACGCGCTTGAGGTCGCGGTGTAGCTCGTTGTAGCGCCACGAGCGCTGGTTGAGCCGCCAGAGGATCGGCATCTTCCACTTGCCGCCGATCGCATGCAACGCCAGCTCCACCGGACTCTGGAACACCACACCGCGGAAGGTGAATTCGGGCATACGCTCTCTTTGAGGTAAGTATCTATCCGAAATGTGCATACTGGCGCGCTCGCAGGTGATCCCCCAGCTTGCTGGCTGACCCTCTCAACGCTGGCCAGCCCCATGAGCTTCGACCCGAACCGCACCAGCACCGCCCGCCCCAAGCGCGTACTGCTCCTCGCCGACGGCTACTCCGACCCCGGCACCCCTCCGGGTACTCGGCCCACGACCTCATCTCGCTGGGCTTCAAGCACTCGCCCGCGCACGCCGCGCTGCTGGCCGACACCAAGAGCATCGCCGATGTCGATGTGAACAACTATGACGCGCTGTTCGTCGCCGGCGGCCAGGCGCCCATGGTCACCTTTCCCAAGCATACCGCGCTCCAGCAGTTGGTCGCACGATTCTACGAGACGGGCAAAGTCACCGCACTGGTCTGCCACGCCACCTGCCTGCTGCTCGAAGCCACCCTCAGCGACGGCTCACCGCTGGTCCAGCACAAGACCTGGACGGGCTTCGCCGACAGCGAGGAGCGCGTGGCCGACGCCGCCGTGGGCCAGCGCATCCAGCCGTTCTGGATCGAGACCGAAGCCCGCGCACTCCCCAACACCAACTTCGTGGTGGACCAGCCGTTCCGCGCCTTCGCCGTGCGCGACGGGCTGCTCGTGACCGGGCAGCAGCAGGTCTCGGGCACCGCGGCCGCGCGCTTGGTCGTTGATGCCCTGGGTCGCTGACCGCCACGCTTCTCCTGACTCCCATGCACATCGCCATCCTCGGGGCCGGCCGCGTCGGCACCACGCTGGGCCGCCGCTTCACGGAGGCCGGCCACTCCGTCACCTACGGCGTGCGCACGCCCGACGACGCCAAACACGCTGGCCTGCGCGTGGCCGATATGGCCGATGCCTGTGCGCACGCCGAGCTGGTGCTGCTCTGCACGCCATGGGCCGCCGCGGAGTCGGCCATCACCGCCGCAGGCGATCTTCGCGGCAAGGTGCTGGTCGATGCCACGAATCCCATTGGGCCAGGCATGGTCCTCACGCACGGCACCACCGACTCGGGCGCCGAGCAAGTGGCGCGCTGGGCCACGGGCGCGCGGGTGGTGAAGGCCTTCAACTCCGTGGGGATGGAGGTGATGGCCGACCCGGTCTTCGGCACACAGCGGGCGGCGCTGGCCATCGCCGGCGACGAGGACGACGCCTGTGCGACGGTCGCCGCGCTCGCCACCGCGATCGGCTTCGAGCCGATCCGGCTCGGACCGCTGAGCCGCGCGCGATTCATCGAACCGGCCGCCCTCGTGTGGATCACCGCCGCGCCCGTGCTGGGCACGCGGCAGTTCGCCTACGGCCTCCTACGCCGCTGAAGCGCCGGGCGCACGCCGCGCACCCAAGCGCGCACCCAGCCACCCCATCGGCAGATACGCGCCGACCAGATCCACCACGTTGAACCACATCGGTGCGGGCAACATCGTCACGTTGATCGCGCCGCCGACGAAGAACAGGGCCGCGATCCCCATCGCCAGTGCGGTCGCCCGGGTCGCCGCCACGCGCGCCGCGACCGCCGCGCCGACCAGCGTCCCCACGGCATGCGCGAGGAACGGCGCGACGAAGTGCTGCGGCCCGAACAGCGGCAGCGCGGCTCGCAGCCCCTCCATCGTCGTGACATCCGCGCCCTCGGGCGGCGGGATCAGCATGGGTCCCACGGTGATGATCGCCATGTTGACCACACTGCCGGCCACGAAGCCGGCGCACACGGCGAGGATATTGCGGACCAGGGGCGACATAGACGCAGGGGCGAGAGGGCGGGACGGCGCACAGCAGCGTGCCACGAATGTAGCGCCGCCGGGGGCCGCGCGTCTGGCCGCTGCCTAACGACAGGGCAAGGCGGCCACGTCCAGCGAATGTACCCAGGTGGCCACGTCGTCCCCGTCGGGCATCACGCGGGCGGCATACAAGCGGTCGTCGATGAATCGCAGGACGGGCATCTCCTCCGCCCGCAGCGGCAGCAGCAGGTCGATGCACCCCGCCCCCGACGCCGGATCGAGGATCGTCAGATACGCCACGCTCGACGCCGACTGCGCCCCCAGCGTGATGTCCTGATGCACCGCAGCGATCCGGCCATCGCGCAACTCCGCCAGCGCCGTCAACACCGACACGGACTGCAACTCCTCCTCGTAGGCCATCTCGCGCTGCAGCCACTCCGGCCGGTCCACGGGCACGCCCCGTCGCACGCGACGCGGCAGCTCGACGGTGCGCACCGGGGCATCCACCGCCTCACGCGGGTGCAGGGCGACGCTGTTGCTGCCCAGCAGGCCGACCCACAGCCCGTCGCGGCCGCTCGCCAACACGCTCAGCCCCAGATTGCGTCGCAGCCGTGGATACGCGTCGTACAGGGCCGGCATCACCCCGCGCGCGACCGTGGTATCGGCCACCATGTCCCACGTCGCGAACGCGCGATTGTGCAGCGCCGAGGGGATCGCCACGTGCACCACCCCATGCGCGACGCGCAGGTCCAAGCCCTGCCCCAGGAGTCGCGCGGAGCGTCCCACCGTGCCGCCTTGCACATCGACGACGCTGACACGCTGCGTGCCCACGTCCAGCACGACGATCTCCTCGGCCCCGAGCACATCCAGCGCGGACGGCGCGACGAACTCGCCCGGCCCCCGGCCGCGGCGCCCGATGCTCCGCAACGCGCGCCCGCCAGCGTCGAAGATCCGCAGTTGCTTGGCCCCGAAGTCCGCCACGACGAAGCGTCCGTCGGCCAGGCGCGTCAACCCGGACGGCGTCTGGATCGGGAACGAGTCCGAGTCCACCAGCCGCACCGAGTCGCGCCAGACCGCGCGAGTCAGCGGCGCGACCGGCGCGTCGGGCGCGGCACAGCTCGCGGGCACGATGAGAGCGAGCGCCGCGAGCGCAGAGGGGGTCCGGGCCATGCGATGAGTCGTGAAGGGAGTCGTCCAACCCGCGAGTGCCGCGGCTCGTCGGACCAAGATATCGACGCGCCCACGCGTCGGGCGCCGGCCGCTCAGCGCGCGAGCACGTCGGCGAGCTGGCCGCGCGCCAGATCGAATGCGGCCTCGGCAGCGATGAGACGTCCCTCGATGCGCGCCAAGGCATTGCGCTCGGTCACGAGCGCCCGCTCGCGCAGGTTCACGATGAGCAGCGAACTCTCGCCCGCCTCGAAGCGGCGCTGCTCGCCCGCGACCAGCAGCTGCGCGTCGGCCACCGCCTCGACCTGCCGCGCGCGCTGTGCCTCGAGTGCACGCCACGACGCGGCCGCGATGCGCAGCGAGGCCACCGCCTGCTCCCGCGCCAAGGTCAACTCCCATTCACCCAGGTCCACGCCCACCTCGGCCTGCCCGATCCGCGCCCGCTCCCGCAGCATCAGCAGCGACTGCGAGGCATAGCCGCTGATCTTCTGGTTCGTGGACAGATCCCCGAACGCGAACAGATCCCCGGCGCCCGAGCCCGCGTTCAGCGCGCCGAACTCCACGCGCGCATCGGGCAGCCACTGCTGTCGCGCCAGCGCACGACCGGCCCGCAGCTCGCTGAGCCGCGCCTCCGCGCGCAGCACCGACGGGTGGGCGCGACGCACCTCCTCCGCCAACCGCGCCTCGCGTTCGACGCTCGGCGCCGCACGCCAGGCCGCCGGTGCCCCCGGACTCCGCGGCGCCGCCAACACCTCGGCACGCCCCTGCTCGCTCCACAGGAACACGCCCGCCGCGGTGCGCGCGGCGAGCAGATCGTTCTCCGCGTCGAGTCGCGCGACCTCGCGGGAACGCAGTTCGAGCCGCGCCTCGATGGTATCGATCGCGGCCGCGTCGCCCGCGACCACGCGCGCGCGCACGGCGCCGAGCCGGAACGCCGCGATGCGCTCCGCCTCGCGCGCGATGTCCGTGCGCTGCGCGGCCTCGTACCAGGCACCGTACGACCGCGCACTCTCGGCGAGCAACTGCAACAGGCCACGCGCCCGCTCGGCATCGGCCGCGGTGAGCTGGGCATCGGCCTGCTTGAGCGCGGTGCGCCGCTCGTCGGTCACGATCCGGCGCCCCAGCGGCACCACCACGGCGGCCGTCAGCAGGCCGTTGCTCGGCGTCGCGCGCTCGGGATTGATGATCTCACCATCCGCGCGCTCCCAGCCGAGTTTGAAGTCGATCCCCAAGGGCGTGGGGACGGTCGCCCGCAGCTCGAACTCGTCGTAGTAGCCGATCCCCTTGAAGCGCTTCTGCTCCAGCCCGGCGGCCACCGTCGGGTCGAAGGCGCCCCGGGCCAGCGACACGCCGAAGCGCGCACGGCGCAGCGCGAGGTCGGCCGCCTGCGCCACGGGATGATGGCGCAGCACACGGCGCTGGAAGTCCTCCAGGGCCACGGTGTCGCCGGCCACACCTTGGAGCAGCAGCGACAGCGCCAGGCCCGCGATCACGGCGAGATCACCTTGCCCGTCGCGGCGGCGCCAGGCTCCTCGAGCACCACCGTCGGCGGGAAGCCGTTGAACTGGCGCCAGATCTCGAACCACACCCGCACGCGGTCGAGCATCGCCCAGCCGTACACCCCCGAGCCGACGCGCAGCTGCTCGGGCCAGGGCTCCTCCTGGGGATCGGGCGCCACGAGGACCCGATACTTCCCGGCGCCATCGTCCGTGCGGTCGATGACCGCGATGACACCGCCGAAGGTCCCCACGGCCACCGACGGCCAGCCCGCGAACTGCAGCGCCGGCCACCCGTCGAACTGTAAGCGCACCCGGCGACCCACGCGCAGCAAGGGCACGTCCATCGCCTTCACATAGAGTTCCGCCGCCAGGCCGGGCGTCGCCGGTTGCACCGTCGCGACCGCCGCCCCTGCCGACACGATCTCGCCCACCCCGCGATTCAACAGCCGCACCACGAAGCCGTCCTGCGGCGCACGGATCACGAAGGCATCCTGGCGCTGCCCCAGATTCGCGAGACGCAAGCGCAGACCGGCCACCTTCTCCTCGGCGTCGGCGATCTCGGCGTCGTTGGTGGCCAGATCGCTGCGGGCGCGCGCCACCTCCTGCGCGTACGTCGCGGCCACCGCGCGCAGGGCCAGCGACGCGTTCTCGAGCACAGCGCGTGCATCGGCCAGCGATGCCACCGCACGCTGCGCCCGCAGCCGCGCCGCCTCGACCTCGGCCAGCGAGCGCAGTCCGTCGACGAGCAGTGCTTCGGCGCGCGTCTGCTGCACCACGGCGATCCCCGAGTCGAGGACGGCCGCCTCGTAGGCCGCGCTCGCCTGGGTCTCGCGGTTGCGGGCCTGCGCCTCGTTCACGGCATTGGCGTCGTCGAGCGCGACGATCCGCTGCTGGATCGCGACGCCCTTGTCGCGCTTGGCGGCCAGACTCGCCTGCAACGCGGCCAGGCGCTCGGACTCCCGCTGCAACAGCGCCGGGTCGAGGAACTCCGTCCCCGTCTCCGCCAGTTGCAAGATGGGGTCGCCCGCACTCACCGAGTCGCCCTCCTGCACCAGCCACTCCACGACCCGTCCACCGACCAGCGCCTGCACCACCTGCGGCCGGTCGGCCGGCGAGAGCGCCGAGATGGTGCCGGTGGCCCGCACCGTCTGCTGCCACGGCAGGAACATCGCCGCCACGATGCAGACGCCGATGCCGCCGAGGATCTTCAGGAAGGTCCGGTGTCCGGTACTCGCCGTGAGGACCCGCGCCGCGATGAGCGCATCGCGCTGGGTGGTGTCGAAGGCTTCGCCGCCGCCGGCCATCTCAGTGCTCCACGTGCGTCATCGCGATCACGCGACGGAAGTAGGGGTCGGGCTCAAGGGCATCGAAGGTCCCGATGGAGCGGACGCGCCCGTCCTCGAGGAGCAGGATGCGGTCGCAGCGCTGCAGCAGCTCGGCGTCGTGCGTGGCCACCAGCAAGGTCCACCCGGCGTCGGGGCCCGTGAGCAGGCGCACGAGATCGTCGCGCACGTCGGCCTCGATGGTGCCCAGGAAGTCGTCGAAGAGCAGCAGGCGCGGCCGCGACGCGATGGCCTGCGCGAGCAGCAACTTGACGACGACCGTCGAGGGCAAGCCGCGGCCACCGTTGGTGATGCGCGTGCTCAGCCCCTGCGGGAGCGACTGCAGCCACTCGCGCAGCCCCACCACATGCAAGGCCCGCAGCACATCGCCCGTGGAGACGTTCGAGCGGCCGACCGCGATGTTCTCCTCGACGCTGCCGTCGAACAGGTCATCCATCGAGAGGTACTGCCCGATCTCATCGCGCAGCGCCGCCCGGTCCAGGTCGCGCATCGGCACGGCGTCGAAGGCCAGCGCCCCGGTGTAGCCGTCGTACACACCACCGAGCAGGCGCAGCGATGTGGTCTGGCCCGAGCCGAAGTAGCCGGTGATGCCGACCTTCTCGCCGGGCGCGATGTCGATCGCCATCCCGGACACCGCCGGTCGCACCGCGCCGGGGAAGGTGAAGCCCAGGTCGTGTGCGGTCACGGCCATGCCCGCACTGCCCGTGGCGCGCGGCAGCACCACCCCGCCGGTGGGCTCCAACGGCAGGTCCCGCAGATGTCCGGACTTCTCGACGGACGTGAGCAGGTCGTACACGGTGGCCAAGCTGAGGACCAGCTTCTCCACGCCGGCCAGCACGGTCACGATCACGATCTCGGAGGCCACGAACTGCCCCAGCGTGATCTGCCGGTCGATCACCAGCATCGTGCCGAGGATGAGCACGGCGCCGGTGATGAGCGTCTTGAACACCACGAAGGCGATCGACTGCGTCATGAGGACGCGGAAGTGCGCGCGGCGGAACTCGAGATAGCCACCCAGCTCGCCGTCCATACGCTCGACGGCGAGGTTCGACCGGCCCGCATACTTGAACGCCGTGAGCGAGCGCGCGATCTCTTCGAGCCACTGCGCGGCGCGGTACTTGAAGGCCGACTCCTTCAGTGAGGTGTCGAGTCCGCGTGGTCCGGTGAGCCAGAACAGCACGGCGAGGAGCACGACCAGACTCACCCCGAACACCGTGAAGTAGGGGTGGTACAGCGTCAGCAGCAGCAGGCCCGCGAGGACCGTGAGCAGGGCCGTGCTCACTTCCATCAGCAGTTTCGCGAGCGACTTCTGGATGGTGACCAGCTCGAAGAAGCGGTTGGTCAGCTCGGGCAGGCTCTGGTTGATGGTCGCGTCGAAGCGCACCCGCGGCAGACGGAACGCATACTCCAGCGACAGGCGCGCGAACACGCGCTGCTGCAGACGCTCGACCACCGCGAGTTGCAGCACCTGCAACAGGCCGTACAGCGCGGTGCCCAGCACCACGATGCCGATGAGGATCACCACGGGCTGCAACACCAGCCCGCCCGACACGACTCCGATGATGCTCTGGATGCCCAGCGGCAGCGACAGCGAGACGATGCCCGCGAGTGCCGCGTAGAGATACACGATGCCGATCTCGCCCTTCTCTGCCGCCAACAGTGACAGCAGCCGTGCGAATGGCGTGGCCGTGTGCGCGCCGTGCCCGTCGCTGCCGTCGGACTCGCTCGCCACCGGCAGCGGGGTCAGGCACACGACGTAGCGGTCCTCGCCGAAGGCGATCGCCACGATCTCGTCGATGGATCCCTCGACGTCGGTGACCCCACCGCCGGCGACCACCGTCTTGGCGCGGATGCGACCGCCCTGCGCGGAGAGCAGCACGGTCGCCGCGATCCCCGGCGTCGGCTGATCGTGCACCACCACGGCCGGCAACGCGCCGTCGACCAGCAGCGACCGCAGTTCGGTCGCCGAGATCGTGCGGCGGAGATAGGCGACATCGGCTCGGCGACCCGTTTCGACGATATGATCGACGAAGACGGCGAGCGGCACGCGACCATCGGCATCGGGGAGCAGGGCCCGGGCGTCGACCACGCGGCGGGTGTCCCTGCGGAGCGCGGCACCGACGATCTCGGTGATGGCGCGGACCTGACGTGCGGGCATATCAGGACAAAAATGGTTTGAAAAAACCTATCTATAATGCGTAATCAACGCCTTTCTGAAACTCAACCCCAATTCGGATAGGTTCACTCGGGTAGGCGATGGGGCCGCCCGTCGGCCACCTGCGATTAACAAGCGTCGAGCCGCCGCCGTCCGAACGGCATGCTGACTCAACTCCGCTCCGCCCGATTGCGCTCCCTCGCGGCGACTGCCCTCCTCGCCTCCGCTTGCGGTGGGGGGGACGAGGCCGTGGCGCCGACCCCGACGCCCGACGTGACCGAGGCCGTGGTCCGCCGCGCCCAGAACCCGACCTTGGTGACGACCGTCGGAGCGGCCGTTGCCGTGGACCCCTTCGCCGTCTTTGACCTCGCCGCCGGCGTCTCCGTCACACGGAGCATCGAGTTGACCGGCATCCCCGGGCTCGCGGGATCCGCGGCCGGCATCACGGGCAGTGCGAGCGCCCCAGGCGTGGGACTGGCGATCGTCCGGGTGACCCCCGCCAGTGGCGCCGCCGTCGCCGACACCTTCCCCATGGTCGCCTTCGCGGCGGGGCTGGCGTCACCGACCCTGCCGCTGACCAGCTTCGCCTACTCCGACGCCGCGCGGCCCCTGCCCGCGCACTTCCGTGGGCCCGGCGGCCCTGGCGGCAGCGTCATCGGCACCGACAACACACCCGCCGACAATCTCACGACCGACGCCGGTGCCACGCTCGGCCGCGTGCTCTTCTACGACACCCGGCTCTCGCGCAATGACCGCATCGCCTGCGCCTCCTGCCATCTGCAGGCCACCGGATTCGCCGACACCGCCCGCTTCAGTCTCGGCATCGACGGGCAGCGCACGCCGCGGCACTCGATGGGTTTGGCGAACGCCCGCTTCTATCAGCGTGGACGCTTCTTTTGGGACGAGCGCGCGGCCACGCTCGAGGCGCAGGTGCTCCAGCCCATCAGCGACCCGGGCGAGATGGCGCTCCCCTTGAGCGAGGCGCTCGAAAAGCTGCGCGCGACCGCCTTCTATGGGCCGCTGTTCACCGCGGCGTTCGGCAGCAGCGAGATCTCGGAGACCCGCGTGGCGCGGGCCCTCGCCCAATTCGTCCGCGCGATGGTCAGCGGCACCGCGCGCTTCGACGCGGCCTTCGCGGGCGCGGGGCCGCCGAACTTCGCCGCCGCGCTGACCCCGCAGGAATTGCAGGGGCATCAGCTCTTCGTCGGTCCGGCCGGCTGCGCGCGCTGCCATGTGACCGACGCACAGGTCGGCAGCAACGTGATGAACAACGGGCTCGACGCCGTCATCACCGACGCGGGCGCCGGCAATGGCCGCTTCAAGTCGCCCTCACTGCGCAACGTGGGCGTGCGCCGCTTCTTCATGCACGATGGGCGCTTCTCCACGCTGGAGCAGGTGGTGGCGCACTACGACAGCGGCATCATGCTCAGCCCGGGACTCGACCCGGGGCTGCGCACGCCGGGCGGCCAGCCGCAACGCCTCAACCTCACCGAGGCACAGCGCGCCGCGCTGGTGGCGTTCCTGCACACCTTGACCGACAGCAGCTTCCTCAGCGACCCGCGCTTCAGCGATCCGTTCCGGCGCTGAGCCCCGGGTCACGGGAGCCGGGCGACCACGGCCCGAGGAACTCGCCCCCGCAGGAGAACAGCAGGACGGAGACGAAGCAGAGTCCGAGCGCGCGGAAGGAGCGTGAGCGCGGCATGGTCGTTGGCGGGAGAGGTCGTCCCAACGCTCCGCGGGGCGCGTACACCAGTCCGTACGTCACATGACGTATTGGCACCGCGCCCGCCGCCCCGCGATCATTGCCGCAGACGCCTCCTCACACCGACCCTGCCATGCGGACTCTCGGACTCGCCCTGCTGCTGCCCGTCGTGACGCTCGCCGCCCAACCCACCGCGCCCGACGCCACCGCGCGGCCCCGCGCCTCCATCTCCCTGCTGCCCGTGCTCGGCTCGGCGCCCGAGACCGGATTCCAGTACGGCGTGGCGCTGTTCGCCACACGCGCCCAGCGGTCCCCGGGCGGCACGCGCCCCTCGACCATCGTCGGCAACGCCGTCCGCACGGCCAAGCAACAGACGCGCGTCTTCCTCGACACGGACACCTGGACGGAGGGGAATCGCTGGCGCGTGCTCACCAACGCCGTGTGGCAGCAGTATCCGCTGGCGTACTTCGGGGTCGGCGACCAGGCACCCGATGACGCCGAAGAGCCCTACACGCCGCGCAGCACGGAACTGGCCGTCTCCGTGCATCGGATGGTCGCCCCCGCGCTCTGGGTGCAGGTCGGCGCACGGCGGATCGAGCAAACGATGCGTGAGGTCGAGCCGTCGGGCGCGCTCGCCTCCGGCGCGGTCCCTGGCGGGGCGGGCGGCCGCACCGTACTCGGCACCATCGGACTGGTCCGTGACGCGCGCGACAATCTGTTCGCCGCGACGGCGGGCCACTTCGCCGAGCTGACCGTCAGCACGGCCGACGACGCGATCGGCTCGGAGTTCGACTTTCGCCGCGTGCGCGTCGATGCGCGGGCCTATCGTACGCTCGGCGCGTCACACGTCGTCGCCGCGCAGATCGTCGCGCAGGGCACCGACGGCGTCGCCCCCTTCGATCAGGTCGCGCTGATCGGCAGCAACAGCGTGATGCGTGGCTATGTGCCGGGACGGTTCCGCGATCAGTGGTCCACGGCCGTGCAGGGGGAGTATCGCTCGCCGTCGCGGGGTCGCTGGTCCGGTGCCGCCTTCGCCGGAGCCGCGGTCGTCGCCCCGACGGTCGCCGACCTCGCCGATGGTCGTGTGCTGCCGAGCTATGGTGCGGGACTCCGCTTTCGCATGAACCCCGTCACCCGCACGACCGTGCGCGTCGACTACGCGCGCGGCACGGCGGGGCAAGGTGGGCTGTACGTGGCGTTCAGCGAGGCGTTCTAGGCGGCGCGCGGCATCGGCGCGCGCGCTCAGCGTGCGGTGACCGAGCCGGAAATCACGCGCCGCTGGCCCATCACCATCGTCGCGATGGGCATGCCCCGCGGACACGCGCCGATCGAATCCCGCTCGACGATGCCATAGTCGCGCATCGAGGGCCCGGTGAGGAAGATCCCGATGGGGGCGACCCCCACCGCGCAATAGGTCACGCCAGGCGTGAACAGCGACCACCACGCGGCGGCGCCCCACGAGGTCGCGGCCATGTTCCGGTCCACCGGCGACTGCCCGTAGTAGAAGCGATTCTCTCGCACCATATAGCCCGCACCGACCAGCGCGATCACCGCTACCGCCGCGCACCACGACGGGAATCGATGCCGTAGCCGCTCGAGGAGCGCGGCATTCCACGCCACCAAGGTCAGCGGCAGGAACAGGTAATAGCGCAGTTCGTGCGACTGCGGCATCACCGAAACGACAGCGATCATCCCGGCGATCAGCGCGACGCCCGCCGCGCCTCGGCGCGCATCGGACCGCAGCGTGCCGACCACAGCGATGAGCACGGACGTCAGCACACCGACGGCCCAGAACCCTCCCATCCGGAACGCGACAGACGCCGAGCCTTGGTCGATGAGCCAGCGCGGACGATTCGTATAGCGGCGCGGATGATCGATCTCCAACACGGAGTGCGCGAAGAGCAGCGGCTGAGGCAAGTGGGCCAACGCCTGCGGCCGCTGGACACGGTCCTGGTTGACGAAGGTGTACGGCAAGCGCGCGCCGACGATCGGCACGCGGACCGGCCAAAAGGGGTTCCCGTACGCGATGGCGTTCTTCACATACGGGGCGCTCGCCACGGTCGCGCCGACCACCAGCCAGGCCAAGACCCGACGCCGCGTGCCCAAGGCTGCGCGCGGCCGCCACACACCGAGGCCGAAGAGCAGCACGAATACCACACCGACCAGCGGCGCGAGCTGGAACTTCGACCACGCCGCCACCGCGAGCCCGATGACGGCGGCGGGCAGGCTCCCACGCCCGGCCTCGTCGGGGAACACCACTGCCGCGAGCGCGATCGCCAGCGCGAGGGCCAGCCCCACATTCGCAAAGAGGTCCACGTAGGCCGTCCCCGACTGGATGATCACGTGGGGGATGGTGAGCGCCCCCGTCACGACCAGCCACAGCGGGGCGCGAAGCAGCGCCGCGCAACCCACCGCGAAGGCCAGAAGCGCGATCAGGTTCGTCGCTCCCACGGCCCGCATGTCGCCCGTCAGTCGCCACAGGGCCCCCTGCACCGCATGCGGCAGCGGCGGGAACCCTTCATAGATGCGCTGCAGCGACTCGGGGAGCACGTAGGGCACACCGAGCCCCCCGCGCAGTGCGGCGAACGGGTAGTGATACATCGGTGCGTCCCAGCGCAGCTCCACGACGCTCACCGCGCGTCGTGCGAGGACGGCAAGGGCACACAGCGCGAACATCCAGCCCAGCACGCTCACGAGCATCCACATGGCCCCCGTGCTCGGCGGAGCGGGCGCCGCAGGAGGCGCAGGAGGCGGCGATGCGCTGTCGGGGAGCTCCATGCCCATAGAAGCTCGCACGCTGCCGCCGTGAACGACAGCTCGGCGCGCAACGGCCACGCCGCGCTACGTCACCGCCGCCGCATCGCTACGTCACTCGGCGTATGGGCGGCCGACCACGTCACCACGACCTTCACGTGCACTGACACGCGCGCCGTCGCGTCGCCGGCAGCGTCCGGCCCGTCGCGCGCTCATCTCCCCTCTGCACAGGAGTCGTCCCATGCCACGCACCATCCTGCTTCTCACCGCGCTCGCCGTCGTCACACTCACCGCCTGCGATGAGCAGGCCCCGGCCGCCGTCGGACCGAGCCCCTCGCTCGCCGAGTCGCGCAGCAGTGTCGTCCAGCCCACCACCGGCCCCTGGGCACGCATCATCGAAGGCAGCACGGGGCCGGGCGCACAGTACGCGTTGCACATCCCCCGCGAGTGGAATGGCGACGCGGTGTACTACGCGCATGGGTTCCGGGACATCGATTCGCCGGTCGATCTGCGGGACCAGGACCAGTTCTATGCCTTCCGCGATGCGCTGGGCGCCGAGGGCTATGCGGTGGCCTTCTCCTCGTACTCGCGCAACGGGTTCGCGATCAAGGACGGGGCGCAGCGCGTGCACCAACTGCGCGGCCTGCTGGCATCGCGGCTGGGGGCGCAGCCCACGCGCCACTTCCTGGCCGGTCACTCGCTGGGCGGCGGCATCGCCCTCGCGCTGGCCGAGCGCTACCCCGATCAGTACGACGGCGCGCTGCTCGTGTGCGGCATGGTCGGCGGGTCCCTGCTGCAGACGCAGTACCTTGGCCATGTCCGGGCCCTCGCCGACGCCTTCTTCCCCGGTGCCTTCCCCGGCAACGTGAATGCGGTGCCGCCCGGCACGGTCATCACGCTGCCGCAGGTCGTCGCCGCCGTGCAGAGCAACCCGACCGGACTCTTCGCGATCGCGAGCATGGCCCAGAGTCCCCTGCCGGGCGTACCGTCGGGCAATCCGCTCGACCCCAACGGCGTCACATTCCAGACGCTGGTCGGTTCACTCTACGCGGGCGTGAGCTTCCATGCGCGTGGCATCAACGACATCGTGGACCTCACGCCGGGCGACGCCCCCTTCGACAATGCGCAGACCACCTATGCGCTCCATGCCTCGCCGTGGCTGCCGGCCGTGGCACTCGCGCCGGCGGTGGGCTTCGCGAACGCAGCGGTCACCCGCTACTCGGCCGACGTGCAGTCCACGAAGTACCTCGAGCGGCACTTCACCCCGACCGGCGCGCTGCAGATGCCCGTACTGACCCTGCACAACGCCTGGGACCCGGCCGTGCCGGCGTTCCATGAGTCGGCGCTCGCGGCGCTCGCGGCGGAGGCCGGTGCGTCAGGCAATCTGCTGCAGCGCACGGCGCTCTCGTACGGCCACTGCAACATCCCGCCGTCGATGGTGCTGCAGGGCTTCCAGGACCTCGCCGCGTGGCGCACGTCGGGGGTCCGGCCGGCGCAGTGATCGCCGCAGGCCGGGTGGATCGCACGGCAGGGCCGTGCGCTGGAGCGACGAGGGCGGGCGGTCACTGCGACCGCCCGCCCTCGTCACGCGACCGCCAGCTCGCCCTCGGTGACCACGCGCCCGTCGAACAGATGGATCTCGCGGTCGGCATGCTTGGAATAGCGCGCGTCGTGCGTCACCATGCAGATGGTCGCGCCCTTGCCGTGCAAGGCCTGCAGCAGTTCCATGACCGCCTCGCCGTTGCGCGAGTCGAGGTTGCCCGTCGGCTCGTCGGCCAGGAGGATCGCGGGGTCGCCGGCCACGGCGCGTGCGACCGCGACCCGCTGCTGCTGCCCGCCCGACAGCTGGGCCGGGAAGTGCTTGGCGCGGTGCGTCATGCCCACCTGCTCCAGCGCCGCAGCGACGCGGTCGCGGCGCTCCGAGGCCGCCATGTCCCGGTACGTCAGCGGCAGCTCGACGTTCTCGAAGACGGTGAGATCGCCGATCAAGTTGAAGGCCTGGAAGATGAAGCCGATCTGCCGGTTGCGGACGCGCGCGCGGTCCACCGGCGCCAGCCCGGCGACCGACTCACCGGCCAGCGTATAGCTCCCGTTGGTCGGTGTGTCGAGGAGGCCGAGGATCGCCAGCAGCGTCGACTTGCCGCAGCCCGATGGCCCGGAGATGGCCACGTACTCCCCTTCGCGGATCTCGAGGTCGATCCCCGACAACGCGTGCGTCTCCAACTCGTCGGTGTGGAAGACCTTGGCGATCCCACGCATACTGATCAGTGCTGCGGTCATGGTCGTGTGCCCAGTGATGGTCAGTGAGTCAACGGATCCGGACGCGATCCACCGCGCCGTACGAGGTCATGTCGGACAGGATGATGCGGTCCCCCGCTTGCAGCCCCCGCAGGATCTCGATCGCATTCACGGAACTGCGCCCGAGTTCGACGGCCACGCGCTCGGCGGCATTGCCGCCGTCCACCAGCTTGAACAGTGAGACGGTCCCGGTCCCCGCGCCGAACGCGGGGCGCCCGCTGTAGAGGATGTCCTCGAGCCGCTCGATCTGGATCGTGCCGTCGATGCTGAGGTCCGGCACCGCGCCTGCCGGCAGCGGATCGTCGATGCTCACGTCGATCGTCACCGTGCCACCGAGCGCCGACGGATCCTTGCGGGTGACGCGACCGCGCACGATGCCGTTGCGCGTGTCGATGGTGGCCGCGAGCCCGACGCTCACATCCTTCGCTTGCGACTCCGGGATGCGCAGCACGGCCTTGAGGCGCCCGGGCTGGACCACCTTGGCCAGGGTCGTGCCCTCGGGCACCCACTGCCCCAGTTGCAGCGTCAGCTCCTGGAGTACGCCCTCGTCGGGTGCCCGCACCTGCAGCGAGCGCAGGCGGTTCTGTTGCCGCTCGGCGATGGCCTTGAGCTGCTGTACCTGCGCCTCCTGCACCGCGATCTGCGACTCGATCGCGTCCTGCATCAACTGCAAGCGCTCGCGCTCCACCCGCAGCCGCGTCGTGAACTCGTCGGCGACCGCGCGGCGATTGGCGAGCTCGAAGGTCGAGATCAGCTTGGTGCGGGCCAGCGAGTCGGCCGCCAAGGCCTCCTGCGAGGCGTTGACGTACTGCGTCTGCGTCGACGCCACCACGCCCTGCTGCGAGAGCAACTGACTGCGCAGCGTCGTGCGCAGGTTGAGCAGGTCGATCTCGGCCTGTCGCACCTGCTGCTCCGCCTGCATGGTCTGGATCTGCAGGTCGGGATTCGACAGCTCCAACAGCAACGCACCCTGCTGCACCGGTTCGCCCGACTCGGCGGCCAGACGTTCCACCCGCGCGGAGGCCTGGGCGGTGATCCACCGGATGTGCTCGGGCACCAAGGTCCCCGGGCCACGGACCTCGCGCGTCACCGTGCCGCGGCGCACCGAGTCCACGATGATGCCCGCGCGCGCCACCGACGGCGCGGCCGGCTCGAGCTGGAGCACCGCGATGGTGATGAGGATCAGCGATGCCACGGCCGCGCCGATCATGACCTTGCGACCGCGCCGGCTCGGCGGCGCTTTGACGATATCCATCAGTCGTACCTCAGGGCATGCATGGGATCCACACGGGCCGCACGCTGCGCCGGCACGTACGCGGCGCTCAACGCGATGAGCCCCAGCAGGATGACCGCCAGCGCGAAGGTGAGCGGGTCATGGCCCTCCAGTTGGTACAGCAGGGACCGGGCGGCGCGGCCCGCGCCCAGGGCCGCGGCGATCCCGAGGACCGCCCCGATCCCCGCCATGATCCCGACCTGTCGCGCGATCAGCGCGCGCACACGGCGACCGTCCGCCCCCAGCGCCATCCGGACGCCGATCTCGCGCGTCCGTTGCGTCACCGTATAGGCCAGCACACCGTAGAGGCCCACGCCGGCCAGCAACGTGGCGAGCACGGCGAAGGTCGCCGACAGGATGCTGATCATGCGGTCGAGGAACACATTCTCCTTGATCTGCTGCGGCATCGTCTTGAGCTGCTCGACCGGGAGCGCGGGCTCGATGCCCTTGAGCAGCGCCGTGATGGTCGGCAGCAACTGCTCGGGCGGGAGGCTGCTCCGCACGTAGAAGCTCATGGCCCCCACGCGCGAGTTCTGCCGCCACGGCGTGTAGAACAGCGGGGGAATGCTGTCCTTGACGTCCGAGTACTTCATATTGCGGATGAGCCCGACGATCTGGATGTTGAGCGAGTCCCCCGCCTGACCGCTGCGGCCCATGAACTTGCCGACCACGTCGTCGCCGAGCCCGAACTTCGCCGCGAAGGCTTCGTTCACCACGGCCACCGGGGTGCTGCCCACCCGATCACCGTCCGTGAACTCCCGTCCGGCGAGCAGTGGGACGCCGAGCATCGCGAAGTAACCGCTGCTGATCTCGTTCAGCCGCGAGTTGTTGTCCACGTCGGGACCGTCGGCGAAGCCCTGGACGCGGACGCTGGTGCCCCAGTTGCTCCCCGAGAGCAACGGGATGATCGACGCCGCGACGCCCGTGACGCCGGGGACGGCGGCCAGCTCGCGCTCCAGTCGCTCGTACAACAGGGCCCGGCGGGTGGTGTCGTAGCCCACGCGCCCCGGCGAGATCGTGAACGTCACCACGTTGTCGACGGTGAGGCCCAGGTCCGCACGGCTCACGTTGACCAGGCTCTTGAGGAAGAGACCCGCCGAGATCAGCAGCGCCATCGACAGCGCGATCTGCGCGGTGACCAATGCCCCCCGGAAGCGTGCGGCCGCGCGGCCGCCGACGATCTGGCCGGCGCCCGCGCGGATCACCGACATGAGATCGCTGCGCGTGCTGTGCAAGGCCGGGAACAGGCCGAACAGCAGCCCTGTGCCGATCGACAACAGCCCGGCGAACACGAGCGCGGCCGGCTGCAGCTCGAAGCCCAGCGACTGCCGCGCATCGGACGGCATGAAGCTCGCGATCCCCTTGAGCGTCCAGATCGCGACGACCACGCTCAGCACGCCGCCCACCAGCGCGAGGATCACGGACTCCGTCAGCAGTTGCGTGACCAGCTGGCGTCGCGTGGCGCCCAGCGCGAGCCGCACCCCCATCTCCGCCGCGCGCCCCGCGCCACGGGCCAGCAGCAGGTTGGCGATGTTCGCGCAGGCGATCAGCAGCACCACGCCGGTCACGCCGAACAGCAGCAGCAACGGCGTTCGCGCCTCCCCATGCACCGAGCTCTGCCCCCGGAACCCCGGCTCGAGCAGCACCTGCTTGGCCTTGAACAGCGCCATGGTCGCGTCGCTCATCCCCGTCTGCAGCGGCGCCTCGACATCGTGCAGGATGGGGCGGTAGATCGTGTTGATCTGGGCCGCCGCCTGCTCCATGTCCACGCCGGGCTTGAGACGTGCGAACACATAGAGCCAGTACTCGCGCCGGTTCTCGAAGCCCGTGAACACGATCGGCGAGAACGCCCCGCGCATGCTCAGCGGGAGGTACACCTGCGGATCGGTGCCCAAGGTCGTGCCCTGGAACTCGCGGGGCGTCACGCCGACGATCTCGAAGCCCCGGCCGTTGATCGAGATGTTCCGACCCAACACGGCGGGATCGGACCCATAGCGCTCGCGCCACAGCCGGTGCGAGATCACCGCGACCGCGTGGGCCCCCAGCGTCTCATCGTCCGAGGGGAGCAACATCCGGCCCAGCGCAGGCTGCACACCGAGCGTGGGGAAGTAGCCGCCCGACACCCACATCCCCTCGGCGACGAAGGGCTCTTCATTGATGGAGAGGCTGGCCCCGAAGTTCCGATGCGCCACCACCCCGCTGAAGGGGCCGTCGGCCCGCTCCAGGTCGCGGAACATCGGGTAGCTGAAGATCACGTCGCAGCCGCCACCGTTCCCACAATTGGTGGATCCGGGCATCGGTCCCGGTGCGCTGAGATTCACCAGCCGCGCGGGCTCGTGCACCGGCAGCGACCGCAGCAGCATCTGGTCGAACAGCGAATAGATCGCCGAATTGGCCCCGATGCCCAGCGCCAGCGACAGGACCGCGATGGCGGTCACGAAGGGCGACTTCAGCAACATCCGGACGGCGAGGGTGACGTGTCGCACGGCAGCGTCTCCAAGAGAGGTTCGACACCCGAGCGGCGTCTACCGTTGTAGACACACGCCACCCTCTCGATGGTTTGAGCCCCGAGCGAATGGCGCCCGCGCCCGGCGCGCTGTCCCGCCCTACGGGACCAGCGCCGACCAGGTTCCAGTCGCGGACGCCACTGCCTCGTCGCAGGCCGCGGACCGTCGGTCCGCGGGCTGCGCGCCTAGAAGAACTGGAAGTTGAACCGTCCGCCGCTCGAGCCCAGCGAACTGAAGCGCTGGTTCACGATCGTGTTGTAGATCGACCCGAAGGTGTAACGCACGCCCACGTTCGCCGACACGCGGAAGCCCGTCTCCAGCGCCTGGCGCTGCAGCAGGATCTCCTCTTCGGTGTTGCCCGCCGCCGGCAGGTAGATCTGGTCGTTGACCTTCGAGGCCGATCCACGCAGGGTCAGCGACAGTCCGCGACCGATGCGCAGGTCCGCGTTGCCGCTCAGCGTCAGATGGTTGCGGTCGAAGTCATGCAGGTAGTTCAGCCAGTCCAGCGAGATGTTCGTCGTGCCCCAGGCCTGCCGTGCCACGTACGAGGCGGTGAGCTGCTGGCTCACCCGCGTCTCGCGCTCTTCATCGAAGACCGTCCGGCGCTGATAGTCGTAGTGGTTGGGCCCGATGTTGAAGAGCAGCGTCAGCTGCCGCTGCGTCTGGTCGGTCCACGGGAACACGTTGTACTCCACCGCCGGCTGCGCCCGCAGCGCGAGATCGTGGTTCAGGAAGTCCGAGTACCCCGCCCCGAGCTTGACACCCGCCGACCAATGCTGCCCCAGCGACTTCACCATCAGCGAGTTGATGTTGTAGGTGCGCTGCTCGTTGCGCACCGTGAAGGCGTCACGCGTCGAGGTCGCCGGGATGTTGAAGCGCTGCTCGTTCAGGTTGCCGCTGACCGAGAAGTTCAGCTTCCAGTCGGCCGTCGAGCGGTTCGCCGAGAGCGACGCGGAGCTGCTCGACGAGCGCTGCCGCTCCTCCGCGCGCATGTCCCCGTTGAAGTTCGTGCTGAAGGTCCAGAGGTTCCACTTGTCCTTGAGGTTCGCCGCCGAGGCCTGTCGCTGCACTCCGAACGGCGCGGCGTACGAGAGGTTCACGCGCGAGGCCAGCGGCGAGCGCGCCACGAAACGGGCGAGACCGAGCTTGAACGTGCGGGCCAGCTCGCGACGGATGCGATCGTCGGCGTCGTTGGGCAGCGTGTTGAGCAACAGCGTGTCCACCAGGCCCTCGAAGCGGCCGCGGCCGATGAACGTCACGGTGTACGCGGTGCCGCCACCGCCGTTGCTGAGGCCCGTCGAGAGGATCTGCACGTCCGAGTCGAAGCGGTCGCGCATCCAGTTCACGAAGTTGATCTCCGTGACGATGAAGTCCCGGTCGCAGCCGCGGCGCTGGCCCTGGCAGTCCAGGAAGACGCGGATCGCCTCGGATTGCAGGGTCGAAGAGTCGGGGCCCGCAGGGGCCGCCGCGCCGCTCGGAGCCGGACGAGCGGGGCTTCCGGTCGGAGGAGACTGCGCGCCGGCGAGCGACGCGCTGATGGCCAGCGCCACGCAGGCGCGGGTCAGAATGGACGACATACGAAGTGGTCAGGTCGGGGGAGCCGGCAGCCGGGTCCGGCTGGCGGGGGCGAAGGTGTTCCCGGTATGAACCTGCGGAACACGGGTAAAGCCAAGGACTACGGACCAGGTTCCCGATCTGTTGGCAACGCCGCCGCTCCCGGCAGCGGTCGCCGCGCGCGCTCAGCGGATCAGGTAGAACGCCTCCTGCCGCGGCCGGAAGAACAGGTAGCCCGTCTCCGTGAGCTCGGCGATGTCCTCCATCATCACGAAGACGGCCTTGCCGCCCCACTCCGGCACCGGCGTGCTGGTGTTCAGCTCGATGCTCATGTAGGAGCCTGGGCGGAGCCGCGTCCCGGCCCGGGTACTGTCGCTGCGCAGACCGCTGCGAAAGTCGATGGACGGCCCCAGCCCATGCCCCTGCGTCCCGATGGGATGCGAGTAGATCATGGCCTCGATCCCCGCCGCGCGCATCTCGGCCATGGTCGCGTTGAAGACCTCGCCCGCCGTACGGCCAGGCCGGGCGTGACGCCGCGTCAGCGCGTCCTGTAGCGCGTTGGTGTTGGCCAAGGCCCGCCGGAGTCCCGGCGGCACATCCGTCTCTCCCTCGCGGAGCACATAGGCCATCTTCTGCCAGTCCGTGTCGAAGCCCATGTAGCTGATGCCGAAGTCGATGTGCACGAGGTCGCCGCGCCGGATCACCGTGGACTCCGGCGCCACGGCCAGGAACCCCCGCGAGGTGGCGACATCGCCCTCCGCGCGCTGGACCCGCAGATCGGGCTGGAACCAAGTGCGCACGCCCGCCGCCCACAACATGTCGTAGAGCGCGCGCCGGACGTCGCCCACCGTCGTCAGGCCGGGCGTGATCACCGCATTCGACAACGCGCGCCGGACGATGGCCTCCGTGACCTGCATCGCGACCGCATAGTGCGGACGTTCAGCAGGCAGGCGCGTGTCCAGCAGCGCGTCGAGCAGCGGCGCGGCGGGGACGAAGCGGGCCGCCCATTCGGGGCCCAGCACCTCCGCCAACCAACGGTGACTGTCGTGGGTCAGCGTGCGCGTATGGCCCCGCGTGCCGCCGATGCCCAGGGCGATCGTCGCCGGACGATGCCGCTCGACCAACGCGCGGAGCGCCTGGGCCGGCGGTAAGGGCTCGGTGGTCGGGGCGTCGAAGAACCGCGCGAGATGTTCCTCGGTGAAGCCCGTGATGGCGTGCTTCTTGAGGCCATCAGCCCCTGCATCGATGAAGACGAACCAGTCGCGATTGCCCGCGTACGGACGCGGCGGCGCGATCTGATGCACGGCGGGATCGTCGTGGAACTCCTCATTGGCGACGATCCACATCGCGATGCCGTGCTCGCGCATCATCGGGAGCAGCAGCGCATGCCGCGCGGGCAACCAG
Source organism: uncultured Gemmatimonadaceae bacterium (assembly GCA_964503275.1). GTDB lineage: Bacteria > Gemmatimonadota > Gemmatimonadetes > Gemmatimonadales > Gemmatimonadaceae > DASRAP01. Next base: position 36,374 of record CAZCZO010000013.1, on the reverse strand, counting down.
GCCTCGCGCGCCGCGAGCTGCTGCGACCACGGCAACAACAGGTCGGCCTCGGGCACGCGCTGCGCCGCAGCGGGGGCAGCGCGCAGGGCAAGGACGCCGAGCGCGAGGAGCGAGAGCAGGACGGGACGGGCCATGCGGCCCAAACTACACCCGGTCGGACGACCGGCGGAACCACCAGACCACCAACGCCACCGGCAACACCACGAACACCAGGGCCTTGAGCGCGACGATCGTCGCCAGGCCGATCGCGATGAGGATCAGGACCGGTACCCCGAAGATGGCGATGGACAGGAAGGGGCGGAGGGCGAAGAGGCGAGCGATGAGACTGAGCACGGGTGGCTCCGGCGGCAGGGGGCGAGGACCAGGGGCGGGCGACGGGCGTGTGCCCACTACGGCCGGCGGGGCGCGCAGGTGTCAGGCCTGCGGGGGACCCCAGGCGCCACGCGTCGCCCTCGCGCTCACGGCGGTCCGATCACCGCCGCCACGAACGCCGCCGCACGACCGGTGCTCCCGAACATCTGGATGGGGTTATGCCCGGCGCCCGGATACTGGTAGAACTGGTAGGACGGTGCGGCTCGGCCCAGTCCACGCATCACCTGATCGAGCCGCTGTGCCTGGCTGAAGGCCACCACCGTGTCGGCCGTGCCGTGATGCACCTGTACCGCCGGCAGCGACGACGCAAAGAGCACCGCCGAGCGACGGATCAATTCCCCGCGCAGGACCTCCACCCCGTCGTCGCCGCGACGCAGCGGCTGGATGAACTGCGCATCCAACCACGCGAGCCCGGGCAGGTCCCGTCGGCGACCGTCGAGCGCGTCGGTCACGATGTCCTGCGTCCACGGATCGAAGAAATCCGTGGGCCCGAAGAACGACACCACCGCGTCGATGCGCGCGTCCCGCGCCGCCATCAGGAGTCCGACCCCGGCGCCGCGGCTGAGCCCGAGCACCGCCACGCGCGCCGGGTCTGCCGCGGGCACCTCCGCGAACACCACCGACAACAGCGACAGCGCATCGTCCACGTCGCGGTCCCACGGCGACGGGGCCCCCTCGGCGCGGAACACCTGCGACCCGACCGTGAGTGCCTCGGAACGGAAGGCAGGGACCACCCAGACGTAGTCCGCCGCCTGCGCGCCGAGGGCAAGGAACAACAGCTCGAGCTCGCCGGCCGAGGCGCCTTGATCGCCACCGTGCGCATAGAGCAGCACGGGCAGACTGCCCGGCGTGGCATCGGCGCGCGCGACCACCACGCCCACGTGTCGGTGACCGTCCACCACGTGCGACAGCACGCGGAGCGTCCCCGGCACGGACCCGATCGGGAACGTCGTGGTCATCTCGTGACGCACTCCCGCCGCCACCGTGCTCCGCATCGCCCATTGGGCCCGGACCTGTGCGACCTCCGCCGCCGTCGGCGCGGCGAAGAGCGCGGCGAGATCCACGGTACCCTGCCGAGGCGAGGTGGCGTCGGCACAGGCCGTCAACAACAACAGCGCGACCCAGCGGGTCGCGCGGAACGCAGGCGGTGTGGTCATGCGTTGCAAGGTCCGCGGCACGCACGCGGATCGCAAGGGATGGTCCGGGTGTCCGGCGACGCGAACACCGCCGGGCCGCGCCCGGGAGCGCGGTGCCTCGGCGATCTATGCGATCAGCTCGACCTGCGTGCCCCAGGGGTCCGACACCAGCAGGACGCCCTCGCGCGGTGTCGCGACCGCGTGCCCGGCGCGGGTCAGCTGTTCGGCGACGCGCTGCAGCGCCTCGCGCGAGCGCAGCTCAATGGTCCAGGCGATGAGCCGCGCCTCGTCTGCGGCGGGGGCCTGTGCGTTGGGGCCGGACCACGTGTTCGTACCCAGGTGATGGTGGTACCCACCGGCGCCGAGGAACAGCGCCCCGGGGTAACTCCACGTCATGCGATCGAACCCGAGTCCATCGGCATAGAAGGACGCCGCGCGATCGAGGTCGCCGACATGCAGATGCACGTGTCCGATGACCGTGCCCGCCGGCATCCCGCGCCACGCCGAGCCCGCCGCCGCGGCCACGAGCGCTGGGACATCGACCGGATCCGTCGCGAGCATCAGCTCACGCCCGATGCGGCGCCAGGTGTCGCGCGGTCGATCGGCATAGACCTCGATGCCGAGCCCGTCGGGATCGCTGAGGTAGAAGGCCTCGCTCACCAGGTGATCGCCGGCCCCCGCGCCCACGCCGAGCCCCGCGAGATGCTGCACGAAGCGACCCAGCGACGGCCGGTCTGGCAGCAAGATGGCGAAGTGATAGAGCCCGAGGCGGCCGCGACGCGAAGGGCCGGTGCCGGCCCGCGCCTCGAGGATCACGAGCACGCGTTCATCGTCCTGCGCCGCGAGGGATGCGACCTGCGCCTCCCGCGCGATCACACGCAAGCCCAGGACCTGCTCGTAGAACGCGAGCGAGCGGGTGAGATCGGCGACCCGGAGCCGCACGGGCCCGAGTCGCGTGCCGTCGGGCAGCCGCGCCCCGCTGGGCGGCAGGCCGTAACTGCCGGGGTCGGCGGGCAGCGGCTCCGGCTGCGCCCCGAAGAGATCCTGTGTGCGGACAGCCATGGCCGTACTCCAGCGAGGGGGTGACGTGTGGTCCCTGCTGATGTACAATAAGTGTTATAACACACAATGTCAAGGCCACAGGCCACGGCGGCGTCGCGCCGCGGCCGCACGGCGCGACGGGGCCCGCGGTATAGATTGGCAGGTATGACCGTCTGGTACATCGACATCATGTGGGCGCTGATGCTCTTCGGCATCGCGCTGTTCACGGGGTGCCTGCTCGTCCTGCATCCAGTGCTGCGCGAAGTGCGCCTGATGGGGATGGTCACCGCGTACGGCTTCGGGCTGTGGATGTTCCTGGTGCTCGAGTGGCGCGTCGCGGTCGTCACGTGGTGCGTGTTCGCGGCGTTCGGCGGCGTGGTCGCGTTCCTCTACGAGCTGTGGGCGCGCTACCACTATCGCGGCCGCGACCGGCGCGCGCGTCCGCTGGTGCTCCTGCGTGGTCTCCTGCTGTGGCCCACGATGGTCCCCGAGGCCATCGAAGGGATGTTGATCGACGCCGGCGTCCTGGAGCCCAGCGCGCAGTCCCCCGCGTCGGCGCGGTCGGCCACCGACTGACCGAGCGACACGCCGATGCCGCTCATCGTCCTCGTGTTGCTGCCGTTCGTCGGCGGGATCATCACGGCCCTGCTCCCCACGCGGGCCCGGACCCTCCTCGCCACGTTCGTCGGCGCGGTGTCGCTGAGTGCGGCCCTGTGGGTCGGCAGTCTGTTCCCGGCGGTGCGCGATGGGGGCGTGCTCCTGGAGCGCATCGCCTGGATCCCGACGCTCGGCGTCGAACTCGTGATCCGCGTCGATGGCTTCGCCTGGATGTTCGCGATGCTCGTGACAGGTATCGGCACGCTGGTGGTGCTCTACGCGCGCTATTACATGTCGCCCGAGGATCCGGTGGCCCGCTTCTACGCGTCGCTGCTCGCATTCATGGGCGCGATGCTCGGCGTCGTGGTCTCGGGCAACCTCATCCAGTTGGCCATCTGCTGGGAGCTCACCAGCCTCTTCTCGTTCCTCCTCGTGGGCTACTGGTACCACCGCGAGGACGCACGGCGCGGCGCGCTCATGGCGCTCACGGTCACCGGCGCGGGCGGGCTGGCCTTGCTCGGCGGGGTCGTGATCCTCGGCCACATCGTCGGCAGCTACGACCTCGACCTCGTGCTCGCGGCGGGCGCGGTGATCCGCGCGCATCCGCTGTATCCCGTCGCGCTGCTGCTGGTCCTGCTCGGCGTGTTCACCAAGAGTGCGCAGTTCCCTTTCCACGTCTGGCTGCCGCGGGCGATGACCGCGCCCACCCCGGCCTCGGCGTATCTGCACTCGGCCACGATGGTCAAGGCCGGCACCTTCCTGCTCGCCCGGCTGTGGCCGGTGCTGTCGGGCACCGAGCTGTGGTTCGGCCTGGTGACGGGCGTGGGCTTGGCCACGCTGCTGGTCGGCTCCTATCTGGCCATGTTCCAGACCGACCTCAAGCGGCTCCTTGCGTACTCGACGATCAGCCACTTGGGGCTCATCACCCTGCTGTTCGGGCTGAATACCGCGGTCGCGGCGGTCGCCGGGGTGTTCCACATCATGAACCACGCCACGTTCAAGGCGTCGCTGTTCATGGCGGCGGGGATCGTGGACCACGAGACGGGCACCCGCGACATCCGCCGTCTGCGTGGTCTGCTGCGGGCCATGCCGATCACGGGAGCGCTGGCGCTGGTCGCGAGCGCCGCGATGGCGGGCGTGCCACTGCTCAATGGCTTCCTCTCGAAGGAGATGTTCTTCGCCGAGGCGGTGTTCATCGAGTCGCGTCCCTGGGTGGAGATCGCCCTGCCGGTGCTCGCGACGGTCGCCGGTGCGTTCGCGGTGGTGTATTCCCTGCGCTTCGGCTACGACATCTTCTTCGGCCGGCCGGCCGCCGACCTCCCGCGCCAGCCGGAGGAGCCACCCCTGTGGATGCGGATCCCGGTCGACGTGCTCGTCCTCCTCTGCCTCGTGGTCGGGATCGCACCGGCGATCTCGGTCGGGCCACTCCTGGCCGCCGCAGCACGGCCCGTGGTCGGCGGCGCGCTGCCGGAGTACAGCCTCGCCGTGTGGCACGGGATCAACGCGCCGTTGGTGATGAGCGTGCTGGCGATCGTGGCGGGTGTGCTGGGGCATCGGTGGCTCCGCGGGCAGCAGGCCGACGGGGCGCTCACGAACGCCCCGCTGGCGTCGCGCTGGAATGGGAAACGGCTCTTCGAGCGTGGCCTCGCCGCCTGTGTGCGCGGCGCGCACCGGGCCAGTGGGATGCTCGGCTCGACACGGCTCCAATCCCAGCTGTTCCTGGTGATCATCGTCGCGGTCGGACTCGCCGGACTGGCCTCACAGCATTCGCCCTTCTCCGCGGGCGACCGCACGCGCCTGCCCGCCTCGCCCGCGTTCGCGCTGCTCTGGGTGATCGGCATGGTCTGCGCGGTGGGCGTCGCGGTGCAGGCGAAGTTCCACCGCATGGTCGCGCTCACGCTGCTCGGCGGCGCTGGACTGGTCACCGCCCTCACCTTCGTGTGGTTCTCGGCGCCCGACCTGGCCTTGACGCAACTGGTGGTCGAGGTCGTGACGACGATCCTCTTCCTGCTGGGCCTGCGCTGGCTGCCGATGCGGCGCCAGGATGTGACGCCGCCGCTGACGTGGCGCGACCATGGGCGCCGCGGCCGTGATCTCGCATTGGCCGTCGGTGCCGGCAGCGGGCTGGCGGCGCTCTCGTACGCACTGCTGACGCGGCCGGCCCAGGAGGGCATCGCGCCGTTCTTCCTGAGCCGAGCCCTGCCCGAAGGGGGCGGCACCAACGTGGTGAACGTGATGTTGGTGGACTTCCGGGCCCTCGACACCCTGGGCGAGATCACCGTGCTCGCTGCGGTCGCGCTGACGGTGTACGCGCTGCTCCGGCGCTTCCGCCCCGCCGCCGAGAGTGTCGAGGCGCCGCCTCAGCAACAGGTCCTGCCGCGCGACATCGTCACGGATCTGGTGAATCCTCGCACGGCCACCGACGAAGAGCGCGGCTACTTGATGGTGCCCTCGGTCATCGCCCGTCTGTTGTATCCGCTGGCCGTGGCCATCGCGCTGCATCTGCTGTTCCGCGGCCACAACGCCCCCGGCGGGGGATTCGTGGCGGGCCTCACGATCGCGATCGTGTTCCTGATGCACTACCTCGTCGCGGGCACCCACTGGGTCGAGGCACGCTCCGGCATGCAGCCGGTGCGCTGGATCGCTCTCGGCGCCCTGTGTGCGACCGGCACCGGACTCGGCGCGCTGCTGCTCGGCTATCCGTTCCTGACCACCCACACGGCGCACGTCACGCTGCCGCTCGTGGGCGAGGTCCATCTGCCCAGTGCGATGCTCTTCGACCTCGGGATCTTCGCGGTGGTGGTGGGCTCCACGCTGCTGATCCAGATCGCACTGGCCCACCAATCGATCCGCTCGCACCGCAGCGGGCCGCCGCGCCCCTCGGCGGCCCGCGCGCCGGAGTCACGCTGATGGAAGCGATCCTCGCGTTGGTGATCGGCGTGCTGGCCGGGTCGGGGGTCTGGCTCGTGCTGCGTCCGCGCACCTTCCAGGTGGTGTTGGGATTGGTGCTGCTCTCATATGCGGTGAACCTCTTCATCTTCAGCGTCGGCTCGCTGGTCGTGGCGCGACCGCCGCTGGTGGTCCCCGGTGCACCGACCGACCTCGCGCATCACAGCGATCCCGTCCCGCAGGCCTTGGTGCTCACGGCCATCGTCATCGGGTTCGCGACCACCGCACTCTTCCTCGTCGTCCTCTTGGCATCGCGCGGTCTGCACCGCACCGACCATGTGGACGGCCTCGAGGACTTCGCCTGATGCCGACGCTTCCGCACCTCGTGGTGGCACCGGTGGTCCTGCCGCTGGTGGCCGCGATGCTGATGCTGTTGCTCGGCAGTCGCCGCCGGGTGCTGGCCTCGGTCATCAATGCGGCCGCTGCCCTGCTCGGCCTCGGCGTCGCCGCCGCGATCCTCTGGCAGGTCGATGCCGGTGGGGACCGTGGGGCGACCGCGGTGTATCTCGCCTCCAACTGGGAGGCACCCTTCGGCATCGTGTTGGTCGCGGATCGCCTGAGCGCCCTGCTGCTGGTCCTGACGGGCACCGTCGCGTTCAGCGCTGCGCTGTATGCGATGTCGGCGTGGGGGCGGGCGGGGGTGTACTTCCATCCGCTGTTCCAGTTGCTGCTGATGGGACTGAACGGGGCGTTCCTCACCGGTGACCTGTTCAACCTCTTCGTGTTCTTCGAGGTCGCGTTGGCGGCCTCCTACGGTCTGCACCTGCACGGCTCGGGCACGGCGCGCGTCAAGTCGGGCCTGCACTACATCGCCGTCAACCTCGTGGCCTCGTCGCTCTTCCTGATCGGGATCGCGGTGGTGTACGGGATCACGGGCACGCTGACGATGGCCGACATCGCGGCGACGGTCCCGCAGGTCGCCGATGCCGATCGCGGCCTCCTCCACGCGGGTGCCGCGCTGCTCGCGACGGCGTTCCTCATCAAGGCGGCGATGTGGCCGGTGAACTTCTGGCTGGTGCCGACCTACCAGGCGGCGAGTGCGCCGGTCGCGGCGCTGTTCGCGCTGATGACCAAGCTCGGCGTGTACACACTGCTGCGCCTCTGGACCCTGTGCTTCTCGGCGGAGGCGGGGGCCTCCGCGCGGCTCGGGGCCGACCTCTTCGTGGTCGGCGGGCTCGCCACGTTGCTGTTCGGGACCATCGGCATGATCGCGGATCGACCGCTCGCACGCGTCGCCGGCTTCTCGATCCTCGTGTCGTCGGGCACGCTGCTGGCCGCGCTGGGCCTCGGCAGTGAGGCCGCGCTGTCGGCCGCCCTGTACTACCTGCTCAGTGCCACTGTGGCGGCGAGTGCGCTGTTCCTGCTGGTCGAGCAGATCGAGCGCATGGCCAGCGGCGGCAGCGCGCGCCTCGCGGAGCTCGATCCGGAACCGGACGAGGACACCAATCTCGACGACGCGGAGATGCCACTGGTGGGTCGCCGGCTCCCGATCCCGCTCGCCCTGCTCGGACTGGGCTTCATGATCTGCGCGGTGCTGGTCGCGGGCCTGCCGCCCCTGTCGGGCTTCGTCGCGAAGCTCGCCCTGCTGAGCGCCGTGATGCGCCCCATCGTCGACGGTGGGCCGACCACGGCGCCCGCCGCGGGATGGCTGCTGTTCGCGGCGCTGCTGCTTTCGGGCCTCGTCGCGCTGGTCGTGATGGCGAAGGCGGGCATCCGACACTTCTGGACCTCGTCGGCGCCGCCTCTGCCCCCGGTGAAGTTCGTCGAGGCACTGCCGATCCTCCTGCTCATGCTCGCTGGCGTGGGGCTGACGCTCCGCGCCGAGGACGTCCTGCGCTATGCCGGGGCGACGGCGCGGGAGTTGGCCACGCCCGCTGCCTATGTTGAGGCCGTGTTCTCGGCGGATCCGCGTCCCGGGCCGACGCGGCCCGCCGGGCGCGCGGAGGCGGCGCCATGAGGTCGTGGCGCCGCCTGCTGCCGTCGCCGCTGCTGTCGGCGTCGCTGTTCGGCCTGTGGCTGGCGCTGACGCGGCCTCTCGGGCTTGGCGATGGGCTCATGGCGATCGCCGTCGCCATGCTGGTCCCGCCACTGACCGCACGCCTGCGGCTCACGTCGGTATCGCTCGGGCGGCCGTGGGTGGTACTGCGTTTCATTCTGCGCGTCGGTCACGATGTGCTGCTGTCGAATCTGGAGGTCGCGTGGGGGATCATCGCGTGGCCGTGGCGGCGCCCGCGGTCGGCCTTCGTGCGCATCCCCTTGCAGTTGCGGGACCCGACCGGGCTCGCCGCGCTGTCGATGGTGGCGACGGTCGTGCCGGGGACGGTCTGGTCCGAACTCGCGCTGGACCGCAGCGCACTGCTGTTGCATGTGTGGGATGTCCCCGATGAACAGGCGTTCATCGTGCGCTTCAAAGCGCGCTACGAGAGTCCTCTACGGGAGATCTTCGAATGAGCGGGATGCTGGCGGCCGCGACCGTCTTCGCGATCGGCTGTTATGCGATGGCGTCCGTGCTGGTCCTCGTGCGCCTCGTGCGCGGGCCACGCGCGCAGGACCGGGTGTTGGCGCTCGACCTGCTGTACGTGCACAGTATGCTGGTGATCCTGGTGCTCGGGATCCGCACCGGCAGCGATGCGAACTTCGAAGCGGCGCTCCTCATCGCGCTGCTCGGCTTCGTGAGTTCGGCCGCGTTGGCCAAGTTCATCCTGCGCGGCGAGGTGATCGAATGACCGCGTCGGTGCCGGTCTGGGTCGAGGTGGTGGTCTCGGTGCTCTTGGTGCTGAGCGGCCTGTTCGTCGTGGTGTCCGCCGCGGGCGTCCTGTGGCTGCAGGATTTCTTCCTGCGCATGCATCCTCCCGCACTCGCCTACACGTTCGGCAGCTGGTGCGTGACGCTCGCCGGCATCCTGTACTTCTCGATGCGCGAGGGGCGCCTCCTGCTGTACCCCTGGCTCATCATCATCATGCTCTCGATCACGGTGCCCGTGACGACGCTGCTGCTGGCGCGCGTCGCGCTGTTCCGCCGCCGCAGCGCTGGGGTGGCCGACACCCCGCCTCCGCTGACCGGGCCGCCGCACGTGCCCTGACCTCGGCGTCAGGGCACGTGCGCGGGGTGCGGACCTGGATCCGGCTAGGTCCGCGGGCAGATCGCCACGACGCCAGCCGGCAGCTCGTCTTCGCCGCCCCCGATGAACAGGGACGATGACAGCGGCAAGATGTGGACGCTCGTGGGTGGATTCGCGTCGGAGAACAGATTGATCGTGCCGTTCAGGACGGCCTGCGTGCTCCGCCCGGTCGCGACGCGATTGTACATCAGCTCGTCCGTCCACGACGAACCGCCGAACTGCAGGCTGGTCCCGCGCGCGACCGTTCCCGTGTTCTCGAAGCGCGTGATCCGCGCGCCTTGGGCGGAGCAGTCCCATCGCCCGTTGCCCTCGGTGCCATTGAGGGCGACCCGGGGGGACGCGAACGCGATCCCGCGCCGCTCCGCGCTGGGCGCGAGCGGATCGGGGCCGAGGCGATCGAAGGTCAGTGCGGGTCCGCGGTCGCCCGGCTGCGCCATCAGATACGCGAAGGTGCTGCCCTCGCGCGTCAGGCGGATCAGTCCCTCGGGGGTCGTGGACGCGACGAAATTCGTGAGGGCGGGCGTGACGGCGTTGGTGCGGAAGTGCTGACAGGTCAGCGTGGTCTCGTTCAGCAGTCCGTCCTCGCACAGCGTCATGCTGCCCGCGCTGGTGATGCGCAAGGTGCCGAGGCCGCTGCGGCTGCTGCCGCCCACGCGCGTCGTGAACTCCGCGTACACGTACTCACCGGCGAGCGCGGCGAGCGCAGAGACCTTGTAGCCCGTGCCCGACACCGAGGTGTTCACGGCGTTCCAGCGGACCTCACCGGACACTGAGCTCGTGCGATTGTCGACCTCCAGGGCCAGCGTGGCGCCGGACCCGGTCGCCGACGTGAGCGTCGTCCGCACGCCATCGGTCGTGGTGGTCTGCGTCACGGTGCCGGTCGTCGAGCTGAGCCCGGCCGACGAATGGAGAGCCTCGAGCGTGAAGCTGGTGCCGTTCGGCGCGATGCGCAGCCGCCAGCTATCGCCGGCCGCGGCCGCGACATGGAAGATGCGCTCGCCGGCCGCGCCGGTGATCGGCGTGGCCCCGATCTGAGCGGCCGTCGTCAGCGTCGCGACGATCACCGGGTTGGGGATGGTGTTGAAGGTCAGCACCGCACGTGCCGGGGTCGCGCTGCCACCACGGACCGGCACACCGCCGATCGTCGCGGTGAAGGCACCCTCGATAGCCGCCAGCGGCTCCATGCGCTCGGGCGCGGTGAGCGTGGCGCGGTACGTGCCCGTCGACGCATCGTACTGCACCGCCGACAAGGTGCCCGGGGTGGTCCCTTCGCGCACGAACGCGACGGCGAGTCCACTGCGCTGCAACGCGGCGCCGTCGGCGGCGCGGGGTTGTACGATGAGTTGCACCGTGCCGGAGCCCGTGCCCGCCACCGTCGTCGCGCTCGCGGTCAAGGTCGACGCGGCCGCGTCGACCACCGCGGGGGTCGGATCGGGGTCGTTGTCCGGCCCGCTGGCGTCACCGCCGCAGGCCAGTGGGGCGGTGCTGACCGCCGCCAGCAGGGACCACACACCGCGCCACGAGCGCGCGTGACGGGAGCAAGTGAGGACGAAGCCCATAGTGGTGCATCCCTCCGAGGAGCGATGGGGGTGACGTCGCAGCGCACACAGTCGACGTCGTGGCGCTACGAATCAACCATGCCCGGGCGGTGCTGTCCATAGGTCGATCCGCCTATGTGATGTATCGTCGGTCCCTGCCGCGATGACCACCCGATGGCTGACGGTGCTACGCACCCAGTACGCGGTCGACCGCGTCGAGCACCATCCCGATCCGCCGCTGCGCTTTGCGCGTCGTCGCGGACCAGAACCCCCGCAGCGCGGCGCCGATCCCAGCGCCTGACACGAGCAGCCCTCCGACGGCGAGCGCGAGGGACGCTTGGCCGAGGGCGAACACGCAGAAGAGTCCCGCCATCAACATCGTGAGTGACGCGACGAGACCGGCGATGAAGAACGTCCCGGTCCGGTCGAGGACCACCGTGACCGCGACGCCCTCCGCGTCGGGCCGCGCGGACACGCTCAGGACATCGCCCTCGGTGGACGCGCTCCACGTCATGCCGAGCTCGCTGGAGTGTCCACCCTCGGGGCCGTGGACGTCGGTGTTGATCCGCACCGCCGAGAGCAGTCGCGCCGCGCGCTGCGCATCCAGCTCGATCGCATAGCGCACGCTGTGCTCGTGTCGGAGCGGACCGCCGATCAGGCGCGCCGACCCGCTGGCATTGCGGCGCGTCGCGATCAGCCGCGAGGCTTCCTCCATCAGCGCCGGCGCGACACCGACCTGCGCCGCGGCGGCCTTCATGTCGGTCAGCGTCAGCCCCTGAGTCGGCCCACCGGCGCCGTCGTGCCGACTCGCCAACTCCACGGCGGTGCGCAAGATGAGCGCGAACTCCTCGTCGCTGTAGCGGCGGCCGTCGTCGCTCACGGTCGCGAGTCCGCGGGTCCGACGCCGATCGACATTCCGGGCGCGGACGCGGGCGATGTGCGTGGCATGTGCGCGAGCTATAGGTTGGGGGCTTTGGGTCCGGGTATAATGTACGTTGCGCCCAGTCCCTCTGCTCGCCTACCGTCCCCGCGTCGCCCGTGATCCTCACTCGGTCCGAAGCTCCACGCATCGCTGCGTCGTCACCGCCTCGTCGATCCTGGACCGAGGTCGTGATCATCTTCGCAGCGTGGACGGCGTTCGGCCTGCTGATGGCCAACCAAGCCATCGTACAGTCCCAGCTCCGAGGGCGGACCCTCCCCTGGCTCGATGCGCTGCGGCCCAGCATGCTGGAGTCCTTCCTGTGGGCGGTCACCACGGTCGTGTTCGTCGCGCTGGTCCGGCGGGTGCCGCTGGAACGCGGGCACCTGCTGCGCCACGCGGCCATGCAAGCGGCCGCCGTCCTGCTCTTCGCCCTCGCCCGCGCCGGACTGATGGTGCAGCTGGGCCGGCACGTCGCGTGGATCGGCGAACGTGCGTTCGTGCGACAGCTGATCGGCTCCTACGGTCAACAGCTGCTGTTCTACATCCTGCTGCTCGGCATCGCCCACGCCCTGCTCTACCACGAACGCTACCGCGAGCGCGCCCTGGCCGCCGAACGTCTCGCGGCCGGTCTCACAGCGGCCCGCCTGCAGGTGCTCAAGGCACAGTTGCAACCGCACTTCCTCTTCAACACGCTCAACGCGATCTCGGCGCTCATCCCGCCGGATGCGAAGCCGGCCAGTCGCATGATCGCACGCCTCGGCGATCTCTTGCGGATGTCGCTGGAGCACGAGGACACGCAGGAGGTCACCCTCCGCGAAGAGCTCGCCTTCCTCCAGCCGTATCTCGAGATCGAGCAGGCGCGCATGGGCGCGCGGTTGACCGTCGACCTCGCGATCGAGCCCGCGACCTACGACGCCCGCGTGCCCCATCTCCTCCTGCAGCCGCTGGTCGAGAACGCCATCCGGCATGGCATCGCGCCGCGCATCGCCCCCGGGCGCGTCGAGGTCAGGGCGGGCGTCGGGGACGAGGGGCGCACCCTGCACCTGCAGGTGCGCGACGACGGGCCCGGCCTGGATACCAGCACGCGCGACCGCCCGCGTAAAGGGGTCGGGCTGAGCAACATCGAGGTCCGGCTCCAGCAACTCTACCCGACCCACCACTTCGCTGTCGAGAATCATCCGGACGGCGGCGTCGTGGTGCGCATCGTCATCCCGCTGCGGCGCGGCGAGCATGCGCAGGGCAGCGCGCCGGAGGGCCCGTGACCATCCGCGCCGTGATCGTGGACGACGAGCCACTGGCTCGGCTCCGCATCCGCAACCTCCTCGCCGCTGCGGACGACGTGGAGATCGTCGCCGAGTGTGCGAACGGGGCCGAGGCGATCGTCCGGCTCGAGGCATCGCCGCCGGACCTGCTCTTCCTGGACGTGCAGATGCCCGAGGTCGACGGCTTCGATGTGCTGCAGGCGCTGGGCGTGGAGCGGGTGCCGGCGCTCATCTTCGTCACGGCCTTCGAGCACTTCGCGCTGCGGGCGTTCGAGGCGCACGCGCTGGACTACCTGCTCAAGCCCTTCGACGACGACCGCTTCGCCGCCGCGCTGCAGCGCGCACGGAGTCGCATCCGTGAACGGCAGGGCGGCGACCTCGACCAGCGGCTGCGGGCGCTCCTGGACCAGGTCCAGCGCGGCGGCGGCTACCTGCAGCGCCTCGTGGTCCCCGCAGGCCATCGCAGCGTGTTCATTCGCACCAACGACATCGAGTGGATCGAGGCGGACCGGAACTACATCCGGCTGCACCTGCGGGGTGAGACGTATCTCCTGCGGGAGAACCTCGGCCATATCGAGGCCGCACTGGATCCCGCGCGCTTCTGTCGCATCCATCGCTCCACGATCGTGAACATCGACCGCATCCACTCGGTCGAGCCGATGTTCCGTGGCGAGTATCAAGTGCTGTTGCAGGACGGCACGCGCCTGGCCTCCGGGCGCCACTACCGCAGTGCCGTCCACCGCCTGATGGGCCGGCCCGACTGAGCCTGCGCCCGCGCGCCGCCACATCGTCGTTCGTCCCTCCGCACCGGTCGTTCGTACCCGGCACGTTGCGACGCGCGGCGGCGGGCGCGCATGCTGGGGCACGAGGATGCGAGGCACGCCCATCGGCGCGATGGCGGTGACCCCCGCGCATCCGGACCCACCATCGCCCCTCCCTGAGGAGATCCCTATGAGCACCCGTCGAGAATGGCTCGGCCTCTCCGCCGGCGCGGCCGCCGCGCTGGCGTTCAACCCTGGCCTCCTGTGGGCCACGCGGCTGGAACTGATCACCCGCGCCATCCCGTCGACCGGCGAGCGCCTCCCGATCGTCGGCCTCGGCAGCTCGGCCTCGTTCGGACAGAGCGCCGCGGCCCCCGACGTGTCCGGTCTGCGCGAGGTGATGCGCACGCTGATCGATGGCGGCGGCACCGTCTTCGACACCGCGCCCAGCTACGCCGGCGGCGCCTCCGAGACCACCGCCGGACGCATCGCCAAGGACCTCGGCATCACCGACAAGGTCTTCTGGGCCACCAAGGTGAACGCCGCGTCCATGCAGGGGGGTGGCAACGCCGATCCCGCAGTCGCACGACGGCAACTGCAGACCTCCCTGCAGCGGCTCGGCAAGCGTCCCATCGACCTCATCCAGGTGCACAACCTCGGCGATGTGAAGACCCACATGGGCCTGCTCAAGGAGATGAAGCAGGAGGGAACGATCCGCTACATCGGCATGACGACGACCGAAGCCTCGCAGTATGGGGACCTGCAGAAGTTGCTGCGCAGCGAGCGGCTCGACTTCATCGGGATCGACTACGCCGTGGACGACCGCGAGGTGGAGCGCAACATCCTGCCGCTCGCGCAGGAGCGCGGCACGGCGGTGATGGTGTACATGCCCTTCGGCCGTCGGCGGCTCTGGAGCCGGATCGGCGACCGTCCACTGCCCGAGTGGGCCGCCGAATTCGAGGCCAAGAGCTGGGCGCAGTTCATGATCAAGTACGTCGCGGCGCATCCCGCGGTCACCGTGGTCACGCCGGCGACCAGTCAGGCACGCAACATGGCCGACAACATGGGCGCGGCCGTGGGCGCACTGCCGGACGCCGCCATGCGCCAGCGGATGATCAAGTTCATCGATGCCCTGCCCGCCGCCCCGCCTCCGGGCCAGCCGGGTCCACAGGCCCCAGGCATCGCGCTGGCGCCCGCGATCCTGGACCGCTACGTTGGGGAGTTCAAAGCGCAGTCGGGATTCACGATGATCTTCCGCCGCAACGGCGCGACGTTGCTGGTCACGCCAGGCAACAATCCCGAGGCACCGCTTGCGGCACGATCCGAGACGACCTTCGCCGATCCGCGCGGCCCGGTCATCGAGTTCCAAGTCGATGCGCAGGGCAACGCGACGGGCCTGATCCTCGTGCAAGGCCCCCAGCGGATACCGCTGCAGCGCACCAAGTAGCACCGCAGACCGCCATGGGACGGGAGGGGGAGTTCCGCAGCTCCACCACGCATCGGAGCGCAGTCATGACCGGTCCTCGGCGCCCCCTCCCGATCCTGCTTCCCCTGTTGGGTGCGGTGTTCCTGCTCGGCCTGCCGCGCCTGCGGAGCGATGCCGCGCTGCGCCGCGCTGACCTCGGAGCCCGCGCGGCGACGGCGGACATGCAACAGGCCGCCACGGCCTTCCTCGCGGGACTCTCGCCCGGCCAACGGGCGAAGGCCATGTTCGACTTCGACGACCCGGAACGCCTCAACTGGCACTTCGTGCCGCGACCGCGCCGCGGCCTGCCGCTGCGCGAGATGACCGCCACCCAGCAGCACCTGGCACGCGGCGTGTTGCAGGCGGGGCTCAGCGCAAAGGGCTACCGCACGGCCAGCACGATCATGGAGCTCGAGTCGGTGCTGCGTGAGATGGGCGAGAACCCCGCCGTGCGCGACCCGGCGCTGTATTTCGTCAGCATCTTCGGGACGCCGTCCCGTGAGGCGCCTTGGGGGATGCGCGTCGAAGGCCATCATCTCTCGCTGAACATCACGGTCGTCGGCGACTCGCTGGTCGCGACGACACCGACCTTCTTCGGCGCGAACCCGGCCGAGGTCCGCGTGGGCACAGGGCAGGGACTCCGCGCGCTCGCGGACGAAGAGGATGTGGCGCGTGCGCTGCTGGGGTCGCTCACCGAGTCGCAGCGCGCCCGGGCCGTGATCCGCTCGGCCTCACCGGGCGACATCGTCACGGGGAACGCCGTGCGGGTGGACCCGCTGTCACCGGTGGGCATCCGGGTGGCCGAGCTGGACCCGGCACAGGCCACCTCGCTGGTGCGACTGCTCGACGTGTATCTCGGTCGCATGCCGGACTCCATCGCACAGCGGCGCCGCGCCGCCCTGGAGCGCTCGGAGCTGGATCAGATCACGTTCGCGTGGGCCGGGTCAGCGCAGCGCGGCGAAGCGCACTACTACCGCATCCAGGGGCCGAGCTTCCTGGTGGAGTACGACAACAGCCAGAACAACGCGAACCACGTCCACACCGTGTGGCGTGATTTCGACGGGGACTTCGGGCGCGATCTGCTGCGCGAACACCGTCGCAACGTGCCGCACCGGGACTGAACGCCCCGAGCGGACGCACGTCACCCCCGCGTCGACGGTCCCGTGCTCAGCGCTCCCGTTCGAACCACAGGTTCCGGACGCGCCCCGCCGTCAGCAGGAACCCGGTCACACTCCCGCTCGCGTCGCGCGTGACGCGCAGCAGACCGACATTGGTCGTGAAGGCGTCGAGGTACGCGGGCTGGACCGGAGCATCCGGGAAGCGACGCCGCGACAGCGTCAGCCCGCCCGCGGCATTCGGCGACAGCGTCCAGACGACGTCCAGCTCGTCGCTGCGGTAGCGTCCGGCGATCGCGGCGATCGCCGTGGACGATGTCACGGCTGGCGGCACCTTCGCGAAGATGGTGGTGCCCGGCACGTCCATCATCCCCGTGACCTCCGTTCCCCGGCGCACGAAGCGCACGCGGGTCGTCGCCCCCGGCGGCAGGAACGTGTCATTGCCGAGGTACCCGATCGCGGGCGCGTTCGGCGCGGCCGACGCGTGCAGCGAGTTCGTCGAGTCCCGGTAGTACAGCGTGCGGACGCTGCCATTCACCGTGTCGGCATAGCTGCCAGCGAACGCGCGAGTCTCGGCCGCTGACAGGGTGACGGCGGCAGGCGTGGGCGGCGCCCCCGGCGCCTCCGGCGCAGGGCTGAGTTGCTCCGCGAGCACCACCGCCGCGACTTCGCGGGTCAATTGACCCGGGTTCGCGGTGCCGATGTTGCACAGCACGGTGAACGCCATGCGCTGGTCCGGAAAGCGGAGGTAGTCCGCCCGATACCCGGCGTCGGCCCCCGAGTGACCGATCGTGCGGGCGCCACGATACATGCCGTGCGTGAGCGCGAAGGCGTATGGGATGCTGTCGCCGTTGTTCAGTCGTCCGCGCACCGACATCGCGTCGATCAGTCGTGCGTCGCCCACGGTGGGCACGAGGAAGTTGCGGTCCCAGCGGGCCAGGTCCTCGACGGTCGTGAAGAGACTCGTTGCGCCGGCGTTGTCGAACACCGGGATGCTGATCGCATAGGCCTCGGCACCACCCGGTGCCCCACCGCGGCCCCCGCCACGTGGCACGTAGGCCGACGTTCGGCCGGGGACCAGCATCGTGTGGTCATCGTGGAAGTGCGTGTGCGTCATGCCCAGCGGCGTGAAGATGCGCTCGGTCGTGAACTGCCGCAGCGTGCGCCCACTCACGCGCTGCACGATGGTCCCCAACAGCGTGTACCCGGTGTTGCTGTACAGATGCTCGGCCCCCGGTGTGAAGTTCAGCGCTCGCTGGCGTCCCACCAGCCAGAGGATGTCCGCCTCGCTCTTCGGATCATCCGCGCGCCAACCTCCCAGACTCAGCAGCGACCATTGATCACGCAGGCCGCTGGTGTGATGGATCAGATGGCGGATCGTGATGCGCTGGCCGAAGTCCGGGACTTCGGGCAGATAGCGGCGGATGTCGTCGTCCAGCGAGAGCTTGCCGTCCCGCTCGAGCAGCAGGATGCTGAAGGCCGCGAACTGCTTGGAGATGGACGCGACATGGAACACGGACGCCGGCGTGATCGGGACGCCGTGCTGCAGGTCCGACGCCCCGTAGCCCTTCGCGAAGAGCAGGGTCCCATCGCGCATGACGCCGACGGCACAGCCAGGACTGCCCGGAGCCGTGTAGGTCGCGAACAGCGAGTCGATCCGCGCGGTCATCGCCGCCGGCAGCGACTGCGCCGCGACGGACCCGGGCACCGACGCGAGAAGGGCGCCGCAGACGGCGGCAGCTGAGGCGGAACGGATCCGGCGGGTCGGCATGGGCAGCAGCGGGAGATGGGGGACCACAGGGTCGGGGCGCTGCATGGAACATACGCTGACCGGGCGGCGCGCAAGAGGACCGCGTCTGCGGTGCGGCGAGCAACCCTGTGCGCGGCCGCACTGTCGAACCATCATGCGTTCCAGCTCACTCCCCTGTGTCGCCGTCGCCGCCCTCACAGCCCTCGGTGCCTGCACCGATGCACCGCGCGCCAGCAATGACCGCGCTGGCCTCGCCACCGTGTTCGATTCGCTCGGCGATACCATCATCGCACGCGTCAACGGTGCGGTGCCGGCATCGGCGGTGCGCAGCTTGCGCACGGAGCTGCGGATCGCGCCGACCGAGGACGACACCTCGCTGTTCGGCGAGGTGTTCGACGTCAGACCGGGCCGCGATGGCCGCCTCTGGGCCTTCGACCCGCAGGCGCGTGTACTGCTGGTCTTCGACTCGACGGGCCGGTTGGAGCGGCGCGTCGGCCGCCGCGGCGCGGGGCCCGGCGAGTTCGCGAACAGCAGCGGGCTCGTGGTCCTGCCGGACGGGCGCATCGCGATCTGGGATTCGCAGAACGCGCGCATCCAGCTCTTCAGCGCCGCAGGCCACTTTCTGCGCGCGATCCCGCACTCGGCTGGGTTCAACACCTCGAACGGCCTCACGGTCGATGCGACCGGCACCCTGTACGTGACGCGCAACGTCGCCGAGCCTGGTCCCTACGACACCTTCTGGAAGCTCGGGCTGGTGCGACTCGACTCAGCGGGCGCGTGGGTGGACTCGCTGGTGCCACCCGAAGTCCCGGTAAAGCGACCGACCTGGCAAGCCAGCTCCGCCGACGGCAACAATCGCAGTTCCACCACAGTACGCTTCGGCGCCGCCGGGCACTGGCGCTGGCATCCCGAGGGCTTCTTCGTCACCGCCGACGGTGCGCGATTCGCGATCACGCTCCATGCCCCGGACGCGCGACCCATCACCATCCTGCGAAGTGCTGACCCTGTCGCCGTGGCCGCCGACGAGCAGGAGAATGAGCGCGAGATGATCACGTTCAACATGCGGCAGACCAACCCCGGGTGGACCTGGACGGGCGATGCGATCCCCACGACGAAGGCCCCGCTCGCATCGATGCTCATCGCTCGCGACGGTCGCGTGTGGGCGCGCGTCGCGCTGCCGAGCGTCCTGATCCCCGAGGCCGAGCGCGATCCCGTGCCGGCGGACGGGCGCCCGGTACGTCGGTATCGCGAGCCTGCCGCATACGAGGTGTTCGCCCGCGATGGACGCTTCCTGGGGCGCGTGTCGCTGCCCGACAACACGGTCGTCACGGAGGCCGAGGGCGACCGCGTCTGGGGCATCACGCGCGACGAGATGGGGCTGCCGGCGGTGATGCGCTACCGGGTGGTCCCGGGGTTCGGGGACCGCTGAGCGATACGGGCTGACGTCGCTCCCGTCGCTCAGCGCCCCATCGCCTCACGCACCGCGGGATGCGCGAGGATCGCCGCGCGGCGCAGCTGGGCGAACCCGCGCAGCGAGCGCGCGTCCGGTGGCCCGTCGTCCGCGCCGTAGATACCGGCGCGGAAGTCGGCGATGGCCGAGAGCTTGCGCGTGTCGCGCACGATGTCTGGCTCGATGAGCGCGACGTAGTGATCCACCAGCGGCCCGAGTCGCGCCCAATCCAACCAGGTGTCGGCGATCTCGCCGACGTAGCGGAGATACCGCGCGCGCAGCGCCGGCACGGCGAGCAGGCGCGCGCGGAGTGCCTTGTTGGGGTCCTCGAGCGCCACCAGTGGATCGGGGGCGGCCGCATCGCCCCGCCCGCGAAAGGCCTCGTTGACGTCGTGCGGCAGGGCGCGGAAGCGACCATCCGCGCCGAGCAGGACATTGAAGTCGCTGCCGTCGTTCCAGTAGCCATCGCCGTTGACGAGGGCGATGTCGAGCGCGAGGAAGCGCAGGACTTCGTCGACGTCCATCCGCGTGGCCAATGCGGCCTCGAGCTGGTCGGGCGGTGTGCGGTCCAACACGCGAGTGACCTCGACGAGCGCCCGCCATGCCACCGTGTCGTCCTTGCCCTTCTGCTCGTACCAGCGGCGGTAGGGTGCGATGGAGTCGCCGAGGAAGGCGAAGCCGCCGCCGGGCGAGTTGTTGGGCGACTTCCAGCGGGTCCCGTGATCGGTGCCGAGTTGTTCGCGGAGCAACGCCTTGCCGAAGGTCTGCTGATTGACATACAGGCCCCACGACTCGCCGTTCACCACGACGCGCACGACGTTCGCGCGGGGTGCCGGGATGTACCGCCGCGCGATATCGAGGAAGAGCACGGAGCGCAGGAAGGTCGCATCCTGGTTCGCGTTCAGGAGGTTCAGTGAGCGGTGGCCAAGCAGCTCCAACGTGTCATCGAACGCATCGAGCGTGATGGAGAACGAGCGCTTGAGCCCGTTGGGCACCATGTGGAACGAGTTGTTCCCGCGGAACGCCACACCGACGTCGCGGTAGACCCGCCCATCGACGGTGAGCGTGGCCGGCACCGCGACGTCAGTGTGCCAGAAGTCGGCGAGCTCCTGCTCCCAGTCACTCGACTCGAGCTCGAGGAACAGGGTGCGGACGACGCTGCTGTCGTACAGGCCGATGGTCTCGGGCACCCGCGCAACGTCGCCGACCGCGATGCGTGGACCGGGGGTCCCGGTGGCGGGCAGCTGCCGACCGCGCATCGCGGGCCGAGCGCTGGGATTCTCGCGCAGCCAAACCCGCGCGGCGTCGCGCTCGGCGAGCTCGAGGCGGCCATTCCTGTTCTGGTCGAAGCGCTGCAGCAGCGCCAGGTCGGGCTCGGCACCCTGCACCGGCGGACCGCCCCGCGGTGCGGCCGCGGTCGCGGCGCTCGCTCCAGCGCCGGTCGTGCGGCGTGCAGTGTCCACCTGCGCCCAGAGGGTCGTGACCGGGAGGGCCAACAGACTCGCGGCGAGCGCCGCACGATGGAAGCGGTGGGGCATACGTGGGTCGAAGAGCGAGCGATGGACCACGACCACGTGCGTCGGCCTGCGCGGTCCCGATGCGGACCAACCCGGGAACGGTGGCGGTGCGGCGTGCGTATCACAAAGAACGATAACCATCCCAACCCCCAGCCCGCTGTCATGTCACGCACTCGGTCGCTGCTACGCCTCTCCGCCCTGCCCACCAATCACGACCTGGCGTTGCTCCTGCTCCGCCTCTGGCTCGGCGGCGCGTTGCTGTGGCTGCACGGGCTCGGGAAGCTGGAGCGGCTCTTCGCCGACGAAGTGCGCTTCCGCAGCGTGTTCGGCCTGAGCCCGGCGCAGTCGCTCGCGCTGGCCGTCGTGGGCGAGGTGGTGGCGCCGGCCTTGCTGATGGTGGGCCTGGCCTCGCGCTGGGCCGCGGCCCTGAGCGCCATCACGATGGCCACGGCGTTCACCGTGGGGCACGGCATGGCCCTCAGCGGGGAGCGCAGCGGGGAGCTGCCGTTCATCTTCCTGGCGGGGTTCCTCGCGCTGTTGATCGCCGGGCCGGGGCGTTACAGCGTGGACGCGATGGGCAAGTCCTCCGCTTGACGGGAGCGTTACACGGGGGATAGTGACGGCGGTGGCGGCGCGCTCGTAGCTTCTGGGCAGCCCATCCTCGGAGCTCGCCATGCATCGCCGTCCGTTCCTCAAGCGTTTCGCGGGCCTGACCGCGGCGCTCGGCCTCTCGCGCACCACGCCGATCGAGGCCCTGGCTGCTGCGCCGACCGAGGCCCTGGCCGCCACGCCGATCACCCCTGCAGCCCCCGCCGACGGCTGGAGCTTCGTGGTCCTCCCCGACACGCAGTGCTACAGCGAGTCCGTCCCTGACGTCTTCCTGAGTCAGACCGAGTGGATCGTCAAGCAGCGTGCGGCGCGCAACATCCAGTTCGTCCTCCACCTGGGCGATATCACGAACAACAACGTGCATCCCGAGTGGCAGAACGCGCGCCGTGCGATGGAGCCGCTGCAGCGCGCGGGGATCCCCCATCTCCTGGTCGTCGGGAACCACGACCTCGGCCCGTGGGGCAATGGCGGCACCCGGGACTCTCACTTCAGTGACTACTTCATCCAGCGCAATGCCCGCGTGCCCGGCGAGTCGGAGAATGCGTTCCTCACCGTGACGGTCGGGGCGGCGAAGCTCCTGATCATCGGACTGGAGTTCGGCCCGCGCGACGCCGTGGTCGAGTGGGCCAACAGCGTGGTCGCACGGTTCCCGGACCATCACGCGATCCTGATCACGCACGCGTATCTGTACTCCGACGGGACGCGCTACGACTGGGCGAGCAAGCAGCGGACACAGAGTTGGAACCCGAACGGCTATGGCGTGGGCACGAACCCTGAACAGCGCCGATGGGGTCTGAACGACGGCGAGCAGCTCTGGCAGAAGCTCGTGAGCCAGCACAAGCAGTTCGCCTTGACCTTCAACGGCCACGTGCTCAACGACGGCATCGGCCACCTCGAGAGCCGTGGCGTCCACGGCAACGTGGTGCACCAGATGCTGGTCAACTACCAGTGCGGGGTGCAACCCGACCGCAGGAACGGTGGCGGTGGCTTCTTGCGCCTCGTGCATGTCGGCGCGGACGGGCGCACGGTCACGATCAGCGACTACTCGCCCTACTACGACCAGTGGTTGACCGAGCCCGAGCGTGCCTTCACGGTGACCCTGGACCGTGATCTGAACGCGCCCCTCCCGTAGGTCCGGCGGTGGCTACGCCTGGGAGAGTTCACGCGTGCGAAGCGGACCACGCATCCGTGAATTAGGTTCTCCGCCATGACCGCACCGCATCGCCACCAATGCGCCCAGCCGCTCTGCGGCTCGGGCGAGGCGACCCCTCACGCGGTCCCGCCAGCGCAACCGCCGGTATCGGTCGACCCCGGATGAGAGCTGCGGTCTGCCGGCGATACGGACCGCCGGAAGTCGTCACGATCGAGACCTGGCCGACGCCGGTGCCCGGTCCGGACGACGTGCTGGTCCGCGTGCGTGCCACGACGGTGACGTCCGCTGACTGGCGAGTCCGCAGCGCCACCATGCCCTATGGCTTCGGGTTCGCCGCGCGTCTGGCGTTCGGGATCACGGCACCGCGCCAGCCGATCCTCGGCAGTGAACTTGCCGGTGATATCGTGGCGACCGGGGCCAACGTCACCGCGTTCACCGTGGGCGACGCGGTCGTCGCCTTCACCGGGGCGCGGATGGGCACGCACGCGGAGTATTGCCGCCTGCGCGCCGATGCCGTGATGGTGCGTAAGCCTACAGCGCTCTCGTACGAAACGGCCGCCGCGCTCGCGTTCGGCGGCACCACCGCGCTCGACTTCCTCCGTCGGGGAGCGCTGCGTGCGGGAGAGCGGGTCCTGATCAATGGCGCATCGGGTGCCGTGGGCTCCGCCATGGTGCAACTCGCCAGTGCCGCAGGCGCCGACGTCACCGCCGTGTGCAGCAGCGCCAACCTCGAGACCATGCGACGACTCGGCGCGAAGCATGTGGTCGACTACACCCGCGCCGATTTTGTCCGCGGAGGCGAGCGCTACGACCTGATCGCCGACACGGTGGGCAATGCGACGTACCCGCGGGTCCGAGATGCGCTCGCGCCGCAGGGCCGCCTGCTGCTCGTGCTGGCCACGTTGCCCGAGATGCTCCGGGCGCCGTGGGTGACCGCCACCTCCAAGCGTCGTGTCGTGGCCGGGCCGGCGGCAGAGCGCGTGGATGACTTGCGCACCATGGTCGAGATGGCCGTGGATGGGCGCTTCACCCCCCTGATCGATTCCCGCTTCACGCTGGACCAGATCGCTGCGGCGCACGCGCGCGTGGACAGCGGGCGCAAACGTGGGAATGTGGTGATCACCGTCGACGCGTCACGGGCGTAGGGTCCTCCCCGGCCGCTGAGCGAGTGACCCCTCTCTCCCCTTCTCTCCGACCCATGTTCCGCTCGCGATGGGCAGGGAGCCACGGGCAACGGCGTGAGGATGTACTCCGACATCGGGCTGTCGTCGGGCGTGGAGCGCACGGTCGCGGCGGCGGCATGACGGACAGGAAGTCCACGAGCACTTCCGAGCGTGAAGGTAGCACCCATCACGGCAGTCGATCCTGAGCGTCCACGAGGGCGGTCGCATCCCGCTCACGCCGCATAGATTGCGCTGTGCGGACCTCCACCCTCTGACGCGAGCACGACGGCAGATGCCCTGGCGCACACACGACCTCACGATCGACGCCGTGCGGGACCAGCTGCGTCTGCGCGCCGACGACCGCGGCCTCACGGAGGCCGAGGTGACGATCCGGCGGGCGGAGCACGGTCCGAACCTCCTGCCCAGCCCGACGCCGGTCACACTCGGGCAGGTCATCCTGCACCAGTTCCTGAGCCCGCTCATCTACATCCTGTTGGCCGCCGCCGCGGTGGCGTTGGTGCTGCAAGACGTCGTGGACGCAGGCTTCATCCTGTTCGTCGTCGGGTTGAATGCGGGACTCGGGACATTCCAGGAGTGGCGCGCCGAGCAGAGCGCTGTGGCCCTGCAGCGATTGTTGCAGATCCAAGCGCGCGTGCGCCGCGACGGCCGCGAACGGCAGGTGGCCGCCGAGGAGCTCGTGCCCGGCGACCTCGTGCTGCTGGAGTCGGGGAACCGGGTGCCCGCGGACCTCCGGCTGATCCGCGCGATCGGCCTCGAAGTCGATGAAGCCTTCCTCACCGGCGAGTCGGTGGCGGTGCGCAAGCACACCGCCCCCGTCGCGGCCGATGCGTCCGTGGGGGACCGTCGCAACATGGCGTTCGCCGGTGCGACGGTGACCACAGGACGCGGGCTCGGGATCGTCGTCGCAACGGGCACCAGGACCGAGGTCGGCGCCATCGCGAAGTCGGTGGCGACAGAATCGGGCTCGAAGCCGCCGCTGGTGCTCCGCATGGAGACCTTCGC
The DNA here is from genome assembly GCA_964503275.1 of uncultured Gemmatimonadaceae bacterium. GTDB lineage: Bacteria > Gemmatimonadota > Gemmatimonadetes > Gemmatimonadales > Gemmatimonadaceae > DASRAP01. The sequence goes on along the minus strand of CAZCZO010000013.1, from coordinate 11,430 downwards.
GCGCCAGATCAGCATCATCGTCCTCCTCGCCTGCGCGGGGCTGGCCATGGTCGCGCTGTCGCGCGGCGTCGCACCGGCCGAGGTCTTCTTCCTCGCCGTCGCGCTGGCGGTGTCCGCGATCCCCGAGGGGCTCCCGGTGGCCGTCACCGTGGCGCTGAGCATCGCGACGAGCCGCATGGCGAAGCGCCGCGTGATCGTGCGTCGGCTGACGGCGGTGGAAGGTCTTGGCAGCTGCACGATGATCGCCAGTGACAAGACGGGCACCCTGACGGTGAACCGGCAGACGGTGCGGAGCATCGCGATCCCGGCCGGGCCGCTGCTCGAGGTCACGGGTGAGGGCTACAGCGCCGACGGCGAGCTGCGCCGCGACGGCGCGACCGTGCCGACCGGTGCGATGCGCGCGGTGGCCGAGCGGCTGGCCGTGGCGGTGGTGCGATGCAACGAGGGACGGCTCGAGCTCGAGGGCGACGGCTGGTCGCATGACGGCGACGCGGTGGATGTGGCGTTGCTGGCGCTGGGACGCAAGGTGGGCGTGACCCCGGACGACGCGTATCGCGGCGTGACGCGGATCGCCGAGATCCCGTTCGAGTCGGACCGGGCATTCGCGGCGACCGTCGTGCGCACGGACGCTGGCCCGTATGCGTCGATGAAGGGCGCGGTGGAGCGCGTGCTCCCCCGGTGCACCCGTATGCTGACCGAGGACGGCGAGCGTCCGCTGGATACCGCGGCCGTGGAAGCGCAGGCGCAGCGGATGGCCGAGGCCGGCGAGCGATTCCTGGCGGTCGCGGACGGTCCCATCGACTTCGCCGGCGATGGCGACGTCGAGGCCACGCTGACGGGACTGTGCTTGGTGGGCGTGGTCGGCTTGCTGGACCCACCGCGTCCCGAGGCCAAGGTGTCGGTGGCCCGTTGCCGGGCCGCGGGAGTGTCGGTCGCGATGGTCACGGGCGATCATCCGCGCACGGCGTTCGCGATCGCGCGGGAGTTGGGCATCGCCGAGTGGGACGACCAAGTGGTGACGGGTGCCGCATTGACCGAGGCCGCTGGCACGCCGGCCTTCGCCGAGATGGTGGCGCGCGGCCGCGTCTTCGCACGCGTGGCGCCGTTGCAGAAGCTGCAGATCGTCGAGGCCATGCAGGCGGCGGGACACTTCGTCGCCGTCACGGGCGACGGGGTGAACGACGCACCGGCGCTCAAGCGCGGGAACATCGGCATCGCGATGGGCTCGGGCACCGACGTCACCAAGGACACCGCCGCGTTGATCGTGACCGACGACAACTTCGCCTCGATCGAGGCCGGCGTCGAGGAAGGGCGCGTCGCCTACGACAACATCCGCAAGGTGACGTACCTGCTCATCTCGTCGGGACTGGCGGAGGTGTTGCTGTTCGTCACCGCACTCCTCCTCGGGCTTCCGCTCCCGCTGCTGGCCGTGCAACTGCTGTGGTTGAACTTGGTGACGAACGGGATCCAGGATGTGGCACTGGCATTCGAGGGCGGGGAGCCCGGCGCGATGCGGCGCCCGCCGCGCTCGCCCTCGGAGGGGGTGTTCAACCTGCAGATGATCCGGCAGGTGGTGCTCGCCGGCGTGACGATGGGGGCCATCGCGTCGGCCTACTGGTTCGCCCTGCTCGAGATGGGCGTGTCAGAGAGCAGTGCGCGCAATCAGCTCCTGATGCTCTTCGTGCTCATGCAGAACGTGCACGTGTTCAACTGCCGCTCGGAGCATGTGTCGGCGTTCCGGGTACCGCTCTCGCGCAACTGGGTGGTGGTGGGCGGCGTCGCCGCAGCGCTGGGACTCCACATCGTTGCGACCTACATCCCCGTGATGCAGCGACTGTTGCGCGTCGAGCCGCTGCTCACCGTGCAATGGGCGTATCCGCTCGCCCTGGCATTGCTCGTCCTGGTCGTGATGGAGTTCTATAAGTTCGTGAAGTGGCGTCGGGGGATCGGGCCGGAGCACCGGGGCACGGCCGCAGCACCTTGAGCGCGACATCACGATCATGCGTGACATCGCGCTCGAGGGACCCCACGGCCATGCCACCACGTCCGATCTCTCGCTGGATCGTGTACTGGCCGCCGAGGGCGGCGCTAATCGCGAACCGGTCGGTCACGGCGCCGTCGGCCTCCCGGTCGCGCACGCGTCGCTCACCGCGGCACCTTCGCCTTCAATTCCGTCGCGAAGTGCTGGACCAGGACCAACTCGTCCGTGGCCGCCGCCCCATCAGCTCCGGCAGCACGCAGGAACAAGAAGCGCCGACCGTCGGCACTCACGTCGAACGAGCTCCGCGCGAGCTGCAGCGCAAGCGTCGAGAACAGCGCACGAGGGACGCCGATCGCGAGGTCGGCGCCGAGCGTCACGTCGGCGCTCATGATCGAGTCCGTCGTTGTGAAGAAGAGCTCGCGTCCCGACGGCGACCACGTCGGCGTGAACCCGCCGCTGACCGACACCCGACGCTTGCCAGCCGACACCTCGGGGAACGGGCGCACGAACACTTCGAGCTGTCCGGTCTCATCGGAGGCGTAGGCCAGCCAGCGCCCGTCGGGCGACAGTGCAGGGTTGATCTGCACGCCGTTGCCTCCGACGATCAGCCGAGGGACAGAGTCCTCACCGGACCGCATGGCCCAGATGTCCGCGCCGGAGCTGTAGACGAGCCAGCCGCCATTCGCCGAGAAGATCGGGCCGGCGGCGCCCACACGCAACAACGTCGAGGCGGACGTACTGCCATCGGCCGGCCCGATCTTGATCTCGCCGAGTCCGGCGAAGACCAATCGCCGGCCGTCAGGATGCCACGACGGTGCAAAGGCCGCGCTCGCCACGAGCGATGCCGGCCCGGCGTCGAGCTGCTTCACCCAGACCTGCCGCGCATCACCCTCGCCGATGGTCAGCGCCGCCGCGCGACCGTCCGGCGAGAGCCGCACGCGACCGCCCATGGCGGCACGGTAGGACGGGTCCGCGGCGGCCGACTGCCCCGTGCGGTCGACCCACACCAGCTCACTCAGTCCCGTCGAGGCGCCTCCGGCCACGTACACCGCCGAGCCTGAGCGCGAGACGTCGATGTCCACACGCTGATAGCCCCGAACGAGCATACCCTCAGCGACCGGGGTCAGTGCGCCGGTCAGTTCGAGGCGGTCGAGGTCCATCGTGGCCGCCAGCAACTTGCCGTCGCGACCCACCACGAGCAGATGCCCGCTCGGCGAATACCGGCCGAGCACACCCTCGGCCAGGATGCGATGCGTCCCGCTCCGCGCGTCGTACGCGCCGATGCCGGTGCTCGCGCTCGTCTCGCGCCGTACGGTGAACAGGACACCGCGCCCATCGGGAAGCGCCGACGGCAGGAAGTGATAGCTCTCGCTGGTGTCGGGTCGCGTGACGATCTCTGGCGACGCGCCGCCCCCCTCCTTGATGCGGGCGATCCCGTCGCCCTCGAGGTGGCCGTCGAAGTAGATGTACCCGTCCTCCCCCCACGTGAGACCACCGGTATCGACCAGCGAGTCGGTGAGTGCGGTGATCGGGCCACCTTCCACGGGCACCACCTTCACGGTGCGCGGGAGCATGGTCGACACGAAGGCGATGCGCTTGCCATCGGGCGAGAAGGACGGGTTGATCGCGTGCTCGGTGCCCGGGAGCACCCGCCACTGCGGCTCGTCGAGCGCCCGCACGACGATGCGCGCCCGCATTCCCTCGCCAGAGACGTACGCGAGCGTCCGCCCATCCGGCGAGATCGCCGTCGCCGTAGTCAGTCCGACGCTCAGCGGCTGGCTGTCGGGCAGCGCGAGGCTGACCCGCGTGACCGGCGGCTCGGGGACGGGCCGGAGCCAGCTCGCCGCCGCCACCAGCACTGCCACCGCCGCCACGGCGAGCGCGCCGTGGTAGCGACGCCTCAGCGATGCGGACACCGTCGTCGCTGCGCCAGGGTGATACGCGCTCGTGAGCGAGCCCGGATGCAGCAGCCCCTCCCGGAACTCCTTCGCCGTGGCGAATCGGTCGGCCGGCAGCTTCTCCAGCGCCTTCGCCAACGTGGCCGCCACGTGCGGTGGCACACTCTTCCGGTACTGCGTGACCAGCGCCACCGGCTCGGCGATGATCTTCATGATGATCTGCTGCGCACTGCCCCCGACATGCGGCGGCTGACCGGCCAGCATCTCGTAGCACACACTCGCCAGCGAGTACACGTCGCTCCGCCCGCTGATCTCCTTCTCGGCGGTCGCCTGCTCGGGACTCATGTAGTGCGGCGTGCCGAGCGAGAGCCCCGTCTCGGTCATGCGACCACCCGCCGCGGCGCTCACGGCCAGCGCGATGCCGAAGTCCATCACCATGGGCCGGCCATCGTGCAGCAGGATGTTCTCTGGCTTGATGTCACGGTGGATCACGCCGCTACGATGCGCGTAGTCCAGCGCCTCGGCGATCTCCGCCGTGATGCGCACGGCCTCGTCCACGCCCAACTGCGACTCGCGGTTCAGTCGCTCGCGGATGGTCTCGCCCTCGATGTAGGGCATCACGTAATACAAGGACCCGCCGGCCTCGCCGCTGTCGAACAATGGCAGGATGTGCGGGTGCGAGAGCGCCGCCGTGGTCTTGATCTCCACCACGAAGCGCTCGGCACCGAGGACAGCGGCCAGCTCCGGCTTGAGGACCTTGATCGCGACGCGCCGGTCGTGCTTGAGGTCTTCAGCGAGGTACACCGTCGCCATCCCGCCTTGGCCCAGCTCGCGCACCACGCGGTAACGATCGGCGAGCGCCGCTGCGAGTCTGTCAGGGATGGGCATGGGGAAAAGCTCGCGCTGGGTCAGCGGGACCGCCAGCAGCGGGGCAAGGGGTGATCCCGCCGTGAGGAACCCCGACACACCGATCTGTAGCGTCCATCGCTAAGTCATTACGATGAAACAGGTTACACGGTACCAGGCGCCCGTGAACGGTATGGGAGATGCCCCGTTCGCCCGGGCCAGCCCGTGGATCACGTGCGCGACGACCGGCATATCGCGCACTATGTTTGGATCGTGACCGATCCCCGCCCTGTCGATCCCTTGCACGGGGTCACGCTGCAAGCCATGCTCGAACACCTGGTCGACCGCTACGGCTGGCCCGGCCTCGGCGCGCGCATCGCGATCCGTTGCTTCACGCACGAACCCAGCATCAACTCCTCGCTGAAGTTCCTGCGCAAGACCCCTTGGGCCCGCGCCAAGGTCGAGTCACTCTACGTGCATTCGGCGACGCACCCGCGCAAACAGCCCCCGCTGAGTGCAGCACCGCGACGAGAGTCCGTGTAAGACCGCGCGGCGAGTGTCCAGCAGGTCGGGACCGACTCGGCGCGAGCGCAGCGGGGCCGGACCCGCGACCCCAGCCCTCAGCGCGTCAGCACCCGCCCGAGCAGCTTCCCGTTCGAGATCCCCCGCTCGCGGATCGTCTCGCCGCCGAGGAACACCCACTCCACCCCGTCGCTGTGCTGATGGGGGTCCGTGAAGGTCGCGTTGTCGCGCAACCTGCTGAGGTCGAGCACGACCAGATCGGCGACCATGCCCTCGCGCACGAGACCGCGGTCACGCAATCCGAGGATCTGTGCCGGCAGCGACGTCATGGACCGGATCGCGTCCTCGACGCTGAGTACGCCCCGCTCCATCGCATAGTGCCGGAGCTTGCGCGGGAACGTGCCATAGAACCGCGCGTGGGTCGTCGGACCATCCTCCGGAATCGCGATCCCGCCATCGCTCGCCGTCGCGACCCACGGCTGCGCCGCATAGGCCTCCATGTCGGACTCGTCCATCGAGAAGCCCCGCGACGCCCAGATCGCGCCGCTCAGAGTGCCCAGCGCGAGCACGAGGAGGGCAAGCAGACCAAGTTGCCCGCGGTTGGAGTCTCTCACCAGATGACCCCTGCGTGAGTTCCAGTGAAGGCGGCCACGGAGATCCGATGGACCGCCGATGCTCGAGGTGCGCACGGCACGGCGTGTCAGCCACCGCACCGATGACTGCCCTACGTCCTGAGTCTCGGACGCTGCACTCGCGGCGACGCGGGGCTCTCAGCGCAGAGATCGCGAGAGCGCCAGTGCCGTGTGCTCGTCGATTTGCAGCCGTAGTCTGGTTGCAAGCTGTCGTCCGTTCCGAGCGCACGCAAGCACCCGCAGCGCAGCAGTACCGAACATCGTCGGGACTTGCTCCAATCGGCCAAGTCACCATGGTGTCGATCATCGTCGTGGGCACGGCGGCGCGGACGAGGAGCGCGTTGATGGTGCGAGCGCCACTGTCATCCTCCGGGATTTCTCACCCTTGTGCTTCGGCGCCGAGCTGATCGGGATGCTCGATGAGTGGAGTTTCCTCGTCGGGGGGCGCGTGTCGCGTCGGCCTCCAGTTGTCCCGCCGCATTCAGCACCCACCAGCGGCGCGTTCGGGACGTGCCGATCGCCGGCGGTTCCACCCACGCGCGCCCCGCAGCGTCGACGCCGATCTGCAGCAGCTGTGCTTGATCCATCGGTACCATTCGCCGAGGGTCATCGCTGGGACGGAGGCGCGCGTCCAGCGCGGGGAACAGCATGCGTGCGACAGGCGCCCCGTCAGACTGATGTCGCACCAGCGCGTCCGCGCCTTATTGACTGACGGCGACTAGCGCGTCTTCGACCAGCGACCGACTGACCTCGCCTCCCCGCGCATCGAACCGAAGCAGCACCAGACTGTCGCGGTACACGTACGCGGGGCGGCGGCGGGCGCCGCTGGCGCGACGGGCCGAATGCGTCAGCAGCACCGACCCGTCCTCCGCCGGGTAGCCCTGCGCGAGCCGCAGAGGAATCGGGTTGGGCACCGGCGACTTCAGTGCAACGGTGAAGCGTCGACCGAACGCGCCACGGCGATCGAAGATCGACACTGTCCGGGTCGGCGTGTCGAGCACCAGGATCGAACCGCCGCGATACGGCGACAAGGCAAGCTCGCTCGATGTGAACTCCTCCGGTCCCCGACCGCGTCCCCCCGACCGCGCGACGATCCGTCCATCGCGGTCAAAGACGATCAGCTCAGTGCTGCCACCCACCAGCGCGACCACGTGCTCATCGCGCTGCTGACACGCTCCTCGCACCCCGAGAAGGCCTTCGGTCGGCTGTGATCCGGCCGCCCCATTGCGGACGGCGCAACGCGCACTCACCTCGACGCGCCGCGCTGGTGCGGCAGACCGGTGGTCGATGACGGTCTGCTAAGCCCTTGCCTCCCCCGCAAGGGATGCCATTACGAACAGCGGGAGGACGGATCCGATTCTCATGGGCGCGACTGAGGAGGAAGCACGGTGTGAGCAGCGGCGGTGGTGGGCTGTGCTGGGTACGAACCGGGGACAGAGGTAGTACCTGCAACCAGGGACATGGGTAACACTGCTACTGTGGCACGTCACCGGGGAGGCTACGATGCCGTGGCAGGAGATGCGACCTGTGGACCGGAAGAAGGAGTTCGACCGGGAGTAACGGCGCGGACTGTACACCATGACCGAGCTGGCGGAGCGCTACGGGATCAGCTGGAAGTCAGGGTATGCCTTGGTGCGCCGTGTCGAGGTGCCGAACGACCGGTGGACGGCCGACGTCAAACGCCAGTGCTGGACCCAGGACCAGATCTACGGCTATCCGCTCACCGTCGCGGACCAACAGGCCCGCTTCCTCCTGAGCTGCCACGGTCTGCGCTCGGTCAAGGGCGAGGAGGCGCGGCCGGTGTTCGAGCGCGCCTTCCGCGAGTACTGGCTGCCGCGGGCGATCCGAACCGCAAACGGTCCCCCGTTCGTGACGCGAGCGCTCTGCGGTCTGTAGCGGATGCACCGAACCCTCACACGCGAAGCCATTCGGCCGTTGCGGGCCACCCTGCGCGCCCAGCAACGGGCCTTTGATACCTTCCGCGCCGAGTACAACGAGGAACGGCCACATACCCACCACGGCGGACGGCCCCGGGGGTCACAGTACGAGGCGTCGCTCCGCGAGTACCCGTCCCGGCTGCCGGACCTCGAGTACCCGGGACATTATCTGGTGAAGCGCGTGAGCACCTTCCCCTTGAAGACCAAGCTGCTCTTCATCGCCAATGCCCTCGGCGGGTATCGCATCGGCCTGGATGAGGAGGCTGATGGGGTCTGGTCCATCTACGTCGGGCGCATCCTACTGGCGACGCTCGACGAGCGGGATGACTTCATCCGGGAATGATCGGGCACGCAAACCAAGTGTTACCCATGTCCCCGGTCTAGAGTGCTACCGATGTCCCTGGCTGTTAAGCGAAGATCTCGACCTCGCTCATGAGGCGCGCGCCGAGACGGTCGCGTTCGGTCTCAAGATCGTAGCGCGCCTGCAAGTTCAGCCAGAACTGCGCGCTGGTCCCGAAGAAGCGCGACAGGCGGAGCGCGGTGTCGGCAGAGATGGCCCGATTCCCGTGGACGATCTCGTTGATGCGCCGCGGGGGGACGCTGATGGCGTGCGCCAGCCGATACTGCGAGATGCCCAGCGGCCCGAGGAACTCTTCGAGGAGCACCTCGCCGGGATGGATGGGATCGAGCTTCTTGGCCATAGGACCTCCTAGTGATAGTCGACGATCTCGACGTCGTCGGCGTTGCCGTCGGCCCAGCGGAAGCAGATGCGCCACTGGTCGTTGATGCGGATGCAGTGCTGGCCGGCCCGGTCGCCGCGTAGCTTCTCGAGGCGATTGCCCGGTGGGATGCGCAGGTCCTCAAGGTGCACGGCAGCGTCGACCAGGCCAAGCTTCCGGAGCATGATGCGGCGGAGGTCGGGTGGGAATCGGCGGACGGGTTCTCGCGCCCAGAGGCGCTCGGTGTCGCGGTCAGCGAAGCTCCGAATCACCCTCGACAATAACGCCTCGCGTTACTACCCGCAAGTCCGGGCCCGGCTCGCGTCACGCCGACGACAAGGTTCAGCTGCAACGGCTCAAATGAAATGCGCACGAGCGCGCCGCGCAAACCCAGCGTGAGAGACGGGCGCGGCGCGCTCGTGCGCTTCCGCCCGATCTGCCGTTGTCAGCTTCAAGCGGTGTTAGCGTGGCGCTACACCGCAAACATTTCCTGCAGCACGCCGAGCGCCTTGGCAAGCGTTGGCGCCGTCAGCGTGCCGAGGCGCTTCACGAGCCGCTCGCGATCGACTGTGCGCAACTGATCGAGCACAAGGTGGCCATCCTTCCCCAAGAATCGGCACGGGACGCGAAAGGGATACGCGTGCGACCCAGTCGTCAGCGGGGCCACGATGAACGTGCCCATATTCGCGTTGAGTTCATCCGGCGAAACTACCGCGCACGGCCGCGTCTTCCGGATTTCGCGTCCGCGCGTCGGGCTCAGCTCCACCAGGTACACTTCACCCCGCCGCACGGCAGCCGCTACCACGACCACTCCTCGTCGTCAAAGCGCGTAGCACTCGGCGCATCGACCAACTCGCTCGGGCCATGCCTCGCCGCGGCCTCGGCCCATCCGGCCCGCGGACTAACGGCCGCCGTGATAATCACGGCGCCTGGTTCAACGCGAATCTCGACCTCGTCCTCGAGGCCAGCCTGCTCCAGTACGGGCTTGGCCAAGCGGATGCCGCGGGAATTGCCGATACGGACCAGTCGCGTCTTCATAGGTCGGTGGTGAAAGGTGATTACAATGTAATCACACTTGGCCGTCTGCGGAACCCTGCCGCGATCGCGCTAACGTCAGGCTGTGCCGTGGCCGATCCAAATAATTGCGGGTGGGCGGCCACGGCCGACCCGTGCTGTGCGATGAGGCAGGGGCCGCCCACCCGCTACCGTAGCCGGCCATCGGCCACCAACCGCCGTTAGCTGTAGTTGACGAGGACGTTGTTCACAGGCGCGCGGGGAGCCGGCTGGCGGGTGGGGCGAAGTGGAGCGCCGTGTGGCGTCGTTCGAAGGTGTAGTAGCTGAGGGCAGCCGCCAAGGCCCGGCGGCGTTCGTGGGAGTGGCGGTACGGTCGCGCGTAGGCCCATTCCACCAGCAGGGTGCGGATGAAGCGCTCCGCCTTCCCGTTGGTTTGCGGCCGATAGGGGGCCGTGAAGCGCTGGCCGATGCTGAGGGCCAGCGCGGTCGTCGCGAAGGGCAGGCTCCGGTAGCAGCCGCCGTTGTCGGTGAGCACCCGCTCGACGGGGATGCCGAGCGTGGCATACCACGCCGTGGCGCGCTGCAGAAAGCCTGCCGCGGTGTCCCCCGTCTCGTCGGGGAGGACCTCCGCATACGCGAGGCGCGAGTGATCGTCGATGGCGACGTGGACATACTCCCAGCCGATGCCGCGCACCCGGGTGCGGCGGTCGCCGTGGATGCGGTGGCCGACCCGCCCGATGCGCCCGAGCTTCTTCACATCGAGGTGCACGAGCTCGCCCGGATAGGCGCGCTCGTAGCGACGGACCAGCGGCGGCGGGGCCAGGGCCGGGAGCCGGGCGAGGCCCACGCGGCGCACGTGGGTCACCACAGTCGAGAGCGGCAGCGGCAGGTGCTGCGCGATGCGCGGCGTACTCCAGCGGCGGCGGCGCGCCCGCTCGATCTGCCGCCGCCGATGCCGGGGCAGCCGCGTCGGGGACCGGCGCGGCCGCGAGGAGCGGTCGGTCCACTCGGGACTGGCGCCCGCGGCGCGCCGGAGCCACTTATACACGGTCTGCCGCGAGACGCCGAGCGCGGTGGCCACCTGCGCCACGGGGACGCCGGTACGGACCCGCGCCACGGCGAGCTGGCGCCCGGCGACGGTCAGCCGGGCCTGGGGATGATGGGGGTTCACAGGACCTCTGAGGGGTGGGAGTTGAGGACTCGACACCCACAGCTTGTACTCCTTACGTCCTGTGAACAACCTCCTTGCTAACTACAGCTAGGCCGTCCCATGCTCCACAGGGCGGCCGCCCCACAACTGCATCCTCACCGCGTTCATCACCAGCAAGCTTCGTTATGCGGGACGCGGGTACAAACCGGGGACGTCGGAAACGATGCTGCCTTGGCACGTAACCGGAATGGTTGCAATGCCGCTGGTGACGCAGAGAGTGAGCAATCCGCCGAGATGCCGCCGTGTCCGGCGAACGTTAGCTTATGCGCTATGATCCTACCTCCCACCGACGTGGTGCGCGCGCTCGCAGATCGCTATGCCATTATCCGCGAGCTCGGTGCTGGCGGTATGGCAACGGTCTGGCTGGCCCGCGATATCAAGCACGGGCGTGATGTAGCGCTCAAAGTGCTCAAGCCTGAAGTCGCCCAGTCGCTGGGCGCCGCGCGTTTTTTGCGTGAGGTGCAGTTCGCCGCGTCGCTAGCACACCCGCACATTCTGCCCCTCTTCGACTCCGGCGAGGCGGGCGACACGCTGTGGTACGCGATGCCGAACGTCGCGGGCGCGACGCTCCGCGATCGCCTCGCCGCAGGACCCGTCGCGGTGGCGGACGCGCTGAGATGGTCTGTCGAGGTCGCCGAGGCGCTGGCGTACGCGCATCGGCTTGGTGTGGT